>CAZBKZ010000094.1:0-2034 GCA_964492615.1 uncultured Syntrophomonadaceae bacterium | reverse complement strand
TCCACATTGCTACACATATGGACGGAGAACCGCATTTTTACATTAATGGAAAAACTATTGGCCAGACACCACTGGATTTCTGGGTTGGACCGGCAGCAATCGCTGATATATCAGAGTTTGTCAGCGATGCCAGTGTTTATACTCCCGAGATGATCGAAAAAGTGGTTGATGTAAAAGAAGGAGATATCCTTATTGTTAAAACGGGCTATGGTAAGTTTGGCTGGGCCGAGGAGGACTCAAATGAGTTCAAGTATATGATTCGGCACCCTGGTCCCTCGCCTGACTTTGCTGAATGGTGCCTGAAGAAGAAGATCAAGTGGCTCGGTGTTGACTGTGTGGCAATGGAGCACCCGATGAATACTATACAGCGTCAGCTGCATCCGAAGACCTTTGAAGAAGCAAACCAGAAGTTGATCGATCAGTTTGGTAAGGATTGGGATGAGATGTATCCGCTGGATAAATACTACCAGGATATGCATTTGAACCTCTTTCCGTTCGGACTGGTCCATGCTGAAAACCTTGGAAATGAATTAAACAATCTTTCAGCCGGGCGTTATTTTATTGGCTGTTTCATGCAGAAAGGAATGGAGCTTGCTTCCTGCTGGGCCCGCTTCATCGCCTGGAAGGAGTAAGGTCTATAACGCCGTGTTAGTTTAATAAAACCAGCCTGCTTTAAAGTAGGCTGGTTTTTGTCCTTTTCTTGCGGTGTATGGATATTAGTAGAGAAATATTTAGCTATTGTAGTTATCAATATACGGGAGATAAAAACTTGGGCCAATATTTTAATTGCATGCTTTGCGGAGCAATAACTGATGAATATTTTCAATTCAGGGGTATTGACTACTACCGCTGTTCTTATTGTTGTTCGGTAATGATGCATCCTTTTTTCTACCCTGATCCAGAACACGAAAAAGCCAGGTATGATCAACATCATAATGATGTTTATGATCCAGGCTACAGAAACTTTGTAAAACCGCTGGTCGAGCGAATTACCAAGCATTACAAGCCAGAATCATCCGCACTAGATTATGGAGCTGGGCACGGCCCGGTAATAACCGAAATGCTGAAGGAAAGCGGTTACTGGCCCTTACTGTTTGATATTTATTATCATAATGACAGGAAAGTTTTATCCAAAACCTATGATTTCATTTTTTGTTCGGAAGTCATAGAGCATTTTCGTGATCCCCGGAGAGAATTTGTTTTACTGCGCTCACTCATAAAACCGAAAGGTTCCCTTTTCTGCATGACCGAACTGTTCAATGATAAAATCAACTTTGCCACCTGGCATTATAAAAATGATCCTACTCATCTTTTTTTCTATCATGAAAAAGCTTTACACTGGATTAAGGATTTCTTTTCTTTTAAGGAACTTTTTATTGATAACCGGGTGATTCACTTCACTGTTGATTAATTATATTAACCACTACTCTACTGCACAAATCTGTGCGTGAGCACACTTTAATATTACTGTCACCTTTGCTCACACTTGCCTTTTATATTCACTCCATTTGTCTCTCGTTGCTGCCGGTAACCTTAAGCGAACATAAAGCGAGCGCTTCATAGTATTTAATTACTGCCACCTTTGCTCACGATCGTTGCGTGCAAAAGGGCACGCTTCAACTGCGGGTCTCCGCTCAGGCTACCCTTACGATAAGCTCATCCGGAGCTTGCGACGGCGGCCGACCTCCGTGTCGGCCGGCCTGCTCCAACCCTTGTTTCAGCTGCCCTTTTAGCTACTCTCTCTATGTTCGCGCCAGGTGAGCAGTAATTTATACAAAAGTTTGTTCAACGGAATAATCATTTTTTCTTTGATACTGGTTTCAGTAATTGAGTACTAAATCAGTTTGCCGTTGCTGCATGTAACCTTAAGCGAACATAAAGCGAGCGCAGGCAGGTGCCGGTGAAGTGAAGCCGTGAGCAGACCGGCCGACCTCCATGTCGGCCGGCCTGCTCCAAACCTTGTTTCAGCTGCCCTTTATGCTACTCTCTCTATGTTCGCGCCAGGTGAGCAGTAATTTATACAAAAGTTTGTTC
>CAZBKZ010000093.1:0-2234 GCA_964492615.1 uncultured Syntrophomonadaceae bacterium | reverse complement strand
CTTTTACTGTAAACCTGTTTTCTCTTTAAAACGCTCCACCGCATTAATCTTTAAGCCCAGTACCCTGGCAATATTTACTTTTGCCTCTATCCCTTTTGCCGCTCCGGGATCAGGCATGGGGTAGCCGATATCCAGAGACTGCCTGATTTCCCGCATTACCGAGCAATCATTTAGTTCAAAAGAAGTTACACCGAGGCAGTCGGCCACATACTGCTTTGCCTGTTCAATCTTCATACTTTTAGCAAGCTGCATCCGTAAAACCAGATCTCCGGCTGTCCGGATACCGCCCATTCCGACCGCTACTGCCTGGGCTGCTTCATTACCAAAAGGATCACCTGAACCTATCTATAACCCGTCGGCTTTTCCGATCTCTATCAAAGCTTTGGCCGCCCGTGTTACTGCATCAACTGGCGGAACAGGGGTCATCGGGGTAGCTCCGACACCCATTCCCACGTTGGCATGAACCGGAACAGGTGAAGTTTCACAACAGGTCTTGATAAAGGTAACCGCCCGGGCCAGATTCCAGGGGAAACTCCTGTTGCTGTTTGTGTTAATAACCGGGCCAAAAATATTCACCCCTGCGCTTGCAGCCAGTTCGGCCTGCCGGTGGGGGTATAACCCGGCAATCCTTGTTTTATTAAACTCAAGCTTACCGTGCATACCCAGGATAAACTCTCCTGCCATACCCATTTCAACCCCCAGGTTGGGATATTTCTGTTTTATTTCACGAATCGCCAGCAGGGCTGCCAAAACATCGGCATCACCCGATGCCCCACAGGTATCAAAGTTTATGCCGTCGGCACCGGCTGCATGCATGCCACCGGCGATATAAACCATATCCTTAACTGCCAGCTCAACCGCTTCTTCCTGGGCTGCCCGGGCCTCTTTAATCTTGCCAAGCGGCAGCAGCTCCGACCAGTTGTCGACAGGTCCGTCAGGCTTGGTATAAAGACCGAGGTTAGGCATTGCGCCATACAAAACCGGCATTATGGCACATAACTGAACGTTTTCCATAACTTTAGCTTCATCATGCATAATCGCCTTAACCGATTTATAGCTGTAATCAATATTACCAAGGTCAAGAGAATCAGCGGCCAGCACTTTTTCGTGGACCATAATTGCAGTGGCCCGGTCAAGCGATATATTGGCCTGGTAATTAATCTTAAATGCTCCTGAGTCCGACGAGGTTACCGTTTCCTGGCCCCTCTTAATACTTGCTGCGTTAACAGGAAGAGCAATAATTTCATAAAGGTACTGCAGCTCCTCTTTTTGCAGGGGATCAACTTTACCCCGATCTGCCGCATCGAGAGTGCCTTCATTAAGCTCAAACCTGACTTCATCCGGGCTGAGCCAGAGTGGAGAACCGTCACCCATCCTGGTAAATATTTTATTCATCAGGCTTCCTCCTTTCTCAGAAATAGTATACAATGTTAGTATACAATTTGCATGCTCGCCTGGCAACAAAAATAGTTTATACAGGAAGTAATCAAGAGGTGATTTTATTGGAACAGGGAAATGCCGAAAATTTTGTCTACGAAAAATTAAAAAGTGCCATCTTCAAAAGAACCCTGCGTCCTGAGACTCACCTGGTGGAATCCAGGATTGCCGACCAGTTAGGTGTAAGCAGAACCCCGGTCAGGGCAGCGATTAAAAGACTGGCCCACGACGGTTACGTCACTTACAAAAGAAACCGGGGCGCGAGTATTATTAAACCATCCAGCCAGGAGATCTACGACACTTTTGAAGTAAGGATGGAGCTGGAAAAAGCTGCTGTTCGTAAGATTGTCCGAAACAATAACAAACAAGCTCTTCAGCAGCTGAATCTGCTGCTTACCGAGGAGACAGATACTTTTAACAAGCGTGATATCGGCATCTATTATAATCTTAATTATGCTATCCACAGCGGAATCGCGGCCATGAGCGGAAATCCCGTAATGGAAGAGTATCTTAACAGAATAATTTACAGAAGCCAGATTTATTTAATTCTTTACGAGAACTTTTACCAGATGGAAGAGAATCCTTCCTACCCTGAACATCAGCATATTATTGATGCTCTTTCTCTCGGAAGCCAGACCGAGGCAGAAAATGCCGTGGAAGAGCATATTGCATCTACACTTAAAGGCCTCAGGCTGGATGAGCATGATAACGACCCTGACAGGAACAGATTGATCCTCTAAAAAAACAGACGATATCCAGGCAAATTTAAGAAAGAGGGTGTAAATATGCGTGCAGGA
>CAZBKZ010000092.1:0-2381 GCA_964492615.1 uncultured Syntrophomonadaceae bacterium | reverse complement strand
CGTAACCGCTTCCAGCGGGCAGGTTCAGGGCAATCGGTTCGCCGGGATGCTCAAAATTATAAACATAAACCCAGTCATCCGGAACCGGTTCTTCAGCCGATATCTTTTTAATAATCGACTGGGCATAACTCGACTTGCCCGTTCCGGTCAGCCCGGTCATGAATATATTGTAACCCGGCCTTTTTATACGCAGCCCGAATTCGGTTGCTTTCACAGCCCTTTCCTGGCCGATCATTCCCTCCAGGGGAGCCACTTCATCAGTAGTTTTAAACTTAATTTTATTTACGTTATATTCCAGGCGCAGGTCTTTAGGCTTCAGCTTTGTTGCTGTCATTTATACTTTTTCTCTCCCTTGCAAATTGACATAAGTTTATAAGAAAACAGGATTCACATTGTGGATTTTTGGCATGACATACCTGCCGACCATGGGCAATCAGTCGATGATGTACATCTTTCCACTCCGCAGCAGGTATTACCTTTTTTAGCTGCTCCTCGACAACTTCCGTATTTTTACCGTCGGCCAGGCCAATACGCCTGGAAACCCTGAAAACATGTGTATCGACTGCCAGGGCCGGTTTATTAAAAGCGCTGCTGATCACCACATTTGCCGTTTTCCTTCCCACTCCGGGGAGCTTGACCAGTTCACTGAATTCCTCCGGCACCCTGCCTCCGTAATGCTCGACCAAAATCTTTGCCGTCTGAACCAGATAGCGGCTTTTATGGCGGTATAAACCACAGCTTTTTAAATACTGTTCTAGGTCAGCAGGTTCCAAGTCAGCCATTTCCGCCGCAGTAGGTATTTCTCTGAAAAGCTTTTCTGTTATCTTGTTAACCTGTTCGTCGGTAGTCTGTGCCGATAAAATAGTGGCAACAAGAAGTTGAAAGGGATTCTCATAATTCAAACTTGTCCTGGCCAAAGGATAAAACTCTGCCAGACCGGCAGTTATCGCCTCAATGTTCAGCGGATCTGTTTTTTTCAATTCTTTTTTCGGCATATCATATTATAGATCGGCTCTTAATTCCGGTAAAGGTTAAAATAACCTTTGAAAGAGTCAAACAGCAGACCGTCTTACCTCGACACAAGGTTCTCACGGCCTGCTGTTTGTTGGTGAATTAAACTGATTAAACCTGTTCTTTTTTAACAATTAACGATGCGTATAATGAGGAAGCAGCATCGGTCCGACCCTGTCGTCAGCAGCTCCTGTCTCCTCCAACTCCCTGTGATAGGCAGCTACATGTTCAAGGTTCAGACCTTCCGGTACAACAGTATTGCTGCTTACTGCAGCGGCATGACGGCCTGCCCGGCGGCCAAACACAATTATATCGAGAAGCGAGTTACCCATCAGGCGATTGGTCCCGTGAATACCCCCGGCTGCTTCACCGGCCACATAGAGGCCATCTACGGCGGTCAATCCGTTTTCATCAATTAACAGACCCCCGTTCTGGTAATGCAAGGTAGGGTAAATCAGCATTGGCTCCTTGCGAATATCCACTCCGAAACGCATAAACTGGCGCAGCATGGCCGGCAGCTGCTTTTCGATAGTACCCTCGCCATAAGTCAGCTCTAGGATTGGCGAATCGAGCCATACTGCATCTATACCTGTCGGCAGGGGAACACCCAGCTTTCTTTCCGAACATTCACGGATAATCGCCGAAGATTCCACATCCCTCGTTTCCAGGTGGTAGACAAACTGCTCCCCGTTGATGTTCAGCGGGGTTGCACCCAGGCCTCTTGTTTTTTCTGTTACCAGCAATCCGAGAAGTTGGGGCGGGTACGCTCCACCCGTGGGATGATATTGAATAGAATCGGCATAAATAGTTTTTGCCCCGGCACGGTAGCCTATAACCAGGCCGTCAGCTGTCGCCCCGTAGTGATTACTGGTCGGGAAACCCCGGTAGTGCAGCCTGCCCGAGCCCCCGGTGGCAATAATAACTGTCTTAGCCCTGGCAATCAGGTATTGCTCTGTTTCCAGGTTATAGAGAACAGCTCCTCCGGCGCGTCCGTTTTTATCAAGTAAAATTTCCACGGCGGCACAAAATTCCACTACCGTTATACCCTTGTTGTATACTTCGTCGCGCAGAGTTCTCATGATCTCGGCCCCGGAATAATCGCGGGCGGCATGCATCCTTTTCCTTGATGTTCCCCCGCCGTGGATGGTAACCATGGTTCCATCTTCTTTTTTATCAAACATGGTCCCCAGATCTTCCAGCCATTTAATCGCCAACGGGGCATCCATCACCAGGGCCCTGGCCAGTTCCGGCACGTTTTCAAAGCGCCCTCCGCCGACCACGTCAAGATAATGAATGGCCGGGCTGTCGTTTTCTTTATCGGCAGCCTGGATTCCTCCCTGGGCCATCATGGTATTCGCATCACCAAAACG
>CAZBKZ010000091.1:0-2548 GCA_964492615.1 uncultured Syntrophomonadaceae bacterium | reverse complement strand
GGCACATTATATTCATTGGTCTGTGGGTCAAACAGGTGAACCCCGGCCAGGTGCGCCTGGTTACGTCCGATTGCTGCTATTCCGCCCATACTGCCCAGGTGGGCTGAAGAGAGATTAATTAACGGGTTAAGCTTTTTTAAGGCAGTAGAGAGTAGATCGATGATCAAGTCATGGCTTCCTGCTGCCAGTAAGTTATAGCGCAGCACGTTTTCCGGGCGGTAGAGCTCAACTTCAACTGTTTCTTCCTGTTCACAACCCATTGAATTTGCAGGTATTACCAGCAGACCATCTGCCCTGACCAAAGACATTGTAACTCCTGCCCCACGAGTAAGCGGGTTGGCAATAAAACGGCCGTTTACGAAGCCAATAGTCATGCGGACAAACTCTTCCACACCGGGTTCCGAAACTACCCGGCGTCCCAGGCTTACCTGCATTTTCGGCCGTACCGGGTCAGGCAAGCCGAGGTAAGAGTGAATTAGCGGCCGGGCAAACCATTCCAGGCTCATGTAGGCAGACACTGGATAACCCGGGAGGCCGATAACCGGTGTGGAGTTTACTTCGCCCAGGATAGATGGTTTTCCTGGGCGGGTCGCTACACCATGCAGAAAAGCGCGTCCCATTTTTTCTATAACATTGTAAGTATAATCTTTTTCACCTGCCGATGAACCGGCGATCACAATCACCAGCTCGGCATTTTCAACTGCTTTTTTGACAGCCTCACTGATTTTGGACGGATCATCGGGAACAATGGGGTAAATTTCTGCACTTGCTCCCCATTCATTAAGGTAAGAAGCGATAACAGTACTATTAAAATCAGGAACGCTTCCCCTGGTCAGATCACTTCCCGCTTTTACAACCTCTGTTCCACTTGGAATGATAATCACTTTTGGTTTTGCCATAACTTCGACCATGGTAATTCCGCCTGCCAGCAGAGCACCGAGATCCGGTGGTTTAAGCTGGTGACAGGCCGGAACAATCATTTCCCCGGCCACTACATCTTCCCCAACCGGTCTGACATGCTGCCAGGGAGTGGCCGGAGCCAGTATTTCAATCTTTTTATCAGGTAATATCTGGATATCTTCAATTTTTATCACCGCATCAAAGCCGGGAGGCAGGGCATTTCCGGTGTTGACATAACTAAAATCTTCGTCAGGCTTTAACCTGAGAGGAGCCTGGTCTGATGCCCCAAAAGTATTTTCCGCCTGCACGGCAATACCGTCCATCGCTGCGGCATGATAGCCGGGCATGGATAGAGTGGCGAAAACCGGGTCGGCGGTAATACGGTTAAGCGCTTTACCAACCTCAAGGTTTTCAGTCCGACGGGGTATTGCTATTTCCTGCAGAAACAGGTCGAGTGCTTCCTGTCTTGGGGTATTACTTAAATAAACTTTTCGCATCATAACCCTCCTGCTGATATCATACAAGATGCTGTACCGATAGAAAACTAAAATAACCTTACACCGGGTTATTATTCCCAGAGCATTATTTCAACTATAGTATTTTCTGCCAGGCCTTCATTCTTTTCCGGTATAACCAGCAAGCCATCGGCTTCGGCCAGTGTTCGCAGCATGCCTGAACGGCCAAAAACAGGGATTGCCCTGATTACCCCGTGATCATCTTCTAACTTAACCCTTACATATTCTGTCCGCCCCGATTTTGAAGGAACGTTCCTGGCCAGGGTTGCCTTAACCGTGGGATAGAAAGGTTTAGTAGTTACCCCTCGCAAACGATCGATAACTCCTTTTCCGAAAACTGAGAAAATATTTAGAGCTGATACCGGGTGGCCGGGTAACCCAAGAACAGGTTTGCCACTGCAGTTTGCCAGTAAAGTTGGTTTGCCGGGTTGAATGGCAATGCCTTCTACCAGCAGACCGGGGCTGCCCAGTTCATTCATCGTGCGTGCGGTATAATCACGGCTGCCTACCGAACTTCCTCCGGAAAAAATGAGGAAATCAACTTTATCCAGCATTTCCCTGCTTTTTTCCATAAATGTTTCAAACCGGTCGGGCAGTATACCGCCTGAAATACTATATGATTCCATCTGGGCTGTCATATACTGCAGGGCGGGGGCGTTACTGTCACGTATTTTCCCCGGTTCCAGATTTTTTGAGTGATAATCAGTTAGTTCATCGCCGCTGGAAAAAAAACCGACAAGCGGCCGGCGATGGACTTCCACTTCAGTAATACCGAGTGAAGCCAGCATGCCAATTTCCGGAGCGCGCAGACGGTGACCTTTTTCTAAAGCAACAGCGTCTTTCTGCAGGTCTTCCCCTCTGTGAACGACGTTTTCTCCGGGAGCAATTTGTCTGAATGCTTGAATTAAAGAGCCGCTGACGTCTGTATCTTCGATCATTAATACTGCATCTGCACCGGTGGGCAGCATTCCCCCGGTATGAACCAGGCAGCATTCTCCACTGCTGATTGCCTGCGCTGCAGTGCCCATCAAAATTTCACCTTTGCATTCCAGCATGGCCGGCATGCCTTCACCGGCTCCGAATGTGTCACGCGCTGACAGGGCATAACCGTCAACAGTTGACCGGTTAAAGTT
>CAZBKZ010000090.1:0-2590 GCA_964492615.1 uncultured Syntrophomonadaceae bacterium | reverse complement strand
AAAGCGAGCGCCGGCAGGTGCCGGTGAAGTGAGGCCGTGAGCAGACCGGCCGACACGGAGGTCGGCCGCTGAGTGCTGAGCCACGGACGGCGAATCACGAAGAAAGTCAAAGCGAGGGGTTGAAACTGAACCGCTGCAATGACGCGCAGAGCGATCCGTGAGCGCCGGTTACTGCAGCAATCCAGCAAACTCTGTAAATTAAAAAATGAAGCAACCCTTTAGAACCTCAGTTGGTGCCGGTAACCTTTAGCGAACATAAAGCGAGCGCCGGCTGAAAAACAGCATATATGATCAGTGATTATTGCAACTTTAAATTATGACATAATAAAACTAGCGAAGATAACTGAGAAAAGCAGAAGCAACCAGGAAGTAAATCAGCAGCCCGGTAAAATCTTTGATGGTAGTAACAAAAGGACCGGCAGTTATAGCCGGATCAATGTTAAGCTTGTTTAATACAATCGGCACAAGAGTTCCAATAAGAGTAGCAAAACTAATAGTAATTAACATGGATATCCCAACCACTAGACCAAGATAAATATTACCCTGCCAGATTAATGCTATAACCGACATCAGCAACCCGCAGAAAATACCCATGGTCAGACCAACTCTAATCTCCCGGAAAAAGTAGTTCCATACTTCTGATTGTTCAATTTCCCCGGTAGCCAGTCCACGAACAAATATAGTCGAAGACTGGGTTCCCACATTTCCACCCATACCCATGATAACAGGTATAAAAGCGGCAAGTACTACTATTGCTTCAAGAGTGTTTTCATAAACACTGATTACGCTCCCGGACAAGACTCCCCCAAACATTGTAACAAATAACCAGGGTAACCTTAAGCGAACAACTTTTCCTACCGGGGCTTTGGTCAGTTCCATACCAACCACTTCCTTTGCCCCGGCCATGTGATAGATATCTTCGGTAGCCTCCTGTTCCATAACATCAATGATATCGTCAAAAGTGATGATGCCAAGCAGGTGATCCTGTTCGTCAACAACCGGCAGGGCAAGTAGATCATATTTAGATACAACCCTGGCAACTTCCTCCTGGTCAAGTTCAGCATTAACACTGATAATATTGCGCCTCATGATATTTTTGAGAATGGTGCCTTCTGCAGCGGCAATCAAATCACGCAGAGAAAGCACTCCGATTAAACGTCCCTCGTCGTCAACCACATAAACATAGTATATGGTCTCAGCCTCGGGAGCTATTTCTCTTAACCTGGCGATTGCTTCTTCTACCGGGATATCATCGGGCAGAGAAATGAACTCCGTGGTCATTATGCCCCCGGCGCTTTCCTCGGGATATTTAAGAAGATCTCCAAAATCGAGTAATTCTTCTTCATCAATTATTTGCATCATTTGATTTGCTTCTTCGGGTGATAACTCACCGATTAAATCGGCGGCATCATCAGAAGGCATACTGCTGAGAAGAGATTTTGCTTTTTCCTGATCTAACTCTTTTAATATTTCAGCTTGCTCAAAATCCTCTAACTCCTGAAAGATTTCAGAAGCATCCGGTTCTGAAAGTTTTGAAATCAATTCAACTTTTTGTTCAAGATCAAGTTTCTCCAGGAGGTCAACCAGGTCACCCGGATGAGTACCTGTTTTCAGCTCCCTGCTGATCAACAGGTTAATACGCTCAACAGTCAATTATGCCACCCCCTGGGCAAAAAAAGCTTTCAATTAAATTACGCGCTTTTTATCACTGCGGGCAATCCAAATCTTTTTAATAAATAAGCATTTTTTTACAAACAAAATAAATTATAACATATGAATAGGCAATACAAAACCCCGCCATGCCGTGGGCCGTTGTTTTGAACTGTTCCCCCGAAAGGTGGGTACCTACTCAACTGTTTTACAGGTCCTCTTTACAAAGGCTGCTGCGCCGCAGCTGAAGTCCGGGTTCCCATATAATAAGTGTTAGCTCAAAACTTTATCGGGTATCACGAACACAGCAGGGTATTCGTCATTCACTAACTTTTTCCAAATAAATCATAGCATAAATTACCCTGAATCGCAAGATTTTCTTTGATACCAATCGTCTTCGAAACTAAGTTTTACGGGCAGTTTTCAGTTCAATCTTCTTACATTTTCAGTTTACCAATAGCAGCACTATATTTATTTACTATCACCTTCACTCATGATCGTTGCGCGCCTGATTGCAGCGCTTCAACTGCAGGCCTGCGCCTGGGCAACCTCGCAATGAGCTCCTCCTAAGCTCTTGCTCGGCTTCAGACCTCCATGTCTGAAGTCCCGCTCCGGCCATTGTTTCAGCGGCAATACAGGCAGCTCACTTTAATGTCGTTCAGTCTCTCAGTAAGGGGTTCCTTTCTGCGGCTGGCCGGCCTGCTCCAGCCCTTGTTTCAGCTGCCCTTTTTGCTACTCTCTTTATGTTCACGCCAGGTGAGCAGTAATTTTGCATACAGCTGGTTCAATTAAAATATATGTATGTTGCTTTTAAACTGTTTTGAGTAATCGAGTGAACACCCAGTTTTCCGTTGCTGCCGGTAACCTTAAGCGAACATAAAGCGAGCGCAGGCAGGTGCCGGTGAAGTGAGGCCGTGAGCAGACCGGCCGACATGGAGGT
>CAZBKZ010000089.1:0-2904 GCA_964492615.1 uncultured Syntrophomonadaceae bacterium | reverse complement strand
CATCGGGAATATCCCATTTCCTCTGTTCAACCCAGGCTTTTTTCGGAACAAAAAAACCTACGGGATCGGACAAATATGGTCCGGGAACATCAACATACTTACTGAAATCATATTTCATGTCACATTCTCCTTTTTTTAAATATTAGGTGAATTATCGATTAAAACTACAGCGGTTCAAAACGACAGGTGAAATGACGCAGAACCGGGGCTTCATAGATTAGCTTGTACCCCCTGAGAGATTTCCTGTTCTTGTAGAGATCTATTACGCTTTGAGCTACTACTTCGATATGACTGTTAGTGTACACCCGCCTGGGAATAGTCATCCTGACCAGTTCCAGTTCGGGATAAAGCACTTCCCCGGTTTTTGGATCTTTTTCACCAAAGGCACAGGTTCCGAGCTCGACAACCCTGATCCCGGCCTCGGCATAGAGAGCTACACAAAGTGATACTCCGGGAAATTGATCCCGGGGAATATGGGGCAAAAACCGCTGCATATCGAGGTAAATGGCATGCCCCCCCGCCGGTTCCACGATCGGCACGCCTTCTTCGATCAGGTAGCTTGCGAGTTGGGCAACCTGACCAATTCTATGCTGCAGGTAGGGCAACTCAAGCACTTCTTTAAGTCCCACCGCCAGGGCTTCCATATCCCTGCCGGACATACCACCATATGTGGGAAATCCTTCATAAATTATTAACAATTGTGAAGCCTTCCGGTAAAGCTCCTCATCTTTCATCGCCATGAAACCGCCAATATTGACCAATCCGTCTTTTTTGGAACTCATTATGCATCCGTCACCATAGGAAAACATTTCCCGGGCAATTTCCAAAATCTCTTTGTCCCGGTAACCTGCTTCACGTTCCCGGATAAAGAAACAGTTTTCAGCAAAACGAGCCACATCGAAAAAGAATGGAACTTTGTATTTCGAAGCTATTTTTGAAATGGTTCTGATATTTTCCATAGAAGCCGGCTGACCGCCGTTATTGTTACAGGTTACGGTAAAGAGAATAAAGGGGATCTTTTCCGGTCCATGCTCTTTCAGGGCATTTTCCAATTTCACAGGGTCAATATTACCCTTAAAAGGATGGCCTGATACCGGCTGCAGCCCTTCATCAATAACCAGGTCAAGGGGTTGTCCTCCCTTAATCGCCATATGGCCCCGGATAGTGTCAAAATGCATATTACCTGGGATTATGCTACCGGGCCTGATAAACATTTCAGCAAATATATGATCTGCACCCCGCCCCTGATGGGTTGGCAATACATAATCATAACCGGTAATATCTTTAACAGTATCGCGCATATGATAAAAACTTCTTGAACCGGCGTAGGCTTCGTCACCTGTAAGCATGGCAGCCCACTGGTACTGGCTCATGGCCGAGGTGCCGCTGTCGGTTATTAAATCAATGTAAACATCTTCAGAACTAAGATTGAAAACGTTGTAACCTGCCCCGGCAATCAGCTTCTGCCGTTCTTCCCTGGTAATCTGTCTTAAAGGTTCAACCATCTTGATTTTATAGGGTTCAGCATTAATAATCCGTTTCACGAACTCCATCCTTTCCCCACAACGCAATATTGTTCAAGTAGCTCATGATTATGCAGAAGAGGAATCTCCTGCTATTTATTTTTAAGCAAAAATGTTCTGAGGTATTCAATCTGTTGTTTAATAAAATCGGCCCCCGGGTTTTCCAATACTGTCTGTGTGCGGATACCTCCGATAAAAAAGACAATGTGCCAGGCTATAATTTCAGGATCTCCATCGATAAAGAGACCTTCCTGCTGACCAATCCGGATGACCTCGGCTGTCCTGTTAACCGTTGACCACACCCTTTCTTCGTTAATTTTTCTTCCGTTTTCATCTAAGAGAGCAAACTGGTTAATAGCCGCTTCCAAAGCGCTTGTCGATGATAATAGAAAATGCTGGTGCCTGATGATAAAGGCATCCAGCATATGGAGAGCTGATTTTCCTTCAGCAATTGCTTTTTTAAATTCATTGTCAGCTATTTCCTGTTCTTCATTGATCAGCATCGCCATCATTTCACCGGTAGATTTAAAATGACGGTACAAACCACCGCGGCTTAAACCAGTTGCCTCGCATAAATCCTTCATAGTCACTGCCGAGTATCCTTTTTGCACAAACAGTTCTGCAGCCTTTTCCAGGATTTTTTTCTTTGTCTCTTCTCCTTTTGCGGGCATAAATAACCTCCTCACTACCGTTAATTAAGTTGATACCTATATGCAGTTTACTGGATTGAAGTAATCCTTATTTCTTATAAAGCGACACGTGTGTCGCTTTTTTATTATAGATCTTTCTCTGTAAGTTGTAAATAGTGAATTCAATATATTTTAATTATTTCTTAACCTTTATGTTTGTTCTTCATATATAGGCAGGCACATAGCTTTTTCATGTTTATGTGAGCCTGGTCATAGGGGGGGGTTGCTGCAGTAGCCTGCGCTCGCTTTATGTTCGCTTAAGGTTACATGCAGCAACTGCAGACTGATTTATTACTCGATTACTGAAACCAGTATCAAGGCAGCTTGTTATCCATTCTGTTGAGCCACATGTTTGCGTAAATTACTGCTCACCTGGCGCGAACATAGAGAGAGTAGCTAAAAGGGCAGCTGAAACAAGGGTTGGAGCAGGCCGGCCAGCCGCAGAAAGGAACCCCTTACTGAGAGACTGAACGACATTAAAGTGAGCTGCCTGTATTGCCGCTGAAACAATGGCCGGAGCGGGACTTCAGACATGGAGGTCTGAAGCCGAGCAAGAGCTTAGGAGGAGCTCATTGCGAGGTTGCCCAGGCGCCCAACGATCGTGAGCAAAGATGACATTAATAGAAAAATATTAGACCGTAAATTCCCAAAGTAAGTTCCACAGTGGGAAGCGCGTTGCGATAACCCTGAAA
>CAZBKZ010000088.1:0-3155 GCA_964492615.1 uncultured Syntrophomonadaceae bacterium | reverse complement strand
CGTGAAGGCGGCCGCACTGTCGGCGCCGGCGTGGTTACCGCTGTAAGCGAGTAAACAAATAAGTGTAAATGGCATATCAGCGAACCTTGGTGATAGGCCGATAATAACTAGAAAATGAAAGTAGCGATGAAGTAGAAGGTTGCCGGTTTCTGAAACCGGGGAATTTTTACGGAGCAGCTCTGATTTAATCAGGCGACAAGGAGGATATTTATGGCTAACCAAAAAATCAGGATCAGGTTGAGAGCTTTTGATCACCATTTACTGGATCAGTCTGCCGGTAAAATAGTAGAAACAGCGCGCCGTACCGGGGCCGATGTGTCAGGCCCGGTTCCTTTGCCGACAGAACGAAGCCTTTATACGGTAATTCGCGCCCCGCATAAATATAAAGACTCCCGGGAGCAATTCCAAATGCGCACTCATAAGCGTCTGATCGATATCCTGGAACCAACGCCAAAGACAATCGACGCTTTGATGAGGCTTGATTTGCCTGCAGGTGTTGACATTGAGATTAAGCTCTAGCTGATAGACGGGAGGTGCCTTGAATAATGACTAAAGCAATATTAGCTCGTAAAGTTGGAATGACCCAGGTTTTTGATGAACAGGGTCGGGTTATACCGGTTACCGTGCTCGAAGCCGGACCATGCCGGGTTGTTCAAGTCAAGAACGAGGATACAGATGGTTACAATAGTATCCAGGTCGGTTTCCTTGAGAAGAAAGAACAACGGGTGAACAAACCCCTGAAAGGACATTTCCAGCGGGGCAGCGTTAAGCCGCTGCGTTATTTACGTGAATTTAAAGTAGAAGATCCAGGTCTGTATAAGCCTGGCCAGGAAATTAAGGCTGATAGTTTTTCAGCAGGCGATTTCGTTGATGTCAGCGCTATCGCCAGGGGTAAAGGCTTTGCCGGATCAATTAAAAAAATGGGATTTAGCAGGGGCCCGAAAACTCACGGTTCGCATTATCATCGTGGCCCGGGTTCTCTGGGAGCCGTTGCTCCGGCGCGGGTTTTTAAAGGTCGTAAACTACCGGGACGAATGGGTGGCTGGCGGCGTACTGTGCAGAGCCTTTTAGTAGTTGAATCTGATGCCGACAAAAACCTGCTTCTTGTTAAGGGATCTGTGCCCGGACCGAGGGGCGGCCTTGTAGAAATAAAAGAAGCGGTAAAAAAGCCGGTAAACGGATAACCTGTAGAAAGGAGATACCCTGAAAATGCCAACGTTAACTTTATATAATAAAGATGGTGATCAGGTTGAGGAGATCGAAGTTCGCGAAGATTTCTTCGCAGTTCCCCTTAAGCGCGGAGCTCTTCACCAGACAGCAGTAGTTCAGGCAGCAAGAAAAAGACTGGGCACTGCTTCAAGCAAGGATCGCAGTGAAGTGCGTGGTGGTGGAAGCAAACCCTGGCCTCAGAAGGGAACCGGCCGGGCTCGTCATGGCAGCACTCGTTCACCTTTGTGGGCCGGTGGCGGGGTTACATTCGGACCGCAACCGCGGGACTATGACCCCAAGGTGCCGAAAAAAGTCAGGCGTCTGGCTTTAAAATCCGCTCTTAGCGATAAGGTAAGGGAAGGGAAACTGGTCCTGGTAGAAGATTATGCAATCGATGCACCTAAAACCAGGCAAATGGCATCCCTGCTTGCTAATTTGAAGGTGAGTGGTGGGGCCCTGGTGGTGATTGATCAGCCGGATAACAATGTCATTAAAGCTGCTCGCAATCTACCCCGGGTTAAGACTGTTCTGGCAAGACAGCTTAATGTACTCGATCTGCTAACCTATAATTTTGTTGTTATGAGTAAAGCCGCATTGCAGCAGGTTGAGGAGGTGTTCGGCGGATGAAAGATTCGAGAGATGTTATCATTCGTCCCCTGATCAGTGAAAAATCTTCCGACCTGATGGAAGATAACAAATATACCTTTGTTGTATCAGGCAAAGCGAACAAAATTCAAATCAAGCGCGCTCTTGAAGAAATATTTGACGTTAAAGTAAAATCAGTCAATACAGCCAACTTCAAGGGAAAAAGAAAGCGCCTGGGCCGCTACCCGATGGGGAAACAGCCCAGCTGGAAAAAGGCTGTAATAACCCTGGCCGAAGGCAGCAAACCGATCGAGCTGTTTGAAAGCCGCTAGTAGAAGGAGGGAACTGTAATGGCTGTTAAACGTTTTAAACCTACTTCACCGGGGCGGCGGTTTGCCACCGTATCAACGTTTGAAGAGATTACCAGGTCGGAACCGGAAAAATCACTTCTGGCTCCGTTGAGTAAAAAAGCCGGTCGTAATTCATACGGCAGGATTACCGTGCGTCACCAGGGCGGAGGACATAAAAGAGCATATAGGATCATCGATTTTAAACGCAACAAAGATGATGTCCCTGCAAAAGTGGCCACTATTGAATACGATCCGAACCGAACGGCAAATATTGCGCTACTACATTATGCTGATGGAGAAAAACGGTATATCCTTGCTCCGCTCGGGCTTCGTGCCGGACAGGTTGTTTTATCCGGCATAAAAGTTGAGGTGCGGCCGGGTAACACTATGCCGCTGCGTTCGATTCCTGTTGGAACTTTTGTTCACAACATTGAAATGAAACCCGGGCACGGTGGACAGCTGGCCCGTTCAGCAGGAACTGCTGCTCAACTGGCTGCCAAGGAAGGCAATTACGGACATATTAAATTACCTTCCGGTGAAGTCAGGTTGATACCGCTTGATTGTCGGGCGACTATCGGGCAGATCGGTAATATCGAACATGAAAACCTGACAATCGGTAAAGCGGGTCGTAGCCGCTGGATGGGTAAACGGCCGACTGTGCGTGGTTCAGTTATGAACCCCGTTGACCACCCCCACGGTGGTGGTGAAGGCAGGGCGCCAATCGGTTTGAAAAGACCGGAGACTCCCTGGGGCAAGCCGACTCTTGGTTACAAGACTCGTAAAAAGAACAAGGATTCAGACAGGCTGATTGTCCGTCGCCGTAAGAAGTAGCAGGAAATGCTGCCAATGCCGCTGAAGTGGCAGGCGGTTAGCTTTCCAGCTGAAAGGGAGGTTGTCTTAATTGTCACGTTCACTAAAGAAAGGCCCTTATATTGAGGCCAGCTTAATGAAAAAAGTTGAGCAGATGAACGAAAAGGGAGATAAAAAGGTTATTAAAACCTGGTCCCGCCG
>CAZBKZ010000087.1:0-3761 GCA_964492615.1 uncultured Syntrophomonadaceae bacterium | reverse complement strand
CGAATGTGTCACGCGCTGACAGGGCATAACCGTCAACAGTTGACCGGTTAAAGTTGGGGACGTTTTCAGGAGCATGAATTGTTTCTGCAAGAATCCTGCCGCCTGCTTGTTCCAGGGGAACAACCTCTCCGTTAAGCGGTAGGAAATTATTATTTATAATATTAAATACCGTATGTGGTTCGGTTACTTTCATTAATTTCATCGGAACACCCCGGAATATTTTGGCATTGCATTATTCAATAAACTAAAAAAACCTGTCTCCCTCTATGTACGGAAACAAGGCTTTTTTGCCGCAGTCTCCTTTCCAAACACGGGAGGCGGGGGGATTTCTCCCCCTGCCCTGGCCTTGCACCATAATGTCTTGGACACTGTAGGTGAACAGGCTCGGAGGCTTGATCTTTATTATACATTATAACATAACCAGCTTATTCTGAAAGGATGATCTCAGGATTATCGTTCTGCCGGATTAGCAGAGACACAGGCAACCCAGATTTCAGTATGGAAAGAGAAGCAGGCCCATTATAGCTCCGATAGCTATATAAAAAATAGGGCTAATCCGGTAAACCAGGCTCGCGATCAGGATTACCACAAATATGAATGCCGAAGCGAGATCAATAACTGCTGAAAGGCCCAATGAATAGGCGGCAAGCAGGATTAGGGCCACCATCGCAGAGCGTACTCCTTTCAAAAACTTTTCAGAGCCCGGTTTTTGGATCAATTTGAACAGTATCCGGGAAAGCAGGAGCAGCAAAATAAGTGACGGAGTAATTACGCCGAGTGAAGCAACGAGCGAACCGGCAACACCGGCCAGTTTGTAACCGATAAAAGTGGCGGCGTTAATTGAAACCGGCCCTGGGGTCATTTCAGCAATAGCAATAACATCAAGAAACTCTGCCGGGCCTAACCAACGGTTAACATTAATAACCTCTGCTTCCATCAGGGGGATCATCGCATAACCACCGCCGATGGTAAAAAGTCCAACTTTCAGAAAAGAAAAGTAAAGAGTGAGAAGGAGGTCAATCATAGTTGTTATTCCTCCTGCTCAATAAAAGTCCAACCAACCCGCCGCTTACCAAAACCAAAATCGGATGCAGCTGGGTGATAATGGCGACAACAAGAAGAGCAATGCTTAGAATTATACTATTTCGGTCATCCAGTATATCCCGCCCCATTTTTATGCCGGCATAGGCAATCAGTGCAACCACTGCCGGACGAATGCCGAAAAAAGCTGCCTGGAAATAAATGTTGTCATGAATAAGAGGGTAGAGCCATGCAGCAATAATCAACAAAATTATTACTGAAGGGGCGGTAACTCCGACAGCAGCGGCAATGCCTCCGGCAGTTCCCCGCAACCTGATCCCGATTTGAATAGCGCTGTTCAGGGCCAGCTGGCCCGGCATTCCCTGGGTGATAATTAGTATGTCTGAGAAAGCAGTTTGGCTGACCCATTTGCGTTTTTCCACGACTTCCTGCTGAACAACGGGTAGAATAGCATAACCTCCGCCAAAAGTAAAAGCGCCCACCTTAAAAAATGTGAGCAGAATTGTCCAGATAGTCTCTTTGTTTGATTTTGACTCATTCAATCCAGGCAAAACTGTTTCTCTCTTTCAATAAATATAGGGGCTCTTGTTAGTTTTCTTCAACAATGTTTTTATTAATCTGTTCATTTTTTGGTTCAAGGCTTTCGAAAACTCTCATCACTGCCTGGAGCGATGTGATTAATTTCTCTCTTTCTTCCGGCTGTAGATTATGGGCCAGGTTGTTAAAGCGAAAGGCGCGTCTTTCAAAAACCAGGCGTGAAAGCTGACGCCCGTAGGATGTCAGAGCTACCCTGACCACTCTCCTGTCATTTTCATCACCACGTCTTTTTACCAGGTTTAGATTAACGAGGCGATTTACAAGGCGGGTAGCGGCACTCTCGGCAAGATATATCTCGGAGCTGAGCCTGCCCATGGTCAGGTCATCGTGAAAGTAGAGGACCAGTAAAGCGTTAATCTGGCTCGGGGTTATTCCAAGTCCGGTCAATTCACGATTTTCTTCAGCATTGAGGTAATGCATCAGCCTGGGAAAAATAGCCTGGATGGCGGATGTAAATTTTTCTGCGTTCTGGTATTCGCTGCTCATATTTTTTGCTCCTCGCGGGAAGTCCAGGGTGTGGCGGAAAACCTGATCATAGGTTAGGCCATTTGTTTAATTATGTCAAGTTTAAAGCCTCGCAGTGGTTGAAGGTCGGCCGCAGTTGTTGGCTACTTAGCATTTTGATATACTAAAAACAGCTTTATAATCCAAAAGCCGGAGCTTGAGACGGCCCGCTTCCAGAGGCAGTTTATTCTCCGGCATGAAGGCAGGTGTGCATATCATGCTTTCGTTAATTGGAATAGCTCCCCACCCCGCAATAATTATTCCCGAAATCGGAAGAAACGAATTGGATAAGGTTAGCGACACTGTTTCAGGGATGAGAAAACTTAGCATGCTGTTTAAAGAAGAATCACCGGATCTGCTCATTGTAATAACCCCACATGGTTCGGTTTTCAGGGAAGGTCCTTCCATCCTTGTCGGCAAAAAGTTAAACGGTAATTTTGGGCAGTTTGGGTTTCCCTCGATCCAGGTTGATTTTGAAACCGACCGGGAGCTGCTCGAGCTAGTAGAGCAGGAAACTGCCGATGGATCGCTTAAACCGGTATTCCTGGAAAGCAATAGCTTTCTTGATCACGGGGCCATGGTTCCTCTCTATTATCTAAATGAAGCAGGGTTGAAGGTGCCCGGATTGCATATCACCTTCGGTTTTAACCCCCCTCGCGACCTGTACCGTTTCGGGCAGGCGTTGAGGAGGGCAATTGAAAAGAGAGGGTTAAAAACTGCTGTTTTAGCCAGCGGAGATCTTTCCCATCGTTTAATACACGGGGCGCCTGCCGGTTTTAACCCGCGCGGTGCAGAATATGACCGGCTACTTATTGATTTACTTGGTAGTGGGAAGGTTGAAGAGATAATTGATCTTGATCCCCGTTTGATCGAAGAGGCTGGGGAGTGCGGTTATCGTTCGTTTGTGATCGCCCTGGGGACCATCGATGGAGAAAAGTTTGAAACAGATATACTCTCTTATGAGGGGCCATTTGGAGTTGGCTATCTGGTGGCAGCTGTAAAACCTATGAGCGAAGAAAAAGAATCAGGAATAAACCCGGCTAAGCTGGCCCGTAAAGTTCTTGAGCAATACTTTTCCGGCGGAGGAAAGGGTTTGGAATGCCCCGGCAGGGGACAGCTGTTTCAGGAAAAAGCCGGGGCTTTTGTTTCCCTGAAGAAAGATGGAAAGCTTCGTGGCTGTATTGGAACAGTTGAACCGGTCAGGCAGAATCTTTACGAGGAAATAAAAGCAAACGCAGTAAGCGCGGCGGTCAGGGACCCACGCTTCTCGCCGGTTGAAACTGACGAGCTTAAGGATATTGCTATTTCTGTTGATGTTTTAAGCCCCATGGAAAAAGTATCCGGTTTAAATGATCTTAATCCTGAAAAGTATGGGGTGCTTGTTCGCAGTGGTCATCTTTCCGGTTTGCTGCTGCCCGACCTTGAGGGGATAGATACACCTGAAACCCAGGTATCCATTGCCATGCAAAAAGCCGGTATAAGTTCTGATCAACCTATTGAGCTATATCGTTTTACTGTAACCCGTTTCCGGGAGTAAAAATAGTTTACCCGAGGAGATGAAATGGATTTGCACAGGGCATTATACCAGGAACCTGCAGGAAACAAGGTGCGCTGTATGC
>CAZBKZ010000086.1:0-4234 GCA_964492615.1 uncultured Syntrophomonadaceae bacterium | reverse complement strand
TTATGCTCCCTTTTTCGGGCCAAAGCTGCATATTAAATCCTCCTTATTTTAATAACAGTATCTTTTATTATTCTCTTTCATATGGCAATCTCCTATCAAAAAGTTAATAGTTGACAAATTTTTAAAGCCCTGATAATATTATTATGAAAAATTAGAAATATTTGCCGTGTCTTAACATAAAATGCGGCAAGGCACTGAAAACCTGATCGAAAAGGCACGCCTGCCGAAAGGCAGGGTCGCAAAACCCTGGATCTAAGGGCGGAGCTTAGAACAGCTCCGGCTAAGACAGCCCGGTTGACGAAACAGGTTATTTCTATCGGTGTTTACAGATAAAGAGATATATACAGAGAGATAAAAGCCTTCCAACTATTGAAAGGCAGGGAGAAAAATGAGCAGACTGGGCCGGCGCAGGGCAAGGCGCCACATAAAATTTAGCCCTCTATTTATTGTCATACCCTTTTTAGTGCTATTGTTGGCCGGTGCTGCTTACCTGATTATTACCGATACCTTCGGTTTAACTTCATCTATTCGCGGCCTGTTTACCGCGAGCCGGGTTGAAATGTTCAACGAAGATGGTTTACGGATTATCGAAACCGATTATACCATTGATGAACCCGGTTCACACCTGGAAGATACCCATGTTTACGGAAACTTATATATAAGTGAAAATGTCGGCGATGGTTCTGTAACTTTAACCAACGTTCTAGTTGACGGATCTGTTTTTGTCCGCGGTGGCGGGTTAAAAACGATCAATATTGTTGACTGCAGTTTTCCCGACCTGCGAGTTAACCGCCCCGGGGGGCGCGTGCGGTTGGTTGCAAGCGGTGAAACAGTGGTTGACAATGTGACACTGGAGAGCGGAGCCAGGCTGATAGAAAAAATAGCCGAAGAAAGCCCCGGGTTTAAAAGGATTGAAGTTGTTACCCAGGATAAAATTGAACTTTCCGGCAGTTTCGATACCCTCAAGCTTTCAGTAAAAGATTCGTTTGTGGAGATTGACAGCGATGAACTGCAGGAGCTGATTGTTAGCAGGGGGGGCAGCGGTTCCGCCCTTAAATACAGCGACGGCATGATTATCAAAAAACTTTATCTCGATGGCGATGTGCTGCTAATGGGTCGCCTGGGGGTTGATGAAGCCTACCTGTCGGCCCAGGGCACCACCGACCTGAACGGCAACTTTAACAAGGTGAGGATTACTGCCGAAGCCGGCCTGTTTAACCTGCTTGAAGATTCGACCTTTGCCGAAATAGTGCTGGCCAGGGATGCTTTCAATAATGAGTTTTTTATCGAAGAAGAAGTAACGGTCGCTTACCTTGAACTAAACGAAGCAGCTGTAATCAGAGGCGCGGGAAACATAGAGCTGGTAATAGTCAATGCCCCGGGTTCAACCATGGAGCAGATTCCTCTCGATATTGATTTTGGTGAAGAGGATATCAGTATCACTATTGCCGGGCATGAAATTTCCAGTACCCTGATGCTCAGGGCCCTGATTGAACACGGCGATCCTTATTATTACGAAGCCACATCTGACGTAACTCCCCAACCGGAACCTGAACCGGAACCCGAACCGGAACCCGAGCCGGAACCGGACCCAGAACCCGAGCCGGAGCCTGAACCGGAACCCGAACCGGAACCCGAACCGGAGCCCGAAACTGACGAGGAAGATGAAACTGAAGAGGTTACGGGCGATGCCTTGATAAAAGATTTTATCGTTGGCGACCAAGAACTGACCGTGGGGTTGAAGCTGGTAGTTGTTACCCTCACCGTGGATGACCCCGGCAGCTACAAGGTTACGGTCGGTGGTAAAGAGCTTGAATTTTACGATGGTGAGGAAAAGTTTTTCAGGGGCGAAGTACCCAAAATTGATGCAGTGCGTGACAAGGTGAAAGTGACCCGCAGGTAGGGTTAATCTTCAGCAGTAAAGAATTTGACCGGAGGTGGACCTTTGCCGGCCAACAAAAAAATAATAACCAGGATTATCATAATCACCCTGCTGATGCTGATTGTATTCAGCAGTCCGGCTACTGCCGCGGTAAGCGGTTTTGTGGCCAGGGACAGCGGGGAAGATTGTTATGAGTATGCCTACGATGACCTGCTTGATTCATATGCCCTGAAAATGCTCGGCCTCTCCAACGGGCTTTATGAAGATTTTGCTTCCAAAGCGACCTATGCCCTGTTGAACAGCAAGGGAGCATATATAGACTACAAAGCTATTTTAGATCAGTATGCAGCAGTATTGCTGACCGGCAGTTCATTTGATATCGGGCAGTACACTGAGAGCGCTGATGCAAAAAAGGCTGTTTTACCTGCAGTCATTAAGCAGGTTAAAATTGTTTCAGGAAAAATAACCCATATTGAAAAAAATATCGCTTCAAGCACCGAAGCTAACCCGGGGATTGATCCGCCGAAAACAAAAACTGCGATCAGCGGTCTTTCCAAGGTTACAGCTGAACAGGCCCAGTTGTGGGCTGCCGGGCGGGGAGCGCACCAGCGTTTTATCGATATAGCCCCGCTCTACTGGGAATACGGTGAAAAAACTGGAATAAGGCCTGAAGTGCTTTATGCCCAGGCGGCAATTACAACCAGTTACGGCCGCTTTGACAGCCAGGTTCCTGCCGACGCTAATAACTGGGCCGGGATCAAAACAGCTGATGACGGTGGGGCAAGCAATAATTTTGAGACTTTTGCCACTGCCGATGATGGGGTCAGGGCTCATTACAATCACATGGCTGCATACCTGGGGCTGGATCCGCTCGGTGAACCCCATGGCCGTTATCATGAAGTAGTTAAGCAAGCGTGGGCCGGTGCAGTCATTTTTGTGGAAGACCTGAGCGGAAAATGGGATTCCTCGCTCGATTACCATGTTCACGTTTTAACCCTGCTTGATCAAATGTATAAAACCAAGGTGCAGGGCCAGGAAGAAGAGCCACCCGCGGAGAGCAATAACCCGGGTAATTCCGGCAGCAGCCCGGGCAGTGAAGCGGGTGATGAACAGACCGTAGCGGTTAATGTCGATATCCTGCGCCTGAGAAGCGGGCCGGGCACAGAGTATGATATTCTTGACCGTCTCGTGCGCGGTACGGTCCTTAATGTTAAAGAAAGCCAGGGTGTCTGGCTTAAAGTTATAACCCCGGATAATAAAAATGGCTGGGTTCACGGTGATTATGTTGTTAAAGTCGGAACGGCTGTTGATGTTTTTGTCGGCAAAACCATTGTTGTCGATCCCGGTCACGGCGGGTCTGACCCCGGGGCAATCGGTATTACCGGTTTACAGGAAAAAATAGTTAACCTGGCTGTAGGCCAAACCTTGGTTAATATGTTGAAAGATGCGGGCGCCAAAGTGCTGGTTACCCGTAGTGGCGACCAGTCTGTCAGCAACCAGCAGAGGGTGGACCTGGCTAACGATGCAAAAGCCGATCTTTTTATCAGCATTCATGCCAACGCATTCTCAAATCCGGAATCCAATGGAACAGAAACTCATTACTGTGGCAAGAACAGCAGCGCCACAGCCAGCAAATACCTGGCCCAGCAGTTGCAGCGTGAACTGTTGCCGGCTCTGGGGCTGCGCGACCGTGGAGTTAAGGCCAACAGTTTCTTTGTTTTAACCAGGACAGAAATGCCGGCGGCACTTGTAGAGCTGGGATTCCTGACCAATGCTGATGAAGAAAAACTGCTCAGTGAGAAAAAGACCCAGCAGGCTGCAGCTGAAGCCCTGTTCAGGGGGATTGAAGCATACCTGCAAAAATACAGGTAATTTATCGGCCATTCGCTGTATAATGTTAATTGCGGTAACTTATGCCAATTATAGAAATCTATCTGGGGTGATAAACGGTAGCATATTTAAAAAAAAGCTTGATTAATCGGTAATATCGTTGTAAGATATTCACGAACAGGAACCAAAATAGAAAAATTTTTACACGCAAAAGAAGGATATTTTACATAAATATAGAATTTAAGCTGGAAATAATGGTATAATGATTCAGAAGAGAGAAAAGTGTTTTTATTTTCTAATCCGGTTTCTTCCCGGCTGCAGAAGCCGGCCATCCTGAAAGCGGAGGTGATCAAGGGAAAGCAGTAATGGTTTAAAGATAGAGAATGTGCCCGACAGCAGTTTAAAAAATAGACTAGAGAAAACCAGGGCGCATCAGTTACTTTGAAAAGGGAGAGAATAATTATGAGAAAGCTAGTCAGGTACGGGCTGCTTCTTCTGGTCGTATCTTTGATAGGCTTGGCG
>CAZBKZ010000085.1:1702-4369 GCA_964492615.1 uncultured Syntrophomonadaceae bacterium | reverse complement strand
GCAGAAGACGATACAGTCATTTAAAGTTGCCGCCAGGGCGCTCTGGAAGATGGCCCCGGGCTTGTTGGCTATAGTTGGGGTGGTAGGGTTAATCTTAGGAGTGCTTCCGCCTGAAACTATCACTACACTTGTCGGTGAAGAGGCCGGGTTTCTGGCCACAGCTACCGCTGCTGTTCTGGGAGCCGTTACTTTAATACCGGCTTTGATCTCGTTTCCCCTGGCAGCATCGCTGCTTAGATCAGGGGCAACGGTGGCTACTATAGCCGCCTTTATCACCACCCTGGTAATGGTTGGCTTTGTTACAGCGCCAATGGAAATAAAAGCCCTGGGCAAAAAGTTTACTTTACTGCGAAATAGTTTAAGTTTTGTTGCCGCTCTGATTATAGCCGGGCTGATGGGAGTGATTTTAAGGTGAACCTGATTAAAAAGTTCAAGGCGCCTTTGCTGTTGGTTCTGGTTTACCTGGCCCTGGCGATCTGGTGGCCTGATATTTCCGGGCGTTCTAATAAAGTTGCTTTTGACTATCTAAGGGAGATGATTTTGATCATTCCCCCGGTTTTTGTTCTGATGGGTCTGCTCGAGGTATGGGTGCCCAAGGAACAAATCAAAAAGTTGATCGGTGCAGGTTCCGGCTTAAAAGGGTTTTTCTTTTCCTTTTTGATGGGCACTTTACCCACCGGTCCGCTCTACGTTGCTTTTCCCATGGCAGGAACTTTGCTGCAAAAAGGAGCAAAGGTTTCAAATATTGTAATCTTCCTGGGCGCCTGGGCGGCAATAAAAATTCCCCAGCTATTAGTGGAAGCAGAATTTCTTGGTCTTCCTTTCACTGCGCTGCGTTTCACATTAACATTGACAGCAGTAATTATAATTGGCCTTGTTTTGGAAAAGTTTATTAAGCCGGAAGATATACCGCAATGAAGGTCCGCAACTTGCATTCTGATACCCTGGAATTAATTGTAGCCAATGTCCACGCTTGAAAGGAGGCTTAAATACATATTGCTTATAAAACTTTAAAACTGTGTTACTCACACCCCTGATAAAAATCGTTATCCAGCATCCTGGTATAATGGAATCCAAGATATTTTTAAAAGCGATGGCGATATTTCCAGCCAAAGTAAGTGATGCTTATGACCGCAGAATAGCTGAAAGTGGTATTAAATACAAGACAGCATTAAATGAAGGGTTGGCTCGTGTGCCTGGTAAACCGCACCACTTTAGCTGTTTTTGCTGCTGTTACAGGTCTTATTCTCATCTTTAGGACTGCTACAAGTCCTCTATCCCTTGTTAAGCGTACTGGTAATGATAGTCGGAATTTTATAAGAGGCGCAATTTAGCTCTCTTTTTCGTGGCGCAAAGCGGATTACTTAATATCTTTTACTGCTCGAAAGCTTAGATAACCCTGGTTATCTATTTTTCTTCTGTCATATACACCGCCATGATATACAAAAATATATGCCCGTTCCTCGTCTTGAATGGATGTTTCTGATGTCCAATAGTATATAACTTTTGAATGGAGATCCCATAATGGAGTTTCTTTATCTGGTGTAAGTTCATAAGTGGCTTTTTCCTCTTCCGGATCCCAGACTCCACCTGCATTATCCCCATGAAGCATCATGGAACGAACCGCTTCGTCCACAGTGGGTAATCTCCAAATATTTTGTTCTGCACCCATTATGGTCATTCCATCTTCTGATAAATAGCGGCAGATATTTTGTGCTTCATTCCAGGAAACGCCCTTATCCGGCCACCCAGGACCTCTTGGAGCCCAAGCTAAAACAACATCGTTGCCTTCGACAATCCTTATTCCAAAATTATTATCATTGATTCTTTGGGAAACCTTTATGCCCTGTGGAATAGTAATAGAAAGGATAATTATTAGCGGAAGAAAAATAATAAGTCTATAGGCCCATTTCTTTGGTTTTGGGTCCCCATAATAATATAATAATCCGATTCCGACGATCGGCATAACAATCATTAATCCAAGAACACTGAAACTGGCGCCTGAAAAGAACCAAACACTGAAAGCAGCTGTAATAAAGTGTAGAGCTAGTCCGATTTTCTTCCATTTTAATATGATAAGAGCTAAAGTTACAAATACTATAGTAAACAGCAAGTATTGAAAAAAGAGCATGAATAGATTTTTCCAAAGTGATGTAGAATACCAGCCTTCATGGAAATTCTCAATTGCTCCCCAATACGCCCAGATACTCGAAAATATTAAGGTAATGAAGACACCAATCCAGCCAATTATTATCTTCCGGTCTTTTTTCACAATGCCACCTTCAACAACTTATAAGGCATAATATAACTTAAATTTTGTACAAATTATACATCTGAAATCTTTTAAAATATATAATGAGTAATCAAGTGGACGGGGTTGTTGACAACTTTTTGAGCGCTATGGATCAGTATTCTGTTATTTGAGGGTTTTACGAAGAATATTAGTAATGAAGATTTCTTTAAACAGACATTAAAGTTTAGCAAAATTAAGGACTTGATCGACCCCCAGTTAAGCGAATATTTTCTGCTTCCAGGAATTATTTTCTCTTTTCAATACATTGCATATTTTAACATGCTGAATATGACATCTGTATGTCATGTTTGTTGTTGTTACAACTCTAAATTATGCCGTTACTGCATATTATGAGATGGCAGGCAAGTAGTTTT
>CAZBKZ010000085.1:0-1602 GCA_964492615.1 uncultured Syntrophomonadaceae bacterium | reverse complement strand
CACGGAGGCGGCACAGATCATGCCATGCTATCATGGCGTGACACTCTTCCTGCACTTATAAATTCCGGTTATCGGACATACGCGCCGGATTATCCCGGTTATGGCAATAGCCCACCTGATAGTAATAAAAAGTTTACAACTGATAGCCTGATTCATTATCTTGAAGGGTTGATAGATTACTGGGGTTTAAAGCAGGTTGTTTTAATCGGTATTTCCATGGGTGGTTCACTGGCCCTGGGATATACATTAAAAAACCCGAAACAGGTAAAGCGCTTGGTTTTAATAAGCTCATACGGCCTTCAGGATAAAGCCCCATCCCACCAACTCAGCTATTTATACCTGAAAATGCCCTGGTTAAATGATTTAACGTGGCTTATGACACGCAAACTCAGACTGGCAGCTAAGTATGGGGTCAATTATATTATCCGTAACCCGCAATCAAGAACTGAATCCCTGATAGACGAGGTTATGGAAGCAATGCGCAATAAAGATGCACAGATAGCATTTAATCAATGGCAAAAGGATGAGATTCGCCGGGACCACTTAAAAACCAACTATACCAGCCGTTTATCCGAAATCGAAGTGCCGGTTTTACTCATCCATGGCACTCATGATTTTTTAGTACCGTTAAAATACGCAAGGCGGGCCGCCCTTTTGTTCCGGAACGCCCGACTTGAGGTATTTAATAATGCAGGTCACTGGACTCATCGTGATTACCCGGAACAATTTAACAAGCTGCTGATAGAATTTCTTGAGCAATGAGGCATGCTGTCTTTTTTAAGACACAGCTGAAGGTAATTTTATGTTGCGATTGCATACACATTCGGTTAGTTGGAGTAAGCTCATGGTAACCTATAAAGAATATAAATCGATTCTCTCCAGTAAAAATAACATGAATATTTATCGCGGTTGTACCCACGGTTGCATATATTGCGATTCCAGAAGTGAGATATATGGGATGACCAATAACTTTGAAAATGTTGAAGTGAAGACAAATGCATTGGAATTACTAGGTGAAGCATTATCTAAAAAGCGTAATAAATGCATGATAACAACCGGTGCAATGACCGACCCATACATACCACTCGAAAAGGAACTAAAGAACACAAGAAGATGCCTCGAAGTTATAGAGAGACATGGTTTTGGGGTATCTTTACTGACTAAATCTGATTTAATATTACGGGATTTGGATATTCTCAAAAGGATTAATCAGAAAACTAAGTGTGTGGTACAAATGACCCTGACAACCTTCGATGAAGAGCTGTGTAAAATATTAGAACCCAATGTTTGCTCAACTAAAAGGCGTTATGAAGTTTTAATGGAAATGCATCAGGCCGGTATATCAACTGTTGTTTGGCTAACACCAATATTGCCATTCATAAATGATAATGAAGAAAATATTCTGGGATTACTCGATTATTGTCAAAAGGCAAACGTGAAGGCTTTGCTATCCTTTGGGGTAGGAATGACCTTGCGTGATGGGAATAGAGAGTATTTTTACAAAAAGTTAGATGAACATTTTCCTGAGTTGAAGAAGGAATATATGAAAAGATATGGTTTGTCTTATGGAATTTTAAGCCCGAACAGTAATAAACTAACCAG
>CAZBKZ010000084.1:0-4432 GCA_964492615.1 uncultured Syntrophomonadaceae bacterium | reverse complement strand
TTTCTCCCCGTTGAGACAAGCTGAAGCCTTTTATATCGCCCTGGTTGAAGCCGTAGTAGAATGCCTTTCCCGGGTAACGTCTCCCAAGCTTTAGGAGGCGGGGATCATTGCTGTTTAAAACAGCTACCCCGCCTGAGCCGAGGTTATCAAGTAATTCTCCTTTCGCATTTGCTATGGCATCTATTGAGCCCAGCATTTCTATGTGAGCCTCGCCGATATTGGTTATTACCCCAATTGTCGGTTTGGCAATCCTGCACAAGGTGGCAATTTCGCCTGGGGCGCTCATGCCCATTTCCAGGACAACTGCCCGGTGTTTTTTCTCCAATTCCATTATGGTTAAAGGCAATCCGATTTCATTATTCAGATTTCCTGATGTTTTCAAGGTCTCGTAATTAGCCGACAATACTCCGGCTGTAAAATCTTTAGTAGTTGTTTTGCCGCTGCTTCCTGTAATGCCGATAACCGGCAAATCAAATTCATCACGGTAAGCAGAGGCCATTTTTTGCAGGGCGAGCAGAGAATCATTGACCCCGATCAGCAGGAAATCGGCTGGGATAGTTTCATCCCTGGCTGCTCCCAGCTCGTAAAAAGCAGCGGCAGCCCCTTTTTCGGCAGCCATGGCAACGTATAGATGGCCATCAGTATTTTCTCCCCTGAAAGGGATAAACAGGTCTCCCGGCTTAACCCGGCGCGAATCGATCGCTATACCGGTAATTTCCTGTTCAGGACTTCCCTGCAGCAGCCGGCCGTTGCTGTACCTGATTATTTCCCTGCCCGTTAATTTCATCATGTATCTCCTTTATTGCTCTTCATCATCTGCAGGCAGCTCTGAAGGAGCAACCAGAAGGTAATTTAATGATTCTTCCATTATCGTTTTAAAGAGCGGTGCGCTGGTATAAGAACCGAAGCGCGGGCCCTTGGTGACGCTGTCTACAGCAACATAAAGCACAATACGCGGATCTTCAATTGGGGCAAACCCGATAAATGAATAGATAAAGTCGGAACTGCTGTAGACCCCGTTTTCATCCAGTTTTTCTGCCGTACCGGTTTTCCCTGCAGCACGGTAACCTTCAAGCTGCGCTGTCGAGCCGGTTCCTTCAAGGATCACACTTTCCATAAGATCAATAACCTGTTCAGCCGTATCATTTGAAATAACCTGCCTGACCATCTGCGGTTTATGTTCAAAAACATAATCTCCATCTGAATCCTCTATATGGCCGACCAGGTAAGGCCTGTAAAGGTATCCACCGTTCGCTATTGCGGCAATGGCCATAACCTGCTGAAGGGGTGTTACCGATATGCCCTGGCCGAAGGAAGTAGTCGCCAACTCCAGCGGTCCTCTGTATTCAGGAGAAAATACCATTCCGGAACTTTCTCCCGGATAATCAATGCCGGTAATAGAACCAAAACCGAAGGCATGAATATATTCAAACAGTTTTTCCGCACCGATACGGTTGCCCAGCTCGATAAAGGCCGGATTACAGGAAGCTCCAACGGAATCATGGAAAGTGATATCTCCATGGCCACCCCGGTCAACCGTCCAGCAGTTAATCCTGCGACCGCTTACTGTGGCATATCCGGGACAATAATAATGTTCCTCCGGGTTGAACAGCCCTTCTTCCAGTACAGCCGCCAGGGTGATAATTTTAAACGTGGAGCCTGGTTCAAATGACGATGTAAACGGAGAAAGATCCCACAGTTCAGAATCATAGTTTTCATAATTTAACAATTCATAAGAGGGTCTGGCAGCAGCCGCCAAAACAGCTCCTGTTTTTGGATCAACTGCTACAGCCAGGGTTTGCTTCGGCACTGCTTCTTCCATGATCCGGTCGAGCTCCTTTTCGACGATATGCTGAATAGTTTCATCTATAGTTAGATAAATATCATGACCAGTTTCAGGTTGTACCGTCCGGTTAAAATCATGGGGAACCTGACGCCCCCAGGCATCTGCGGGAAAGAGTAGTTTTCCTTCGCTGCCGCTCAGATAATCATCGTAGTATACCTCTATACCGGACCAGCCCTGATCCATACCGACGAAACCAAGCAACTGAGAAGCCAGGTCCCCTCCAGGATAATCTCTTTTTTCTTCGTTAAAAAATATGATTCCCGGAATATTCATCTCACGGATTGCCTCAGAAACTTCAGGCTCAACCTTTCTTTTAATATAAACAGCGCTGCGCTCCAGTGTTATTATGTCAAATATATTTTGCTTTTCCATGTTCAGCACTGTGGCAAGCGATTCAGCTACTGCCTGTGGTTCTTCAACCTGGGGAGGAATTGCCGCTACTGTATACACCTGCCTGTTCCCAGCCAGCAATCTGCCCTGGTGATCGTAAATCGATCCTCTGCCGGTGCTAACCGGAATCACATGATTCCACTGCTCCCAGGCTTGTTCATATAGTTCATCGGCCCTGACAATCTGAATCCAGGCGAGCCTGCCAATCAGGGAAAAGGTAACAATAATAGCTATAATAAATCCAATAATCAATCTTACCCTGACCGTTTTTCGGCTTACCGCGAACTCAGACATATAGTTCACTCTCCCAGACGATTCCCCAGGTCACGACCAGCAGTTATAATTCTCAGCTGATCTAGTTCGGGGTCTACCATTCCCAGTTCATCCCTGGCTATCTGATCGATGCGACCGACAGCACTCAAACGAGCTACTTCAAGTTCAAGTTGCCTCGAGGTATCCTGTATGGCCCCCAGCTCAGTCCTGAGTGAACTCAACCGATAATTGGCTATCACCAGCGAAGAATACTGGGCCACGACGACAAGGCTGAGCAAAAAACATAAGGTTATGATCAAGAAAAGCTTTACTTTTTTTGCCCTGCGTCCCGGTTCCGGCCTAACCGCCACACCTTGCGACGGGTACGATGGCGGAGATATAACCCTGCCGGATAAGGACAACTGCCTCGCTTGCTGCTGCATATTAAACACCTGCTTTCTTTTAAGCTGTATCTTTTCTTTCAGCCACCCTCAGTCGGGCAGAACGTGCCCGCGGGTTTTTAAGGATTTCTTCCTCAGATGGCATAACCGCTTTTCCCGTTATCACCTTTAATCTGGCTTCCCTGTCGCAAACACAGGGTCTGTCCGGTGGACAGGTACAACCCCTGGCTTGCTCACGAAAATATCTTTTAATCAATCTATCTTCCAACGAATGATAAGAAATAACTGACAACCTGCCACCCGGCGTTAAAGCGTTAACAGCGACCGGCAGGACTCCTGTAATGTTTTCCAGTTCCCTGTTTACAGCGAGTCTCAGGGCCTGAAATATTTTACGCGCAGGATGTCTCCCGTGCCTTCGATATCGAGCGGGGATAGCCTCTTTAACCAGGTTCGCCAGTTGATCACTCGCTTCAATTGACCCGTGCTGTTCGCGATAACTGATAATCCTGGCGACAATTCTTTTCGACCATCGTTCCTCTCCGTAACGGAAAAAGATATCCGTTAATTCTTCGGCACTGTAATTATTTACAATTTCTTTTGCTGTCAAAGAACGGCTTCTATCCATGCGCATATCCAGTTCACCACTACCGTGCATCGAGAAACCTCTGTCCGGATCCATCAACTGCAATGTTGAAGCACCTAGATCAATTAGCACACCATCTATCTTTTCTAACCCTAAATCCTCAAGAACATTTTCAATCATGGTATAACTGCTTTGAACTAAGATTACCTTTTCTTTAAACTGCTCCAGCCTTGTTGCGGCCCTTTCGAGAGCCTGTTGATCCCAATCCAAGCCAATCAACTTTCCCTTACCTTTTAACTTCAGGCAGATTGCCTCGGCGTGGCCACCGTCTCCCAGTGTTGCATCAATATATGTTCCTTCATCATTCCAAAGTAAATATTCAAGAACTTCTTTTTCCATTACCGGCAGGTGCAGTTCAACCATGATAATCCACCGCTTTACAGTTCAAAATCAACCAGTTTCTCAGCCAATTCCTCATAGTTATCATCAGCCTTACCAAAATATTCTTTCCACGAGGCTTCATTCCATATTTCAACCCGGTCTGCCACACCTATAATCATTACCTCTTTTTCGATGTCGGCATATTCTCTGAGGTATTGTGGAATAAGAATTCTCCCCTGTTTATCAGCTTCAACCTCCATTGCTCCCGAAAAGAAGAACCGGTTGAATGCGCGGGCATCACTTTTAGTGAAAGGTTGTTGGCTCAACTTTTTCTCCAGGCGCTTCCACTCAGCTGCAGGATATACAAAAAGGCAGTGATCGAGCCCCCTGGTGATAACAAAACTCTCACCAAGCCCCTCGCGTAAACGCGACGGCATTATCACTCTTCCCTTTGCATCCAGATTATGCTGAAATTCGCCTGTGAACATATGTTCGCCTCCATCTGGGGCAATTACAACCACTTTTCACCACTTTACACCACTTTCCTCTATATTTCAACCCCTTTTTATATTTTCCTGC
>CAZBKZ010000083.1:0-4537 GCA_964492615.1 uncultured Syntrophomonadaceae bacterium | reverse complement strand
AACAGGTAACCAGTGGAGTGGCTGTTCGTATGGCCCTGCTTTACCTGCTGTTGGGGGGGACAAAAGAATAATGAGTGAAAAAATCAAGTGTATTACCGGGGGCAGGGTAATAGATCCTTCCTGCGATTATGATAAACATGCAGATCTTTTAATTGAAGAAGGCAATATAGCCGCGCTGGGTGAAAAGATAGCTGCTCCTGAAGGAGCAGAGATAATAGATGCTTCCGGATATATCGTAGTTCCCGGCCTGATTGACATGCATGTTCATTTAAGGGATCCGGGGCAGGAATATAAAGAAGATATTAACTCGGGGACCAGGGCAGCGGCAGCTGGAGGTTTTACTGCAGTTGCAGCAATGGCCAACACTGACCCGGTCTGTGATAACCCTTCAAATGTCAGGTATGTTATTGAACAGGCAGCCAGGGCCCATGCAAAGGTATATCCAATTGGAGCCGTCAGCAAGGGGTTGGAGGGAAAAGAAATGGCCGAAATCGGCCGGATGAAAAAAGCCGGCGCTGTTGCTTTTTCAGACGACGGTAATCCGATAATGGATTCCCAGCTGATGTATCACATCCTGCAGTATGCTTCAGGTATTGATGCTCTAGTTATTCTGCATGAAGAAGACCGAACTCTGTCCAGGGGCGGGATGATGCACGAAGGCGCTGTGTCATCGCTGCTGGGCTTAAGAGGCATTCCGGCAGCATCCGAAGAAGCTATGATCGCCAGGGATCTTCTCCTGCTGAAGGCCACCGGAGGACGAATGCATATCGCCCACCTTTCTACGGCCGGTTCGGTTGAGCAGGTTCGCCGGGCAAAAGCTGAAGAGCTGCGGGTAACCGCCGAAGTAACGCCTCACCATCTTCTCTTAACAGACCGGGCGGTTAAAAATTCAGGCTATAATACCAATACAAAAGTTAACCCGCCCCTGCGTTCAGAGCACGACAGACAGTCTTTATGGGAAGGGTTATTTGACGGAACCATCGATGCTATTGCCTCCGATCATGCCCCGCATCATACCGATGACAAGGATGTTGAGTATGATTTTGCTCCATTTGGTATAGCCGGGCTGGAAACTACTACGCCACTGCTGCTTGATGAACTTTTATCCGGGCGCAGTAAAAAGCTTACATTACCCCTGCTCATTGAAAAATTGAGTACAGCCCCGGCCAGGATTCTCGGGGTGCCCGGGGGAAACTTACAACCTGGCAGTCCAGCCGATATAACCATAATAGACTTGAATAAGGAATTCATCGTTAACCCGGACCGCTGGCAGTCAAAGTCGCGTAATACGCCCTTCTCCGGGAAGCAGCTGAAAGGATCGGTTCTATGTACTCTGGTAGATGGACGGATTACGATGAAAGAAGGTGTACCGACTGAGGGCTGAATGCCGATTTATACTGGACAGCTTTGCCGTGATCAGGAACGAGATGATTGCCCCGGATTTCTGTAAAATCACCTTTGCGGCTCCGGCTATTGCCCAAAAAGCTGAGCCGGGACAGTTTTGCATGATTTATATGCCATCTGACCGGGGCTTTATGCTTCCCCGGCCGCTCAGCATATTTTCCGCCGACAGGACAGAAGGTAAGCTCTCTTTTTTCTACAAGAAGGTCGGCCGGGGCACTAAATATCTTTCCCAGACAGAACCGGGCAGCTATTTAAAATTGCTGGGTCCGCTCGGTAATAGCTTTCCTCCCGCTGAAAGCGGTGCACTGATGGTTGCCGGGGGAATGGGATTAGCTCCCCTTGCATTCCTGATCTCAAGCTCTACTGTGCCATTGACCTTAATCCACGCGGCTAAAACAGCAGAGGAGCTGGTCTCCCCCCTGGCAGAGGTGCCCACGGCTGAAGTAAATATTGTTGCAGTGACTGAAGACGGAAGTGAAGGGCGCCGCGGCAGCGCCCTGGATATTGCCTGTGAATACCTGCCCGGTACAAAAACCTTATACGCCTGCGGACCTACGGCAATGCTTCAGTCCCTGGCGCAAGTGTGTCGCAGCAGGGGCATCCAGGCCTGGCTTTCCCTTGAGGAGAAAATGGCTTGTGGAATTGGCGCTTGCCGCGGCTGTTCTGTTCAGACCAATAGCGGTTACAGCAGGGTCTGTCATGATGGTCCTGTTTTCTCCGCCGGGGAGGTTTATCCGGATGCATGAACCCGATCTGAAAACGCAACTTGGAAAGCTTGAACTGCATTCCCCTGTCCTGGCAGCCTCGGGCCCTTTAGGCAGCAGCCTGGAGTATGCTGAGCTTATTGATCCGGGGCAGTTCGGGGCAATTATTGTAAAAGGGATATCCCTGGAGCCCTGGCCGGGCAACCCTCCGCCTCGCCTTGCTGAAACAGCGGCAGGTATGCTGAATGCAATAGGCTTGCAAAACCCGGGGTTGAAATATTTTCTAAAACATGAACTGCCCCGACTCCGGGGCTTTAAAACAAAAATAATTGTTAATATCATCGGGCGCACAGTTGAAGAATATGCTGAAACAGCTGCTGCTTTAGATCAACAGCCAGGCATAGATGCTGTGGAATTAAATATATCTTGCCCCAACCTTAATGCAGGCGGGATGGCTTTTGGTGCAGACCTTCAGCTGACAGAAAAAACAGTCAGCGCTGTGCGCCAGAGAACAAGCTTGCCTTTGCTGGTAAAACTGACTCCCAATGTAACAGACATTGTATCTATCGCCCGCGCTGCTGAAGAAGCAGGCGCCGATATAGTTTCACTGATCAACACCCTGGGTGGAATGGCTATTGATATTGAGAAAAAGAAACCTGTGCTTGGAAATATTTTCGGTGGCTTATCCGGCCCGGCCATTATGCCGGTAGCCCTGAAAATGGTCTGGCAGGTCTCGGAAGCGCTAAACATCCCGGTCCTGGGTATGGGAGGTATTACTTCTGCTGCTGACGCTGTCCAGTTTATTTTGGCCGGAGCGAGGGCAGTTGCAGTGGGAAGCGGTATTTTTCACAATCCTGACCTGGCAGGCGAAATTACCAGTGGCCTTAAAGAATACATGGCCAGGAACAATTTCAGCACAATGAGTGAGCTGGAAGGCCTGGCCCGCAGGGGAGGAGTATAATGCCATACAAAGCAGAACAATTAATAGTAGCTTTGGATTTACCTGAAGCTGATCAGGCCATGGAGCTGGTAAAGCAGCTTAAACCATACGGAGTTAGCTTTAAGGTTGGTTTGGAACTTTTCATGGCTGAAGGCCCCCGTTTTGTTGAAAAGCTTGCTGCTGATAATCGTATTTTCCTGGATCTCAAGTATTATGACATCCCAAACACTACTGCAGCCGCCGTAAAAAAGGCAGCCTCCCTGGGTGTATTTATGATCAACATGCATGCGTCTGGAGGTCGAAAAATGCTTACCGCTGCCAGGGAAGTTTTAGCCGGATTGAATAAAAAACCGATTCTGCTTGCTGTCACTGCCCTGACCAGTATGGATAACAGCGACCTGCAGGAAACAGGGTGCTTACACAACACAGAAGAACGGGTAATACTGCTGGCCAGGTTGGCAGCAGAAAGCGGTCTTGACGGTGTAGTATGTTCTCCGCTGGAGATTAGTATTGTTAAAAAATCTGTTTCTGAAAGTTTTATTACCGTCACGCCCGGAGTCAGGCCGGGAGGCAATGACTTGAACGACCAGGCCCGTGTGGCAACTCCTGCGGAAGTAACCGGAAATGGAGGAGATTACCTGGTAGTGGGCAGACCAATTAGCAGGGCGGTCGATCCGGAAGCAGCAACACTGGCTATCTTGAACGAAATGGGGGTTCAAAGTGAATAAAAATGAACTTAACAGGCTGCTTAAAGAGAGCGGAGTTATCATGGAAGGGCATTTTTTATTAACTTCCGGGCGGCACAGCAACTTATTTATGCAGTGTTCTCAACTGCTGCAATACCCTGATATAACAGCCCAGGTATGCAAGCTTATGGCAGAGCCATTTCTTGATAAAGGTGTAGAAACAGTGATCGGGCCGGCCATGGGGGGAATAATTCTATCCTATGAAACAGCCCGCCAGCTTCAGGTTAGGGCTGTATTCACGGAGCAGGCGGGAGACAGCATGGTCCTCAGGCGAGGCTTTTCAATAAAAAAGGGAGAAAGAGTACTAATAGTAGAAGATGCTGTTACAACAGGCGGTTCTGTACAAAAGGTTATCGATATTTTGAATGAGTCAGGCGCTGACATAGTTGGTTTGTCAGTTCTGATTGACCGCTCATCTTCAGCCTCGGAATTTGGTGTAGAAATGAAATCTCTGCTGAAGGTGGAGGTTGAATCCTACCTTCCGGAAGACTGCCCGCTCTGCCGTTCTGAGGTTCCATTGCAGAAGCCGAAAAATTAGCGCCACTGTCCTTTTTGCAGCAGGCCTGCGCCTGGGCAACCTCGCAATGGGTGAAGGAGATTACTTTTTTGTTTCAATTACTGTCACCTTTGCTCACGATCGTTGCGTGCAAAAGGGCAACGCTTCAACCGCAGGTCTCCGCTCAGGCTCCCCTTACGATAAGCTCATCCGGAGCTTGCGACGGCGGCCGACCTCCGTGTCGGCC
>CAZBKZ010000082.1:0-5115 GCA_964492615.1 uncultured Syntrophomonadaceae bacterium | reverse complement strand
AACCAGGATAATTAACAGTTTTTGTAGTGAAAATAATGTAATTCATGGAGAGAAAGATGTTTTCAGCTTTTGCTCTCATTTCCCCGAGCAGGATAACCAACTTACGTTGTTTGATATAGAGCAATGATTATATCATTTAACGGCAATGACAAGTTTTCCCAATTCTTTGTAGCCGATCCGGTTATAGATTCTTCCGGCGACGGGGTTTTCGTAGCCCAGGCAGCATATTTTACCTTCAGCTAAAAGGTCACCTGAAAGCCGAGTAATAATCTGCGAAGCATAACCCCTGCCCCTGTACCCTTCTTTAGTACATACTGCGTTTACGTGTGCGGCCATTTCTGTTTCCGCCCCGGTGGAAGCAGAAGAAACGATTTTGTTGTTCTCTTTTATAAAGTAAACCCTGCCCTTTTTTGTCCTGATCAGATCGATCAGCTGCTCCAACGGCAGCATCATATTATTAAATTCAGGGATTGATTCCCTTAATTCATGTATTTCAAGCGCATCTTCTTCCCGGGCCTGAAATACCTGGGTGGTAACGGCAGGCTTAGCGGGGTGGAAACGATCTTTGCTCAATTCGGCAAAAAGAGTTTCATGCTTTTCCTTGAAAGCAATAAAGGGAGAAAATTGTTTCACCAACTCTTCCTTGCCGAGGACAATGTTATATTCAACACCATTGTCAGAAAGGAAACGATAGATATTCCCTGCGTCAATATCATTCTTGAGGGAGTAAACCAGTAGCGTATTGTAGAAGCGGCAGAATACAGATCTTATAATATCCTGACAGTTACCTGAATGGGCCCAGATTTCGAATACATCACTCTCAAAACCGTAATTCTGGATATCAGCAGCTATTAAAAGAGTAAAAGTCGGTTCAGAAGAGAGGTATTGCATTACTTGCTGCCTGTGCTCTTCCTGTAGTCTGGTAATCATAACCTGCCTGTCCTTTCTGAAATACAAAGTATGCCCCGGGTTTTCAGGGCAGGTAAACCAGTCTTCCTTCTGCCTTACGACCCACATTCTGTTTTTCTGCAACCACTCCTCGAAAACTACCGACATGGAAGTACTTACAATGGCAAAAGGGTCGCCTTCTTTTAATTCATCAGCAGTTAAATCAAGATATGCTTTGCTACCATTAACTGAAAGCGGTTTATATTGTATTAAAGGATTGGTGATGCTTTTAAATCATATTTCTATACAAAATTATATCAGATTTGTATGTTTGTTATAATGGGATTGAAAGTATTAACTGCATAACGCTATGGTATTTCTATCATGCTTAGCAATCCAAGGAGCGTATCACCTCAGTGAGATGATATAGGGTTATTGGGCTATGCCGTTTCTTAAGAAGAATGAAATGGTTGTAAAATAATGTCATTAGAGGAAAGGTAGTCTTATATGAAAGAGGAACTGATTGCCCCTTGTGGGATGAACTGCAGCCTTTGTATTTCTTATCAATTTATGAGAATGGACTTAAATAAAAAGGGGTTCCGCAGAACATATTGTCCTGGATGTATTCCCAGGGGGAAGAACTGCACTCATATGGGTTATAAATGTGAAATGCTTGCTAAAGGAATCGTCCGCTTTTGTTATAAATGTGAAAAATTTCCCTGTAAAAGCTTAAAAGCATTAGACAAACGCTATAGAACAAAATATCACATGAGTATGATAGAAAACCTCAGATACATTGCAAAATACGGAATTGATTTATACCTGGAAAAGGAAGAAAAAAAGTGGTGCTGCTCTGAATGCGGGGAAATGATTTGCTGTCATAATGGGCTGTGCTTAAAATGCGACCTTGAAAAATTGCTGCAGAATAAGAAATATCGTTGGGGAGAGGAGTGAGTTTTAATGGAATATGTAGGACTTTTAGCGCCTATTGCTTTTATTTTTGCCCTGGCTGCATTAGCCCAGATAGGTTCACTGAAAAAAGAAGTTGAAAAGCTTAAAGAAGAGCTGAAATCGCAAAAATAACAAATATGGTGCCTTGCAAAAACCACAGGTACTATTTAAAAAGAACTACATGAAATTGTTGTAATAATAAGCCAGGCATTCAGGGCTTGACAATGTATCTGATATTATATAAAATAACATAGGTTATATTATATAACAATTGTTTTTTTAAAGCCTTGGAGGGGTTTAGATGCAATATCTGATTTTTAGTTTTTGGTTCACTGTTATCCATGCAGGGGCGTATGTGTTAGCCGGGCTAATAGCTTTAAAAATAAGCAGCAACATTTACAGAGGAGAAAACAGGCATGCAGATTTTATCAGGGATATGTCTGATCCAGTCGAGAGCAAACATGTCCAAAAATTCTTTTTCCCCGCCCAGATCCTTAGGGGGGTCATAATGTCTATTGTGCTTTATCCCATAATCGGTTCTCTGGCTGATATTTCTTTTGGCTCTCGCTTTCTGTTCCTGGCTGGCTTGATGTTTATTTATACAGAAATATCAAGTGCAGTTCCCTTTCCGACGAACATTGAAGGCTTTGTCTATATGAAAGAGCGTTATCTAAAGTCAGGAGCAGTTTGGAAATTTTGGACAGAAATTACCCTTTACAGTGTTCTTTTTGGTCTATTTGCAGCCTGGTTCTTGTTTTAAAGCTGGTTCAGACTTTATTGCAATGTTATATGAACAAAATATTTTAGGTAAAGGAAGGGAATCAATTTGAAACAACCAAGTGTCTATTCGCGGGTACAGATTATTGATGCAGCCTTTGAATTGGTTCGGGAAGAGGGGTGGGGCAGAGTTACAACCAGGGCTATTGCAAAGAAACTGGGGTCTTCAACTATGCCAATTTATTCACATGTGAGTTCGGTGCAGGAACTGGAAAGAGAACTGCAGGTTAAAGCCCGCCAACTTCTTAAAGAGTTCCAGCTTCGCCAATATACAGAACATGTTTTGCTTAACCTGGCCTTTGGCTATGTCTCATTTGCCAGGGATGAGAAAAACCTATTTCGCTTTATTTACCTGGAAAGGCCGGAAATCCTCGACCTGGAAGATGCACCCGCCGTGACGGAGCTGTTCTTTTCCGATTTTAGCGAAGAGAGTGAAGCCGGTAAGGCTTTGCTTGAGCTTAGTGCTTCAGGAAATGAGGCCCTGGTTCAATATACATGGATCTTTACCCACGGTTTGGCTATGTTGGTCAACTCCGGGAGCCTGGGCTCAAATTCGGACAGTATCATTCTCCAATATTTAAAAAATGCAGGAGAAGCCTTTTACACCTGGGGAAAAAGAACTAATTAAGGATTAATCATAATAGTGATAATTGTACGGCTGGATCTGGTTATGGCTGACAGAAAAGATCCCAGACAGAACTTGCTGACTGGGTTGGCAATGCAATAGTAAACATCTCTCTTTTTAATGTCATGTCAAGGTTAAAGCGATAATATTTACAACGCTGTAGTCCTGTTTTGCGTACTGAATTATCCAGTCCGGCAATTAGCTTGTGTATAATTCTATAATAAATGCGGCCTTGATGCCGGTTTATTTAATGGCTTCTACTTTTAAATGAAGCAATTCGATAACACTTTCCAATTCTGTTTGGTCTTCAACGGGGATCATTAGCCACTTGGTTTTGTTAAACGGTTTTGCTTCCTCAATAATATTCCAGATAAAAGGGTTAGCATAACCCGATAAATTAAGATTCTCAATTAAGGCAAGGGTGACTACAATCAAAACAATAAACCTGCCCCTTTCAGGATACAGTGTGCACAGCGCCTTACCCGATTTCTGGTATTTGAAGTTCCAGCCTGGTTTGCCGGAACAGGTGCTGTATGATGTCTTTTGCTTGACTTTGAAGTTCTTATCAAGGTATTGATTTAGCTCAAGCCATCTCTTTTCCGCTCCCCCGCCAATATAATTTCCTATTTCATATAGGGTTGGCATATGGCCGCTATCCATTACAGGATCATTATTGTTCATGTTTTAGCCAGCTCCTATAATTTCAGGTCATAGCCCACCAGTATTTTTAGAATATACAATAGGCTACCGGACCCTTTTATTTTAAAGGGAACATTATTTTAGTCAATAGTTCACTTTCTGGAACTTCCTCCGGCGAATTCAGATAAAATTCATAAGCAGTGCCGGTTGGTATATACTTATTCTTCTTAAGCCACTCTGACATTTCGTTGTATGCCTTTTCACTGGCAGTGTATGGGCCTTGATGGGTGCAGCTGACCTGTTTGCCGGCGGCTATTTCACCGGCATAAATCTCGCCTTCACCGGGCGCAGCTTCGGTGACAGTAAAACCTGCTTCAACATCGAGATCTTTCATGTCGAGATTGAAATATGCGGCATAAGGCACCACCGGAGTTGTGCTCCCTGCTTTCTGAATGTAGCTGGCGATATTGCCATAAATCCTGCCTAACTGATCAGGCAGTTCTTCTACCGACGACCTGAAGCGAACGGCCAGAACAGGCTGGGCTGCTTCTTCTTTCATTTCAATTCTGTAATCCATAACAATCACTCCTAATGATTTTTATAGATTATAACTCACCATATATGACATCGTTATGTCATATTACTTTACGTGCTTTTTATAAATTTTTTCTGCCATTTCTGCAATAGTCTCTCTGACATGCAGCGGCTTCAACACTTCAACTCCGGGCCCCATACTCAGGATAAAGCTATAGAACCAGTTATTAAGTGGTAGCTTTAATGAAATTAACAAGCTGCCCTTGTCATCCCTGATAAATTCATCACTAAACCATTCCTCTATTATACTTTCCATGTAGTCTTCAAAAACCATATCAATCTCAACCATTTCTTCACTTAGGCTCCACTCACGATTTGCAGGCAAAAGCAATTCGGGCAGCTCTCTCGCTGTATAAGTAGACTCCAGTAACGTGAGTTCCCTAATTCTGCTTACTTTAAACAGGCGAAAAGCATCTCGAAGCCGACAAAAAGCATGAAGATACCAATTTTGACCTTTTAAGATTAATGTGTAAGGCTCAATTTTTCGCTCAGTCAGAGTTCCATTAAAATCAGCATATTTTATTGTAACTTCCAGTGATTCTTTTATTGCCTTGCGAAAATGTTCCAGTTTATCATTAATCAGCTGACTATTGCCCCAGGGAGACAGGTCGATAACAAGCTGGCTGGATTTTCTATTTAAA
>CAZBKZ010000081.1:0-5130 GCA_964492615.1 uncultured Syntrophomonadaceae bacterium | reverse complement strand
AAATGATTTTTATGTTTATCAAACCAGGCTAGATTCATTTTTCTACCTCCCCATGATGCCAGCCGGTTTAACCAGCAACAAGATCATAAACACAAAGAAATAGGCAGCCATTGTTAACCCCGGCTCAAAGGCATTAACTATGCTGCCCAGCATACCCAGAATAAAGCCACCGATTAAACTACCCGAGATACTGCCCAGACCACCAAGCACAACAACGATGATAGCTATAACGGTATACTGTAAACCCATGGTTGTTTGTATCGGGTAGACCATGCTGAGTAGAACGCCGGCAAAACCTGCCATCAGGGCCCCGATAGCAAAACAGAGAGCCAGCATTTTATTAATTTCGACTCCCATCAGACCAGCAGCGTCTGGATCCTGAGCCGAAGCTCTAATCGCTTTACCAATACGGGTATGGGTCAGGAATAGGTAAAATAAAAGGCAAATCGCAACAGCAAAAGCCAGCAGAACCAGGCGGTTAGCTGAAAAACGAATGCTGCCCAAGTAAACTGAATATGCCATGAAAGAATAGCCTTGTATCTGGGTCCCCCAGATTACCATGGCCAGGCTCTGGATGATGAACATGATACCAAAAGCCAGCAGGATAGAGTTTCCTTCAAAGGCAGGTAAAGAGGGCGATCTATCCTTTAAAGTCTTAAACAAAAAGCGGTGTACTACATAGCCGATAAAAAATAAAAAGGGACCTGCTATAGCCAGCGAATAAAGCGGATTAAGCAAGTGATTTGTAAACAACATCCAGGTGATAAAAGCGCCAACCATGATGAATTCTCCGTGGGCAATATTCAATATGCGCGCCACACCGTACTGCATACTGAGCCCGACTGAGATCAGGGCGTAAATGCCCCCCATGATCAACCCAGTGATAATTATGTTTAAAACCGTAGTTGTCATTGCTCCAACTCCTGTCCGGACATTCTTATACAAGACAGGCTGCCTTCTCGGTATTACCTGCTCCGGTCTTAAAACCGGGCGGCTGGAGTAAACTACCCATCAGGCAGCCTGATTTTTACTGATTATGATCTTTCTGTTTCTTATATAATCTAGTCACTTTTTACCATGCAGGCTTGGGAATCACTGGATCTGCCGTGGCTTTATCTGCCGGGGCAATCACTTCAAACTTTCCGTTGATCCATTGACCAACCTGACCTTCATAGCATTCGGCAGGCACTGCGCCGTTTTCAAACCAAACGGTGCCCATTACAGTTTCAAAACGATCTTCGGCGATAACATCCTTAATTACATCGTGGTCAAGGGTGCCGGCTTTTTCAATAGCCTGCTCCAGGATCTGCAAAGAAGCATAATAGGGAAGGTGACCCCACCAGTCGAACAGATCTTCACCGCCATAGTAATCAACAAACATCTCATAAAATTCAGCTGCTTCCGGAGAGCTTTTTTCATTCCAGGCTCCCCAGCCCATAATTCCTTCAACCATGGGACCAAAAATGCCGGGGAAGAACTGGAAGTTTGCTCCAGGTCCCAGCAAAAGAACGTCGGGGTTATAACCCATTTCAATACACTGACCTACAAGTAGGAAGTTCTGATCAGGATAGGCAAAACAGAGCAGCGCATCTACATCGGCTGCCATTGCTTCGCTAATAATTGAAGACATATCATCAATTTCAGGCGGAACGCTTCTGGAGAATGCAACTTCAATTCCGCTTACTTCCAGCAGAGGAACTGCATCGCCGGAATACTCAATACCATGTTGGTCGGCAATGAAAATGATAGCGGCCGACTCAACACCGTTGGCAGCAAGCATATCGACCATAGCCGGCACCTGATGAGTTGCATGGTTCAGGATTGAGAAAAAGTACGGGAGACGGGCCATCAAAGGCTCGAGTTCTTTAGCTCCACCTTCGGCACCCATCAGGATGTAGCCATACTGACTGGTCAGTTCGGCCGCTGTCTTCAGGAAAGCGGTGCTGACGGGGGGAAGAAGAAAATCAACCTCATCTTCAACAATCAGCCTTTCCATAAGCCTGGTCATCGTTCCCATGTCCGAGGTGTCATCATAAATAAGCAGTTCAACGGGCATTTGTTTTCCATACTCTTCCACATATATGCCGCCCCGCTCATTTACCTTGTCGGCCCACATGCGGTACATCGGCCCGAATGCCGTTTCATCGAATACTGCATAAACACCGGATTGTGAACGGACACCACCGAAAACAAGAACTTCTTTATCAGTATCTACGGGTGCTGCGCCTTCTTCCTGCTCGGGAGCTGCATCTCCGCCACATCCTGTCACCATTAAAGGCAAAATCAGAAAACATACAACTAAAAGCGCTAAAAATACTTTTTTAGTCATTAACTATACCCCCACTAAAATATTTTTAAAACATTGCTTTAAATTCAGATATTTGGATTGCTTAAAAAATAGCCTCCTTTCTGAATTATTATGTGTTACTGATCTGCAAACATTCGAAGTAATAGGTATTGTATATATATATATATATATTATCTACAGTATTTTGTCAAACTTAATTATTCTAATTAATTGATAAAAATAATACAAAATATTAATTTCACAAACATCTGATTTTCCGACGCCAACTGGTTATTTAAGATATAAATGGCAGGGTGATTAACAAAAAATACACCCTGCCTGCTATTTGATTAATAATTAACGGGCACCGCCGCCTCCGCCGCCGCCTCCGCCGCCTCCTCCTCCGGAAAAACCTCCTCCTCCACCCGAACCTGAAGACGAAGCAGATCTGAAAGCATTTTTAAAAGATTGCTCCAGCGAAGTAGTGACTGCATTAAACCGGGTCGGATTCGCGGCGATTGAACCGTAAGCCGGCCATGCTACGTATTTATTATCGGTTAAATCAGGATAAACCAGTTTCAATTGATCCATAACCTCTTTGGCCACATTCATTACTATGGCATAGACCAGGTAATGTTCCCAAACAACCAGGGAAGGTATGGTAGATTGATCCAGGCGGGAAAAATGCTGCAAAAACTTTTTGAAAGCACTCCACTTGGCATAATGATCCGCTCCAAGAGGGGTAAACCTTTTGAGCATGACAAAACCGACCAGGAACAGCGGGCCGGCAATAACGGCAATCATGCCTGTTACAAAAAGATCGAGTATGACTAAAGGTATACCGACAGCAGTCATAACAATTCCGGTAATAATACCCGGCCAGTAAGTGCCAAGGAAAAATTGATGCTTATCAGCAGAATCCTTGATACTATCCGACCAGCTTTTATAAAATTTATATGTTTCTTCTTTGCTGCGCTTACCAAACTGTTCGATTGCCTGCATTGTCGTTCCATTTGAATTGTAGGCTGCAACCTTCTCAAAAATAAAAGAATACAAAAGTTGCTCGTGTTTTTTTAAAGTATCTTTGCCATCTGCCGGGATTACTTTGTAATCTGTAAAATCTCGTTTTATCAGTCTGCCCCGGGTAGCCTGGTATTCTTCGAACCTGAGATGCCCCCGCCGGGCCAGGTCCATAACCGTCGCGGTAAAATCTTCCGGCCCCGTACGGCCCTTTCTAACCAGGTAGCCTGCTTCCGATGGGCTGTATTTACCGGGCAGTTCCCTATAGTAATCCCCCTGGTAAGCATCAGGGTGCCGTTTTGACTTGACATTTGAAGCAATAAGCCAGCCCAGCATGCCGAGCAGAATAATTGGCCCCAGGAAAAAATCTACCCTGGCTACGGTTCTTTTCAGATTTGCCTGACGGGCCCACCGCTCTTCATCTCTTAGCATCTCCGGTAACCCTTCCCTGTTTGTGTAGTTTTCAGAACCGGGAACAAGACTCGCCGGAAAAGCTACTCTTCCTTCCAGGAAAGTACCCGGGGAGAGGCCTTCAACTTCCCAGCAGACTGTTACTGAATCAACCAGTTCTACAGTCCCATGTAACGGGCCATGGCCCCAGGCTCTAAGTTGATCACTTTCTGCTCCCGGGGGCAAAAAAAGATTTACAACTGCATATTCAGTTCGCTGATCCCATTCATCACCAATAAACTGCCAGTAAACCTCTGCCAGGTCATCGTGAACCTGGACAGCATCTTCAACCAGGTACGAAATTGTAAAGGTCCGATCTTCATTATAAGCCTCAAAACTCCAGTCGATAACCACTTCATCTCCCAGGTAATCAACATAATAAATACCTGGAATGTCCTGAGTGCCTGCCGGCATTTGCCGGTAGGCATCGCCGTTCTCGCTTACTACCACATCAATGATTGATGTATTGTACTTAAGAGGTATGTATAGCCAGGCACCCCGGTATCGTCCATCAAACCTGAAGGTACGCTCTTCGAACACCTTCATTGACCCATCAGGCAGTATCTCCGCCTCAATGTATACCAATGGAAAATAAAAGGAACGGTCATCCTGCGCCTGCGCTGTTCCGGAAAATACAGAAATAGCTAACAGTATAACAACAATAACCATAAAACCGCCCGACCGGTTTACGGCATTTCTTTTATTTCGCTTATTCATTTACCTTTCCTTTAAAATTCAACTTTTACCGCTTCACGGGCGGCTGCTTCTTCATCAAGGTTAAAATACTCTTCCTTATGAAAACCAAACATTCCGGCAACCAGAACGGTCGGGAAACGCTGTATGCTGGTGTTATATGTCATAACAGTATCGTTGTAAAACTGGCGGGAAAAGGCAATTTTCCCTTCCGTGTTGGTTAATTCCTCCTGAAGCTGGCGGAAGTTGGCATCCGCCTTAAGTTCTGGATAATTCTCGGCTACTGCAAATAAAGTTTTTAAAGCTCCTGACAGCATATTTTCCGCCCCGGCCTGCTCATTAACATCTTTTGCCTGAATTGCCATATTGCGGGCCTGGGTGACTTTTTCAAATGTTTCTCTCTCGTGAGTGGCATAGCCCTTAACCGTGTTTACAAGGTTGGGGATCAAATCATAACGCCTTTTTAACTGAACCTCAATTTGTGCCCATGCATTTTTAATTCTCTGCCTTAAAGTGACCAGGCGGTTGTAAATACTGATTAGAGCAACAACTATAACAGCTATAATACCTAGAATTACCCACACCATACCGTTCATCTCCCTTTCCAGTATCTTTGAATTTTAATTGCCGTTGGTAAATATTTCGCAATCATCTGCGTTTTTCCTGCAACAAGCTTACTG
>CAZBKZ010000080.1:0-5160 GCA_964492615.1 uncultured Syntrophomonadaceae bacterium | reverse complement strand
AGGTAAAAGCACAATGGAGCAGATTTATAAACAAGTGTATAAAATAGCAGCCTTATTAAAAAAAAGCAGTTATGCTGTTATTTTAACCGGGTCCGGCCTATCTGATAAAGAGGACAAGCTTAATTTCCGCAGCCCGGGCCACGGCATGTGGACAATGCTTGACCCTGATGACTTTACAATCCAAAGGTTTAAAGAAAACCCCAACGCTTTTTACGAGGTCGGCGCACCATTTTTTAGCATGCTTGAGGACAAACCAGGCGAAGCTCACAAGGCAATTGCTGAACTTGAAAAAAAAGGCCTGGTAAAAACAATAATTACTAAGAATATAGACGGCTTCCATCAGGAAGCAGGGTCTAATAATGTCCTTGAAATATATGGAACCTTAAGGAGTGCCAGTTGTACAAGCTGCGAGTATAAAGTAGACACAGAAAAAATAGTCGATGAAATTGAAAAGAAACATCTGCCTAAATGCCCGGATTGCGGCCAACCGCTTAAACCAGATGTGGTTCTATTCGGTGAACCACTTACAGAAGACTATCAAAAGGCAAAACATGAAATAGAAAAAGCAGACCTGGTTTTGGTTATAGGAACAGCAATAATTACAACTCCCACAAAAGAGCTTCTCGCTGATAGCAAAAACCTGGTAATAATTAATAATGATTCCACCACACAAGACAGCAGGGCAAAAGAAATTATCATTAATTACCCGGACAAAGTTTTAAAGCTGCTGCTGGAAGCGCTGAATGAAGATAGGAAACTTACTCAGGAAAGGTAATATTCTGATCATGACAAATACAGAAAAGCAAGAAAATACCCTGGTAAAAATCTATGCTGATGAAGCCGAAGCAACCGGATGGTTTGGTCCTGAAGTAGTTTTTGGACTATCTTACGCTTATGTTCAATCCGGGCAATCAATACTGGATGTTGGCATTGGCACCGGCCTGAGCTCTGACCTTTTTCGTAAAGCCGGACTTATTGTTTACGGTATGGATCATTCTCCGCAGATGATAGAAGCCTGCCGCAGTAAAGGAATAATCAATCTACAACTTCACGATCTTAATAAACAACCTTACCCTTATAAATCCGAAAGCATTAATCATGCAATTTGCACAGGGGTTATGAATTTTTTTAGTGATCTTTCACCGATATTTATCGAAGCAACAAGAATTATCCAGTCTAAAGGCCTCTTTTGCTTTGTTGTCGGTGACAGGGAAGAAATTGAACCTCGTACAATATTAGTTGGGGAAGAACATACTCATTCAAGCGAACCTGTAACAATGTACCTACACAGTCCTGCAGATGTTAATCAGTGGATGTCAGACTACGGTTTAGAACTCTTCCGAAGTCTTGCATTTAATGTTTATTTAGATCGAAAACAAACAATTAAAATGCGGGCAAGGGCTTACCTAGCGATGAAAGCTTAAGACACAGCCCAGTTAAACTTATCAATAAAAAAGCTATTCCCATACTAACAACTAACAATCCACGATCCAGCAATTTTTATGGTATCGATCTATATTTCAGACTTAATACCAAGAACCTTTTATTACACATATCTCAATAGTTATCAGGGTTTAATTCAAAAACCTCCTGGAATTTTCGCACGAAATAATAACGGGCAACATCAACTAAAATTAACCCTGTTGAAGATGCCCTGACAAACTTTTCAAGGTAACTATGTTTCCGTATCAGCAATTCAGACCACTGCTCAATTTGGCTTCTTTCTTTTAAAATGCTAGCTGTTCCAACAGCGGTTAAAGCTTTAAAATGATTAATATTCTCTGGTTTCTCGTTGCGATTATCGAACAACAAGGATACCCTGTTATTGCTGGTAATCAAGCTGTAAATTCTTGTTTGAACAGGAGTGGCAAAAATTGCATGTTTTAAATCATCACTGATCACAAAACTTATTAAATTGTTGTAAGGTTGTCCTTCCCCTTCGGTGGCCAGCACTACAAACGGCTGCTCCTGGCAAAGCTCTCTGATTTCTTCCTCTACCTGCTTATGCAAATCTTTGTCACCGCGGGTAACATCTATAAATAGGGGCTCATCATAATTGTCCATCTAATTTGCACCTCCTTGTTAATATGCAGTAATAATATTATTAAATCAAGCAAAGCAAATGAACTGCCGCAACGGAAGTTAAGCCTAACAAAAAGTTGTCAGTAACCCCTTCCCCTGACAATTGTTTCTTTTGATTGAAGAAGCCGTAAAGATGGTCGTTAAAATCTTTTGCCTCTGCAAAAGCGCCATGACCAAGTTCGGGATATACGCGAAGCGTACTATCCTTTATTGCTTCAGCCATTTCATGCTGCACTTCCGCTCCTCCAACTATCTTGTCTGCTCCCCCGCCTATAACAAGAGTAGGGCACTTAATCTTGGACAGTTCTTCATAAGCATTATGGGTTATGCATGATTCTGCCTGGATCAGGAAGCGTTCCTTTGATTGCGGGTGACCCATTTTTTTTAAGAACCAGTAAAAGGGGCGTATTCTTTTCAGGTATTTTTCAGTAAAATTTTTCTCCTGCATATCTATTGCAAATTCTTCAAAACGCTCTTCAATAACCATTTGGATCCACCCTCTTATTGTTTGCTGCACCGTATCATTTTGCCTGGCAAGCGATATAACAATAGCCAACTTGCTAACTTTTTCAGGGTAATTGATGGCTAACCACTGGGCTAACATCCCCCCCTGGGAAAGACCCATAACCTGTGCAGGAACTATATCCAGCTTATCCATAACAGCGGCGAGATCATCTGCCATATCACTGGTAGTATAACCATTTTCCAGTTTATTTTTTCTCCCGATAACATAAACCCTGTGAGTGCTGCTCAAGCCACGATACATGAACCACAGCATCTTTCCTGTTCCTTTTATGGTTCTTAATCCTTCACTGAGACCCGGAATCGCCACCAAGGGTATTTCCCCCCTGCCAAAGGCGATATATTCAACCTCGCTGTTGCCAATCTTAACAGACCCTTCTTTCAGGTTGCCAAGCAATTTATTTAGCATCATCCATAAACCTCTTTCTATAGTCTAATTTACCCAAATTCGTTTTATATATTAAGCTTTCTTTTTCTACATTGTAGCTTATGCCTTTCAGTTTGAAAATGTATTAAGTAAATGCTTTTTAACTGATAATAAATTAAAGCTATTCCCCACGAAAAATAAAATATTTTGAAATTGCTATTGCTTAGACAAAATATTGCGATGGCTCGCTGATGATCAGATTTGAAAATTCACCGGCAACACTCTGGATTAGAATTGATAAAAATTTGTTCCGCAGGGATAACAAAGATAAGTGTGTATCTTTTGCCACCGACAAGAAGGGCAATGCTTATAGGCTAGACCAGGGTTCAAAGCCAATACTTACCTCAGAAAAGATAGCCTGGTGGGAAACCACATGTTTCCATGTCTCTTTACAGGCTGCTGAGATCAGTATACTTGTATCTATAATAATTGCTGCTCCAGTCGGCAGGTTCAGGAGAAGGAAAGCAGAATATGTTAAACAAAATTCCCAGGCCGGCCCGTACTGCCCGTTTCCTGAGAAACTTGACTTGCCTTGTTCACCCACTTTTTATCCTTGGCTTTTTGGCGATCCAGATGAAAATGGTAAGCGGCAAATTTAACTTCTTTTTTGACGCAGTATTAACCTTGCCAGTAATACTGGTTGCTCTATCGGTAGTTATCAGCATCTATGCAGTTATTGCCTGGAGAAAAAGTATCTGGGGCCTGAGTGGCAGAGTTCATTACACCCTGCTGGCGGCGGCCGTCCTGGCGAACAGCTGGTTTCTGTATTACTGGAATTTAATTGGCTATAGAATATAATGTTAATGAGCAAGTAGAGCAATAAGCTCTAACCGGCTATTGGAAGGGAGCGGCTAAAATGACAGTAGGTCTTTTTCAAATCAGCACAACCTATTTAGACAAGCTTTGTAATGTGATAGGGGAGCGCCCTGTAGGTAGTTTGGGTAACCGGGAGGCTGCAGATTTCATAGAAAAGGAAATGAATTTACTGGGTTGGGAGACGGAAACCCCGGAATTTGAAGCGCTTGACTGGCACGATGGCGGGGCAACCCTGAGCGCAGGAAGTGAAACGTTTACTGTATTAGCAAGCCCTTATTCGCTGGGTTTTTCAGGCGAAGCAGAGCTTGTGTCTGTTACTAATGTTGCTGAGCTGGTAAAAGCTGATGCTGCCGGGAGAATACTCTTTTTACACGGTGACATTGCTGCCGAACAGCTGATGCCGAAGAACTTTGTTTTTTTCAATCCCGACGAGCATAAGGAAATCATTACCCTGCTGGAGCAGAGCGACGCCCAAGCGATTATTTGTGCGACGAAAAGAAATTCTGCTTTGGCTGGAGGCCTTTACCCTTTTCCCCTGATAGAAGATGGAGATTTCAATATTCCTTCAGTGTATTTGACTGAAGAAGAAGGAAGGAAGCTTTTACCGTTTGTTGGAGAAAAAGTGATGTTGAAATCTGATGCAAAACGTATAGAATCCAAAGGTTGTAATGTGATTGGTAGAAAAGGCAACCGCTCTGCAGACAAAATAGTGGTTACAGCGCACATGGACGCCAAGAGGGGAACGCCCGGGGCAATAGATAACGCTACCGGAGTTATTGTCCTGCTGCTATTAGCACGTTTAATTGATGATTATTCAGGAAAATTACAGATAGAACTGGTTGCTTTTAACGGGGAAGACTACTATTCTGTTCCAGGGCAAATGAACTATATCGCAGCCAACCAGGACAGTTTTAACAAGATCATGCTTAATATTAATATTGATGGGGCAGGATACAGGGGTGGCCCTTCAGCACTATCTTTTTACGGCTTGCCTTCCTCAATTGAAGCTAAAGCGCGAGAAGTCTTTTCCTCAGGTAAGGGGGTTGTCGAAGGAGGTCAGTGGCCGCAGGGGGATCACAGTATATTTATTCAGTACGGACGTCCGGCTATAGCTGCAACTTCGCACTGGTTTTCGGAGAACATGGACAACCAGACTATTACACATACACCTGAAGATAATCCTGAAATAGTTGACTGCCACAAGCTGGTGGAGCTGGCCGAAACACTCAACACTTTGATTCGTAAGATATAATTGATACAGGTGAAGTGACTATGAAAATAGACAGACTTATATCAATCATTACACTGCTCCT
>CAZBKZ010000079.1:0-5191 GCA_964492615.1 uncultured Syntrophomonadaceae bacterium | reverse complement strand
TTAAGCCCACTAGGTCCTGAACCTAGCGCGTCTGCCATTCCGCCACGCTCGCCTGCCTGATTCCTACCATGATATTATAACCACTTCGCAGGTAGGAATCAATAGTGAAATTAGTTTATATTATTTCTTTTCATCTTTTTCTTTGTTGTTTTCGCCTGCAGCCGGTAATAGATGCTTCAGTTCAATCGGCAGTGGAAAGGCTATAATAGAACCCTGCTGACCCGCGATTTCAGGCAGTGTTCTCAATAATCTTACATAGAAACCGCCTTCTTCGGAGTTTAGAATGCCAGCTGCTTCTGCAATTTTGCCTGCGGCCTGTTTTTCTCCTTCAGCCTGAACAATAACTGCCCGTCTCTCTCTTTCTGCTGTGGCCTGTCGGGAAATTGCTTTCTGCATTGTCTCAGGTATAACCACATCTTTAATCTCCACTGCAGTAACTTTGATTCCCCAGGGATCCGTAGCTTCATCCAGAATAGCCTGTATTTGCTGGTTTAACTTTTCCCTTTCCGAAAGAAGTTCGTCGAGTTCTGCCTGTCCGGCAACGCTTCGCAAAGTAGTCTGGGCAAATTGAGCAGTAGCCATACGGTATTCTTCAACATTATTTATGGCACGATTTGGATCAATTACCCTGTAATAAACGACGGCATTTACGCTGGTTGTGACATTATCGCGTGTGATCACTTCCTGGCTCGGAACATCCAGTGTTATTATTCGCAGCGAAATTCTGAATAAGCGGTCTACAATAGGAATAACAAACACCAGCCCCGGACCTTTTTCTCCAATCAGACGCCCCAGTCTAAACACAACCAGTCTCTGATATTCCGGTACTATTTTAATTGCTGATATTAAAAAGAAAATAACAACTACGATCAAGGGAATATACAAGCCTCCACTTGACAATATTTCCAGCATTTTATAACCTCCTTGTTTTAATGATGATTTCAAGTCAAATAAATCATATAAATATCTTATGGTTTCAGGATTCAGTTGAATCGGCTGGTTTATTGTCTTCCTGAACCGGACGAACCCACAATTGCATATTTTCCGCTCGAACTACTTCAACCGGCGTCCCGCTAGTAATTGTTGATCCGTCATCACTTTTTGCTTTCCAAAGCTCACCATTTGCCTTAATCATTCCTTCAGGATCTAAGTCATTAACAGTTTTACCTTTCTCAGGATTACTAAAGTAAGCACTGCCTCCAGTCCACTTGCGTCGGCTTTGAATGATACGCTGAGCAACAAAAATTATGATTATAAGCAATCCTAATATCATTCCGATCACCGTTGCCAAAAATGTCCCATACCAATCCCTGGCCATTAAAGGTTCTACGGGCAGCAAAACAGCGCCGACAAGCATGGATACCCCTCCTCCAATCCCCAGTATGCCAAAACCTGAAGTGAATATTTCAGCTACTATTAAACCTGTTCCTAATAGAAGCAAAATGATCCCCGTTGTGTTGGTGTCGAAGAGACCGATTCCGTAGATGCCCAGAACCAGCAAAATTGCACCGGCTGTTTCAGGAACTATTGTTCCGGGTGCGCTGAGACCAAAATAAATACCCAGGATACCAAGCATAAGAACCATGAAAGATATCTGGGGATCACTTAACCAGTTCTGCATCCGTTCCCTGAAATTCATTTCTTCCTGGACTACCGCGGCGCCTTCTGTACTAAGACTGTAGGTTATCCCCTGCTTCTCAATGCTTGCTCCATCCAGGGCAGAGAGTAACTCCTCAACACTACCGGTCAAGTATTCGATTACACCAACTTCGAGAGCTTCATAAGAGTCAAGGGTAAGATTTTCTGTTACGAATTTTTCTGCTATATCTTCAGGTCGGCCTTTCTCCCTGGCCATACTGCGCAGGTGGCTGGCATAAAATATAACCGTCTTCTCATTAGCAGGTTCTGATCCTTCAGGTGAAAATGATATGGGTTGAGCTGCGCCGACAGTTGTTCCGGGAGCCATTGCAGCAATATCAGAAGAAATTAAAATAAAGGCGCCTGCTGATCCGGCAATTGCCCCTGACGGAGCAACCAAAACAGCAATGGGAACAGGCGCATTCATAAATAGCCGGTTAATTTCCAGGGTTGCGTCAACCAATCCGCCTGGAGTGTCCATCAAAATAACCACGAGCTGTGATTCCAGCTCAACTGCTGCTTCAACCTGCCGCTGCAGAAAGCTGTTTTGGCCGGCCGTGATAGTACCGCTGAGTTCAACAAGGTAAACTGTATTGGGCGGCGCCCCTTTAGCTGAAAGAGGCATGAGCAGCATTACAACCAGCGATAAAAGGATTAAAACCAAAAGAAGTGCACTGAATTTATTTTTTCTGTTTGAGCTGTTTATTAACATTTTAAAAGCTCCTCTTTAACTCCCGCCTTAATTATATTATAAAACGCCGGACATATGAATAAGCTGATGCTGATAAATCATATATTATGTTACGTGTTGACCGGAGAACAATTAATAAATATAATGTAACCATATAGGTTATATATATAGGAGAGCACAGAATGATTACCAAAAAAGCTGAATATGCCATAACCATATTATCAGAATTAGCTTCCCACCCGGAAGGGACAGTTTTAACCAGTAAGGCTATTGCAAATAAAAGATCAATTCCAGTCAACCTTGTAGTGCAGTTAACCTCTATTTTAAAAGAAGCCGGGTGGGCAACCGGAACACGCGGTCCTTCGGGCGGTATTAAGCTGACTGCTGATCCGGACAAAATATCACTCAGACAGGTTATCGAAACTGTTGACGGGCAAATTGGCATCACTCGCTGTCTATTTAATGAAAAACCCTGTCGCGACCAGAAACACTGTTCTCTGCGAGCTGTATGGGACAAGGCCCAGAGCAGCATGCTGGCTGTTCTTGAAGGAGTGACCATTAAAGAACTGGCCCGTTCTTCTCCCGGCGGCAGAGATCCTCAATAATCCTACTCTTCCCTTATACTTCCATCTACATTAATCACAATCTCCATATAAGGAACCCTGATGCCTGCTTCCTTCATTGCTGATTTCACAAGCCTTGACATTCCAAAACAGCAGCCTACTTCCATAATAAGCACAGTAATACTGTTTATACTGCTTGTTTTAAATATTTCAACAAGCTTTTGTTGATAAGCGTCGACATCATCAAGTTTTGGACAGCCGATAAGGAGTGAACGGCCGGCTAAAAATCTGCGGTGAAAATCTGCATAAGCAAAAGGAACACAGTCTGCAGCTATCAGCAAATCAGCGTTCTTTAAAAAGTTGGATTGGGGTGAAACAAGATGCAATTGGACAGGCCAGTGACTGAGTTCCGCTTCCATTTCACCCTTTTCAGCGTTATTTCCTTTGCTTCCTTCTTCTTCGTCTGGATCAGCTACCAATGATCCGCAACTCATTTTCAGTTCTCTCTTTACACTGTCAGATTCGTCTTTATCGACATTTTTAAGGTGCTCCTCTACGGCTTCTTCATCAAATGGATCAGCTTCTCTTTCGATCATTGATATTGCATCACGGGGGCATTCTCCAAGACAATTGCCAAGGCCGTCGCAGTATATATCCTTAACAAGCCTTGCTTTCCCGTCAACGATCTGCAGTGCTCCTTCTGCACATGAAGGAATACAAAGTCCACAGCCGTCGCATTTTTCTTCATCAATTGAAATAATCTTTCTCATAACTTTATTCATTTGGTTACTCCTCTTTCATTTATATATCTGTCTGGTAAACTTTCAGCAGTTCAGCAACAAGCCTGTCGTTTTTATCCCTTTTTTCTTCATTTTTAACATGCTTTATAATCTTTTGTGTTTCTTTTACCGCTGCCGGCGGCCAGCTATTGTCACTATTTAAATCATCCAGAAATTCCTGCTCATCACCAATAACATTCTGCCTCTTCAGTGAAATCGAAATCAATGATGCTAAAACAGGCAACATATCAATTTTTTGGTCCTGACAGAGGTTTTCTGCTCTTGCGATTAACTTGTTTAGTTTTTCTACTTCGTCATGATCCTTAACAATTTTTGTTTTCAGGTAATCTTCCATATTCTTTTTCAGAGACTGTGATTTTAACCCCTTTGCCCCGGGGCCAAGGCACTGCTCGGCATAAGCACACCACTCGGCACAACCAAGATTGAAACGAGGATTGGCAACCCTGGTCTTACAATTTGGACAGCGCAGCCGGATATCAGTTTTAAAAAATTCAATTTCTTCACCGCAGTTTGGACAGTTCACTTCGCAAGCATCATCTGCAGTCCAGTAACGCATATCCTGTCCGGGACACTTAGTTCCGATCATTTCACCATCTCCTTATAATACTAACTTAGTTAGTTATAATTATACATGAATTTTATTCATAATGCAATAATAAAACGGCATTTCTGCCGTTTTATTTCAGATTAATAATTATTACCTGTTATAAAATTATCTAATCGTAGAGCCACCCTTCATGCGGCAGGGTGTATGAATAAATTTCTTCCGGTTGAAAGAAAAGGTTAATTTCCCTGGCTGCGCTTTCCTGTGAATCAGATCCATGAACTATATTTTTGCCCATATATACAGCAAAATCACCACGCATTGTACCGGGAGATGCCTTTAGAGGGTCGGTAACCCCCATCATCGTTCTTACCATTTCAACAGCATTGTCACCTTCGCAGATCATGGCAACTACAGGGGCTGAAGTAATAAATTCAATTAATTCTCCGTAAAAAGGTTTATCCTTATGTTCCCCATAGTGACTGGCCGCCAGTTCCTTGCTGATTACCATCATTTTCATGGCGGCAATTTTAAGCCCCCTGCTCTCGATACGGTTGATAATATTGCCAACCAACCCTCTTTGCACGCCGTCAGGTTTAACCATTAAAAAAGTCCTTTCACGTTCTTTCATAATAACCTCCCTGCAAATTTAATCAATAAGTTATTAATCATCCACAACTATTAAAATGATTTCAGCTATTCCAGGATTCATTGTAACAAAATAAGCTTAAAAGTCAATTAGAAAAGGGCGTTAGAAGTGATCATGCAAAGGAGTTTTATGAGTCTGCTTAAATTTGTGAAAAAAATATCAAATACTATTTGCTTATTGGCCTGAAGTTATATACAATATAGTTTGGTTAAGTAATGAAATACCTATTTCATTTTCAAATGCCTTAAACTAAGAAAGGGATTGTTGCAATGAATGATTTAAACTATCTAATCAAACCGGCACATG
>CAZBKZ010000078.1:3002-5266 GCA_964492615.1 uncultured Syntrophomonadaceae bacterium | reverse complement strand
AAGAAAGGGATTGTTGCAATGAATGATTTAAACTATCTAATCAAACCGGCACATGTTGCCGTAGTTGGAGCATCGCGATCGCCGCAAAAAATTGGTCACGCTATCCTGGAAAATGTAATCAAGAGTGGTTACAAGGGAGAAATATTCCCGGTTAACCCCAAGGAAGATGAAATCTCCGGCCTTAAAAGTTACAGTTCTGTTAAGGATATCGGTAAGCCTATCGATCTTGCGGTGATATGCGTACCTTCCGCCCACGTTCTTTCCGTCGCCGAAGAATGCGGAGAACTGGGTGTAAAGGGCTTGATTGTCATTACAGCCGGTTTTAAGGAAATCGGCAAGGAAGGCCTGAAGAAAGAAAAGGAACTGGTCAAAATCTGCCGCAAGTATAACATGCGCATGGTCGGTCCTAACTGCGTCGGGATTCTCAATACCCACACACCGATTAATGCCTCCTTCGCCAAAGGGCACCCCGACCAGGGTAAGGTAGCCTTCATTTCCCAGAGTGGCGCCATGCTTGTTTCAATTGTCGATTGGAGTTATGACATGGGGGTTGGTTTCTCCAGTTTCATCAGCCTGGGAAACAAGGCTGATTTGGATGAAATTGATTTTATTGAAAGCTGCGCCAACGACCCTGAAACTGCTGTTATCCTCTGCTACATCGAAGATGTAACCGACGGTAAACGCTTCATTGATGTATGTTCAGAAGCAAGTAAGAAAAAACCGGTTATCGTTTTAAAATCAGGCACCAGCAATGCCGGGGCACAGGCCGCCTCTTCCCATACCGGGGCTCTGGCCGGCAGTGATCGTGCCTACGAGGCAGCATTCCGGCAAAGTGGCGTTCTGCGCGCTGCCACCATGAACGAATTATTCGACCTGGCCCGAGCCTTCTCAACTCAACCCCTGCCCCGTGATTCAAGAGTAGCGATTGTTACCAACTCCGGTGGGCCGGCTATTCTTACCACTGATGCCGTTGAAAAACGTAAACTGAGAATGGCCCGTTTTGAAAAGGAAACAACTGATAAACTACGTGAAAACCTTCCTGTTGAAGCAAGCATTTATAATCCTGTCGATATTATTGGTGATGCAAGGAATGATCGCTACGAGTTTGCGCTTGAAACAGTATTACAGGATGATAATGTAGACAGCGTTCTCGTTCTCCTCTGTCCGGCAGCTTTAACCGAACCCGAAAAAACAGCCAAAACAATTGTCGAATTAAGCAAAAAATACAGTAATAAACCGATCATGTCCGTTTACATGGGCGGCAAAACACTGGCTGAGGGGAAAAAATACCTGACCGATAACGGCATACCGGATTTCACCTTCCCCGAATCATCAGTCAGGGCAATTAAGGGAATGGTCCGTTATTCAAAGTATACTGAACCTAAACCGCAGGCTGAAAAACTTACCCTTGACGGTATAGACAAGGATAAAGTACGCAAGATTCTTGACAAAGTATTTGCCGAGAAAAGAGTAGTGCTGCTCGGTCATGAAGCAGCCGAGGTTATGGCTGCATATGGAATACCCGCCAGCCGCAGCCTGCTGGCCACTTCAGAAGATGAAGCAGCTGAATTTGCCAGTGAGGTTGGCTATCCGGTGGCTATGAAGATATCTTCACCACGAATAGCTCACAAAACCGATGTAGGTGGGGTTAAGCTCGGTATACACTCTGAAAGTGAAGCCCGAAAAGCTTACCGCCGTATCATGGAAAGAGTCACCCACTTCATGCCCGATGCGCCCATTCACGGTATAGAAGTACAAAACATGATAGACGAGGGTGTTGAAGTAATCATCGGCATGTCTAAGGATATACAATTTGGCCCCCTGGTAGTTTTCGGCCTGGGAGGTATTTACGTCAACCTTATGGAAGATGTTACTTTCAGGCTTGCTTCGTCCCTGAACAATGTTCAGGAAGCTAAAAAAATGATTACGGAAACTAAAGCTTATAAGATGCTGAAAGGTTATCGCGGCAAAAAACCTGCCGATATGGACGCTCTTGTCGATGCAATCCTGAGAACTGCTCGACTGGTAACCGATTTCTGCGAGATTACTGAAATGGATATTAACCCGGTCAGGGTTCATACCAGGGGCGCGACCGCTCTTGACATTAAAATAACAATTGAAAAGAAAGTAAAATAAATTAAACCGATTCTGAGAGGTGAATGTAAGATGAAAGCGATTTATTTAACTGGAAAAGCAGGCGGTGGAAAAACCGCGACGGCACTCGGATTAGCGATAAAACTACGTAATGAAGGGTTAAAGGTATC
>CAZBKZ010000078.1:0-2902 GCA_964492615.1 uncultured Syntrophomonadaceae bacterium | reverse complement strand
ATATTCGGGGCATCAATACTGCCGATAATAAGGGCTGATGACGATTTTGATCTTGATCAGAATCTCCTTTACCTGGACCTGTGGGCAGAGAAAAAGTTACCCGGGATTGGGGCTATTTTCAATAATGTATCTCCCCTGCAGGTAAACAAAACCAGCAGTATATACAAACCTCTGGTTGAAGAAAAAGGTTACCCGGTTCTCGGTATCATCCCCCGTCAGTTGGAAATATCTTCACCCTCTGTTGAAGAGTTTTTCGACGTATTAAATGGTGAAGTCCTGGCCGGCGCTGATCACATGGATCGCATTGTTGAAGAAGTGGTTGTCGGAACAATGACCATAGACAGTGCACTTTCATACATGCGTAAAGCTCCGAACAAGGCAGTTGTAACCGGTGGTGACCGGACAAATATGGCCTTAACCGCACTTGAAACCAGTACATCGGTTATTATCTTAACCGGAGGATTTTACCCCGACGTCCAGGTTTTATCAAGAGCTGAAGAAAAAGGCGTACCTGTCATACTGGTTTACGAAGATACCTTTACTACACTTGAAAACCTGCACAGTGTTTACCGCAGTATACATCCACAAAATAAGGTTGCCATTGATCTAGTTGAGTCAACCATGGATAAATATGTTGATATGAAAAAAATACTGAAGCAAATTAAGAAGTAAGCTGCTAAAAAAGGACAAAAAAAAGGAGTCTTCACGACTCCTTTTTTTTATTCCATAATATACTAATTGTCGTAACGCAGAACTTTGTTTTCCCAGGTTCTGATCATTATGTAGTCTTCACCACTGCTGACCAGGTACTCGGGGAGCATGGGTGTTTTACCCTGTCCCAGCGGGGCATTAACCACGTAGGTGGGAATTGCCAGCCCGGAAGTATATCCCCGCAGTTTTTCCATAATCTCGATTCCTTCTTCCACCTTAGTCCGGAAATGAGCAGTACCTTTTACAGCCTTGGCATGGAAAATATAATATGGTCTGACCATCATCTGCAGAAGATCCTGGTTAAGCTTACGCATAACGAAAGGATCGTTGTTAACACCTTTTAATAACACGGCCTGGTTACCCAGGCTTACCCCTGCCCTGGCCAGTTTAAAACATGCTTCCCTTGAACGCGGGGTAACTTCCAGGGGATGGTTGAAATGCGTATTGACATAAACAGGCATATGATCTGAAAGAATGCGGCAGAGTTCGTCATCAACCCTCTGGGGCATAGTAACCAGTGTTCTGGTGCCAAAACGTTTTATTTCCACGTGAGGAATCTGATCGAGTTCGGTAAGCAACCAGTCAATCGTTTGATTATCCAGCATAAAACCGTCTCCGCCAGTCAGTAATACATCGCGTATCTCCTCATTTTGGCGGACATAATCTATTGCAGCCTGCAGTTCTTCTTTTGGGGTGGAAAGATCTTTTTCACCGATAGCCCTGCGCCTTTGGCAGTGGCGACAGTACATAGCACACTGGTTGGTTACTTTTATAATTAAACGGTCGGCATAGCGCCTGGTAACGGCCGGTGTAGGCGAGGTAAACTCTTCTCCCATCGGATCATCGTAACCACCATGGTCTACGTACTCCTGAATCTGGGGAATAGATTGCAGTTTAACCGGATCATGCAGATTATCAGGATCAATCAGGCTCAGATAATATGGCGATACTGCCCAGCGATACCTTGATCCGGTTTTATCTATTTCCTCAATTTCCTGCCTGGATATTGGTAAGAGCTCTTTTAAAACAGCACTGTTCTTTACCCTGTTTTTCAACTGCCAGTGCCAGTTTTCCCATTCCTCATCGCTTGCTTTAAAAAAGTTCTTTATTCTTTTCTGATTCTCAAGGATACGTTCCCACTGATTAAAACCTGTCTGAATATCTTTCAGCGCTTCCCTGTAATCTTCAATTCTTCCTTTCAGGATAGCAGCACGTTCAATTGCCTTATCTCTTTTATTATTATGCGGTTGCTCGTCTTTCATACGTTATCTTTACCTCCATAACAGCATTTATTATTAATTTTATATATATAGTATAATTGTTAGGCTACCTAATGTCAAAAAAAGGGTTCAGGAATTTCAATTCCCGAACCCTTGTCGATTGCTATTTGCATAAATTATGGTAGTGTTTTCCACCAGCCGGATCTGGCACTGCCATCCCTGACAGTTGTGGTTTCCCAGACTTCAGCGTAACCTTCAACATGCATGGTATCGCTTACGAAGCCGTCTACTTCCAGATTTCTCTTTGTGGTACCACCTGTATTACCGAAACTGTTGTTAATTTTCAGGTAATCCCCGTCACTGGTGCTGCTGGTTGAGACAGTCTGTCTGATATAACCGCTTTCACCCTGGTCCATTTCCACCCCTGTTACAACATCGGTCTTTGCAGCGATATCGACTGTTAAACCGCTGATCATCTTGACCTTGTTGTTATCAGGTGCATTCGGGGCAGTAGTTCCATAGAGGTAAAGTGAAAGGTTAGCTGCTGATATGTTATAGACAGAATCGGCCGGGCTTCCTTCATATTTTACAGTGGTTACCTCATGGCTCCCTGATATGGTTCCTTCTCCACTGACTTGAAAGCCAGCCTGTCCACCATCAAAGTCGACTACTTTCTGGTGAAATGCATCGCCTATATATTTAAAATATGTACCGGTATAACGGTACATAGCGGCAAATGCAGGAAGTGAAAACAGAACCAAAACCAGCAAAGTTGCCGAAATTGCGATAAATATCCTTCTTTTAGCAGGTAGCGATTTATCTTTCTTTGCTTTCATTGTCTCTTTATCTCTAATAGTAACGCACCTCCTCCCTGTATATAGTGAATAAAATGGTCGGAGCGACTGGATTTGAACCAGCGACCTCTTGACCCCCAGTCAAGCGCGCTACCAAGCTGCGCCACGCCCCGACAT
>CAZBKZ010000077.1:0-5538 GCA_964492615.1 uncultured Syntrophomonadaceae bacterium | reverse complement strand
AGTTGAATTGAACTTTTGTCTCTTTCCACTCTGCAAACTCATATTTGGTTTTCGGCAGCGGCTGCAGGCAGGGTTTATCAATCGCCTCAAAGGCAGTTTGTCTGTTGCCTTCCCGCTTTTGAAACGGCCGCTTGACCAGCTTGATCAGTTCTTCTCTGATCGCTTCGTTAATTTCTTGCAGGCTAAAAAACTGTCTGTTCCGAAGGGTGGCAATGATTCTCCTTGAGACAATCCCAACCATGTTCTCATCGGCTGCCTTGTCTTTCGCTTTGTATGGCCCCGCCTGGATCAGCGTGGTTCTATAGTGTCTGGCCATCTCATGGTAGCTTTTGTTGAGGACAGGATCTACAAGGTCAGGGGTGATAACAGCTGTTTTGGGGTTGTCTGAAATGGTAATTTTAGGGACGCCTCCGTAGTATTCAAAGGCTCTAACATGCGCATCGATCCAGCTTGGCAGTCGCTCATCTCCGTAAGCATAGGCAAAAGGATAGTTGCTTGCCGGCAGGACAGAGACAAATATGGAGGCTTTCTGTTTCTTTCCCGTAATCGGGTCAAGGTAGGACATAGTACTGCCGGCCCAGTCTACCTCGATTTCCTCGCCTGCTTTATGTTCTTTATGCATGGAAAGGTTGTTCTTTTTTTTAAAATTCCTGTAGCGCTCACAAAACTGTGTGTACATGATCCCATCGGGATGTTTTTCTTTGTATTCTTCCCAAAGAAGAAGTAGGGTCACATTCTTTTTCTTCATCTCTCGGAAGACATATTCCATATCGGGCTCAGGCAGTGCTGTCCTGCTCTCGGTTGGTGGGTATAACGCGGACATTAACTGCTTGTCCGTAAGCTCAATGGGCCACGTGATTTCAGCCTTTTGCGCCCTTGTAAGCAGTTCCGATACCGTACTTTTACCACAATTGCAGGCTTTACCTATTTCACGAACGGATAAGCCGACTTCAAATTTTAGCCGCAGTATTTCTCTTGCTTTCAGCATCTCCAGTCTCCTCATCGTTGGCCCCCTTTAATCTCTCTTGATTAAAGAGTACCAGTTTTTATCTACTCGACAAGGTGTCCGGATGTGCCGTTATGCTGTCCGGATAATTCCGAAACACTGTCCGGATGTTTCCGGAATCAGTGTCCGGATGCGACCGAAATACGCAACAAATTGTACTCAATACAGCAGCTTAATATTCATTATCTCAAAGGTGGGCTTTTTGAAACATTAATACTAACAGAATTGGCCAAATATCGCTATAATAAGGGACTTGAGCCACACATCTATTTTTGGCGTGACAACAAAGGCAGCGAGGTAGATTGTATTCTTGAACATCAAAGTAGTTTAATACCAGTAGAAATAAAAGCTGGTAAAACTATAAGTAATGCGATAAACTCTTTGAAGTCTTTACTCAGCATTGTAGCGCCACAAATTTTACTCTCCGCGGATTTCTTCCAGCGCAGCAGAATTATACCCAGGGTTAATCTCATAAACGTCTCTTTTATAAGACAATTACACTTTATACTATATATATGTCTTTTATATAAGACAAATATATAGTATAATTACCTAAGGGGTGAGGGCATGATCAAAAGAGATCTTTACATAAACCAGCTGAAAATGCTAATCGGAGATCCATTAATTAAAGTGATTACAGGAATGAGGCGAGTTGGTAAATCAACATTGCTTTTGTTGATCCAGGATGAATTAATGCTTAGAGGCGTCTCTGAAAAGCAGATTATCCACATTAATTTTGAGCTGCTCGATTATGAAGAATTAAGGAAGCCAAAAATGCTGAATGAATATCTCGAGGCACACTTATCAAGCAATGAGAAATATTACCTTTTCCTGGACGAAATCCAGGAAGTTGATGGGTTCGAAAAAGTTATTAACTCCATAAACATAAAATATGATGCAGATATATATGTCACTGGTTCAAACTCGAAATTACTCTCTGGGGAGCTGTCAACCCACCTGACAGGAAGATATTTTTCACTGGAACTATACCCGCTGTCATTTTTGGAGATTGTCAATAACCTCAAGACGCGCAAAATACAATTTGATCCTGAGCAGGAATTTATCAATTACATTAATTACGGCGGATTACCTGCTATCCAGAGATTTCGCAAGCAAGAAGATTTGATTAAAGGGTATCTTGAAGATATATATTCTTCCATTCTACTTAATGATATCGTTGCTCGTTACTCGATTAGAGACGTTGATTTACTAAAACGATTCATGAAATATCTGCTTCATAATGTGGGCCAAATATTTTCTGCCCAATCAATCGTGAACTTCTTGAAAAGTGAAAGCAGAAGTTTGTCCAGGGAAACACTATATAATTATCTTGAAGCTTGTAAAAATGCTTTTTTAATTTATAGCGCTCCACGCTATGATATCAAGGGAAAGCAAGTATTAAAAACCAGGGAAAAATATTTTACCAATGATTTAGGTATTAGAGGGTTATTTTATAGTAATGGAGCTGATGTTGGCCAGGCTTTGGAAAACATAGTTTATCTGCAGTTACTGCGTCAAGGCTACCGAGTTTATGTTGGAGAATTTGCTGATCAGGAAATTGATTTCATTGCTGAAAAGGGAGGCGATAAACTATATATTCAGGTTGCCTATTTGCTGGCAAATGACGATACTATCAATCGTGAATTTAGCGCCTTGGAAAATATTCAGGACAACTACCCCAAATATGTCTTATCAATGGATAAAATAAAAATGGAACGTAATGGCATTAAACATCGCAACATTATTGACTTTTTGTTGGGAGAGAATAACTTGTAGTAACCGTGTTGAGCCGAGGTGACGGGGGATTGACTCATTGGATGCGATTCATTTGGTGCTCTATGCAGGCGAATGATTTGGTTCGGTTTGTTTCATATGTTCGGTTTAGTATGTTAAAATAGAGTAAGTAGAGATACCGTGTGCGAAGGATAAGTCTTGCTAACATTTGGTTCTATACGATTCTCAGGACTAGTATTTTAATACATACCTATTGATTAATAACCTTCTTAATGGTATTATATTATGTACTATAAATAATGTTTTATTAAAATGCTTTATAGAAAAGAAGGTGATACCTGTGAGCAATATCATCAGTGCAAATGAATTAAAAACAAAAGGTGTGGCTGCTATTGACCTGGTGGTAAGAGAGTCTGAAGAAGCAATTGTTACGGTTAGGGGTAGAAGCAGATATGTTGTAATTCCTATTGAAAAATATAACTATTACCGTGAATGCGAACTGGAAACAGCAATAAACGAAGCAAAGGTGGATTATGAAAAGGGACGTTATGTCGCTGAAAGCGTTGAAGAACACATCAAGAGGGTAACTAATGCCTAAAATTATTTACACAGATAGCTACAACCGCAGGGCGGCCGCTTTTCTAAAAAAACACCCTGAGTTAACTAAACAGTATTCAAAAACCCTGCAATTGCTTGAATTAAACCCAACTCATCCTTCATTAAAACTGCACAAGCTGAAAGGTAAACATGCTGAGCTTCACTCGGTAGCGATAAACCTGTCCTTCAGGATCAGCATCTATTTCATCATTCAAGAGGAGATTGTGATCCCAGTCGACCTTGGCAGCCACGACGAACTATATAAATAGCCGCCAGGAGGGTGCGATGGGGACCATGGGTTTACAATAAGCTACTGTAAGCGGTTAAAACTTGTGGCTGCATCAGGAAGGCTTGATAAGTATTTTTTCCAGCAAGGGCTTCAGGTCAGCAGGAATAGCAGTAATCTTAACCTGCCGGTTATTTTGAATAGCTTTACCGACCATGACAAGACCTTTACTCCAGAGTCTACCGGTCGTAGACAGCGGCTCCTCCTCTTCCCAGAAAAAACCATCACCTTCCATTTTGCCGAATTTACGGCTGACAGAGCTTAAAAGCGCCCAACCTCCCTTACTGAGAAGGTACATTAACAGTTCATGTTCATCTGAGGCGAGTTTTCGCACTGTTTGTTTAAGATGGGCGTGGCTGGTCAGGTGAGCAACGATCGCCTTTTCTCTTTGAGAGCGCAGACGGAAGGTATCAATACCATTATTAATCTGTAAGCATTTTATCATTTTACTTTAGACACATAAAGCGTGAAGTGATCATGACAGAGGCTATATTGAGCTGATCATTAAATTAGAATGGGTGTTAGATGCATAATATAGTTACCGGGAGTTGCAGATTAGGATAAATAGAAACTAGACTAGATAGAAGTCTAATTGACATTGAGTTAAGCCTATATACTTGTGTAAAATCGAGGAGCCATTTTTGTGCAACTCTATAAGTATAGATAATTGTTGAAGCTGATAGTAGTGGCATCTTTTTAAGGTTAGGTGAGACCAATTTATAAACGGCTAAGCGAGGAAGAATTCATTGCTTTCGACATTGAGACAACTGGCCTGCACCCGGCAATGGCGCGGATTGTTGAAATTGGGGCGGTACGTTTCAAGGGCGATGGTTCGGTGCTGGACAGCTTCCAGCAGCTGATTGACCCCAGTTGAAAGATATTTTGGTTAAGCTGGTCGAAATGCCTCCGGCGATTAACAGCACGGAAGAGTTAATGAAAATTATGCCGGGGCTGACCTTTAAGCAGTATGAAAAAACCCTGGGGCAGGCTCCGGCCGGGTTCGAGCTGCTATGGGAGGCGATGGCTGCCGAGCAGGCAGTTGAGATGATTTACCTGGGTGGCAGCAAACCGGGGAAAGCAAGGGTAGTAACTCCACTGGGAGTAACCATGATGGGCAGGTTGTTATACTTGTCAGCTTATTGTCATCAAAGCGGGATTAATAAAACCTTCCGGATGGATCGGATTTCTTCGTATCGCAAAGTTTAGGATTCAAAGGTTATAACTCTATTTGTATTCTTTAATTTCTTCCAGTACATATTGAATTTCTGCTTTTTCTTTTCTAAGATCATATTCCATTTGTATACCTAACCAGAATTCAGCGCTATTCCCAAAGAATTTAGCAAACCTGAGGGCTGTGTCTGCTGTTAAACGTCGTTTGCCCATAATGATCTGCGATATTCTTGTGGCAGGAATTTTAGTTGCTTTTGCTAATCTATATGCACTAATACCGAGAGGTTTAAGAAACTCCTCTTTGAGTATTTCGCCCGGATGAACTTCTGGTATTTGATTGTCCATTTTTCGCACCCCCAAATCAGTGATAATCAACTATTGCTACATCGTAAGCATCACCGTTGTGCCAGGTAAAACAAATTCTATACTGCTTATTGATACGGATACTCATTTGTCCCTCAAAATTACCTGTGAGTTTTTCTAATCGGTTACCTGGTGGAATCATTAAATCATTTAGAGATAAAGAGCGGTGAATCATAATTAATTTTCGAAAAGCGATTTGCTGGATTTCTCTTGGCAGCTGCTTTGTCCACTGCTGATTCCAAACATTTTCTGTTTCTCTGGTAGCAAATGACTTTATCATGCAACAATAATAACGTGTTGCGTTATTATTGTCAATGTAAGCTTGCTAAAGGAAGATAGATTCCTGAAAGCATAAATGGGGTCAGGTCTTGAGTGCGCCAAG
>CAZBKZ010000076.1:0-6139 GCA_964492615.1 uncultured Syntrophomonadaceae bacterium | reverse complement strand
TGTTTGCTCGGTGATTAGAAACAATATAGTTCTTGCGTAATGCAGTTGTTTAGCTTATAATCCATATAATGATTCTATTAAATGATTAAGGATATGATTATATGAATATTGAACTGTCAGGCTCTAATAAATCCAGCCATATCGTAAAGATATTAAAGACCGTTGGTGAAGAAAACCGGATTCAAATTATAAGGCTGCTCTTAAAAAATGATCTCTGCGTAGGCGCTCTGGCCCGCATATTAAACATATCAAAGCCGGCTGTTTCGCAGCATTTGAAGGTGCTAAGAGAAGCAGGACTGGTTCGGGGTGAAAAACTCGGTTACTGGACCCATTACCGGGTAGAAAAAGAACTTATTCAAGAGGCTTCTCACTACCTGCAGAAACTAATTAACCCACAACTTGATGCTAACGGCATTAATGAATTTATATGTTTACGGAAGGAAGATAATAAAACTGGTCAAGAAAGGAGAACTTTAGAGATGTGTAAAAACTGTTGTGAACAACCGGAGAAACTGAAAACCGTACCTGAAGAGTGTACACCGGAACAGATTAAGGAATGCCATGGTGACAAAAAGGAACACTCATGCGAAAGCGGGTGTGAACAGCCAGACAAACTGAAAACCAAGCCTTCAGAATGTACGCCGGAGCAAATTAAAGAGTGCCATGGTGATACTAAAAAACATCCTTGTTAAATCAAAATAATTTGTCGAAAATTTGTAGGATTTGAAGTCGCTGCTAGCCATAGCCGGTATGTCAGTTTGAGACTGGAAGGTGAATTGAACAATTGAAGATAATCGAGGTAGAGAATTTAAAGAAAAACTTCAATGACTTTACTGCTGTAGATGGAGTAAATTTTTATATTAACCAGGGTGAAATTTTTGGTTTTCTTGGCCCGAACGGGGCCGGGAAAACCACAACCATCAATATGCTCACCGGAATGGCAAAAATCACCGCAGGTAAAGTAAAACTGATGGGAGAAGATTACACTGGTAATGCAAATAAAGCCCAGGCTATGATGGGCATAGTTCCAGACGAGAGTAATCTTTACGAAGAGTTAAGCGGATGGGAAAATTTAGTTTTCTGCGGGGCTCTTTACGGAATGAAGAAAATGCTGCGTGAAGAGAGAGCCACCCAACTGTTAAAAGAATTTGGCCTGGAAGAAGCAGCGAGTAAGTCTTTTAAAGCTTACTCCAAGGGCATGAAGAGAAAGCTGGCTATAGCAGCGGGAATTATACATCAGCCAGAAATCTTATTTCTCGATGAGCCTACTACCGGCATTGATGTGGCTTTTGCCCGGCAAATTCGTAACTTAATCGTAGATCTGCACAGTAATGGCACAACTATTTTCCTGACTACTCACTATATTGAAGAAGCAGAACGCCTTTGTGAACGTCTGGCTTTTATCGTCCAGGGGAAAATTGTTCGCGAGGGTACGGTCGAAGAGATGATGAAAGAAATCCAGGAAGAAAATATCGTTAACTTCACCCTAGGGAAAGACTTCACATTAGCAGATGACTTCACCAAAATCGAAGAAGAGTTTAGAAGTCATTTTCCCAATTTTAATTTGAAGATGGTTAAGAACAGTGGAGTTAGTATCCATTCTCCTTCTACCTTCACTTTATTTCCTTTTGTCCAATTTTTTGAAGTAAGAGGCTTCCCGGTTTTTGAAGCAAAGATTATTCGCCCCTCATTGGAAGAAGTCTTTGTCAAGGTCACCGGCATAGAGTTACAAAAAATGCAAAGCGAGCAAAACCAGAAAGGTAAGAAAGGCCAGAAAGGAGGAGGTTCACGATTATGAAAACCTGGATAGCATTTTCCAGCATTCTGATGAAAGATATGCGCAGTTATTATTTAAAGCCACCCAACATCAGCTGGGGTTTGATTTTCCCTATTGCCTGGACGCTGATGTTCTTCTTGCGTTCTCCTGTGGCGGTAGAAGTTCGTGACCTTCTTCCCGGTGTGATGGCCTTGTCAATTCTGTTCGGCACTACTTCTATGCTGGCAGTAACCATAACGTTTGAAAGAAAAAGCCGTTCTTTCGAAAGACTATTACTGGCCCCAATCAGCCTTAATTTGCTGATGCTGGCTAAAACCTCCGGAGCGATCATGTTTGGAGTAGTTAATGCTTTTGTCCCTGTTGTATTTGCAAGTTTTTTGACTAATTTATCCGGAATCAACTGGCTCATGATTCTCGGCAGTGTAGTACTAATTGCCATAACCTCAACCTTTCTGGGGCTGTTTATTGCTGTTTCTGTCAGCCAGGTTTTTGAGGCTCAAACCTTTTCAAACTTCTTCCGCTTTCCAATGCTCTTTCTTTGCGGGCTTTTTATACCCTTAGCAGACCTGCCTTCCTTTTTAAGACCGGTCTCTTATGCTCTGCCACTGACCTACGGTGCAGACATCCTGAAAACTGCCATTAACCAAAACGGCGTCATTCCTGTTCCTTTGAGTTTTGTTGCGCTTCTTTTTTTTAGTGTTTTCCTGTTTGCATACAGTATTTATAACGTGAACCGTAAATGGATTTTATAAATATTTGAACAGAATGCAAGATAAACAACCAAGGTAAAACCACGCCATAATGCTGTCTTAAAGTCCTATTTGATGAGTTAAAGGTTTCAACACGCTCAACACCAAATCAAGAGCAAAGCTCTTTCCGCCGCCGGTAAAGCGTCGCCTTCGAAACCCCGGTCATTTCGGTGATTTCTGCCACGCTACATTCTTTTGAATTGTAACGCTTCAGGGCCTTCTCCACCGCTTTCCCGTTGGCAATGCTGGTGTCGATGTGATCTTTTGTGAAACTTGGTTTTGGCAAGCTCAAACGGGAAATAAATTGAACGCCTACAGATTAACAAGCTCTATTACCGCTGTCTGTTTTGCAGGAATTATTTCTACCCCGCCAATAATACTAATTTGAGTTATTTGATTCCCTGCACGCATGTCGGTTCATATTATAGTCATGTGTGTTAATAGCGGCTGGGAGTGACCTTAACGATATACCCTGTTTTTATAAGCTTTAACCAGGTTAACTAAGCTATCCAGCAGCATGGCAAAAGCGACAACAGCAATTAATCCGACAATGAACTGGTTCCAAAGAATCAGGGGATCACTACCTACAGGTAAAAAACCTTTTTCGGCCCAAAAGGCTAAGAAGTTCTCATTCCAGAGCCCGGCGCTGCGAATAAAAAAGAAGAACAACCCGAAGGATGCTGCATTAAAAAAGAGGTTGGCGAAAGCGAGCCCCACAGTCCAACGGCCTACAGCCAGCTTAAGTAGTTCTTTAAAAACTCCGACTGCCAGCATTATATTTACTATTGGTAGAAGAGAGCGAAAAGTAACGTGATTAAAGAGGGGAGTTATTCTGGTAATCCCCTCCTCATTCATGATATAGATGCCGATCAAGTGATCCGCATAGTTAAATAGAACTACCGCAAGAATGGCAAACAGCAATCCTGCAATTGCCTCAGCCGGTTTAATCAGACTTTCTTTCCCGGGCAAAGCTGGCAACTTATCTGTACTCCATTTTTCTCCATCAACAAATTCCCTATCAAGAGATACTTCCTTTCGTTCAATCAGGGCAAATATAATTGTTACCCAGGCAAAGGCCTGAAAGACAGCGCCAAAGGTTGAGCCCATATAACTACCGAAGAGATCGCCCAGGCTTTGGGGAGGCTCTACGATAAAACCGATAGTTAAAGCAAGGGTTATCCCAAAAACAACTGCAGCAATAACTATCTTTAATACAAAAAAGTATGTGTCGTAGTTTTGAGGGCCGATCAGATATTTTTTACTCATCCGGTAGCCGTCTGCCAGGAGAGATGGATCGCCAAGTTCGTTAAGAACCGCTTCAATATCTGCTACTGAGGGCTTTTCTTCTCCGGTACGGTCTGTCAGCATATCCTCGATTGAGCTGCGCAGTTCCTGCTCTATGTCCTTCCGCTGCTTTTCAGGTAACTTTCTGGTAACTGCATAAATATATCTTTCCACTTTTTCAACCATTTATAACTCCTCCCCGCTTTCAGTCAGGCTTTTTATGCTCTTTGATAAGATTCCCCACTCTTCCAGAAGGCGCTTGTAGATTACTTCACCTTGCTGACTTACTCTATAATATTTACGCGGCCGGTTCTCGCTTGTATCCCAATTGCTTTCAAGTAAACCCTGCCTTTCCAGGCGTCTTAACAAGGGGTAAAGTGTTCCCGGTTCGACAGACATACCTTGATCGCTAAGTATCTGCACCAGCGAATAGCCGTACTGGGAATCACCAAGCCTGCTCATGACTGCTAAGATTATTACACCCCGACGCATTTCGAGAACCAGGCTATCTAGAAGCTCGTCCAAATTATTCAACAAGATCACCTCGAAAACATTATACTGTGTATCACACTCTATTGTCAATGTATTAATATAATGTATTCTATATTAATTTTTGAATGTGTAGCTGCGAACCTGGGAGACGGTGCACTTGTGTTGACTGGTTATTGCTATCTATGCCTGCCGGCTGATAAAATGAATATAGTCCAATTGTAATAATGTTTTCAGCTTAACTATCTTTAATCTTGTCTTCCTGGTTAAGGTTCTGAAAAACAGGTAATATTGAAAGGCCAACATAGTAAGATCAGTCAAAGTACAGGAGGTATTTGAACCATGCATAAAGATGAAACCTGCGAAATAATAAAGGCCGGGGAATACAACCTGCCTTTTAACGTATGGGAATTTACACCACTGGACTGGGCTTGCTTTAGAATGGTGATCCGGGGCACCTGGTTTTTTGATGCTACGCTAGATCCTGATCTTATGAAAAAGACATTACAGAAGCTTCTCAGTTATTATCCTCACCTGGCCGGCAGGATGGAAGAAAAAAACGGTATTGCTTTGAATAATAGCGGTGTTCCTTTCCTGGTTGCAGACGAACCTGACTTACTCTTAGAGGATCTGCTCAAAAGAGATGACATGGTTAATATAAAAGAGTTCTCACTTGAAATAAAACCTGGCCGGCTTCATAAGGGCCTTGATGCGCCTTTGAGTGTAAAGATTACCAGGTTGAAAAACGGCACAGTGCTTGGTGTACAATGCTCGCACGCCTGCATGGATGGAGAAAGTTTCTATACCATGATCTATAACTGGAGCCGCATGTGCCGAGGCGAAGCTATAGAACAGCCCGTTCTTAATCAGTCGCTGCTACAGGTTCCCGCATTCAATTCAGAGGCAGAAGCCAGGAAAATCGCTTTAGCGGCGGGATGGAAAAAGATGTCTATTTTTTCCTTATTCAAGCTGCTGCCATTACTTATATCCGGTTTGCTCAGAAAACGCTCCCGTCCTTTCCATGTTGCTGCCGGAACGATTGAACGTTTAAAAGAACAACTGCCGGACACAGATGGCAGGGCATTCAGCTCAAATGTTGTTTTATCGGGGTTAATCACAAAGAGATTTATGGAACTTTTTAAGCACCCCGCCAATACGCAGTGCACCGTGGTTACAGTTATTAATACGAGAAAACGGCTTGCCACTATTCCAGCTAATTATGTCGGCAATTCATCCCTGAGCATCGCCTCCTCTCTATTTTCAGCTGCTGCAAGTATGGATGAGATTACTTTAGCGATTGATCAGGCTCTTGAGAAAGTCCGTATCTCTCCTTCGGCTGAACTACAACACCTGATGGAACTTAACTTATACTCAATAAAGCATAAGCTGCCGCTTGCCCCCTTTGATGTGATGGGCATGCATGCCAAAAAGCCGACCATAATTTACATAAATAACTTTACCAAGCTGCATATTTATGACATTGCCTTCGGAGCAGGGAGCCCTGTTAAGGTGATTCCTCACAACCTGCAGGATCAGGTGGTAATCTGGCCTGCTTCTCCGGCCGATGGTGGGGTTGAGCTTTATTTTGCCGGGGTTCCAATACGCTATGTTAATGAGCTGGAAGCAGATTTTTTCAACACAGTTTAGGTAAAGGATTTAAATCTGTTAGCGTCGAATAATTCGGCACAGTCACTTGAAAGCTGGATTGCCTTAAAATATCCCGAAACGGAGGAGTAGGTATGTTATTACTTGATCCGAACAAACATGAAAGGCACTACAGTGATAAACGCTCCCGGGAAATTATGATAAAAACAATTAAATTCTTTGAGAATAAAGGTAA
>CAZBKZ010000075.1:0-6787 GCA_964492615.1 uncultured Syntrophomonadaceae bacterium | reverse complement strand
AATTACTGTCACCTTTGCTCACGATCGTTGCGTGCAAAAGGGCAACGCTTCAACTGCAGGTCTCCGCTCAGGCTACCCTTACGATAAGCTCATCCGGAGCTTGCGACGGCGGCCGACCTCCGTGTCGGCCGGCCTGCTCCAACCCTTGTTTCAGCTGCCCTTTTTGCTACTCTCTCTATGTTCGCGCCAGGTGAACAGTAATTTTGCATACATCTGGTTCAACTGAATCGATATTTGAAACATAACTACACCTGAATTAGAAGCTGCACAACAACTGCAAGTTTGCCGTTGCTGCATGTAACCTTAAGCGAACATAAAGCGAGCGCAGGCAGGAATTTCACCGGAAAAGTGGTATATAAACATTAAAATGCTAAATAATTACCAGCAACAGCTAAATACCGGGGAGTACTATTATGAAATTTATTAAGAGCATGGTTGGTGGCAGAAAAAAAGAGACTGAAAAAGACAGGATAATCAAGCAACTCAGGGAAAGCGAAGAGAGATACCGTTTGATCATGGAATATTCTCCCCTTGGTGTATTTCATTATGATGATAAAGGAGTAATAAAAACATTTAATAAAGCTTTTGTAAAATTACTTGGATCCAGAGAAGAGCTGCTTAAAGGGCTCAACATGCTTGAATTACCTGATCAGGGGATTGTGGAGGCTGTAAAGGGAACCTTAAAAGGTTTATTAACAGACTACAAGGGCGAGTACCTTTCAGTTACTTCCGGTAAAAAAATACCTGTCAGGGTGCTGTTTGCCCCATTGTTTGATGAAAACAACGAGGTTACAGGAGGTGTGGGGCTGGCAGAGGACATCAGTGAGCGGATCAAGGCAGAAAAAGAATTAAAAGAGAGTGAGGAAAAGTACCGGGAAGTTCTGGCAACAATTGAAGATGGCTATTACGAAGTAGATTTAAATGGAAAAATTACGGCATGTAACAGGGCGGCAGCCCGTATGCTTGGTTACGAGACAGATCAGCTGATCGGCATAAGTTATATAACTTTATGCAAGGATTCCGGTTACTTATTCAAAAAGTTCAATGAGGCTTTTAAAACCGGTGAAGCTCAGTTCAGTATTTCTGCTGATATGTACCACAAGAACGGCGAACTTCTTTGTGTTGAGCTTTCTCTTTCCCTGACCCGTGATAAGGATGGAAGAATAATCGGCTTCAGGGGGTTGGGCCGGGATATTACCGAAAGGGTTCTTTATGAAAAGCAGTTAAGATATTTAAGTTTTCATGATCAATTAACAGGTTTGTATAACCGGCTGTATTTTGAGAATGAACTGGCCCGGCTGAACAACAGTCGTGAATACCCGATCAGTATTATTGCAATCGACGTTGATGATTTAAAGGTTGTTAATGATAGCAGCGGTCATGCTGCCGGGGATGAACTTTTAAAAGCCTGTGCAGGTGCTGTGAAAAATTCACTCCGTAATTCCGATCTCCTGGCCAGGCACGGAGGGGATGAATTTGTAGCAATACTGCCCGGGACTGATTATACTACATGCTCAGAAATTGTTAAGCGCATAAGTATGCATATTGAGACATTAAACCACCTTAAAACTTCAACTCCCTTAAGCATTTCAATTGGGTTTGCCACTGCTGCTGCCCAAGAGAACGATTTAAGTAAAACGCTTAAAGAAGCTGATGATTTAATGTATCGACATAAATTCAGCAAAGACGCCTGCTCTGGTTCAAATAATTAATCCTTTTCCACCCACATATAAATATATTACTCTTTATGCCGATATTATAAACATAAAGCACAGACTGTTTCTCAAAGAAAGGGATTTTTATGAAACCTCTTCACCTGATCATAGTTGAGGATTCCGATGATGACGTATTCCTGTTGATGCAAGAGTTAAAAAGAGGAGGTTTCGAGCCTGAGTATATCCAGGTTGAAACTGCAGAAGATTTCCAAGCTGCCCTTGAAGAAAAACAGTGTCAACTGGTTATATCCGATCACGGCCTGCCGGCGTTTAGCGCACCGGAAGCCTTGGAATTGCTCAACCGCAGCGGCAGGGATCTCCCGTTCATCATCGTTTCCAGTGTTATCGGCGAAGATGTAGCTGTAGCGGCCATGAAAGCCGGGGCTCACGATTATATCATGAAAAAAAACCTCACCAGACTTGTTCCTGTAATCGATAGAGCCCTGCAGGATGCAGTAGTAAGGAAAGAACGTAAGAAAACGAGGGAAGCTCTAACGGAAAGCGAAGCTCGTTTTCGGCGTATTGCTGATAACGTAAGAGATATAATCTACAGGATCGATGTTAAACCTTTTCTGCATTTTGAATTTATAAGTCCTGCCGTTAAAGAAGTTCTAGGTTATGAGCCTGAAGAGTTTTATAATAACCCGCAGTTAATTAACAAGCTCATCCATCCCGAGGAAAGCCAACAGCTGCAGGATGCTTTAAAAGGCTTCATTCAGGATGATCAGCCTTTATTATTTAAGTGGGTTCATAAAAATGGCCAATTGGTTTGGATTGAGATCAGTAACACTCCTGTTTATGACGATGATAAAAAAATGGTTGCCCTGGAAGGAATTGCCCGTGACGTATCGGAACGAATTCACAGGGATGAACAGCTGCGCGAAAGCTATAATCAGGTTCAGGCTTTGTCAAACGGAATTTTAAATGCCATGGAGGAAGAAAGGGCCCGCCTGGCGCGTGAACTTCACGATGAATTAGGTCAGGCGCTTACAGCTGTGAAGCTCGATTTGCAACTGCTTGGTGAAGAGTTAAACCCTGATGAAACTCAATTGCAATTATTTAAACAGAGTATTGCCCTGGTTGATCATACAATTAACCTCGTTCGCCGCCAGTCGATTTCTTTGAGACCTCCCCAGCTTGATGATATGGGTCTTTTTGCCGCGCTTAATGACATGATTGGCGGTTTCAAAAGAAGAACCGGTATGGAGGTAAATTTTATATACGAAAATAATTCCGATCGTTATCCCGGTCCTGTTGAAACGGCTCTTTACCGCTGTGTCCAGGAGTCGCTAACGAATATTGCCAGGCATGCAAGGGCTAAAAAAACTGATATTGTAATCAGTACTTCAGCAGGTGGTGATTTGCTGGTTAAGGTAATCGACGACGGAGTCGGTTTTAACCAGGATTCACTCGCCATATCAACCGATCATATCGGGCTAACCGGCATGAGAGAGAGGGTGAAGTTGCTGGGTGGAGAGTTTAGTATAGAATCAAAACCGGGGTGCGGAACTTCAATAGAAATTACAGTGCCTCACATGAAAAAACGTAACGGGAGCTATAACGATGAAAGTATTACTAGTTGATGATCATGCTATAGTTCGCCAGGGACTACGCTCTCTGCTGGAGAACAAGGCGAAGGTTAAAGTTATTGCCGAGGCTTCGGAAGGCAGGGAGGCGGTGAAACTGGCTGCTGAACTGTCTCCTGACCTGGTGATTATGGATATTGCCATGCCTGGCTTAAACGGTCTTGAAGCCCTGCTGCAGCTGAAAATGCTGGAAAGCGCTCCGAAAGTAATTATTCTATCAATGCACGTTGAAGAAAACTATGTTACCAGGGCCCTGCGGTCAGGGGCTTCCGGTTATGTATACAAGGGTTCCGCATTTGACGACCTCGAACTGGCAATGAAGTCAGTCTCTAAAAATGAAGTATTTTTAAGCCCGGCTGTATCACAGGTTTTGGTAAACGGTTACCTGAATATAAAAGAGAATGAAGATACAGATAATAAATTGGACATACTTACCTCTCGTGAAAGGGAAGTGCTCCAATTACTGGCAGAGAAAAAAAGCCGTACGCAGATTGCTGATATATTAATGATTTCGGTAAAAACTGTTGACCGGCATCGTGAGAATATTAAATTGAAACTGCAATTGAAGCATGAAGACGAACTTTGTGATTTTGCCAGGGATTATGGTTTAACCGACATATTATAGTTAAGTAAAAGCGGAACGCGAAAATATACTTAACGCTTAGAGAAAGAGGAAGTGTCTTGGAGAATTTAGCTGCCCTATTTCAGACTATGCCCCTTGGTGTGCTTTTTCATGATTGCGATGGCCGGATTATCTCTGCCAACCCTGCCGCGGAAAAAATACTTAACCTGTCACTGGAAGAAATGAAAAAGCTGGAAAGACTTGACCAGGGCTGGGAGGTTTCAGGACCGGACGGTAAAATACTGGCCTTGGAAGAATACCCTACCATGATAGCCCTGCGCAGTGGAGAAACGATTACTCAAGAACTAGTGGGCATTTTGAATCCCGAAGCTGGGTATAGGCTTTGGATTAAGATAACAGCAGTGCCTCTCAGCGGAGAAAAGGCCGACGGAGATTACAGGGTTTATACTGCACTTGAAAATGTTACGGAACAAATACAGGCGGAAAGGCAACTCCAGCAGCTGAATACTGAACTGGAGCAAAGGGTTCATGATAGGACTACGGCTCTTGAAAAACTTAACAATGAACTCGATGCTTTTATTTATTCGGTTTCTCATGACTTGCGATCTCCCCTGAGAAGGATTGACGGTTTCAGCAGGTTATTGCTTGATGAATACGGGGATAAACTTGACACAGCAGGGTTTGATTATATAAACAGGATACGTTATTCCTCTCTGCGTCTCGACGATTTAATTGAAGATCTCCTCAAGCTTTCCCGGGTAACCCGCCAGGATCTGAGCCTCGAACCGATTGAACTGAGCGTACTAGTCAGGATATATGCCAAAATGCTTCAGGAACGAGATCCACAGCGTAAAGCGGATATCCGCATTAAACCCGACCTTTATGTGAAAGGCGACACAGCCTTGTTGCGCATAGCTGTTGAAAACCTGCTTGATAATGCCTGGAAATTTACATCACAAAAAGAACAGGCATTAATTGAATTTAGCTCAACCGTTAAAGAAGGCCTTCCACTTTTTTTTATCAGGGATAACGGGGCCGGTTTTGACAGCAGCTATGCTGAGAAACTATTTAAACCGTTTCAGCGACTACATTCTGAGAAAGATTTTCCTGGAACGGGGGTTGGTTTAAGTATTGTATCTCGTATTATCAAGCGGCACGGAGGTGAAATATGGGCTGAGGGCGCCCCGGGAAAGGGTGCTGTTTTTTACATCTACCTGCCGAAGTAGCTAAGCTGCTTTAATAACTTATGCCCCTGGCCTGATTTGGCAGGGGTTTAGTAATTTTGGGGAATGATTATAAGTTAAATGGGGAACTCAATAACCTTGAATGGGGAGTTCCCCCATATAACTGCGGTCGATCTAAAAATATAATTAACAATGCATTATAGTTTTTGCAGGAGGAATAATTGTGGAAGCTGAGCGGCTGCTGATCATAGATCAAAATAGACATTTCAGTGAAACGGCCAGGCGTTTCTTATCACGCAGGAGTGAACTGAGAGCGGTCGAAACGGCATCAAACGTTGACCAGGCCCTGGCTACACTTGAGGTTTTTAAACCTACCCTGGTTCTTGTCTCTGACAGTATGTTGCGTAAGAGTGAACTCCTTGCCGCTACTTTTTGTAAACTGGCGGAGATATTTCCTTCTTTAAAAGTGATCATGTTAACTTTATACAGTGATCCTTCAAACAGGGTTGCACAAACAGAAAAAGGCTGTATTAGCGGGGTTATCGGTAAGGATGATTTCGCCCGTAATATAAACAATTATTTAAAAGAAATCAGGAGGGATATTAATGAGTCTTAAAATTAAGCTGATATTGCTATTTCTTGCTGTCGGTTTGATCCCGGTGGCCGTGGTCGGTCTGCTCAGTTACAGCATTGCCAGCACTAATGTTGAAGAAGAGGTGTCTGACAAGGTAGCCATGTATTCTTCCATAGCTGATGATGCTTTGGAAGATTATTTCGTGGAGAGGGCGGCGGACGGTAAGGTGTTGGCTACAACCAGGGATGTTTACCAGAGCTTGAATATTTTGCGCGAAGCAGAATGGGACACCTCGGCCGAGGAGTGGCAGGAGCGGCTTGGCATTATGAACGACCTGCTGCGGACAGCCCACAGCGAGTACGGTTACGGTTTTATTTTTGTTACCGATATGGATGGGCGCTGTGTATTTACTACAGATTCAGCCCAGCAGGTGCTCAATGCCGACCTTTCCGGCAGAGATTATATCCAGAGCGTTTTAACCGGGCGCGTAACCTGGTCTGAACTGTTTTTTTCCGATGTAATCAATGAAAATTGCCTGGTGGTTTCAACCCCGGTATACAGTGAGGGAGGCCACGGTATCCAGGTCGGCACCTTCAATATCTTGTTTTCGGATGCTGTAATTGCCGGTATAGTCCACGAAGGGCTGGATGCCATCGGTATGACCGCTGATGCCTACTTGGTTGATTCTGATTTCACCATGCTCAGCAACATGCGGTTTGGAGATCTTTCCACCGGGGCAGCCCTGGCGGAAAAAATGCAAAGCGAGGCAACAGAACCGCTGGTAGGGCCGGTCCAGGCCGGCAACATGGATTTTTCCGAGGTGAGAACCTATACAAATTACCTTGGCAACCCGGTTATCGGCGCAATAAATGTTACCAGGCTTGGCAGCGAACCAGTCGGTTTTGTTGTCCAGGTTGACCAGGCAGAAGTATTTGCCGGTGTGAATAATATGCGTAACTTTATGTTTGGGATCATTGCTGCCAGCATCATTGCGATAATCATCATCGGCTTTTTCATTGCCAACACAATCGCCAATCCTGTGCAGGAAGTGGCAAAAGTTGCCGGCAAAATAGCGGCGGGAGACTTTACCGTTGAAACCAAGGTTAAACGCAAGGATGAGATCGGTAAACTGGCCCAGGCTTTTA
>CAZBKZ010000074.1:3534-6807 GCA_964492615.1 uncultured Syntrophomonadaceae bacterium | reverse complement strand
TTATTAAAATAAGGAGGATTTAATATGCAGCTTTGGCCCGAAAAAGGGAGCATAAACACAGAGGGTACTATCGACGCAGCGGTAGCGAGGGCAAAAGAACTGGGTATTAAATATATTGTAGTCGCCTCAAACAGCGGCAAAACAGCCCAGATGCTGGCGAATAAAGGCATAAACATCGTTTGTGTCAGCCACCATGTCGGGTTTGCCAAGCCGGGTGACGATGAAATGGGAACGCGGTCTCGCCGTCTGCTGCAGGAGCTGGGAGTAAAGGTTTTAACTACCACGCATCTTTTCGCCGGTATCGACCGGGCGATGCGTAACCATTTTCAGGGCATCTACCCGGCAGAAATTGTAGCCGGAACCCTGCGCCTTTTTGGACAGGGGATTAAAGTATGTGTTGAAATCAGCATTATGGCCCTGGATGCCGGTTTAATTCCGTATGGCAAAGAGATAATTGCCATCGGGGGAAGCGGCAAAGGCGCCGATGCGGCCTGCGTAATCGAACCTGCTCATTCGAGCCAGTTCTTTGATACAAAAGTTCTGGAAATAATCTGCATGCCGCGGGAGCATTGATTGAAAAAAAGTTAAAGAAGAGGCGGTCACTTTTTAGAACAGCGGCCGCCTCTTTTAATTTGTACTTTTATATTTGCTTTATCCGGCTGCCCGGGAAAGCTTTTCGTTCAGTTTTTCAAGCCAGGCAATGCTGCGCTGCCGGTTAACCAAGGCGTAGCGGAGATCGCCGGCACCGAGAACAGCATCCTTACTGTAAACTGCTTTCTTTGCTTCCTTGATCAGGCCGCCCCGGAAATCTACCATCACTTCTCCGTACCTGGCCAGATTCTCTTCGAGTTCTTTTTCTATTTCTACATACCATCTTTTCTCTTTACGCCTGGCTAACTTGCGGGCTACTGTTTCGTAATCGCCGTCCTTGCCGGGTACGCGGACCAGGACTAGACGGGCCAGCAGGAACCAGATTATTCCCGGAATCAGCAGGAGCAACAGCGGCCACCAGGTTATGGTCCCCTCGGCAACCGGTTCAATTTGCGGTTCCTCGGGCAGCAGTTCCACCTGGGCCACCTCCGGCTCTACTACAATCTCTTCAACCGCAGGCTCCTCCTCTGCAGGCGCAACAGGAGCGGCTGCGAGCAGCACCGGAGCGGGCGCTTCCTCTGCCGGGGGAGCCGGGGTTGCTGGTGGGGCAATCAGGGGCAGAAATGGAAATTCTATAACCTCCCCGAGAACCACCGTGTCGTCATCATCACCTTCGCCACCGGTTCCTCCGCCACCGCCTGTTTCATCGTCATCATCGCCTGTTTCATCGTCGCCGCCACCACCAGTCCCACCACCGCCGTTTTGGTCGTCCGGGGCTTCATCTTCTTCAAAACCGAGGTTGTCAACTGCATTGCCCAGGAAGGCAATGTAGGAAAAGACTGGGTAAGCGGGTTCCTCCGGTTCTTCGGGTTCCTCCGGTTCTTCAGACACTACCGGTTCGTCCGGCGGGTCCGACGGGTTAACCTTAGTGTTATTCAGGTTGTGCCAGTTATGCGCTGCAGACCAGAAAGCCTCGCTGTAAAAATATTTGCCTGCCGTTTCTGACAGTTCAGCTGTTAAAGTTATTTCAAACTGAGTGTCTGCATCTATCTTGCCTGTCCAAATCAGTTTACCGTTATCATTTTCCAGCGACCCGTTACCTGTGGTGAAGCTAACATTGCTGAAACCTGCCGGCAGGATGATTTCCATTCGTTCCATATCCTTGGCGCTATTGGATGATGAGCCTCTCTTATAATCAACCTTAAACTTAAAAGTGGTTAGGTTGCCTGACTCCTCAACTTCAACCAGACTTACATTATAGCCGGCTTCATGGGCTTGTGAATTAGTTGAACCCTCGAAAACAGCAAACCCTTCAACAGTATTATCTTCCAGCCAATTTTCATAGTCTGTTTGCCAGTTTAACCAGGCACCATAAGCCGACAGCCAGTTTTCATAATCGTCTTCCCAACCATCATGCTCCAGTAACCAGGCCTGGAAATCCTCTTTATATTGTTCCCATGTATCATGAAAAATTTCATCGCCTACCCAGACTTCTGTCTGAGAATGCTCGGCCGACATTGTATTAACCCTGTCAGCTGTGCCGACACCGGCTCCAAACAAACCGTTTGCTTCAGAGGCGGCAGTCAACCTGTCACCGTTTTGATCTGTAGCATTGGTCCAGGCTTCGGTCTCAAACTCATAAATACCTATATGCTCGTTTTCCGACCACTTTGTATCATCAGTTATTACAGAAGGGGTTTTAGCTTCAAAACCGGCTATAAGCGATTGTCCGAAATAGAGGTAATAATCAACTGTTTTAGCCCATAATGAAAGTTTTCCATTAGAATGATCGATCTCTCCATCCCAATTAAGGCTATAATCAGTTAAATCATCACCTGCATCTAATGATGAAAAATCCCAGACCAGGGAGTTATCAGTTATCGTAAAACCTTCCGGTACAGTAATAGTAACCGAGCCGATTCTACTGGCCCCTACTTCTGTAAATGTAACTGTGAACTGACGCTGATCTTCCAGACCAAGTGGTTGATCTTCATTTTCGTATTCAATAACAGCAGCGTAGGTATTGCCGTCAAATTCTTCATCGGTCTCTGAAGCATCGGGCTGAACCACGTCCTCGCCGTTTTCCGATTCAGGCACATCCGGCAGATTATCTTCAGGTTCAACACCTCCGCTGCCTTCAGTTTCTCCACCGGGATCAGCATCGCCGGCCTCTCCATCATCACCAGTCCCGCCATTATCCCCAGTGCCGGAACTATCCTGGTAGTCTGAGCCCTCCTGCTCACTTCCGCCGGATGATTCAACACCGGCATCGCTGTCGGCCCCGTTGTCAGACCCTCCCGCTTCACCATCCGTATCGCTGCTTACTGCTGCCGGGTTGTTTTCACCGCCATCCTGAGAACCGCTGTCAATACCATCAGCAAAAGCAGCCAGGGGAATCATTACCATCATTACCACAATAAATATTGCCAATAAAGATTGAACTCTTTTGTAATCAGCTCTGTTCAGTTTCATTCCAACCAACCTCCCTTTCAGTGTTTGATATCTGAAAGCAAAGTCGGTTTCACTATTAACTCCCGCCGGCTCAAGTGACCATTTACAAACCGGAGTTCATCGTTTCCTTTACCAATAAACCTTTATTTATATGCTAATAATAATTATAACGATTATCTGTTACAAATTCGTTACAAATTCGTTTATATTATCTATTTTTGTTAATTCCGG
>CAZBKZ010000074.1:0-3434 GCA_964492615.1 uncultured Syntrophomonadaceae bacterium | reverse complement strand
CCGGCTATTTTATTACTACTATATAAATTATTCGGATTCAGGGTTTTATTTTGGTGGTCGTAAAATGATAATCAAAAGAGCAGCCCTTTTTCTAATGCTGAAAGAAGGGCTGTTGTTGTCAATTTGTTACTCTTTCTTATCCTGTCCTGGAGGCGTTCCACCAGGCGGGCCTGTTGTAACTCCTTCCGGGGGCCCCGTAGTTATACCCTCGGGGGGACCGGTAGTTACCCCTTCTGGCGGCCCGCTCCTGTGATCAACCGGTGGCCCGGTTTTAACTCCTTCTGGGGGACCCGTTGTTACTCCCTCAGGAGGGCCTCCCTGGTGATCACCGGATTGACCCGGGGGTGTTCCACCGGGTGGCCCGGTTGTTACCCCTTCCGGGGGGCCTCCCGGGTGATCGTCTGATTGACCCGGAGGCGTTCCACCGGGTGGGCCGGTAGTTACCCCTTCCGGAGGGCCTCCCGGGTGATCTTCGGATTGGCCCGGGGGCACAAACTCCCCACCCCGCTTATCTTTTAACTCAACATGGCCTGATCTGCCGAAAGGCAGGCGCTGATCGATAACAAGTAGCAGCTCCCCCAGGGGCGTTCCCGCGAGGGGCATAGTATCGTAACCTTCCTGTTGCAGGGCCCGGGCAATCATGTAACGGTTTACCGAAAGCCCTTCTGCCAGCGCTGCCTCCCTGGTTTTATGATCAGCCCCTGTTACTATAAGCAAACAACTGATCTCCATTTCCGTCAGTTTGTTTTCCAGGAAAGCGTAAAGCTCATCCTGCAGCAGTTTGCCATTATCAGGCTGTACAATTGAAACCATAACCAGGTTCTCCTGATCAGCCCGTTTCAGGTAACCGTGCCTGCAAGCCCTTTCTATCAGTTGAGCCAGGAAATCATTAACATTACCCTCGGCTGAGAGCCCTTCCAGCAGGAACAGCGCTTCATCGTTAAAAGAGTCAAACCCCGTTACCATAAGTTCATCGTTAAAGGCTATTTCAAAACTCGGGTTAATATCGAGGTTGATGTAACCATAAGCGGCTTCTCCGCTGCCGGGGAATAGGCCCGCGGGTGGCATTATTATTGTGAAGAGCAGGGCGGCGGCGGCAAAGCAGGCAGCCGCGATAGCTGCTTTCGACCAGGAAGGTGCGGAGAGACGGCTGCTGATCTCCTGACCCGTTTGCACTTCTCCACCGGGATGGGGTACTTTCAGGAAATCGCCCCGGTTGGTAAGAATAACCAGGTGCCGCTCGCATATTTCCATAACCACTCCGCGCACAACCTTCATTGTTTTTGATCCTCCCTGCCGGTAAGTTCAGAAGCATATTCCCGCATTAAAGGCAGTTCATCGCTCGAAAGCAGCAAGGCGAGGGCAATTACATAGGCCCGGCCCCGATCAAGCATGCGGGAGGTTACATCGGCCTTTTCACACAGTTTTTTCTTCGGAAGTTTGCCACCGGCGTAAAGCGACCTGATCATTTCTTGATCTCCGGCCAGAATAACGGCAGCATTCCGCAGGCGTTCCCTGGTTTTACTGTGCTTCGGCTGGGTTTCAGCTAACTGTGAAAAAGTTATATCAAAACGTTTCAGTAGTTGTTTATATAGTTCAACTTCCTTTTCCCGGTCGGCCTGCTCCCAATCCTGGTTAAAAACTGCCTGCATAATTGGTTCTTCGCCAGCCGGCAAATCCTGGGTACTGGAAGTACGAAAATAATCGATTAACCTTCTTTTCATCACCAGGCGGGCAAATGACCAGAATGAACCGCCCTGCCCGGTCCGGAATGCATCGATCGACTCGTTAAATGCTATCAGGGCAATACTAAGCTCATCGTCACGGCCCCAGTCAAGGAAGCGCCGGCATATGCGCTGAGCTTCAGCTCTGATCATGGAGCGGTGATGATCGAGTAGATTTTCCCTGGCCTGTTTATCGCCCGACTGTGCCAGTTTAAGCCAGACTGTAATTAAATCATTATCCAAGGCAGGCCCGCGGCTCCCTTTCTTTAAGAAGGTTGATCAGCTTTCCTGAATAATAATTCGTGAAAAGCCCCGGACTTACCTCTATACTTTAATTCGAAAATAGTAACTATTATCGGTGGTCTCTTAACCCGGGGCAAAAAAAGGATCCCGAAAGGGATCCCGAAGAAATATGTCAGCTGTTACTTAAATTACTTCATTTCGTCAATCATCGATACAATACGTTCATGGTAGGCAGGCGAAGGTGCCCACCTGCCGCTTAAATCTTCAATATTGACCACTGTGCCGGCCCAGGAAGCCCTGGCCACCACGTGATAGCGGCCGTGAGGTTCGCCGATGGGTGGCAAGCCCACATAGGCTGCAATATGGTTAAAGTGAGCCCTGACCCCGTCATCGGGAGTGGCAAACTGCTCGTGGTCTTCCGGTTCGTTACCATTTGAAGCGGCAATCTTGATGCCAGCCCAGTTGTTATATTCAGCCGGCACAATACCACTGAAACGACCAAAACCGGTTTCGTAAGCAGCCTGGGCGTAGAGCGCCTCCGGGCGAATACCGGTTAAGCTACCGTAGTGCCAGTAAAGCGGGGCCACATCGATGAAGCGCTGGTGTGCCCTGCATCCGGAAGCCCACTGCAAGGCCTGTTCCAGAGTCACTTCAGCTTCTCCAATAATCGGGGTGACAGTGAGCGGTTGAGGCGGAGCAGGTTTTTCTGCAGGTGCTGAAGCCGGCGGAGGAGCAGGCTGTTCCGGATCGCCACCCTGACCGAGGGCAACCGACTCACGAACCAGCTGGCCGCCGCTTAAGGTTACCAGCTTAACCGAAGCAGGCATGATCGCCTTAGCGGCAGTTCCATTTTCCAGATATAGGTTGAGATCAAAATTCTGCCTCAGCAGCAGGGCCGCAGCATAAGCATTAAGAACATCGCTATAGTCGATGTAACCACCCAGACTGTCGAAAAGGGCAACAGGCTGTTTTACGGCATAATCCTCGTAAAGCCCGCCTGGCATACCGAGCAGTTTCAGGGCATAGGAATCAAGCAGTTCATTATAGCAGTACTGGTGATAGCTTCCGTCGCTGTTCCGGGCCACAAAACCCTCTACCGCCGCTTGGGCAGGCAGGCTGCAGAACAGCACAAAGAGCAGGATTAAAGCAAGCAGATATACTTTACGATGCCAATGATGAAATACGTTTGAATTAATCGCAGGAAAGATGAAGACACTGTTGAAGTTACTTTTCTCCACTAAAAAGTCCCTCCTTCATGAGGGACCGACAAAGAAACAAATAGAACCCGTTTCGGCTGCCAGGCTGTCATAGTTCCCCTTGGGAACCTTAGACCCTTGACTTTGCGTCCCTGTCTTTCAACAGGTTTGCCTTTGTCGGTCAGGTTTAGTTATAAAGCTATACTCCTAAGGGTAATGATATAGTATTCTAATTTTTTTGTCAACGGTATTTTGGAAATATATTTTTTTA
>CAZBKZ010000073.1:0-6853 GCA_964492615.1 uncultured Syntrophomonadaceae bacterium | reverse complement strand
GCGTCCCCTGATGGTACTGAAACCTGAGAGTTTCCCCCACATCTGCCATGCGCAGGGTTTCTCCTTCGGTGTCCGCATTCCGGAACTCTCCCATAAGGTTCATCCGCTATATCTAAGTTATTTCCCCAGTTTCGACATAATAACTGGAATTCCTGCCTTACATTTAATAATATTTAATAAATTTCTCACTGCTTTCTTTAAAAAGCAGTGAATTGGAAAGAATCAATAATCTGTTCAAAAACCAGGTCTGCATACTTATCACCAATTTCTACCGGCACAGTGTAAAGGATAATATAGAAATAGTTTTCATCTCTTTCAATAACGATAGCTATTTCCAAAACATCTTCTCCTTCATAGGGATAGAAAGCGCCGAGCATAATGTAAGCATGTTCGGTGTCACCAATATAATCATAACCGCTATCCTGATCATAAATAGCGCCGTTTAATGAAATATACTGCTCTTCAAGATCGGAGTAAATCTGATCCAGGCTCGCATATTGGCCTCCATTACTGGCGTTTGCAAGAACCTGGACAACCACCATATTCTCACCTTCCTCGCTGTCTTCCGGGCCAAAGAAATATACAGAATTATCAACAATATTATAAAACCAGCTGTCTGGATAATTCATAGCAAAACCAAATCCCTGTCCTTCAAATGTCAGCATACCTGAAGCAGCCCTCGTAACGGTGCCGGGGCTGCCGAAATCCAGCTCGGGTTGAAGATTGTTTGCCGGAGCGGGCTGCAAAAGATTGATTGTTTCTCCTGTTTCCACTGCCAGAACAGCAGTACTGAGCGACCAGACGTTTGCACTTTTAACCCCGGTTACATTCAGCTGCCCTTTGTTGGACGAACCGGAAACAGGAATGCTCAATTCAGCCTCACCCATGGCGTTATCCAGACTTATTTCACCATTAACCCCTTTGCCAATCTCTACCGGCTCCCCGAGGAGGGTTAGCGCAGCGGGGTTAGCGTATAAAGCGGAAACAGCCTGGCCATACACCTCCGATGAACGAAGGGCTTTACGGCCTGCCGAGAGGCCAATGATGACCATGATCACGAATAGAACTAAAAGAGAGCCGAGGACAATCGCAGCAATTTTAAGCCCGCTTTTTTTCTTTTTACCGGAAGAAGCAGATACGGCAAGGTCAGGCTGAACAGCACCACCATCGTCATGAGAGCTTGATTTAACTTCATCGCCCTTTCCAGGAAAAGACGGCGGTACAACCCCTGGAGATGGAGGCGGAGGAGGAGATGCTGCGGTTTTCGGTAGCAGACCTTCAACCTGGCCGGCACTGATCCAATTTTCCATGCCTTCTTTCCAAACGAGATCTTCAGAACCAAACTCACCGGAAACAGCCATCTCAACAAACTGCTCTTTGCTAAACGGGCCAAGCTGCTGCTGGTTTTTGAAAACAAACCATTGGTCTCCCATTTAAAAAACCTCCATTTTATTTATATTAATCTTCATTTTCTTAAGAACATTATTTCTCGCCATTCTTATAAATTATTTCTGCCCCAAACGTAAAAATTCACGTGATACAAAAGAAGAAAAAGTGTGAGGATCCCGGCCCAGGATCTGCTTCAGTACAAAATTGTTACCCTTAAAGCCATGAGCTGCATAATAATCAAACATTTTAAGCAGATTACTAAGAGCATGTTGATTTAATCCTTGCCGGCGGGCAGTTTGCAACCATTCTTCACGGGGCATTTCATTCACGGTCACCTGCTGCTCAAGCACTTTTGTAAAGAGGGCGGCAACTTCAACCTGGGATAATGCTCTTGTTCCAACAATTTCATAAATAGCTTCCTTGTAACCGGGTTCGGTTAAAACGACTGCTGCCGCCTTGGCCAGATCAAGAAGATCAACCATACAGATAGTCGTTTCAACAGGATAAGGAACTGAGTAAATACCTTTTTTAAGAATATTATCTTTATAAGCCAGCATATTCTGCATGTAGGCAGCCGGCTGCAAAACTGTAAATCTCAGGCCCGATTCAAACAGTTCTTCCTCAACCCTCATTTTATTCCAGTGATGAGGCATTTTTTCTGTATGCGGATGAAGAACTGAATGATACACAAAATGTTCCACACCATTTTGTTGCGCCGCAGCTATTGCCACGCGACCTATCTGCAGTTCTTCAGGGTGCATGTTCGGACAGATATGGTAGACTGACCCCACATCTTTCATGGCCTGATTAAACATAGCTTGATCAGCCATGTCTCCTGCCACGGCAGATATGGCACCCATCCTGGTCAGTTCTTCTGCCTGATCTTTATTTTTAACCATGACCCGCACCTTTTCATTGCGCTTCAAAAGAGCATTCAAAACAGCCTGTCCGGTTTTGCCCGCTGCACCGGTAAGCAGGATCATAAAGCTCACCCTCCCGCAGAATCAATTCTTATTTGTCTTAGATTACTATATCCGCTTAAAAAGCTCAACACAATTCTGAACAGGGTAGATTATCTATTAACTATAGAAATGGTTTAAAGAAAAAGCCTAATCTGCTATAATATTAAAACAATATGAATGATTCCAACATGGTGATTCAACGTACCGAACAAGGAAAACAGTACATTGTTAAAACCTTTTTACTATAAGCGAGGAGGTTTAATTAATGCCGCTTTCCGGAATAACTGTCGGTATTCCCAGGGAAATAATGCCCGGAGAAAGAAGAGTTGCCGCAGTCCCCGATACGGTTAGCGCTATGATTACAGGCGGAGCAGCAGTTATGCTTGAAGCCGGAGCTGGTGAAGGAGCTTATATCACAGATGATTGTTACCGAAAAAAAGGCGCTATTATTATTGACAGTCCGCTTGAGCTTTATAAAAAGGCAAACTTAATCCTCAAAGTTAAAGAACCCCTCTATTCCGAACAGTTTAAATGTCACGAAGCTGAGCTTCTCTCACCCGGTTCTATCCTGATTGCCTTTCTTCACCCGGCCCATAAAGTCAATCACGCCTGCCTGAAAATTCTGGCAGAACGTAATATCACCAGCTTCACCCTCGATGGTGTTCCCCGCATTTCAAAAGCGCAGCAGATGGATGCCCTGACATCGATGAGTACTGTGGCTGGTTATAAGGCAGTAATTTTTGCTGCCGGACACCTTGGTCGTTTTATTCCAATGATTTCTACATCGATTGGGATCATTAAACCTGCACAGTTCCTTATAATCGGCAGCGGTGTTGCGGGTTTACAAGCTGTTGCTACAGCTAAACGTCTCGGAGCGGTGGTCAAAACCCTTGATATACGACCGGAGGCCAACGAACAGGCCCGCAGCCTGGGTGCTGAAAATATCGAATTTGAAATACCCCGGGAACTGACCGTGGGCCGTGGAGGTTATGCCCGCAGACTAAGCGAAGCTTGGTACGCAAAAGAACGCGATATTTTAAAACCGCACGTCGCAGCAAGTGATGCAGTAATCTTGACAGCCCTGATACCCGGCGAAACTGCACCCACCCTGGTTGACAAAACAATGCTGGCTGGAATGAAAAAAGGTTCGGTCATTGTGGATATTGCCGTTGACCAGGGAGGAAATTGTTCGCTTACCCGCTGTGGGGAAGATTACGAGTATGAAGGTACTACAATCAGCGGTATCATGAATGTTCCAGCCACTCTCCCGGTAGATGCAACTAATATGTTTGCCTGGAACGCCTGGCACTTTTTATCCTATCTTGTCCAAAACGGCAGAATCAATACAAGCAGAGAAGATGAAATAGTAGAATCAACAATGGTTACATACAGCGGCCAGATTGTTCATTATGGCGCCCTTCTGGCCATGGGCCTGGCAAAGGAGATAAACAACCGATGACCACTGCCTTAGTTTTATTTTTTGTAGCTTCCGCGCTGTTGGGCTATAGAATTATAACCGCAGTCCCTTCCCTGCTGCATACTCCCTTAATGTCGGGTATGAATGCTCTTTCCGGCATAACCTTAATCGGGGCAATTGCTTTATATGCAACTGCGCCTCCGGAAGCCTCACTATGGTTGATTGCAGCGCTTCTACTGTCAACTATTAATATTGCCGGTGGTTTCTGGGTAACTGAACGGATGCTAAAGATGTTCAAAGGTAATAAACAAGAAAACGGAGATAAAGCACCATGGCAGTAAAAACAATTGTCGCTATCTTCATAATCAGTGGTTTCCTGACCGGTATTTATTTGATGCAGTCACCCCGTAATGCACTGTGGGGAAATCGTTTAGGGGCTTTATCTATGCTGGTAGCAGTTATTTATACCCTGGTCATAACAGGTATTGAACCTTTTTCAACACCGGTTATCGTTATCGCTGTCGGGACAGCAGCCGGTTTTATCCTGGGACAACAGGTAAAAATGATTCAGATGCCGCAAACTGTTGCCCTCCTAAACGGCTTCGGTGGCGCTGCATCCGCGTTGGTTGCTTTTGTGGCGCTAACCTCTTTGTTTGGAGGAGTATTATTTACCTTTACAGCTCTTTTAGCCTTATCCCTGGGAACATTGACTTTGGGTGGAAGCCTGGTTGCAGTAATAAAACTGCATGGTTCGGCCCTGGGCAACTTCCCCCGGGGCAGGTGGCTGGGCCGGCTGCTCAGCACTTTAATACTTCTCACCCTTTTTTTTGTGGTACTGGGCAGCCTGCTACCCGAAACAATATTTTTTCGTTTAGCCCCAATGACAACTGCTCTGATAGCAGGCCTCCTGATGGCAGCACGTATAGGCGGAGCTGACATGCCTATTACAATATCACTTTTAAATTCATTTTCCGGAATTGCTGCCTCACTGGCCGGAATTGCCGCAGGCAACTTGCTCCTCACCGGTACCGGGGCTCTGGTAGGAGTTGCGGGCCTCATATTAACCCGGATCATGTGCAAGGCAATGAACCGCGGGCTGCTCGCTGTTTTGGCCGGTTTTACAGCTTCCTTTTCAGCAAAAGATAGTTCCGGGAAGATGGGAAACATTACTCAGACTGCAGATACAATAGTTAAAGAGGAGCAGCCAGCACTGGAAACAATCATCAGTAACGCCCGGTCAGTTATAATCATTCCCGGTTATGGAATGGCAGTAGCCCAGGCCCAGGCTGCTGTCGCCGACCTGGCCACCGCCCTTGAAGCAATGGACAAAACAGTAAAATTTGCCGTTCATCCTGTAGCCGGCAGAATGCCAGGGCATATGAATGTCCTCCTGGCCGAAGCAGGAATTGATTACGACAAGCTTCTTGACCTTGAAAATGCAAATCAATTATTTAAAACTACAGACCTGGCCATAGCTGTCGGCGCCTGCGATGTAATCAACCCTGCCGCAAACAGTGTGGAAAACTGCCCGATTTCTGGGATGCCGATCCTGGAAGCTGAAAAAGCAGGGCACATCGTGATCTTTAATCTTGATCAGGAGCCCGGCTATTCAGGTGTTGAAAATTTACTCTACAAAAAGGCAAACGTTACAACAATCTGGGGCGACGCTTCTGAAACTATCCCAACCCTAACCGCAAGGGTCGACCGGATAGAATAGTAAACACTGAGCTATCCTTCAAATAGCCGGTTGGAACTTATGGAACAAATCCTGCCATTGCATTTTTTTAATCTGTATTTACAAAACTTTTTAGAAATAAAACCGTCCGAACAAATATCCAACCAACGACAACAGGGTAGAAAGCACTGTACCCCAGACCAAATCAACCAGGGTTACCCTCAGCGGCCAGTTTTTTAAAGTGGCCAGGTTGGTTAAATCATAGGTAGCATAGCAGATCAGACCAAAGAGAGCACCAGAATAGAGTGCATAAGCAGTACTCTCCCGCATTATAGCAGGGTAGGTAACAAAATAAAGCAACCCGACAATATACAATAAATAGAAAATGACCGCAGCCGGCCAGTTAACTTTCGGGGCCATAATAAAACCGATCTGCTCACGATAAAACTTTCTTGCCACCAGGCCGAGCCAGATCAGATCAATGATCAGGAAAGTAACCAGCGTAATTAGGAAAAGTAGAAATATATTTAATGCCATCTCTATCCATCTCCCTCCTGACTATTTTTCGGAAACCAGGGGAAAAAACGGCTTGTAACCCTGGCGTATTCCTGAAATTCGGGATTATCCTTATATTTTCTTTCAAGCAGCGGAACCCCTGAAACATAAAGAAGCAACAGGGTTATAGTAAGCGGGCTGATGATAGCCGTATAGCCTCCGGGCACGGAAAGAGAGATCAGGAAAATGCCCCACCACATGGCCACTTCGCCAAAATAATTAGGGTGCCGGGTATATTTCCACAAACCGTGTTTTATTATCTTTCCCTTATTACCGGAATCCTTTTTAAAATCTGCCAGCTGTTTATCCCCTACTGACTCAAAATAGAAGCCGGTTATCCATACTATAATCCCCAGGTAATCTAAAATAGTTAAGCCTGCTAACGGGTTGGCATTAACCAGGATTACCGGATAGCCAATAACCAGCATAAATAAGCCCTGAAGCATGAAGATCTGGAAAAAAGCCCGCGGCACAAGCCATTTACCCCAATCTTCCCGCCATTTTGCATAACGAAAATCTTCCGGTTTCCCCCAGTTTCGCCTGACAATATGGTAAGCCAGCCTTCCTCCCCACACTGTAATAAGTATGGTTATTAGAATATTCCTTTCTACATAAGCTGCCTGACTGATCATGGTAAAAAAGACCAATAAAACAAAACCTGCTCCCCAACCCATATCAACAATCGAATTGTTTTTGATAATTTGAGCCACAAAAAAGAAGATTAGAAAATAAAAAAATACAACTGTTGCCGCCTGCCAAAAAAGCTCACTCATTCGATCACTTCCTTTGCACTGATCAATAAATAGTAATCGTTATAATTATACCATTAACTACTACCAACATGCTGATAAAGTA
>CAZBKZ010000072.1:0-6996 GCA_964492615.1 uncultured Syntrophomonadaceae bacterium | reverse complement strand
GGATTTCCCGGTCTTCTGAGGTAACTGCAACAACACCGCGATTGGTTACCAGGTCGATATTCAGACCTTTCAGCCCAACATATGCCGACTCAATTTTCGTGCCGGCCATGCGTTCGGCTTCTTCAACAGCTAAGAGTATCGATTCAACTGTTTTTTCCAGATCGACGATGACACCTTTTCTTACACCATCGGAAGGGCTTAAACCTAAACCGATAATGTTAACAGTACCGTCGGGGCGGGGTTCGCCAATCCCAACCCTAACCTCAGCTGTACCAACATCTATACCAACTATATAGTTTTTCTTGTTCACTTATTTACCCCCTTACCCTTCCCAACCTGGTGCGTTGTTACTAAATTATTCAACACATATCAACAATTTCCTTTTTTTTTCTAATGTTCCACCTCCTTTTCGGAAATCATCGTGCTACCGGAGGCTACCAATCTTTTTCCGGATCGAACATCAAGCCGGACAGAAGCGTCACCGTCGATTAATGGAATGCTTTCGCTAACCAGCAGCAGCTTCGTCCCCATATTTTTACCATCACCCAACCATATCTCCCATCCTTCTTTCGTAAAAATGACAAGGTTGAAGCGGTCTGAAAAATCCATGGTTTCGATATCAAGTAATTCAGATCCCGCCCAGTTTGTAAAAAAATTGCTCAGGGTTTCTCTCCTGGAAGAACAGGCCAAAGGCTCACCGGGCATAAGCAGCGTGTCACTTATACCGGTTATCACTGGAAAACCGGCCGCTGTTTCTCCTGTGAAAGCAAAACATACGGCGTCCCTGTCTATCATCCAGTATCCATCTGCCGAAATAAGGTAAGCAGCAAGAGTTCTTTCAGTAACGGTCAGCACGACTGAATCAGGTAGTTTTCTCTCAATATCCACATCTTTAATTTCCGGGTAGTCCTGCATAATCCGCTCTGCTATCTTTTTTTCATTGAGCAAAAACATGCTCATACCTTCTTCCAGGCCGCCTGAAACAATTATCGCCCCTGCAGCAATATCTACTGCTCCATCAACAATGATATCTGATACCCGGAAGAAAGCTTCGCCGTGCTTAATTACAATTATTAACACAGCCAGAACAGCCAGTTTTAAGAGCAGGTGCAAAAATCTCTTCCAGCCGGGTTGCCTTTTCTTGTTTTTAACCAGCTTAATATGATCTTTCTTTCCGGCCATGCTCAGCGCTCCTCCCCAATAATTTTCACTTCAGGATGCAGTTCATAACCATGTTTTTCTTTAACCAAAGCCTGGACGGCCTTTATTATTGCCAGGATATCAGCAGCAGTAGCCGCACCCCTGTTTACAATAAAGTTAGCATGCTGACTGGACACCTCAGCCCCACCAATGCATATTCCTTTACCGCCCGCCTCTTCGATCAAACGGCCGGCAGGGTTATCAGGCTGATTGCGAAATACACTTCCACAACTTGGCAGACGGGGATGCCGGCGTAAACGTTCACTTATGAATTCTTCCATTTTCTCTTTTATTATCACTGGATTTCCTTTTTCCAGTTCCAGGCTAACTTCTATTAATACACCCTTTTCGGCCAGGTTACTGGTACGGTATCCAAATATCAGCTCGCTTTTATTAAGGATATTGTTCTCCCCTTCATCGGTTACCAGCCTGACCGTTGTAACCCTGTCACCGATATAACCCCCAAATGCTCCGGCATTCATGATTACCGCCCCACCAAGTGAACCCGGAATGCCAACTGCAAACTCCAGACCGGTCAAACCATGGTCCAGCGCTGATTTGGAAAGCAGCGTCATCGGGGTTCCTGCCCCGGAAATCAGAGCAGTCCCGGATCGTTTAACATAGCAAAATGGCTGTCCTATATTTATAACCAGGCCCCTGATTCCGCCATCGAGAACAAGCAGGTTACTGCCATTGCCAGTAATATAATATGGGATACCGTGCTTACGGCAGGTTGAAATAATTTGAACCAGTTCTTCAGTATCTGCCGGGCTGACATAATAGTCTGCCGGGCCGCCAACCTGCCAGGTAGTATGCAGTGACATCGGTTCAGCAATTTTTACTGTTGATTTAATTTTTTGCTGTAACTCCTGCTCAAAACTCATGATGCCACCTCCCGAAGAACAGAATACATCCTATCTGCTGCATCTGGCATACCCATTTTCCTGCTGTTTACTGCCATCTGTTTTAGCTTCTCCGGATCACCAATCATTTCATTAATTACTTCGGCCAACCGAACATGATCGAAATCTTTTTCTTCGATTAAGACAGCTGCAGACCTGTCCGATAGAAGCCTGGCGTTGTAGTACTGGTGGTTATTAACCACATTCGGTGATGGAACGAGGATGGCCGGAATCCCCAGCGAGGTTATTTCAGCCAGGGTGGTAGCCCCGCTCCGGGTTAAAACCAGATCAGCAGCTGCCAGTGCTGTCGGCATGTCTTCCAGGTATGAAAATAGTTTCAGCTGCCCGGGAATTTCACCGATAGCTGCTTTCACATCCTCATAATAAATATCACCGGTGACATAGATTATTGTCAGCTTTTCGGGAAAGAGTTTCTGTTTCAGGTATTCTGTTACAACTTCATTCAGCTTTTGAGCTCCCCTGCTTCCGCCATAAACCAGCAGCACCCTGCTGTCGGACTCTATTCCAAATTTAGCAGTTCCTGCTTCACGGCTTACATTTATCACTTCACCGGCCCGGGGGTTACCGGTAAATACTATTTTTCGCCGGCATCTCATTTTAGATTCAGTCTCAGCAAATGATATACACACTCTCCTGACAAAAGGGGCCATAATACGGTTAGTCAAACCAGGCAAGGCATTCTGCTCGTGTAGCACCACCGGGTATCTCTTGCAAACTCCTGAGAAAATCAACGGTGCGGCTACATAACCTCCCGTTCCCAGGATCACGTTTGGCTTAAAATCATTGATGATTCTTTTTGTTTGCCTGATTCCACAGAAAAGATCCCTGATTGTTTGTCCCAGGCCACGCAAGTTACGCTGAAGCCCGCTGGCAGGTATGGTAAGTAGTTTGTAACCGGCAGAAGGAACAATTTTGTTTTCCAGGCCCCTTGCACTGCCGACAAAAAGTATTTCAGATTCACTGTCGTGCTTCTGAACATGGCGTGCCAAGGCCAGGGCCGGATAAATATGACCTCCTGTTCCTCCTCCTCCGATTAAAATTCTCATTAAGCTTGCTCCTTTAAGCAGTTTTTCTATCTTGACCGTGTCTGGATATATTTAATAATATGCCTACAGATATAAGAGTGAAGAATACTGAACTTCCCCCGGCGCTGATCAGCGGCAGGTTAATTCCTGTAACCGGAACCGAACCGGTAACTACGGCGACATTGACCAGCGCCTGAAGCGCTATTGTGAATGTTATGCCAGCTGCCAGCAAACTGCCGAAAAGATCAGGCGCTTTCAGGGCAATTTGAAATCCCCGCCAGGTAAAAATCAGGTAGAGCAACAAGATTGCCGCAGCCCCGATAAACCCCAGTTCTTCTCCAATTACTGCGAAAATAAAATCGTTCTGCGGTTCAGGAAGATAAAATAACTTCTGCCTTCCCCGACCAAGCCCGCTGCCAAAGATGTGGCCGCTGCCCAAGGCGTAAAGCGACTGAATAACCTGGTATCCGGTATCACTCGGGTCAGCCCAGGGATCGAGAAAAATGAATATTCTTTTCAAACGGTACTCTTCCCGGGCCATCAGGTAAATCAGGGGCGGTATGCCTATTACGGAAAGACTGGCCGCCCTTAATACCGGTACCCCGGCGATAAAAACAATGATTACAGCGCCCATTAAAACTATTAGCGAGGTACCAAAATCTGGCTGCATGGAAATCATCAACAGCGCCGCTGCAGCAATGCCCAGGGGCAGGATAGTTGCAGTCCAGATATTCTTCAAATTAATCCTGCGGCTGCTCATATATGCTGCTGTAAATATAATAAAAGCCAGTTTGCTGAATTCAGAAGGCTGGAGAACTACCGGGCCAAATGCCAACCACCTTTTCGCTTCAGTTCCCAAATCCGTTCCCAACCCGGTAAATATTAATCCCAGCAGCGCAAAGTTAACAACCAGGATCAAGAGCGACATTTTTTTAAGTTTAAGATAGTGAATCCTGGAAAACAGATAAAGTCCAAACAAACCAAGGACAATCCACATGGCCTGCCTTTTCAGGTAATAATAGGAATCACCACTTCTTTCTTCGGCCAGCACAAAACTGGCGCTAAAAATCATAACCAGCCCAATGGCAAGAAGCAGCAGCGTGGTCAGCAGCAGCACCCGATCAAACTCCCGGCGATTGCCCTTTGCGGCCATTTAATCTTCTCCTCCTGCGCCTGTTGAGTGTATGCCTGTAAGTAAAAGTTCTTTAAAAGTATTCCCTCGTTCTTCGTAATCTCTGAACATATCCCAGCTGGCACAGGCCGGTGAAAGAAGAACAAGATCGCCTTTTTCGCCCAATTTACCGGCTTCTGCTACTGCCTGGGCCAGGCTGTCGGCAAACCTGTAATTCCTGAAACCTTCTTTTTCTACTGCAGCAGCAAGCTGTTCTTTCGTTTCGCCCAGCAGGATCAACTCCCTGACATTTGCCCTGATTGCCGCGGCCAGCTCACTAAAATCAGATTTTTTATCTTTTCCGCCTGCGATGAGAATGATGGAACGTCCCGGGAAAGACTGCAGGGCCCTGATCGTTGCTCCGGGGTTAGTTCCTTTCGAATCATTTATGTAATCAACTCCATTAAATTTTGCAACATGTTCAAGACGGTGTTCAATTGCCTTGAAGCTTTGCAGAACTCTTCCTATCGAGGCAGAGTCAGCTCCGGCTGCCCAGGCTGTTGCTGTTGCAGCCAGGGCATTCTCCAGGTTATGGGCTCCGGGAAGGGTTAACGCTGAAATAGGACAAACCTTCGCCGGGGATGATCCGTGGTTATATATAACAATCCAATCATCTTCCAGCCCTGCTCCCCGCTCCACTGGTGAACTGTCAAACCAGACCGGGATCGCATTTGTTCTTTCACACAGGGAAGCTATAGCTGCGTCACCTGCATTTAGCACAATATAATCACTGCCAACCTGGTTTTCTGTAATGCGGCTCTTGGCCCTGAAGTAATTTTCCACGCTGCCGTGATAATCTAGATGATCCTCGGCAAAATTAAGAAATAGAGCGATAAAAGGTCTGAATTGATTTATGTTGTCAAGCTGAAAACTGCTTAATTCGGCAACAATGTAACCCTGTGCGCTAAACTTTCCACCCAGTTCACAAAGTGGGTTTCCAATGTTGCCTGCCGCCACAACTGGCGCTAACCCGGCTTCCTTCAACATGGCGGTAATCAAGGCAGTTGTAGTTGTTTTACCATTGGTTCCTGTTACCCCGATAATGGGCGCTTTGATAAATAAATAAGCAAGTTCAATTTCAGATATAACCGGTATACCCAGCTGATCAGCCTTTTCTATTATTGCATTTCCCGGAGGAACACCCGGGCTTTTAACAATTAATGATAATTCCGGATTTACTAGATCGGGAGAGTTATTCCCGGTTACCGCTTTTACATTTGATAGACTCTCCAGTCTTGACAGCTCTGTTTTCAGTTCGGATGATTCTTTTTTATCGGTTATGGTAATTTCAGATGCACCTCCGGCGGACATCAGTTCTGCTGCCGCCACACCACTGCGGGCCATTCCGACCACCATAACTTTTTTGCCTTTAATTAAATCAATCATCACGAACCTCCGGTTACAACAAGTTACTCATTTAAAGTATTTATGCTTATAATCTTACAGGTAAATCAGTACCCCCATTAAAGCAAATATTGCTGCAGTTCCCCAGAACACAAGGACTACTTTCCATTCAGTCCAACCTTTCAGCTCAAAATGGTGATGCAGCGGGGCCATCAGGAACACCCTTTTACCGGTCAGTTGAAAGCTGGCGACCTGGGCAATTACTGAAAGAGTCTCTACAACATAAATCCCCCCGATAATGATCAGAAAAAGTTCGCTTTTGGTGATAACTGCCAGGGCTGACAGGGCTCCACCAAGCCCCAGGGAGCCGACATCACCCATAAAAAGTCGGGCCGGGTGACGGTTAAAAACAAGGAAACCGGCTGTTGCCCCGATCAATGCTGCACAGACGAGCATCACCACCGATTGTTCATTAGTGAAGCCAATATACAGAAAAGCTACCAACACTATTATCGTTATTCCTGCCGCAAGCCCGTCTACGCCATCTGTCAGATTTACAGCGTTAGTGGCGGCAACCACTACCAGAAATAGAAAAACAGGATAGAAGAAGCCCAGGTTTATTGTTAAATCGAGAAAAGGTAGAACAATTAAAGGGTCATAGTAACCAAGCAGGTAAAGCAAAAGAGCAAAAACAGCGGCAATCAGCAGCTGCCCAACCAGCTTGGATCTTGCCCGAAGACCGAGTGACTGCTTGCTGACGATTTTTCGGTAGTCATCTATAAAGCCGATTGCTCCGCAAACCAGCATAACCAGTAGTATAAGCCAGGCAGCGGGTGATGAACCCGTAAAAATGATAATTGTAACGGCTGCAGCAAGTAGAAATATAACACCACCCATGGTCGGCGTCCCGGCTTTACCGGCATGCACTTTTGGGCCATCTTCCCGTATCTGCTGACCATACTGCAGTTTAACCATCCGTTTTATATAGGCAGGGTAGGTAAGCAGCGCCAAGATCAGTGCTATAATTAAAGATAATATTACGTTCAGCATCCCGGGCCATCCACCTTCCTAATCCTTTATAAACTCCCGCACTATGTTCTCCATTTTCATACCGCGCGACCCTTTAACCAAAACAAACCAGTTCTTTTGCAGTGGTAAAGTTGCTAAAACTGTTAAAGCTTCTTCGTGATCGCTGCATTTGCTTATCTGTACGCCGAATCTTGCAGCTTCATCAGCAGCCAGCGCCGCCAGTTCGCCCACAGTTACCAGGTATTTTAAAGAGCAATCGGCCGCGAAGCGGCCGATTGATGTGTGTGCTTCGCGAGCGGCGAAT
>CAZBKZ010000071.1:0-7074 GCA_964492615.1 uncultured Syntrophomonadaceae bacterium | reverse complement strand
TTTTTTGTTCCGAAAAAAGCCTGGGTTGAACAGAGGAAATGGGATATTCCCGATGTTTTTGTAGTTAAAGTTGCACCGGTCGGCGCTTTTATTACCGTTGAAGACAACCCCAATCAAAAACTGAAAAATGAAGAAATACGCGATGAAGTTTTGGAGTGTATCGAGGCCGGGGCCTGTGCTTTTCATGTGCATGTCAGGGACGAAAAAGGAGATCACTGTCTCGATGTCAGGCATTACCACGATGTGATTGATCCTATCAAGGAAAAATATGACGATAAAGTGCTTGTCTGCGGCTGTCCTGAGGGCGGTAAAACTATTGAAGAATCAACGTTTCCCCTGGTCGAGTTCAGGGGAATCATGGAAACAGCGCCTATTACAGTAACCACAGTTAACCTGACCGGAGAAGTGCTGGCCTGCACCAATGCCCAAATGGTCCAGGCTCACGTCGAAATAATGCAGGATGTCGGCTGTGTTCCCGAAATTGTTCTGCATAATGTTGGCGATATCTCACTGGCCAAAAGATGGCTGATCGATACAGGGCTCCTTAAAAAACCCTATTCCTTTAGAATCGCGATGGGTAATCCAGGTTGGGGTTACATCGAAGATCAATTTTCAATGATTGAGCTTTTACCCTTTGTATTTAAAGAGCTAAAAAAAATAGATCCTGATTGTGCCATCATGGTTGATATGGCCGGAAGGGCCAGCCTGCATATAGTAACCCTGGCCATGCTTCTTGGCGCTTACGGGGCCAGGGTTGGCATGGAAGATTCTCTCTACACTTATCCTCATAAGGATGAAAAAATATCTTCGAACAGGCTTATTGTTGAAAAAACTGTTGCTATTGCCGAAGCGTTGGGTCGCAAAAGAGGAACTGCCGACGATTACAGGCGTTTTATCGGGATTAAGTAGCTTTAGAGTAAGCTATTATCTAACTGACGGTCTTTATTACCGGGCTTTATAAGCCGGTTAAAATGAACGGCATAAACTAAAAATAGAAAGGAAGTGTTTAAAGCCGATAAAGAAGTTGCATTAAAGTTTTGTTTCTATGTGAAGAGTATAGGGAGGTGTTATTTTGGCTGAGAAGTATGATCTGGTCGTTGTCGGGGCCGGTAATGGAGGATTGATGGCTGCCTGCCGTGCCTCGCTAATGGGGTTGAAAACCCTTGTGATTGAAAAGCATAACCTTCCCGGTGGATGCGCTACCAGTTTCAGGCGTGGCCGGTTCGAGTTTGAGGCGTCGCTACACGAGGTAACCGATTTTGGCCAGGGAGCAGCTCGCGGGCAGTTAGGTTATCTGTTTGATGAACTGGGGATTGAGGTGGAATGGCTCTCAATACCTGATGCATACCGTATTGTAGTAGCTGGTGAAAAGGGTGTCGAACTTGATGCCACGGTACCGCACGGCAGGGATAAATTTTTTGCTGCCATGGAAGAAAAATGTCCAGGTTGCACTCCTGCCCTTAACCGCTTTTTTGAGGCATGTAGCGAGATTGACCAGGGATTGATGTATCTTGGAATGAGCCAGGGCAAGCCTGACCCCGAAGTGTTGCGTACCCGGTATGAAAATTTCACCCGCCTGGCCGGGGCAACAGTTATGGAAGCCTGGAGAGAGCTTGAAATACCCCGGTGCTGTATTGATATTATGAGCGCTTACTGGCCTTACCAGGGAGGTGATCTCGAAACCCTCGATGCAGTCCGTTACTTTAAAATGCTGCAGGGTTACTATACCGATGGCGCTTACATCCCAAAACTGCGCTCTCACCAGATTTCCACCGCTGTTGAAAAACGTGCCAGGCAGCTCGGCTGTGATTTCTGGTATAACCGCGAAGTGGTCAGGATCATTACCGATAAAGGTAGGATCTCCGGTGTGGTTACCAAAGACGGAGAAACGGTTCAAACCAATCACGTTATCTCCAATGTTTTCCCCAATGTGCTTTACAGCAGAATGCTGGATAATCCGTCCCTCGTTCCGGAGTATGAATTAAAGAAGGCCAACGCGCGCGCCTTCGGAGGCAGGGGATATACTGCCCTGTTAGGGTTGGATAAATCACCTGAAGAGCTGGGCATTAAAGATTATGCCGTTTTCATCAGTACTTCAGCGGATAGCGGAGAGATGTACCGTAACTGTTTTTCCCGCGAGACTAACGATAACTTTGCGGCTACCTGTCTTAATATAGTTAACCCGGCAGCCAGCCCGGAAGGCACAACTCATTTTTGCATTACCTGTTTATTTACTGCAGAAGGCTGGGCCGATGTAACTCCTGAAAACTATTACAGGATCAAGCGCGACTATACCATGAACCTGATCGACAGGTATGAAAACACCATGGGCATAAAAATTAAAGACTGCATTGAAGAAATTGCCATAGCCACACCGGTAACATTTGCCCGTTACCTGGGTTCACCACAGGGCGCAATTTATGGTTATTTTTCCGACCGCTGGGACGGCATGATGGCCAGGCTCTTTTCTGAAGGCATGGAGCAGACGATCCCCGGTTTGAGATTTGTGGGCAGTCATGGAGTGCGTCTGTCCGGGTACCTGCCGACCTATACATCAGGAGATATCGCGGCCAGGCAAACTATGGGCGATATTGCGGGAGGTCGAAAATAATGAGTAAAGATATCGGTCAGTACCTAAAAAAACTGGATATTAATGCTTTCGATGAAATGATTCCCAGGCGCAGAAGTGTCATTAATTCTGCCAGCCCGGAATTACCTCAAAGTGACTTTAATGCTAACCGCGTAGCTCGGGCACTTCATCCCGAGGTTCAATACCTGCTGGTCAGTGAAATTATTGATCATGCAGGGGATGTAAAAAGCTTCCTGCTTGAACCTGCTCCTGGCACCGATACCGCTGCCCTGGCCTATTTCCGCGCCGGGCAGTATATCAGCATAAAGTTAAGAATCGGTGACTCCGTTATTACCCGACCCTATTCTGTCAGCTCTTCTCCTGCTGAAGCGCTTAAGAACAAGTATACTCTGACAATAAAACGCCTGGAAGATGGATTCGCATCTAGCTACATTTTCGATCACTGGCAGGTTGGAACCGTGGTGGAAGCATCCGGGCCGCAGGGCGAATTTGTTTACGAGCCGCTCCGTGATGCAAATAATCTTGTTGCGCTTGCCGGTGGAAGCGGCATTACTCCCGTTTATTCATTAGCCCAGGCTATTGCCGATGGTACCGAAGAAGCTACCCTGACTATTCTTTACGGGAGCAGGAAAACAGATCAGATTATTTTTAAAGAAGAGCTGGATAACCTTGCTGCGACATGCGGCAAGATCAATGTTGTTCATGTAATCAGCGATGAAGAAGAAACAAAAGGATGTGAAAAAGGTTTCATAACTGCCGAGTTGATCAAGAAATATGCGCCTGACTCTGACTATTCTATCTTTGTCAGCGGTCCGGCTGCCATGTATGAATTTCTCGATCAGGAGTTGGCCAAACTCGGGCTGCCCCGTCGACGCATTCGCTACGAAGTATTTGGCGAGTACAAAAACCCTGAACAAGATCCCGCCTTTCCAGCCGATGCGGCAGGCAAAACATTTCAGTTGCAGGTTGATATGCACGGCAGTAAAAAAACTGTCACTGCGAAAAGCGGGGAGAGCATGTTGGTTGCCATGGAAAGAGCAGGTATTGAAGTCCCCAGTATTTGCCGCAGCGGTGAGTGTGGTTTTTGCCGCTCCCGGCTGGTCAGCGGCTCTCACTATGTTCCTGAGCGGCTTGATTACCGCCGTATGGCTGATGTTGAAAATAACTTTATCCATCCCTGCTGCACATTTGCAACCGGGGACGGGCATATTCGGGTTGCCAGCGATGAAGGAGATATTAAACGGGGTACTATGGATCAGCGGAAGAAGAAAGTGGGCCTGATTATGACCCTGATTATGTCCATCATGATGGGTATTGTGGCAACTATTATTTCCCGCAGTGGTATGCCGCCGCAGGCCCTGGCCACAGCACCACCACTTCCGGCTATGATGTTCAGCAATGTCTTAATGTCCCTGGTTGTCGGAATTATTATCTGGTTGATTATTCCTTCGGCCAGGTGGGGCAACGCGCTTGTAGCTAAAGCAAAAGCGCTGCCGGGGACATTTAAGTTTACTGCCCTGAACTGCCTGCCTATTTCGGCGGTAAATTCGGTGATTATCAGCATGGTGGTTAGTTTTATCAATGTCAGCCAGAGCCACGCCCAGATACCGGCTGCATTTGCCCCGCCGCTCGGTGCCATGTGGTTTGGCGCCTGGATTAAGATGCTGCCGGTGATGCTTATTATAGCCTACATAACAGCAATAATTGTATCGCCTCTGGTGGTTAAATGGGCAAAAATGCCTGCAGGTCCGCCTGTAAAAAAATAGCCGACGCAGCAAGAAATGTATTCTGATCTTACAGGTATTAATAAAAATGAAAGGAGGCGCCTTAATGTTAGCTCCAAACCATTATTTTCCTCCATTTTCCGAAGAGGAATTCCAAAGGCGCTATCTCATTCTTAAAGAAGAAATGAAAAAGGCAGATCTAGACTGCCTGGTTATTTACGGTTCAGTATCCCTGGGTGGCAATGATTCCGGCCAGGTCAATGCTCAGTACCTGTCCAATTTTGCCGGAGTTGGCTATACTTATGTTGTTTTCCCGCGTGAAGAGGCTCCCACCCTGCATATTAATGTGCCACTGCATGCCCAAAATGCCCGCGATATCGGTTACATCCAGGATGTCCGGGGTGGCAGCCATATTGAAATATCGGTCTGTGAAAGGTTAAATGAGCTGGACCTGAAAAAGGGTAATATCGGCATAGTCGGACCGGGAGTTACTCACTTTATGCCCTGCACCCTTCCCTACGAACATTATACACGTCTGCTTGAGCAATTCCCGGAAGCGCAGTTTGTTAATGTGAGCGAATGGTATGAAAGTATCCGCGCTATAAAAAGTGCGGAAGAAATAAAACTGATCGAAAGAGCGGCTGCTCTTAATGACCTCTGCCATGAAGAAATAGTCCATGCTACCCGGCCGGGTGTTAGCCATGCCCAGCTTCGCCGCATAGTTGAAGAAGTATCTTTCATGCACAAGGGAAACTACTGCATGATGCATCTCGGCTCCTGGCCCATGACCGATCAAAGCTGGCCTTATGCCGATTTTTGGCCAACTGAGCGCACAGTTGAAGAAGGGCATTTGCTAATGACCGAGATGCCTGTCGGTTACGGCATGTATTATACCAAGCTGATGGGTACCTATTTCTTGGGTGAGCCGACAAAGGAATACCGGCAAATGTTCGAACTGGCCGCCTCGGTTCATAAACAGGTTGTTGATCAGCTGAAGCCGGGTATGAAGGGCAGTGATGTAGACAGGTTTATGACTCCTTTCAGGGAAGCAGGTTTCATGGCTTCTCACCTGGTATCGGGCTGGTGTAATTACAACTCACTTCCTTTTGTCGGTCAGACAAATCCCGAATTTCCCAGCAAACAGCCTCAATCACATCTTGATTATGTCTTTAAGCCTGGCCTTTGCATCCAGATTATGGCTTATCCCATGGCACCGGGCTTCAGGGCGGCGCTGTGGGTTGGCAGCACCTGTCTCTTCACAGAAGACGGGTTGAAAGAACTTAACAAGTATCCGGTCAGGGAACTGAAGGTTATTTAGACGGTAAGTTAAAAGGTCATTTACCCGGGACCCTGGTTTCCAGGGTTCCGGGTCCTGTGTTAAACCGGTCCAACAGGTTATCTATATTTATAGTGAGTTTAAATTGCCAGGAGCAGTTTCTGGCAGGCGAAAGGGTTGAAGAAAATGTGTCAATGGACAATTGATGTACTGTTTTATGGCAAGGTCAGGGGCCCAGGCGATTTTATCATAGCCGATTCCGGATTAGGCGAACAGGAATTTGATGTGCCTTACCTGGGTTTTTTGCTGCGTTCCGGCGACCAGAAAGTGCTGGTGGACAACGGCATGAGAGAAGATTTTATAATTGATGGTAAAGCCTGGGGCGGCTTTCCTGCCGTGGGCGGAAAAACATTCGTCTCTGATTCCCTCAGCAAACACGGCCTTCTCCCGGGTGATATTCAGACAGTAATTTATACCCATCTTCACAATGATCACGCCGGAAATTGCGATCTGTTCCCCGGCGCGAAACATATATTTCAAAAAGATGAATGGAAGAACCTGTGCGCCCCCATACCTGCACAAAAAATACGCAGAGATTTCGATACAAGTGTTATTCCGTTGTTTGAGAAGCTCGATACTACAATGATTGATGGAGATATAGAAATTTTTCCTGGTATCAATGTATACAAGGCACCTGGTCATTCCCTGGGGAGCCAACTGGTTACAGTTAAAACCGCCAATGGTATCAAGGTTATTCTGGGTGACCTCTGTAACACTTACTCACACATTTTTCCTGAATGTCCTGAGTTTACAGATCTTGAAGGTAATGTCCATAAAATAAAAACCAACGTTGAAAAATACGGACCGGCAATTCCCTCACCGATGATTTATGATTATTTTGCCTTTTATGATTCAGTTTACAAGGCGAAAGTGCTGGCACAGTGGAAAATTGAAAATGTGCTACCCGGGCATGAAACGGCGCTGGTCAAAGATTTCCATAAGTAACTGCCTGCTTTCAGCCCATTTCAGCAGGCCTGCGCCTGGGCAACCTCGCAATGAGTGGGGGTGAGTTCTTTTTTTCCTTAATTACTGTCACCTTTGCTCACGATCGTTGCGTGCAAAAGGGCAACGCATCAACTGCGGGTCTCCGCTTAGGCTCCCCTTACGATAAGCTCATCCGGAGCTTTCGACGGCGGCCGACCTCCGTGTCGGCCGGCCTGCTCCAACCCTTGTTTCAGCTGCCCTTTTTGCTACTCTCTCTATGTTCGCGCCAGGTGAGCAGTAATTTTGCATACAGCTGGTTCAACTAAAATATATGTATGTTGCTTTTAAACTGTTTTGAGTAATCGAGTAAACAAACAGTCTGCCGTTGCTGCCGGTAACCTTAAGCGAACATAAAGCGAGCGCCGGCAGGTGCCGGTGAAGTGAAGCCGTGAGCAGACCGGCCGACATGGAGGTCGGCCGCTGAGTGCTGAGCCACGGAC
>CAZBKZ010000070.1:0-7082 GCA_964492615.1 uncultured Syntrophomonadaceae bacterium | reverse complement strand
CTTTTATTTTATGAAATATAGATATTACCGAAACACATTTTCAGGAACCTTTCTCAGCTAATCATCCCCTAAAAAACGTAATAAAAAAACTCCCGTCCGGGGACGAGAGTTATTCGCGGTACCACCCTGGTTACCTGTTTTCACAGGTCGCTTTGTCAGATGCGGAAAACCGGGGAACGGCTTCCAGACCTGCTTCCTTTTAACGGTGAAAGTTCCGACCGGATCTACTGACGCTTCAACGCTTTCAACCGGTACCTCCAAGAGCCATTCGCCAGGTGCATCGGCGCCGGATTTTCAGCTTAGGAAGATTTACTTCCTTTATCCGGCTCTCTGGGCCGACACGATCCAGGTTACTAGTTCCTGTCATCGGCAAATTATTATTCTTGAATAATGATATTAGCACAGCAAATGATCCCTGTCAACCATATCATTGATTTGTTAAAAAATTTTTTTCCATAGAATCATTCCCAATCTAACCTGGTGGAAATCTGTATACAAACCCTTTTTTGAGTTATTTTGCAAGTACGTCTTAATAATTTTCCTGACCCTGTTAGTTATTTCTGTATATATACTGAAATAGTCAAGGAAATCTATTAAAGCTTCTTCAACTGGTTGTTTTTCCCCCCAAACTTCTGTCCAATTCTGAAACTGCAGCTCATAACCGCTGAAATAAAGATAATTCAGGGGATATATAATATTATAATGGTTTTCAGGCATTGTTTTATTTAATATCTCCTCCCACAGATCCAGTCGGCCCGAACAGGGCTTGCTGCCAGAAGCAATATCGCAGAGTAAACACCATGAACAGGAAACATCCATCATCCTGGCTAAGGCCTCAAAACTGCGCACGCCTGGATTAAGAGAAGCAAAAACTAGATCATAGTGATCTGCTGGTAAATTTTCTCCTGGGTTAAACTCCTCCCATAATCCGTTAATAATTTCTATTTCGTTGTTCAGATTATGTTCATTTATTTTCTTTTCAATCAAGCTGACCATCGCTGAAGATGGTTCAACGGCAGTGACCCTGGCCCCCCGCTGGGCAAAAGCCAGTGAAAAATCACCAGCGCCGGCACCAATGTCAAGGACCTTTAGCCCCTTCAAATCGATACTTTTTTCTTCAAGCAATTTGAGAGTGCGGCATATCCTGCTCTGCATGCGATCAGATGTAGAAAGTCGGCCGATCTGCTTTGCCATTTTATCCCAGCGACTTACTGTATCCATTCTTGCCGGTAAAATGTTGTCATCATTTTTTTTAAGTGCAGAATTCCAGGCATCTACCCAATACCTTACTTTTTCTTCCCGGCTATCATCAAACGGCTTATTTATAGATTTAATGCTGTTCACTTCCTGTTTTAATAAATATTATGGAAAAACGGCTAAAGCTGTGTTATAATTATAGCACGATAACTACACATTGTAACACCGACATTTTTTTTAGGTATTTAGTGCCACGCGTAAGCTATAATGTAACACGAGGTGTTTTTTGTTTAAAAATATTCTTAAAAAAATTGCGTCTCTGCTGATTGTAATGCTGGGGGTAAGCATCATAACCTTCTTTCTGGTTGAATTGGCCCCGAGTGATCCTGCAGAAATAATGCTGATCAAAAGGGATATAGAAATAACGCCGCAAAACCTCGCCGCCACACGCAGTCTTATGGGTCTTGACGGCCCGCTGCACGTTCGCTATTTCAACTGGCTGAGCCGGCTTATGCATGGCGATTTAGGTATTTCATATAATAGCGGTCAGCCGGTACTTAAAGAAATAATGAGCCGTCTGCCAGCAACCTTGACTTTAACCGCAGGTGGAATGATCGCGATGATTTTAATTGCCTTTCCTCTGGGGATAGCTGCTGCATTGTTCAATAAAACCCTGATTGATCACATCAGCCGCCTGGTAGCCCTGGTTGGGGCTTCTCTTCCTTCATTTTACATTGGTTTGCTTTTGATCAGTTATATTGCAGTCCCTTCCAGTTGGCTGCCGGTCATGGGTTCGGGTAGCTGGAAGCACCTCATTCTACCATCCTTAACTCTTGGCTTTGGCCTGGCAGCCACCTACGCCCGTTTATTAAGGGCAGGCCTGCTGGAAGTGCTGCAGCTGGATTATGTAAGAGCAGCGAGGGCACGCGGCCTCAAGGAAACTGTTGTAGTGGGCATTCATGCCCTGCGCAACGCCCTGATTCCTCTTGTTACTGTATTAGGCCTTTCCCTGGGCAGCCTGCTGGGAGGAACAATTGTGGTTGAGCAGGTTTTCGCCTGGCCGGGTGTAGGCCGTTTGGCTGTTCAGGCTATCTTTAATCGCGACATACCTGTTTTACAGGGTTACGCCCTGTTCATGGCTATTATATATGTTTTTGTTAATCTGGCTGTCGATTTATCATATCACTACCTTGATCCCCGGATTCGCCTGGGAGAAAAGGAGGCTGGATGATGTTAACCAGGATAACACGCGATCCGGCCTCACTGGTCGGCTTAATTATTATTATTCTGGTTTTTCTTACAGCCCTGCTGGCACCACTGGCAGCGCCGCACGACCCGGAACCTGTTGTGTTAGGACAACGTCTTTTACCACCTGATCGTGACTATCCTCTAGGCACAGATTCCCTGGGTCGCTGCCTTTTTTCCCGAATTCTATTCGGAGCAAGAATAACCCTCACTTACTCGCTCTCTATTCTGTTAGTAATAATGGCCGTCGGCATCCCCCTTGGCATGCTTGCCGGCTTCAGGGGAGGGTTGGCAGACTCAGTAATTATGCGCCTGGTTGATATGATCCTGGCTTTTCCCAATCTTATCCTGGCCCTTGTCTTGATCGGCATTTTCGGACCCGGCCTGTTTAATGTTATGCTGGCTTTAGCTCTTGTCTCATGGGTTGGCTATGCCCGTGTAGCCCGGGGTATGGTTCTTTCGATTAAAGAAAAAGAGTATATTTCCGCTGCAAAAATATGTGGAACCAGGGGAATTAAGCTACTGTGGAAGCACGTAATGCCAAATCTGCTTCCTCCGCTGGTAGTTCTGGCAACATTGGATCTGGGAAAACTGATCCTGTCAATTGCCACCCTCTCCTTTCTCGGCCTGGGAGCGCAACCACCAACGCCTGAATGGGGAGCTATGATTAACGATGCCCGCCCCTTTATGCAAACAGAACCACGGCTTATGCTCGCTCCGGGACTGGCTATTGGTTTAACGGTATTGGGGTTTAACCTGCTTGGAGATGGTCTCAGGGATATTCTCGACCCCCGTTCGTCAGTTAATAATACCTTAAATAAAAATTATCTGACCTGGACACTTCCTGGTGGAGAAAGGAAATAATATGCTGGATCAGAACAGGACAAAACAGAAAGTTCTTGAGGTTATGGATCTCTCCACTTCATTTTATACCTCATCAGGTATTATCCGGGCAGTAAAAAACGTTAACCTCAGCCTGTATAAAAACCAATGTCTGGCCCTGATCGGCGAAAGTGGCGCCGGCAAAAGTGTTACCTCTCTTTCCATTATGCGCATGGTTCCATCGCCGGGGACAATTTGTGGGGGAGCAATCATGATGAATGGACGCAATCTGCTTGAGATGCCCGGTAAAGAATTCAGAAAGCTTAGAGGTACTCAACTATCAATGATGTTTCAGGATCCACTCGCCTCTTTAAATCCTGTAATTACTGTTGGGGCACAGATCAGGGAAACAATTCTTGCTCACCGGAAAACGAAAAAAAAAGAGGCAGAAATGTTCGCCCTCGAAAAACTTCGGGCATTAAAACTACCGGCGCAAAGAGTTTATAACAGCTACCCCTTCCAGCTGAGTGGTGGTATGCGGCAGAGGGCTTCACTGGCCCTGGCCCTGATTCTTCATCCGCAAATCCTGATTGCCGATGAGCCTACTTCCTCTCTTGATGTAACCCTGCAGGGGCAAATACTGGCTGAGCTTAATCGCCAGTTATCTGAATGCTGTCTTTCACTGCTCTTTATAACGCACGACCTCGCTGCTGCTGCTTCAATTGCCAACCGGGTTGCAGTTATGTATGGAGGAATGATTGTAGAGGAAGGCCCTTTGAGAGAAGTCTTCAATAACCCCTGCCACCCGTATACGCGGGCGCTAATCAAGTCACACCCTTCATTTTGCAGTAGTAACCGACTTGAAGCAATCACAGGAAGCGCTCCCCGAACCTTTGAAAATATTGAAGGATGCCCTTTTCACCCCCGCTGCAACGAAGTTAAACCTTTATGCAGGGAGATAATTCCTTCAACCGAACCGGTTAGCAGCAAGAGAAGCGCTGCCTGCCATTTACTTACATTTGCGGGTAGTCAAGCCGGGCAAGGAGGCTCTTCCTGATTATTTTAAAAACCATCAACCTGAGTAAACATTACAAGGCAAAGCGCAGCAAATCGGTTGAAATCGTCCGGGCTGTAGATCGGGTTTGCATTTCTCTCAGGGATCGCTCAAGTGTTGGCCTGGTTGGAGAAAGCGGTTGCGGTAAAAGCACCTTGCTACGCCTGTTACTGAAACTGGAAAAACCAAGTGAAGGGGACATTTTATTCCATGGTATGAGTTATTCAGAATTCACCGATAAAAAAACAATTGAATTCCGCAGGGAAGTGCAGGCTATTTTTCAGGACGCAGCCGCTTCCCTTAACCCCAGGCTCACGGTTGGCCGGTTAGTTGCCGAACCTCTGACCAATTTCCGGGGTTCCTTTTCAGAGTCTGCCATAAAAGAAAAGGTTGCAGTTGTGTTGGAACAGGTCGGCCTGGATTCTATGAGCATAAATCACTACCCACATGAATTTAGCGGAGGCCAGCAGAGGAGAATCGCCATAGCCAGGGCTATGATCGCGCAACCCAAACTAATTCTCTGCGATGAAGCTACCTCAGGGCTTGATGTCTCCGTTCAGGCTCAGTTGTTAAACCTTCTTCTTGATTTACAACAGAAGCGCGGGCTTCATTATCTGTTTGTATCACATGATCTCGCAATTGTTCGCTATCTATGCCCACAGATCATGGTTATGTACGGAGGCCAAATTATTGAAACCATCCCCACTTCCATGCTTAAGATGGCGGCACATCCTTATACCGTGGCACTGCTGGCTGCTGAACCGGCCTTACAGCCGGATAAAAAAATTAAACTTTTAGAGGGGGAACCTCCTGACCCGGCCGACTATGGACCAGGTTGCCGTTTCTACCCCCGTTGTTCAGAACGGAATAAAGAGTGCCTTTTTGAAAATCCCTCGCTAAAGGAAATTCAAGCCGGGCACCAAGTTGCCTGTCGTTTGTTTAAATAGTTGCATTTTTGCCCGGAATACCCTGCAGACTTAATTATTAAAGAGGAGAGTGCTATCATGAAAAATTGGAAACGAATTACCTTATTTTGGATGTTGATCTTTATCCCGGTCATAATGTTGTCTTCGTGCACAACAGAAAACCAGGTCACAGATTCCAACCCGGAAGTAATTGAGAACCTGGAAGTAATTGAAGAAAGTCCGGCTAGGGATACCCTTCTAATCGGCCTGGGGCGTGATTTTTACTACGGTCCGGAGGATAGAACCTTTTTACACGGCAGTACCAATGTCTGGGAAAGCCTGGTTTATCTTGATGCCAACCTCAATGCACAGCCCTGGCTTGCCAGCGATTTTTATCCATCTGAGGACGGCCGAATCTGGACTTTTGCATTGCAGGAAGGAATCAAGTTCCATGACGGCAGTATTATGAATGCCGAAGTAGTAAAAGATAATCTTCAGCGACTAAGCAAACACCCGGGCACAGCTCAACCATATAGTGAATTGGTCGACATTCGTGTTGTCGATGATTTGACCATAGAAGTTGAACTTGCAGTTCCGATGCCGGCCTTCCCTGAAATGATCAGTTATTTCCCCTGTGCCATTTTCAGTCCCCTGGTTCTCAATGAAGAGAATAACGGGCTAACAGAGCCAATTGGTACCGGCCCTTACAAGTTTGAAGAATACGGAAATGATCAAATTACCCTCGCCGCATTTAACGAATACTGGAACGGAAAACCGGAAATCGATAAGGTTATTTTTAAATATATCCCCGATGCAAACACGCGAGTGGCTGCCCTGCTGGCGGGTGAAGTTGATGTGCTGGCAGACGTGGGTGTTATTCTTCCGGAACAGGTACCCTTGCTGGAAGTAGAGCCCTCTATTGAAATTATGACGGTTGAAGTTTTAACCACAATTTACATGCATTTTCAGACAGAAAGTGAGCCTTTTCACAACTCCGAACTGCGCAGGGCTGTAACCATGCTCCTGGACCGGGAAGAGCTAGTGGCAACAATGCTTGAAGGTATAGGCAGACCAGCTCAGGGAGTTATTACTCCGCTGGCCGAATACTGGATCAATCCTGCCTCAACACCTGCATACGATCCTGATGAAGCAACCGCATTAATCAACCGTCATCTGCAGGGAAACACGAATATCAAATTACTGGTAAATACAGCCTGGACTGCACGCTGGCCCATGCTTTCTATCGCCCAGTACCTTCAGACTGAGCTTAATGCCAGGGGTTTCAATGCTGAAATACTAAGCCTTGAAGCAGGTGCCTACAATGATGCAGTTAAAACAGGAGATTACAACATAACTTTTACTCCCTGGACAGGGAGTGATCCGGACGATTTTTTCAGAACCTGGATATTGTCAACCGGTAGTTTTAACCTTAACAGAGGTATGCTTTTTAGTAATTCAGGAGTTGATATTTTAATTGAGCAGGCAGCAAGCGAGATGGATCAGCGGAATCGCCGCAACCTTTACTTCACACTCCAGGATATCGTGGCTGAGGAAGCGCCGATTTCACCTATTTATCATGATATGACAGTCTATGCAGCCCGAGATTATGTTAAAAACTTTTGTATGGATTTTAATTTCAGACCCAACCTCCATTCTGTACGATTTGAATAAATTTATAAGCGCACAGGCTAAAGCTGTGCAGTTTTTAACCCAAAACTGGTAAAAAAAGAAAAGGGCCTTTAAACCCTTTTCTTTTTTATTTACATGATTTCAACATTGCTGGTAATGTAAGCAGGTATTTGATCACTTTAAACAGAATGCCTGTTTATTAATTATTATTCATAATTGCCGATACAAAT
>CAZBKZ010000069.1:0-7448 GCA_964492615.1 uncultured Syntrophomonadaceae bacterium | reverse complement strand
CGGTTGGGAATCTCGCGGATAACCTCGTTGTTGTAAACATCGACCACCTGGACCATCCAGCGCTCTGCGCCCTGGTGTTTCTGGAAACGAACCGAACGCTGCGAGGTGTGGGCGGCAGATTCCGAACTCTTTACTTCCCGGACTTCCGGGCGTGCTTTGCGCTCGTTCTGCTGACCGGCCTGGTAAGCTCCTATACTGTCGATTCTCATTGCTATCACCTCGTTATTTCTTGAACCGGCGGTAATAACACTTGTTCCACCTTACTCTTAATATCGTCATCATCACGAAAAACTAAAGGATCAATCTACCTTATTTTTGATCTGATTTATCGGCAATTATTCAACCGGTAATCATAAACAGTTTATGCTGTTCCATTTTAATTATTTCCCTCCCACCCGGCAGCTGCTTTACAAAAGGCCGACGGGAAGGAGGGAAAGTATATACAGTTAAGCTTCATTACCCGGTCATCAGGTAACCGTTAACCGGTTAATAAAATTACTGCAACAGCATCAGCACGCTCTGCGGTTTCATGTTGGCCTGGGCCAGCATGGCCGTGCCGGCCTGCATCATGATCTGGTTGCGGGTAAACTCAACCATCTCAAGAGCAAAGTCGAGGTCACGGACGCGAGACTCAGCTGCCGACAGGTTCTCAGCCGCCACACCGAGGTTGTTAATGGTATGCTCAAGCCGGTTCTGCACCGCCCCCAGCTTGGCCCTTTCTGAAGAAACCCGGCCAATGGCGTAATCAACCTGGGTTAGCGCCCGGTTGGCCGACATGCGGTTGGTAACCAGAATGTTATCCACACCCAGGGCTTCGGCGCTCATGTCTCCAATGGCAGCGCCTACATCCTGCAGCGGGTTGGCCCCGATATGGAAGACCATGGTGTTGTCGGAAAGGTGAATGAAGATGCTGTCTGTACCACTTGACTGCCACTGGAAAGAGTTGCCTTCCAAATCAACAGTAATTCCGGCCATGGGGTCGAATTTAACATCAACATTGGGGTGAACCACACCAACCAGCAGGTTGCCGACAATCCTGGTGTTTTCGGCAATTATCTCTTCCGGATCGTGAGCGTTGGTTACTGTAACGTTGAACTGGTTTTCGGTCGAGTTCTGCAGCGTGGTCAGGGAGAGGGCATTGATTACCCCTTCATCGCCACTGAAACGTATTTCACCGTCCTTGCCCGTTACGGCAGATTGGATTACAAAGGTGCCTCTTACTGTAAAGAAACCTTCTTCATCAACTATTTCTTCCGTTACGTAACGGACATATGATGTTGGCTCTTCATTGAAGAAACTCTGCTGTAACCCATTGTGTATTGCCCGGTTCAGTTTTTCTTCAATATCTGCTATTGTATCCGACCCAAAAATAGTGATTGAGGTTTTTTTGCCATCCCCTTGCACCAGGTTGATTGTCTGCGGGTCCTGGACCAGGAAGTTACCGTTGGCATCCCAGAAGCGGTCAATATCGAAGATGGCGCTATCCAGCCTGGCCACTTCACCGATATTGAGCATTACCTCACCAACTTCGTCCAAAACAGTTGTATCGGCTAAAACTACCTGATCCCCGTTAACAATATTCATGGCAATAATACTGCTCAGCGTTGGTCCAGATTGGCCGGGGGTAGTGGTATCAATACCGTCTGCACCATCAGAAGCCCAGTCAGCTGTGACAGCGCCGAAAGAGATAGTTGCTCCCGGATCGTTACTGAATGTTGCAGTAAATAAAATGTCGGTACCGGGAGTTGTTGCAACAACAGCAACGGTCCCTCCATTACCTGCGCCCATATCCAGTAAGGCTTGAAGTCCTTCTTCAATCCTTTCAGCTAAAACAGCTTCATCAGAGTCAGTTTCAATTATTGTGGTAAAACCATCCAGGGTTAAACTGAAGTGCCCTTCGGTACCAATTCCGTTACCACTATCATCAAAAGTAAGTGTTGCTATTTCGGTAGTTCCAGCTATGGTTGGAGTTTCACCGTCATAAGCTGTATCATAAGTGGTAAGTACCAGCTCACTGACATCTGTTCCGATTAAATCACCCTGGAAAGTTATGGTGTAAGCCCCGGAATCTTCTGTTACAGTAACATTGCCGGAACCTATCCCGCTCAAACCTTCTAGAGCTGTTGCCAAATCAACTGCAGATATATCATGGGCCAGAAAAGCGGTTGTTTCTCCGTTAAAAGACAAAGAGAAACTTCCGGCTGTAGCATTATCAAGAGTTAGCGTTTGCACTTCATTTACAGCGCCCAAGCCTTCCTGAACTGCAGCAGACATTACCGCATTGTATACTTCTTCTGCTGTCGATGTGATCGCTCCTGTTCCGTCGGTGGCCAGGTTTACCTCAACAGTCAATGTGCCGGCTGTAAAAGTAGCCATCACGCTTAGTTCCTGATCGGCGGCACCGGGATCATTTAACTGCAAGTTCACTTCTTCAACTTCATCAAATTCGAGAAGTGCTACCTGCAGCGCTCCATCTGTCCCTTCCACGTCGGTCCATTCAATTGTCGTTGCTTCATGCTTAACCTTCATGATGTCGGTTTTCTGCACTTCGCCCCGGCCGGCCATGGCGCTGATGTCGAGCTTGTAGTTGCCCCCGCCAACCGCTTTCTGACCGAACTGGTCGATGGTGCGCAAACCGTCGCGCATAAAGATCTTGGTGTTCAAATCGCTGGTGCTGGTTAAAGCAGCCGACGAACCATCCAGCAACTTTTTCGTGTTGAATTCAGTTGAGCTGGCGATCCGGTTTATTTCGGCAATAAGCTGTTCAATCTCCTTTTGAATCTCGATCCTGTCTGAAGAAGTCAATGTATCACTTGAAGCCTGTACTGATAATTCACGCATACGCTGGAGAATGGCATGAGTTTCATTTAGTGCCCCTTCAGCTGTCTGCATGAGCGAGATGCCGTCCATGGCGTTTCGCGATGCCTGGTTAAGCCCGCGGATCTGGCCCCTCATCTTTTCAGATATGGCCAGACCGGCGGCGTCGTCGGCAGCCCTGTTGATGCGTAACCCCGATGACAGCCGTTCCAGTGATTTACTGAGACGGTTGTCAGTCATTGAAAGATTTCGGTACGCATTTAACGCCGACAAGTTTGTGTTAATCCTCATTTTGATCAAGCCTCCTTTAACGCCGTTATCGTCACCGCAATGGCAAAGTTAAGCTTTTAAGTGAAATATTTATTTTTTTAGCGGTTTCTTGAAAATATGAAATAATAGGGAAATAAGCCAGGCAGAATGGAGCTTCTGTGGCTTCAGCAGGTAATCATTTAATTGTAACTGCACCCAGATGCGATGTAAAAACAGCGTCGTAAAAACAACAAACCGCGGGAGCAGATCTTTTCACTGAAACAATATCGTCGGCGTAATTAAAAAATTAAGCCCGTCTGCTGCGAGCTGCACCCTGCCCCGGGCAGCAAAAGGCCTGGCATAACAGTATTCTCAGGCTGTAAAAATAATTTTGCCCTGATATTTCCCGGCTAGCCGGGAGGACGGTCGGTAATACTTCAAAAAATAGCAGCGCCAGCTGATTATTTAAGGGGCAACCCTGCTGCTATGAAAGGAGCTGCTATGAAGAAAACAAATAGAAAGCCGCCTATCGTTCACATAGCGAACTAATGGCGGCTCATTCCTCAATTTATTAAATGAATTGTTACTGGTTAGCCTGGATGGTTTTGCCGTGATTCTTTGCAAGGAGCATTTCGCCAAAACGCATAACCTGGGTAATTACCTTCCTGCTGCCGGTCAGCTGGTAGAGGTCGTCAGCGAGACGATGGCACTCCTTGTAAACTTCAATCCTCTCCACCGCTGTCGGTGCGGCCCAGGCTTTCCGGCCGGACAGTTCCTGCATCTTCTGCACGGCAGGGTGATTAATTTTCAGGCTGTTATCATTTTCAAACAATTCACTGTAAGATGCGGGGTCATTTGTGATTACTGCGTTTTTCATTATGCAAATCCCTCCTCCTGACCATAATATCGTCGGCTTTGGGAAATAATTAAGCCCCTTTTGAGCAGGGGCTAAAATTTTTATCTTGCAGGGAACATTTTCACCTGTTAATCGCGCAGCGACTGCCAGGCATCACGGGCCATTCTCCTGGTCGCCTGGTTGCTTTTTTTATCGTTCGCCACCCGCGAAAACCAGTAAACAGCTTCTTTCAGGTAACCGAGGCGGCGGTTAAGCTCACCGATCAGGTACATCACCCTGGAGGCATCTTCCAGGTCCGACTCTTCGTAAACTCCCTTATAGTAGGCCAGGGCTTCAGCCTGGGCTTCTTTTTCAGCCTTCTCGTCACCTTTTACCCGCATGATCCAGCTCAACTGCAGGTAAAGGGAGGCCAGCACCATATCGCTCTCCTTCTGCATCTTAGCGCACTCAATTGCCCTTTTGTAGGCCAGCTGGGCAGTCGGGGCATCGCGTTTATTAGAAAAGAAATCGGGCAGCGGGGTCAGTTTCTCCCGCATTTTTGCTCCCGGTTTTTTCTCAAATGATTCCAAAAAGGCATAACCACAGGCGGGGCAGACAAAAACATTATAGAAATATGGGGTCTCCCGCTCGTAATGAACGCAGAAATCGCTGTCGGTCTTCAGCACAGGCTGGGCGCTTTTCCTGACCATCAGCGAACTGAACTGGTTGCCGCAGAGTCTGCAGGTTAGTTCCTTGGTTAAAAAATCGTCTGTCATCGGAAGCAGCACTCCCTTCGTCTTTATATCATAGCATTTTTCTAAATATTTTCCACCCTGTCGGCCCAATTTAACCGAAAAGGTTTAAATACAGATTAGGGTTAGTTCAATTACAATGATCAATAAAGAGATCTGCCTGCTGCTTAAACCTGCCCCAGGGCAATGGTTCCGGAAGCAGCATAAAGAGGCATCTTCCCCTGCCACTGTTTAAAAAGCGGGGAGACATGCCGTATTAGCAAGGCAAAAAGCCAATATCCGAAAATCTAATTCATGGCCGGAGCGCAGAGGCCGTTCAGTTCTTCCTGCAGCGCTTCATGCCAGCGGCGGAAACCGGGCACCAGGGAAAACTGCAGAACTACCATGGGCCGTACATCAGCATCACCCTCGTAGGCCGAAAGCAAAAGCTGCATGCCGCTGACTACATCTTTTGAAAGCAGCTCCAGTGAACTTTCGTCGTAACCGGGATGATACCAGTGTAAGGCCTTTTTCATTTCGTGGAAAGAATCGGCCACATCTGTAAACAGCTCAGCCGTCTCGTCGAAACGCCCCTCCATGGTCCGGGAGTGGATATGCTCCACCCCTTCCAGGGCGGTGTCGGCCAGTTCAAGCATAGTTTTATAAATATTAATCTTTTTATCCATCCGTAACACCTCCTGCCTGGTCGTTATCTGCCAGATAAGACAGGGGACGGTTCTCTGTCTTATCCACTTCAAAATAGCATCCGGCTGAAATCATTATTTATAAGACAGGGGACGGTTCTCTGTCTTATCAGTTGTAATGAGACAGAGAACCGTCCCCTGTCTTATTATTTGAGCAGGCCGAGCTGGCGGGCTCTGCTGCTGCCGTCCTCCTCAAAGTAGTGGCGGAAAACTTTCGCGGCGGTTTCTTCGCTGTAGAGCCCCCGCCGCACCTGGGGCCACTGCCTGATATTTTTAATGTCAACCACCGGTAAAAAGTCGGGGTTGCATTTAACCTTGATCGCCTGATACCTAAGCAGGCCCAGCGCTGCAATACGGTGCTGACCCTCATTAACATAAAAGCGGTAATCGTCGCCGTCTTTAAGCAGGTAACCCTGGATATAACCATCGGGGAATATTTCCGGTAAATAACCGTATTCCCTGATCAGGGTATAGCCGGCCAGCAGTCTTTTACAAACATACTGCCCGAATTCAATGTTGTTCGGCCCGTAGTGGGGGTTACCCTTTCCATTCAACTGGGGTGATTCAAGCGGGTTAAAACTGCGGTTCTTGGTATCCACCCAGGGCAGCAATGTCCAGCCCCGATCAAGGGGGGACAAAACTTCGCTTTCACTGCCAAACAACTGCTCCTGCCTGTTTTTTGGTTGAAAGCGGTCGTAAAATTTTTTTAATAAGCTTTCTTCATATGTAAGTTTTGGGTTTGCCAGCAGTTCCTCCAGCAGGGCGGTAAAATGGTTCCAACCGTTGCTCCCAAAACTAAAGCCGTTCAAGCTGCGGCATTTTTCCAGCTCTACCTCCAACACGCTAGAACGACTGCCGTTCAGGTTTAACCCCTGGGGCAGCAGTTTTTCTTTATCCCCGGCTGCGGCTTGTCGCCGGTTAACGCGGTAAAGGCTGCCGCCGCCTTCCATTTCCACTTTTTCGGGAGGAGATGGCAGATTGCTTTCCATCAGCTGCTCAAGCAACATCTGCTCAAATTGCAGGGCTTCTTCCCTGCCTTTACCTTCAACCGCGGGTATATAGAAAAAGAGTTGCCGTTTGCTTTTTGCCGTAAGTTTGTTGATCAGCCGGGCTGTCGTGCTAACGCCGCGGTCGCGGTACCACTGGAAACGCCCTGGCAATAAATGAACCTGGTCGTATTTATCCAGTTCTTTGATTGTGTCCGGTTTTGCTTCAAACCTGAAGTATGAAGGGGAGAGGCTGCCAGGTTTGCGCAGCATTTCCACGTATTCAAACCCGATGGCCAAAACAATATCGGTCATCTCTTCTGCCGCACCTTCAGCTTTCAGGCCGTGAGCAGCCAGGTTGCGGGCTACCAGGCCCGAATCGCATTCCAATTCAAGAACGCTCTTCGAACGGGGATCAATCTCACCAAGCAGAGTTTCAAAAAGGGCCCGGCGTTTCTGCTGCTGCTTTAATTTATACTGCAGCTTGAGCGGTGAACTGTTTCCAAACAGGTTAATGGTAAAACTATCGGGGGTAAAAATAACATCGCTGCTTACTTTTTCCCTGACCCGATCAATTGCCGTCCGGACCTCCCTTTTATCGGCTGCTATTTTTGCCTCCGCCTCGGCCCGGCGGAATAGGTCTGCGGCGCTCAGGTTCTGCCCACGAATTTCATCAATACGTCCGAGCCTGAAAAGAAGGTCGAAACGGTCAGGCCGGTACTGCAACTCGGCTTCAAGCAACCTCTCGGCATCAGCCAGTTCACCAGCCTTGATTAAAATATCGATATATTGTATTTTCAGCTCACGGTCATCGGGCCGGGCAGCCAAGTTTTTTTCCAATTCTTGCCTGGCTTCTGCGTTTATATTTTCTTCCATCAGGCTGCGCAGAGTAGCGGTTTTTGCCGCCGTGCCCCGTCTGACCCGACCGCTGTTTACTAATGCTGTATTGTAGGTCAAAAAATCCACCCCCAAAATATAGCGTTCATACTATACTATCGCCGGGTGGTTAAAATCCTTAAGGGGTAATCCTGAAAAGGGTTTGAAGAAGAAGGGATGATAATTACATATAACACAGATGATCAGCGGCGGGTATCAAGCAGAACGCCGGTCATTCTCTGGATCTGCC
>CAZBKZ010000068.1:0-7808 GCA_964492615.1 uncultured Syntrophomonadaceae bacterium | reverse complement strand
CGCACCTGGCCGGGGTTCACCTGTTTGACCCACAGACCAATGAATATAATGTGCCCTACATTAAAAAAATACTGCCTGATCAAAAAGTGCATCTGCTAAACCTTACCTATAGAATGCAGGGGTGGATGATACCGAAAGGAAATCCTGACCAGGTTAAAACGGTCAGAGACCTGCATGAAAAGAAGCTAAGTTTTATTAACCGGCAAAAAGGGGCAGGCACCAGGCTGTTATTTGACCATCTGCTCCAGGAAGCAGGAATTAAACCTGAAGGTATATACGGCTATAATCGTGAAGAGCACACTCACTTAAATGTGGCGGCAGCAGTAGCCGCCGGCTCTGCCCGGGTCGGTCTGGGAATTTTGCCGGCTGCAAAAGCATTTGATCTCGATTTTGTTCCCCTGGTAGAAGAACGTTACGACCTGCTCATGAGTGATTCATTCTATAACAGTCCTGAAGCTAAAACGTTGCTGGAACTGATTGTTGATCCTGCTTTTAAACAGCAGGTTGAAGCTCTGGGTGGTTACAGTATGCGCGATGCAGGGAAAAAGGAGATGTAAAGGATGCCTCTATGTGACAAATACGGCAGAAAACATGATTACCTGAGGATATCGATCACTGACCGCTGTAACCTTCGCTGTTTTTACTGCATGGGCGAAGAGGGTGTGCCGCAGCTTTCACACGATGATATAATCAGTTACGAAGATATTTTAAAAGTTATTAAAGCCGGGGCAGAACTGGGAATAAGCAAAATCAGGATTACCGGGGGTGAACCACTGGTTCGCAAAGGTGTAGTAGATTTTGTTGCCTCTGCCGCAGCTATCCCCGGCATTACAGACCTGGCAATGACTACTAATGGCATAATGCTTTCAAAGTTTGCCGCCGGTTTAAAAAATGCGGGACTGAAAAGAGTAAATATCAGCCTCGATTCCCTGCAGCCGGATAAGTATCACCAAATTACACGCTGCGGAGAGCTGAAAGATGTGCTCGAAGGTATTGAAGCCGCCCTTGAGCATGGTTTATACCCTGTCAAGTTAAATGTTGTTTTAATCAAAGGATATAATGATGACGAAGTAGTTGATTTCCTGCAATTGGCGCGCTCCAGGCCGCTGCATGTGCGGTTCATCGAATATATGCCTATCGGTGAACATGACCGGACATACCGCGATCATTACCTGCCGCTGACCTTTGTAGAAGAAAAAGCAGCTGAAGCCGGATTACCGCTGACACCGGCTCCCCTGCCCGGCGGTGCCGGACCGGCTGATTCATACTCCATTCCGGGAGGTATTGGCACAATAGGCCTGATTCATCCAATCAGCAAACATTTTTGCGACAGCTGCAACCGGCTGCGCTTAACAGCAGATGGCAATCTTAAAGCATGCCTTTACTGGCAGGAAGAAACCTCGATCAAAGAGGTTATCAACGACAAGAAAGCTTTAAAAAGTATGATCCAGGAAGTTTTAAATGGAAAACCGATAGAGCACCAGATGGGTTGCACCGGCCAATGCGGCCCGGTTAACCCCTGTTCGATGCGCACCATGTCCAAAACCGGGGGTTGATGTCGCCAACGGGCCCCGCCCCGTCAGATTATTTTAACCAGGGAGGAATTACCTTGCCGCCAGTAATAATACATATTATTGCCGCCCAATCAGAAACCGGTAAAACGACTGTGATGGAAAAAGTAATCCCATCCTTAAAAAAACGCGGGGTCAAACTTGCCGCCCTGAAAGGCAACCTCAGCCATTACGATCTGGATTTACCCGGAAAAGACAGCTGGCGCTTCGGCGAGGCGGGAGCCGACATCTCCGGTCTGGCTACCAAAGAGAGCTTTTTTATAACCGGTTCTGATAAAAGCAGCAGTGGTTTGGAAGCAGCGGCAGATTTGCTCAGCGACTTTGATCTTCTGCTGGTAGAAGGTGATAAAAAGACCAAGAACCCTAAGGTTGAGGTTATCCGCAGTGCAATCAATCCCCAGCCGCTTCTGTTTGAGAATACTATTGCCCTGGTAGGTGACTGCCTGGAAACTGATGCCAATATTCCTTTATTTAGTTTTGAGGAAATTGAAGAGCTTGCCGATTTTATTGCAGGGTTCCTTAATAAAAAAGAGCCTGAAGTCGATTCTTCCGCTCACGATTCTTTCACCCACCTGGACAGCAAGGGCAGGCCACGCATGGTAGATGTTTCCGGCAAAAACCAAACTCTTCGCGAAGCTTATGCCCGCGGTGAAATAATTATGTCTGCCGAAACCCTGGCTAAGATTAAATCCGGCAGCATGAGTAAGGGTGATGTTTTAGCCGTTGCCCAGGTTGCAGCAGTGATGGGTGTTAAAGAAACAGGACGGTTGATACCCATGGCTCATCCACTAGGGATATCAGGGGTTGAAGTTGATTTTACCCCTGTTGAGCAACCAGTACCTAAAGTAGAAATAGGGGTCCGGGTTAAATTGACCGGGCAGACCGGGGTTGAAATGGAAGCCCTGACCGGGGTTAGCCTGGCTGCCCTGACCATATATGACATGTGTAAAGCTGTAGACAAGGATATGGTTATCCGGAATATTCGCCTGGTTGAAAAGAAAGGCGGGCGCTCTGGACATTACCAGAGGGAGCATAGCTGATGGCAGAAATAATTGCTGTATGCACAAGCTTGGAAAAAGGGGAAAAGAAAACAAATGCCGGCAAAGGCTTGCTGCTCAAAGGGCAGGGCCTTGAAAATGACGCCCATGCCGGTTTTGCCCATCGTCAGGTAAGTCTTCTGGCTGAAGAAAGTATAGCAAAAATGACGGCGAAAGGACTGGATGTAAAAGCAGGTGACTTTGCCGAAAATCTTACCACAAGAGGAATCGACCTGGTCAAACTTCCTTTAGGCACCAGGCTGAAAGTGGGTAAAAACGCTGTTTTACGCGTAACCCAAATTGGCAAAGAATGCCACACAAGATGCGCTATATACCAGCAGGCCGGCGACTGCATCATGCCCCGGGAAGGCATATTTGCCGAAGTGCTGCTTGACGGTGAAGTAAATAACGGAGATACCATTACTGTTAAGCCTTCTTATAAATTTGGCATTATTACGGCCAGCGATAAAGGGTCACAAGGGGAAAGAGTTGATTTGAGCGGCCCGGCTATAGCTGAAACTCTATTGCCCTTTGGCGATGTGGCCGATCAGGTTATTGTGCCCGATGACCGCAGCATTCTTTCTAAAACCATGCTGGCCATGGCCGGCAGCAGTATCGATGCAGTCTTTACAACAGGAGGCACCGGCCTGAGCCCGCGAGATGTTACTCCCGAGGCTACGCTTGATATAATTGACCGCCTTGTACCGGGCATCCCCGAGGCTATCCGCCGTGAAACTGCCAGGGTAACCACAAAAGCAATGCTATCCAGGGGTGTTGCCGGTATAGTTGGAAATACTTTGATTATAAATTTGCCCGGAAGCCCAAAAGCTGTTTCTGAATGCCTTGAAATAATTGCGCCTGTTCTGGATCATGCTCTTGAAACCCTCTGCGGACAGGGCGGGGAATGCGCAAGAACCTGATAGAAGTCGGGAAACCTGCAATTTAAAAGACCGACTGATCGTCGGTCTTTAGTTATTTAAATAGCTCTTGCTTATTAATCTTTCAGCGCACTGAGAATTGAACGCAGCCTTTCGCGGTAACCAGCAGTTTCAATTACAGTTCCGGTCACCACTATATCAGCGCCGGCCTGACGAACCCGACGGGCATCTATTGCCGTACGGATACCTCCACCAACGATAAGGGGTATATCAACCTCACGTTTAACTGCCCTGATCATACCGGCCGGAACCGGCTGGGCTGCTCCATTCCCTGCCTCCAGGTAAACATAGGACATCCCCATAAACTGGGCTGTAAGAGCATAACCGATAGCCTGCCAGAAATTATCACGGGCAACCAGCTCTGCTTCTCCTATTTCACCGAGTTTCATTCCCGGTTCCACCAGAATATAACCGACAGAAAGTACTTCCACCTGCAACCTTTTAAGCAGCGATGCAATTTTTGACTGTGTGCCGCTGATGAACTGGGAATTACGCGAATTAAGCAGGCTAAGAAATAAAAATGCATCAAGGTTTAAACTGACCGAATCAGTACCGGTAGGAAAATAAAGTACAGGTATACTAACTCTGTCTTTGACAACTGCAGATGTATCAGAGAGGGTGTTCTGACTAACACCGGAAGAGCCTCCGACGAATATAAGATCGCTGCCAACTTCCTGGGCAGTCTCGGCCAGGCGACCGGCTGCATCAGCAGACTGACGGGCAGGATCAATCAGGGTTATATGAACTGCTCCCTGGGTAAGTTTATTTTCAATATATTTTTTTACTTCCATGTTAATTACCTCTTTACTTCAAGCCATGTTATATCTTTTTGCTTAGTTTTCAGTAACTTTTTTGGATCTGTTTTCTAATAATCTATACTAATATTATAGTTGAGTTGGGGCAGTTTGACAACCAAGTTAATTTCACCGTAAAAGCCTGAATAAACTGGGGTTGGCGCATTTCAGATGATTATTATTAAGCAGCTGAGTTATTACAAAGAGCCATGCTGTTCAGGAAAATTACTTTGCTCATTTTCCAGCAGCTGCAAGGTAATACTAACCAGCCAGGGCTCAAAATGACTACCTGAAGATACACGCAGCTCATTCTTAATTTCTTTCAGAGTCATCGCTTTTTTGTATGGCCGCCCGTTCATCATTACCTCACAGGCATCGGCCACTGCTGTTATTCTTGCCAGAAGAGGAATAGATTCACCTGTTAAACCACGTGGGTAGCCTGTCCCATCCCATCTTTCGTGGTGGCAGAGAATGTCTTCAGCAACATGTGAAAACTCTTCTGTTGCCATGGCGATCCGGTATCCCGTTTCCGGGTGTTTCTTTATAACTTCCCACTCCTCGTTTGTGAGCGGCTTGTCTTTAACCAGGATTTCTTCCGGCACATTAATTTTACCTATATCATGGAGAGTGATCAGCAGTTCAAGCCGTTTCAATTCTGATTCAGGTAGCCCTGCCTGCTCCCCGATTTTTATAGCCATGGCGCTCATGTTCCTGGTATGTGTTTCAGTTTCATAACTCTTGGCCGCAAGGGTTTTCAACAAAGCACCCAGAACAGCACTCTTTGTACTTTTGCTCTCGGTCAGTTTTTGTTTATACATACTGTCTTCTGCTTCTTTTATCAAATCAGTAATTTTTCCTGAAGGACATTCTCCAGTAGCAAGACCAAGTGAAATTGAAAGCGGAATATCTTTAATCGCCGTTTCCCTGAACAATGCGCTTATTTTCTTTGTTATGGTAACTGCTTCCGTACCGCCGGTATTTGGCATTAGTATAAGAAATTCATCACCACCCCAGCGTGCTAATACATCTTGACAACGGCAGCCTTCTTTCAGCCTTTCAGCAGCGTTTTTAAGCATTTCATCTCCGGTGCTGTGACCATATGTATCATTGACTAGCTTCAGACCGTTGAGGTCTGCCATAATTATGCTGAGAGGATAATATTCCTCCCTGCTAAATTTATTTAGCCTGTCTTCCAGGTAAGAACGATTAAATAAACCGGTCAGTTGATCGTGATAACTGATAAATATAAGTTCTGATTCAGCTTTTTTGCGTTCGGTAATATCACGGCAGGCAGCAAAGATATACTGTTTTCCTTCTATGTTGATAGCGTTAAGTGATATCTCTACCCAAAACAATTCTCCATCAACCTTTTGATGCAACCATTCGAACGTCTCCTCCCCCAATCGCAGCGCTTCACTTATATGAGTAGCAGCAGTAGCTGATGAACTGCTGCCGTCGGGCTGAAGCTGGGGCGAAAAGAATTGCGGTTTTTTACCAATAATATCTTCTCTTTTGGCACCATACATTTTTTCAGCAGCCGGATTACACTCAACAAAAACATTATCAGATAAAATCAAATAGGCATCGGGTGAATTCTTAAATAAAACCTGGTATCTTAACTCACTCTCATGGAGTTTTTCCTGGGATTTAACTGCATACAGAGCTGCCCCGGCAACAATGACTAGGGATAATATCAGGCCAAGAGGCAAAACAACCCTTTTAGCCACTTCTTTTCGCCAGGACGCAGCATCGATATCCATACCAGCTACAGCAAGCACCTCTCCCGTGTCAGGATCTTTTAGAGGAGCCAGCGCTGAAACCCAGATTCCCCACTGATCAATTAGCGGACCTTCAACAAGGGGATTGCCATCATGGAAAAGAGCTATAAGTTCATCTGAAGACTCTTCATATAATTCTCCAGGGGGAGAATAATCTTCTGAAATATTGGGCTCGGAATCAACCAGGAAGATTATATTTTCATCTGCCTCCATCCTCATCAGGTACAGAAAACGGTAATCCTGGTTGGCTTCAAGAAACCTGGATAGCTTATGCTTAAGCGATATATATTCCGGTAGTTTAAGATCGGCTTCTGTCCCGCTGAGCATCTTAATATCACTTTCATCAATAGCCTGAACAACAATATTGATCTGTGTCAGCAATTCCGACCTCATCTGCTCATCAGCCCGGCGGGCGATCCAAATAGATAGAATCAGGCCAACGATAACCAGAATTCCGATAACAGGATAAATTAGCCGTTGATAACTCAACTGTTTCTTCAAAAATATAGGAATCACTAATTTTTTACTGCTCATCAGCAATCACTCTCTCAAATAAATTGCCATAATAATAATCATATCTATCGGGATTATAATAAATTACTATTTCAATAAATAAAAGATAATTCCTTTTGGTACAACGGACAAGTTGCTAAAAATTCCAGCAGTTGTTTTAACTCTTTTTTTGCAACCGGGCTACCTGCCGGTTTTATATCAATGAAGTAGTCTTCAAATGCTTAATTGTATTAAAGCCAGGTTAGTGTTAAACTTAGAACAATGTTCCGAAGAGGAGGAAACAGTTTGTTAAAGATTTTTACAATTTTACTCTTTACCCTATGCGGGTGGAAAATTATTGGGGCAATGCCCAACAATATAAACAAGTCAATAGTTGTTGCCGGTCCACATACCAGTAACTTTGATTTTATTTTTGCCATGGCCGGTTTTTATAAGCATAAGCTCCCGGTTAACTATTTGATTAAAAAAAGTTGGCTTGATAATATTTTACTGAAAAAATTGTTTGCAAACACAGGGGCGATCGGGATTCAAAGAGAAGAAAACAACTCAATGGTTGACGTAATAGCAGAGATGATCAGTTCACACAAGGGCAATCTACATATCATGATTTCCCCGGAGGGAACTCGTAAGTTAACTCACAAGTGGAAAACAGGTTTTTACCAGGTTGCTCTTAAAGCAAATATACCCCTGGTTCTGACTTCTCTTGATTACTCTAAAAAACTGGCTCATATAGGACCGGTAGTTAATCCAACCGGTAATTACGAAATAGATATGCTCAAGATTAAAGATTACTATAAAGGTATTGTCCCTAGATATCCTAAAAATTTCAGTTTACAAATACACGGATAAAGAACAAAGCATAAATCCCAAAAACTTATTAATACACTCAGAAATAAAACAAACCCGCAGGCAGCATTAAATTGCCAAAAGCGGGTTTTTTTATCAGTTTTATAAAGGGCAGATTAACGCTTGGAAAACTGTGGTGCGCGACGGGCTTTTTTCAAGCCGTATTTCTTCCGTTCTTTCATCCGCGGATCCCGGGTGAGATATCCGTTCTTTTTCAGCGCCGGTCTTAATTCACCATCAGCCTGCAGTAATGCCCGGGCAATACCGTGTCTGATTGCACCAGCCTGACCCGAAAAACCGCCTCCTTCAACTTTGGCGATAACATCAAAGC
>CAZBKZ010000067.1:0-8266 GCA_964492615.1 uncultured Syntrophomonadaceae bacterium | reverse complement strand
ACAACTTGATACACAATGCCAATTATCACTTGATTAACTAGTTTTGATTAAGCTTTTTCCTGATTCACACCGCTAACTAAACCCTTGACCATAATTACGATACCGGTTAAAAGAAATATGGAAGAGATTATAAATAGTAAACCCAAGCCCATGCCCTGACTGATATCACGGCTAAAAATAGCGTACCAGAATTTAAATCCAACCCAGGAATTCAGAGCTGTTGAATATGCGCCTGCAGCAATTATAATAGCCGCATTGATTATTGCGCCACACAGAGCAAGAAACCCTCCGGCGATTACTTGTTTCACTTGAAGCACCTCCTACCATTGATTATAGCACTCCCCACTCAAAACCAATTAACGATTTTACATATGTTAAGGGACCGAAAATGTCAAAACACCGACCCTTTGACATTTGACATTTAAACTCGCACTACCCTTTTGCAATCTTTAATGTATTATATAATTTGAAGGTTCATCTTGATCGGAGGGTAATCGTTTTGTATGATGTGATAATTGCAGGAGCCGGCCCGGCAGGTTCAACCCTGGCCAGAATGATTGGCGAAAAATACAAAGTTCTTGTAGTAGACAAGAGATTTAGCCCCACAGGCGGGCCTTCCCGCCAAAAATGCTGTGGTGGTTTGCTGGCACCTGATGCCCAACATATATTAGGTAGACTTGAATTGGCCTTACCGAGAGACATTCTTGTGGGGCCGCAAATTTTCAAAGTTCGTGCAATTGATCTGCTTTCGGATTTAGATAAATTCTACCAGCGCTTCTATATAAACATTGATCGCGATAAATTTGATCGCTGGCTAGTTTCATTGTTGCCTAACTGTGTTGAAACAAGGTTCGGCAAACACCTGGTTGGTATTGAAGCAGGAGAGCATATCCGGGTACATCTTCTTGGGGATAACCAACCGGAAACATTGGAGTGCAAAGTTCTTGTGGGCGCCGACGGCGCTGCTTCATCAGTTCGCAGGCAGCTATTCCCTGCCGATGCATCCCCTCGAAGCTACCTGGCCATTCAGGAATGGTTCCCCACTACGGAAATCATGCCTTACTTTTCAGCAATCTTCAATCCGACAATTACCGATTTTTACTCCTGGATTATACCCAAAGAAAACTATTTAATTTTGGGTACAGCACTGCCAACCGGTAAAGATACCCGGTATCGATATTCCAATTTAAAACAAGCACTGAATCAGTATGGTTTTACCCTGAAGAACAGCTTTAAACAGGAAAGCGCCCTTGTTCTGCGCCCTACCCGGTCTGGTGAAATTCTAACTGGCAAAAACCAAGTTCTTTTAATCGGAGAAGCAGCAGGCCTGATCAGCCCCAGTTCAGCAGAAGGTTTAAGTTACGCCTTTGCCAGTGCCCTTTTTGCATCGAAATCTTTTGAGCAAGGGCTGGCAGGTTCGGCAGAAAGATATCAGAAGCTTTCACGCCCCCTGATCAGAAACATCAGCAACAAGCTGATCAAAAGTTCAATAATGTACTCCCCCCCGTTGAGACGTTTAATCATGACTTCAGAGCTTTTCACGATGAAATCAGTTTTTATTTAAGAAGTTTATACATGATATAAGCATCTACCAAACCGAAGCGGCTGTGCCGAAATGATTTCGGAAGTGTGCCGATTATTTCAAACCCTTTTTTCTTCCATAAGTGCACTGCACTTTCATTAGTTGCAACAACCAGGTTATACTGCATTGCTAAAAAACCCATAGCTACTGCCTGAACCTGTGAGTGATCACACATCAGGGCAGCCAGCCCCATGTTACGGGCATTTTCTGAAACTATGTAATCGCAGTTGCAAACATGAGCTCCTAAAGCCGGTTGGTTCGGTTTGATATAATAAGTTCCCAGGATAGTATTATTGGGGTCAACTGCAACAAAAGTCTCCGATGGGGCTACTATCCACACTTTATATGCGTCATCAGCAGTTATATCAGGAGAAAATGCATAGGTTTCACCGGCTCTAAATACTGGCCGGACAATCTCCCAGGTTTCATTCCAATCTTGATCTTGAAATTTTCGTACTACTGCCATGGTTCACCTGTTTATTTAATATTTGAGGCCTTTTTCTGGCTTTTAATAAAAGTTATCATGTACTATAGTGCAATGCAATACTCCCATCATAAGCTAACCCTTGGACTATTCCGGTTTATAGTTTGGCCAAGTATTAGAACAAAGCATTTAAGCGCTTTTAAATATTTAGACTGAATAATAATAAGTGCTTCCGATCAATATCATAAAACCTATATTAAGATTTTGTGATATAATAATATATATGCTATAGATATTATAGTATATAGTTAAACTTGCAGGTGATAAAGATGAAAAGAATCCTTCTACTCATATCAATTGCTGCGCTTATAATAGCAGGCTTGGCAATATACCTGGTACAGCAGAATATTTTTGCAGACGAAAAGGTTCGCGCTAATTCGCCAATCGCTCCACCGGTTAGGGATGTAGAGCCTATTCTCGAGGTAGTTGCAGAAGATCTGGGTCTAATTTGGGCAATTGACTTCCTACCCGGCACACCCATGTTACTGGCCAATGAAAAATCAGGCTCTATATTCCTCATCAAAACCAAAACCCTCGAAGCAATTGAGATCACCGGTGCTCCTGAGGTCGATTCCAGCGGCCAGGGTGGATTGCTTGATGTAGCAGTGTCTCCCGAATTTAACAAAGACAACGTCATCTTTCTAACCTATTCAGCTGCAAATGAAAGGGGCGAAACTACAACCCACCTGGCCCGTGCGCTGCTTGACTTGGATAAATTTAGATTAAACAGTTTGGAAGTGCTCTATATTGCCGAACCATTCCTTAGAAGCACCGCTCATTATGGATCCAGGGTGGTAATTCAGGATGAATACTTATATATGACTATTGGTGACCGCGGAGATAAGAGCTTCGACAACCACGTGTCGCAGGATACAAGTAATGTTCTAGGCACAACCATCCGTCTGATGCGAGACGGCTCCATACCTGATGATAATCCTTTTGTCGGCAACCCTGAAATCCTTGATGAAATAAACACATATGGCCACCGAAACTCTCAGGGTATGACCATTCGCCCTGATACCGGTGAAATATGGCAAAGCGAGCATGGCGAACGTGACGGTGATGAGATTAACATCATCTATGGTGGAAATAACTATGGCTGGCCAATAGCAACATATGGCTGCACCTACGCCACCGGGCAGAGTATCGGGGCTTTACCTCACGACCGTGATGACACAATCGCCCCTGTGCATTACTGGGAGTGCGGAAGCGGCGGATTCCCGCCCGCCGGGATAACTTTTTACGATGCGGATGGTTTTGCTGATTGGCAGGGGGATCTATTTGTCGGGGGGCTGGCTGGTCAGTATCTGGCCCACTTTCGAGTTACCGCTAACGGGCTTAAAGAACTTGACCCTCTGCTTGTTGATGAAGGCTGGCGCATTCGCGATGTTACCGTCGGGAGTCACGATGGAGCCATCTATGCTGCTGTCGAAGGCCGCAACGTCTCAATAGTTCGCATAGTACCCAAACCGGTAGAATAAGCTCCAACCCTGAGATTTACCTTAATGACCCCTTTACAAAAAGAAATATATGACTGCATAGATAACCGGGAATGCAATAAATAAAATCAGAAGCCACTTAAACACGCCTCTTCGTGATGACAATACATCAGCTTCACTGATATCATTCTGTTCAGGATAGTGATAAAATTTTTTTCAAGTTCTTCAACTGATAAATCGTCCTGCCTGTTGTTATCCTTATTATTCGGCATATGCGCCTCCTTTAATTAACATACATACTTATACTTTGCCAGGTTATTCCCCAATAATTTTGACTAGCACTCTTTTTTCTCTTTTTCCGTCGAATTCACCATAAAAGATCTGCTCCCAGGGCCCAAAATCCAGCCTGCCCCCTGTCACTGAAACCACAACTTCCCTGCCCATCACTGACCGTTTTAGATGTGCATCGGCATTATCCTCATACCCATTATGTTGGTACTGCGCATGAGGCTTCTCCGGCGCCAGCTTCTCCAACCAAACCTCAAGGTCATGATGCAGCCCCGCTTCATTATCATTTATAAAAACGCTGGCCGTAATGTGCATGGCATTGCACAACAGCAGCCCTTCCTGGATACCGCTCTCCTGAAGAACCTGCTCGACCTGGGGAGTAATATTAATAAATTCTCTTCTTTCCCTGGTCTGAAACCACAACTCTTTTCTATAAGATTTCAAGCTTGTTTCACCCCCAGCTTTTTTCCCTGCATTATGCTTTTTTCGACTATGTATTAGTTTTTACACAAGCAATACTAAATCAACTTCCCTCCTCAATCATGACTATGGAACAACTGTTTTCAGTATATACTTCTATCCTCGTAATCTTTATTCCTACAACACTAAGGAGAAACAACCTGCCCGAGTTAGCTATCAAAATATTATAGATCCGGGATTTGGCAACCCACTTATGCCTTTTGCACACCCCCCTGTTCATCCCGGTCATGTTATGCATAAAGCAATACGCATCTATAGAACTATTAAGTTATGTTTTATATATGCCCAAAGTCTTAAATGATTTATCGCTGTTATATTCGCCTTCATGGCATTTACTTGACATAAAAAATATATTTCATTAACCTTTCATCATGATGTCATATGATCTTTAAACACTTATATGGGAGGGTGAATAAATGTATCATGCAAGGTTTAAAGGAACACATTATGAAACAGGATTCAAATGGGGTAATAAACTTTTAAAATATGGGGTAAAACTAGATTTTTCCCCGACCTTTACATTAGATGATGAAAAGTATGAGTTTGCCGAGCTATGCAGAAAGGAATATGCCAGGCATTATCCTGAAGTGCTTGAAGAGATTAAGGGTGTTGCTGATGGCAATGAGACGGATCTAAAAATATTGCATGCTATTTTGTTTTCCATGTATTGCTTTGAGCTTGATAACAGGTGCACCTGTTTTGCATTAAGCACAGACAAGGAGATAATCTTTGGCAGAAACAGCGACTTTCTGGTTAGCCTGGAAAAGTATTATATGAATTGTATTTATAAACTTGTAGGAGGCTATGCATTTAATGGCAATACTACGGCTTATGTAGAAATGGAAGATGGAGTAAATGAGCACGGCTTAGCAGCCGGGCTTACCTTTGTATACCCGAGGCTTAGAAAACCAGGTTTAAATTCCGGGATGTTGCTAAGATATATTTTGGAAAAATGTAAAACAACTAAAGAAGCTGTTGAGCAATTTCATCTGTTACCAATAGCATCTGCTCAGACGATAACTCTGGCAGATAAATATGGCGATATTGCTGTAGTTGAGAGTAATCCAGAACAGGTTGTGGTAATCAAGCCGGAGCAGAGGCAGCAATTTGTTGCTACAGCCAACAATTTCAATTCTGATAAAATGCAAAAATATAGAAACCCGACGGTTGATGACTGGCATTCAGATGAGCGCTACCAGACTGCCTGCAAGACACTAAAAGATAACAAAAATATGTATTCAATCGATTTTGCCCAATCACTGTTAGCCGGAAAGTATGGATTTATGTGTCAGTATGACCGGAAGAAAAATGCTGATACCGTTTGGTCGGTTATCTATGATTTAAAGCGAAAGCAAGTTTGGCGCGTTGAAGGAAATCCCTCAAGGAAAAAGTTTAAAGAGGATGCTCGCTTGACAATCAATTAGCCTCCAACCTGGCTGTTATTTTTTCATGTGGGTTGGGATAGAGAGAGCTGATAACAGCTAACCCAAGCGAACTGATTGATAACAAGGCAAAAGAAACTATTCCCCAGGTAAGACTTGTCGGGGACCAGATCAATAAGCCTGACCAGGATGATCTAAATGTGATCGGTATAATAATCAACGTTACAACAGTAAGCAGGATCAGAACTGAAGGGATGAAAAAAGCAGGTATATTTTTATAGCTCAAACGATTCCTCTGCCTTTCCAGCCTCTTAGCCTGCCCTTTAATCCGGATGATAACTGCTAAGATAAAAAGAGTAGCAGTTATGCTGACAATCGTTATTATCGAAAAGATAGTGTCAAAAATACGCCAAATATCAGGAGAATAAGCCCCGGGTTGTTTCCCATCGAGAATGTTTAGGATACTGTTTGCTGTGCCTATCGTATTAGAAGATGCATTCATATTTGTTAAAATACAGATCGCAGTCTCTGTATCCGGCCGGATAAGCAGTTTAGATGAATAATTCGGAGTCCCCCCGGAATGATAAAGCAGCCCGGTTTTTGTATTTACAAACCATCCAGCTGCATAATAGATGTTTGTATCAACGGCATGTTCAAGATTGGGCTGATGCGCTTTTTCAATAACCCTTTCAAACTGTTCTGAAGGCTCGGCACCACCCATATTTATTTGCATCCACCGGTTCATATCTGAGCTGCTGGAAATAATATAGCCGCCGGGAATATTTCCCTTTGAAACAGGGATATCATATTTTTGTGGCTGGAAATAACTTAACCGGCTTCCGCTGATCATATTGCCGGTATTAATTGCTGTTTGGGGATCAGTATATGTATGATGTAAGCCCAATGGAAAAAGGATATGATCCTGCATAAAACTCTGGTAGCTTTGACCTGTAACAGATTCAATTATTAACCCTAAGATATGGTAGTTTGAATTAGCATACGCATACTGAGTTCCGGGATAAAAGATCAAACTGCTGCCACTCAGGTTTTGAACATGCTCTTCCAGGGTCACAGAGGCTGCTGCCCTGGGAAAAATAACTTCTTCATTAGTAAATCCGCTTGTTTGATAAAGCAGCCTGGATATTGTAAGGTCTTCATCTTTTACAGGAGCACCCTCATAAAATACCTCAAACCAGGGAAGATGGGATCTTACAGGGTCATTGAGTGCCAGCAGCCCATTGTCTTCCAACAACAGAATGCCAAGCCCTGTAAATGCCTTGGAAAGGGAGCCGATCTGAAATAATGAATCGGGGTTCAAATTGCCAGGGATATCCAGGTTTGAATATGATATAAACTCAACATGGTCCTGTTGAATTAAAGAAACAGAAACAACAGGAGTTTTTGATTTTCCCATGGTATCTTTAATCGCCGTTTCTATTTCATCAAGCTGGCTGGCCGTCATTGCACCGCTTGCTGTATATGTCGGCCAAAAAGAAAAAAGAATCATAAAAGAGATTAGTATTATGAAGTTGCTAAAATGCCTTGTAAACATAGGAAAAACCTCCGTCAAACATCATATCACATAGGGCAACTTATTGGGAAGAACAGGGAGACGGTTCAGGCATGCTTGAGGGCTGTGTTCTTGAAATAATAAGCCGCGGCGAAACTTATGGTTACTGGAACACATGGGAACACATGGGGACGGGGAACACATGGGGACGGTTCGTCTGTGCTTCTTGGGAACATGAACACATGGGGACGGTTCTTCTGTGCTTCTTTCTTTAATCATATACCCCTTATAACACCAAAGCTTACACCTGTTAACCTTTCAATTTGCCTGATTGATAAACCCTTTTTTTTCAGCAATCTGATCACCTCTTCTCTTTTTTGCTTTTCGTAGGTCTGAATGTCTTTAGGGTTTATTACATGAGCAACCCTTTCAATCAAGGCTGCTGCCTCAGAGTCATTCAATCTTATCCCATCATCATATTCCACGCATTGATCGTTATTATTTTCCTGGATAAACGCAAACCACATTTTTAATGCTTTTTGATGATCAACGGAGAACATATCAAGGACAAATTTTGTATTGCATATGACCGATTTTTGGCTGAACTCCAGGTAGCTGCTCCATGGATACGCCTGAACTTCTTTTACAATACCTGCTTTTAAGGGATTCTGGTGAATATACCTCATTACTGTTAAAAAATATTCATCCGTTTCAACAGGCTCACTTTTAAAACGATCTTGAAACAGATGTCCAGTTCTACTATATTTCCAATTGTACCAATGAACGTAGCTTGCACCTATTCTGCGGAAGGTTATGCTTAAGGGTTCTTCTCCTTCTTTAATCAACAGATGGAGATGATTACTCATCAGACAATAGGCATATAATTCAAACCCGCTTATATCCTTATAGGTTTCAAGCTTGTCAAGAAAACAAAGATTATCTTCATCATCTTCAAATATCCGTTGTTTATTGATACCTCTGAGGATAATATGGTATATCCCTGAGCTACTTTTCTTTCTAGCGCTTCTTGGCATTTAATCACCCTATTCAACAATAACAAAAAGGCGATCTTAAATCAACACAAAAGAACCGTCCCTTTGT
>CAZBKZ010000066.1:0-8544 GCA_964492615.1 uncultured Syntrophomonadaceae bacterium | reverse complement strand
TGGCTGATTTTGAAACTTTGGCAGGAGCGATTATTGAATGCAATGCAGCGAAAGCGGGCGAGCTGACCCAGAAGCTGGTTGATGACGGAGTGAAGCCGGTGGAAATTATCAACCAGGGTTTGATCAGCGGGATGAACGTGGTTGGCGACCGTTTTAAGAAAGGGGATATGTATGTTCCCGAGGTGATGATGGCGGCGAAGGCGATGCACGCCGGGATGAGCATAGTCAAGCCGTTGCTGGTGGAAGGAGAATCATCGACCACCGGCAAGGTTATTGTCGGCACGGTAGCCGGCGACTTGCACGATATAGGCAAGAACCTGGTTGGCATGATGATGGAATCAGGCGGCATGGAAGTGGTTGACCTGGGAGTTGATGTGAGCCCGGAGAAATTTGCCGAGGCTGTTCGTGAGCATAAACCGCAGGTGCTGGGCTTGAGCGCGCTGTTAACGACCACGATGCTGGCGATGAAAGATACAGTAGAGATTTTAAAAGAAGAAGGGCTGCGCGATTCGGTCAAGGTTATAGTAGGAGGAGCGCCGGTGACCCAGGATTTTGCCGATGAAATTGGGGCAGACGGCTGGGCGCCTGATGCTGCTTCGGCCAAGGACCTGGCCGTAAGCCTGGCCGGTTAATGCCGGCTGCCTTAACCCAAGCAGAGAAAGGAGAGGGATATTGTGGATAAATACATTAGGGCAAGATATGCAGTTAACGGCACCCCTAATTACCGGATGCTCAGTGAAGATCAGCAGAGAGACATTTATCAGGCTGCCCTGGAAATACTAGAAAGAACCGGTGCCAAGATTCATGATAAAGAAGCGCTGGAGCTATTTGAGAAAGCCGGCTGTTGGATGGAGGGCGAGAGGGTGCGTTTTCCGGCCGGTTTAACTGAGTGGGCTGTTAAAGCGGCTCCTTCCCGGATTATGCTCTATGACCGCGAAGGTAACCCCGGTATGGTTTTGGAAGGAAGGAACACTTATTATGGACCAGGACCGACCAATACTTACCATCGTGATCCTGAAACGGGTGAAAGAAGGCGGCCGGTTATTACAGACTGCGAAAATGCCGGCAAAGTATGTGATGCCCTGCCCAATATTGATTACACCATGGACCTGGGAACTCCGACCGGGGTAACCGATAACCTGGCCGATGTTTATGCTTTTAAAGCTATGTTAACCAATTGCCGTAAACCGATAGTTCACTGGGGTTTTGATATTGAACAGTATGAAGATATTATTGAAATAGCTGCAGTTGTTGCAGGCGGTCTGGAGAATCTTCAGAAAAAACCCTTCATCTGCCTGTATTCCGAACCAACATCACCCCTGGTCCATTCGCGTGAAGCTATTGCCAAGGCTATTTTTGCAGCCAGGAAAAGAATTCCGATAGTCTATACGCCATGTGTTATGCTCGGTGGAACAACTCCGGCCACCATGGCTGCCACTATTGCCCTTGGTGTTGCAGAAAGTCTGGTTGGCATAATCGCTTCGCAGTTGATTCGTGAAGGTTCGCCCATAATTATGGGTGGTGTTTATGCGATTATGGATATGAAAACCACCGTTTACAGTTATGGCAGCCCTGAATTTCACATGATGCAGGCCGGCATTGCCGAGGTAGCACACTATATGAATATCCCGGTCTTTGGAACAGCAGGATGCACAGATTCGCATACACTTGACGGTCAGGCTGCCGGTGAGGCTACGATGAGTATCCTGATGGCTGCACTTTCAGGAGCCAACCTGGTACATGATGTTGGTTATACCGGGTCAGGTTCCCAGGGTTCAATTTATCAATTAGTGATGTGTGATGAAATTATTGCTATGGTGAAAAGGTTCATGAGAGGAATTAAGGTTGATGATGAAACCCTGGCAGTTAATGTTATCGAACGGGTAGGTCCTGGTGGGCATTATCTTGGCGACGAGCACACCATGAAACATTTTAAAACCGAGACCTGGTTTCCAACGCTGATTAACAGAATGCGCTACGACGAATGGAAGAATACTACAGATAAGTCTACTATGGGCGATCGGGTCAAGAAAAAAATGCTCGATATTCTTAAGCACCATGAAGTTCCCGCTCTTCCTGATGATATGTTGAAGAAAATAGATGAAATCATTCAGAAAGCTGAAGCAAGGGAAGCGGCCAAAAAGAAAAAGAAGTAAATTTAAAAGACTACCATTTTATTTCTGAAGTTAATGTGAAGGAGGAGTCAAGTTATGGCTGATTTTGAAGCTTTAGCAGGAGCGATTATTGAATGCAACGCGGGGAAAGCGGGCGAGCTGACCCAGAAGCTGGTTGATGACGGAGTGAAGCCGGTGGAAATTATCAACCAGGGTTTGATCAGCGGGATGAACGTGGTTGGCGACCGTTTTAAGAAAGGGGATATGTATGTTCCCGAGGTGATGATGGCGGCGAAGGCGATGCACGCCGGGATGAGCATAGTCAAGCCGTTGCTGGTGGAAGGAGAATCATCGACCACCGGCAAGGTTATTGTCGGCACGGTAGCCGGCGACTTGCACGATATAGGCAAGAACCTGGTTGGCATGATGATGGAATCAGGCGGCATGGAAGTGGTTGACCTGGGAGTTGATGTGAGCCCGGAGAAATTTGCCGAGGCTGTTCGTGAGCATAAACCGCAGGTGCTGGGCTTGAGCGCGCTGTTAACGACCACGATGCTGGCGATGAAAGATACAGTAGAGATTTTAAAAGAAGAAGGGCTGCGCGATTCGGTCAAGGTTATAGTAGGAGGAGCGCCGGTGACCCAGGATTTTGCCGATGAAATTGGGGCAGACGGCTGGGCGCCTGATGCTGCTTCGGCCAAGGACCTGGCCGTAAGCCTGGCCGGTTAATGCCGGCTGCCTTAACCCAAGCAGAGAAAGGAGAGTATGAAAAATGAAGAGCAGTTACCAGGAACAGGGGTCAAATTACCTCCAGGTTCTTTCCAACGACCAGTGCCGCAGGCTGATCGGGGCGGCAATGGAAGTGTTGGAGAGAACTGGGGTTGTATATCTTGATGATGAAGCGGTTGACAGAATGAAAAAGGCAGGCTGTTATGTTGACGGCCACAGGGTGCGCATACCTTTCCGTTTGGTGGAAAAAGCCCTGAATTCAGTTCCACGCAAAGTATCTCTCTGTAACAGCAGAACGGGAAAAAGGGTTATGGAAATGGAAGGAGGTAACGCCTATTTTGGTACAGGTTCGGATACCCCGAACTTTATCGACCCATATACCCAGGAAAGAATAAAAGCAAGCCGTGAAACGGTTCAAATGGCGGCCAAAGTCATTGATGCCCTTCCCAACCTTGATTTTGTAATGTCGCTCGGTATAGTCCAGGATGTGCACCAACTGGTTTATGATCGATACCAGTTTGAAGCGATGGTATTGAACACTTCCAAACCAATTGTTATTACAGCTATTGACGAACCGGGTTATTCTGATATCATTCAAATGTGTGAAATCATTGCCGGCGGAGAGGAAGAACTAAGAAAAAATCCATTTCTAACTCTTTACGCTGAACCGATTTCACCGCTCCAGCATCCCAACGACTCGGCCCGTAAATTAATGCTGGCGGCTAAAAAAGGGCTGCCTGTGGTTTATACACCGTGCATTATGGCCGGAGGCACAGTGCCGGCAACTCTGGCTGGAGCAATGACTAACGGTTTGGCTGAAAGCCTGAGCGGTTTGGTTTTAAACCAGGTGACATCCGAGGGAAGCCCCTTTATTATGGGCGGAGTTTTCACTGTGATGGACATGCAGACGACGATTTTTTCCTATGGATCGCCTGAATTTGACCTGATGATGGCCGGACTGGCAGATATCTCGAATTACCTTGATCTGCCCATGTTCGGAACATGCGGCTGCACTGATTCCAAGGCAGTTGATGAACAGGCATTAATAGAAGGGGCAATGTCTATTCTGCTTACAGCCCAGGGCGGTGCCAATCTCAATCATGATGTCGGCTATATAGAACATGGAAACACCGCTTCGCTTGAATATCTTACCATATGTGATGACCTGATCGGTATGGCCCGTAAGATAGTCAGCGGTATTGAAGTAAGCAAGGAAACACTGGCTCTTGATGTTATCGACAAGGTGGGCCCGGGCGGTCATTTCTTGGGTGAAGAGCACACGATGAAGCATTTCCGTGAAGAAACCTGGTACCCGCGCCTTTTCGAACGACAAATATATGAAAACTGGGCGGCCGATGGTTTTCCAACTCTTTTTGATAAGGCTAATAAAAAAGTAATTGATATTCTGGAAAACTATGAACCCGAGCCCCTGCCGCAAAATGTGCAGCAGAAAATTAAAGATATAATTACCAGTGCTGAGTCTAAACTAAACAGGTAATAGTAACTAACTAAACGGTGGTGGAACCTGATGCCGAACCTGGCTTTGGGGATCGATACCGGCGGAACATTCACCGACGGTGTTCTATTCGATCTTGACAAGAAAACAGTTGCAGCAAAAACCAAAGTAGAAACAACCAGGCACAATCTGACCCTGGCAATCAATCAATGTATTGATAATCTTGCTGCTGATTTAAAAAGCGGCAATCAGGAATTTTCAGATTTCGGGCAGATCAGAATGGTTTGTTTATCCACTACCCTGGCAACAAATGCAATAGTAGAAGGACAGGGGGCGGAGGTGGGCCTGATCCAGATCGGGTTTGAGCCCCGGGAAGGCCTGCCCACTCCCTATTATGCCGTGGTCTCCGGGGGTTGCACCATAAAGGGCAAGATTCGGGAAGAACTGAACCCGGAAGAGATAAAACAGGCGATCTTTGATATGAAGGATCAGGTTGATGCTTTTGCTGTCTCCGGATATCTCAGTATCCGCAATCCTATCCAGGAACTGGAAGTTGCCGCGTTAATCAGAGATTTAACCGGGTATCCGGTTGTTGCCGCTCACCACTTAAGTTCCGACCTTGGTATGCATGAGCGAACAGTGACGGCAATTCTAAATGCACGATTGATGCCTCTAATCACAGACTTAATAAATTCGGTTAAGAAGGGCATGCAGCGACTTGGCATTGCAGCGCCCTTGATGGTAGTTCGTGGTGACGGAAGCCTGATTAGCGAAAAAAAAGCGAGAGAAAAGCCGATCGAAACAATATTGTCAGGGCCGGCAGCCAGTATTATCGGTGCTCTAACCCTGACAGGCATTGAAAAAGGGATAGTTTTCGATATGGGTGGTACTACAACTGACGTTGCTGTCTTGCATGACGGAAGGCCTTCTTTGAATCTTGAGGGAGCCGAGGTTGGCGGTTGGCTGACCAGGGTAAAAGCGGCCAATATAACCACAATCGGGCTTGGCGGTGACAGCCTGATCCAGGTTTCGAAAAACAGTCTTCTATCAGTAGGACCCCAGAGGGTTTTTCCACTTTCCTGGATCGCTACCGGGTATCCTTATTTAATCGATGAACTTGAGGATATTGATCCCGTGGATTATCTCGGCATGGATACTCCACCGACAACTATTCTTAACTTTATCAGGGATCCTCTCAACATGAAGCTTACCGATACGGAAAAAGAGATTCTCGATGTGATCAGGGGCGAACCGCACACCCTGCACTTTATCAGCAAGAAACTGAGAAAAGAAATTGATATAATGCCCTGGCGGCGCCTTGTCAATATAGCCTCAGTCCACAGGGCATCGCTTACACCAACTGATATTTTGCATGTTAACGGTAAAATGAAACTGTGGGATACAAGAGCTGCCGAACTGGGCAGCGCCATGATGGCCTCACGGTATGGAGTGGAAACAAAGGAATTTGTTGAAGTAATAATGGAAGAGATTCTTTATAAACTTACTGCTTTAACAATAGATCGCCTTTTAACCGAAGAAGGAATTGCTGTTGCTTTTTCCAGGGAAGAAAGCGGCAAAATCATTCTGAAAAAAGCGCTAAACAGAAGTGATGAAAAAATGAACAGGCAAGTTTCGTTTTCTGTAGAGTTACAAAATCCGATGGTAGCCGTTGGCGCTCCTGTTGAAGCATATTTCCCGGAGCTCTCCAACAGGCTCCGGGCTGAGCTTTACCTGCCACAGCATGCTGAAGTTGCCAATGCAATAGGTACAGTCAGCGGAAAAGCGGTTGAAAGAGCAACTATATTAATCAAGCCAGGAGAAGGAGGAGGCTTTCTTGTCCATACTCCGACCAGGCGGGAATATTTCATGATCTTTGATCAAGCCGTTGACTATGCCTGCAGAGAAGGTGAAAGATATGTTTATGAACAGGCTGCAGAAGGTGGTGCGGTTAACATTAAAACCCTGGTTGAAAGGCAGGATCATTACAGCAGTCTCGTCGGTTCAACCGGTAATAACAATGACAGTCAGAGAATTTTTATTGAGAGTGTGATTGAAATATCTGCTGTTGGCAGGCCCTGGAGCTAATGACATAATCAAAATAATTGTATATGATAGGATTACATTTATTATGAAGGAGGTTTGGTTGCCGGTTTTTAACCCGGCAAAAAAACTATGATTATCATCGGAGAATTAATTAACTCAACCCGCAAGGCGATCAAGAAAGCAATTGATGAGCAGGATGTAGCTTACATCCAGGATCTTGCTAAAAAACAGGAAGAGGCAGGTGCAGATTACATTGATGTAAATGCAGGTGCCTATGTGCATGATGAAGCTAAGCATCTTGTCTGGCTGGTAGAAAATGTTCAGGCTGTTGTAACAAAACCCCTGGCCCTTGACAGTCCTGACCCCAAGGTTCTTGATGCGGCTTTGAAAGTTCACCAGGGTGTACCCATGATCAATTCAATCTCTCTTGAAAAGGAACGATATGATCAACTGGTGCCGCTGGTTAAAGAGTCAGGTTCCCAGGTAGTGGCTCTTTGCATGAGCGACGAGGGTATGCCCGAATCGGCAGAAGACAGATTCGAACTTGCCAAAACCCTTTTGGACAAGCTGGATAAAGACGGAGTTGATTTAACCAAAGTATTCTTGGATCCTCTTATTAAACCGGTTAGCGTAAACGGGGAATATGGTCCGCAGGCTCTTGATGCAATTGAAATGATCAGGAAGCTTGACTCTGGAGCCCACATAACCAGTGGTTTAAGCAACATATCTTTTGGGCTGCCGAACAGGGCCCTTTTAAACCAGGCTTTTATTGTTTTGGCCATGGGTAAAGGAATGGATTCAGCCATTGTAGACCCGCTTGACAAAAAGAAAATGAGTCTTGTTTTAGCGGCTGAAGTTATTCTAAACCTTGATCCCTATGCTATGAACTACCTGAAAGCAATGCGCGCCGGTAAGCTGGTCTAAAAACCAGCAAAAAATCACGTCTTCAGGAAGGATGTTTTAAGTGATAAAACGTAAACTTGAAGCGATTGATTACCTTAGCCGGAACGACTTGGAAAAAATCCACCAGGCAAGCCTGGGGATACTTGAAAAAAACGGTATAGAATTTTTCTCGGCAGAAGCGAGAGACATATTAAAAAAAGGTGGAGCCAGGGTGGAAGGAGAAAAAGTATTTTTCCCTCCCCAACTTGTAATGGAACAGCTTGCCCTGGCTCCATCACAATTTACACTTCATGCCAGGAATCCGAATAATGATCTGACTATTGGCGGTGACTGTACAGTCACCGCTCCCGGATACGGCTCACCCTATGTTATGGATTATGAAAGCAACACCCGCCGTAATGCCACCTATGACGATTACATCACTTTCACTAAACTGGCCGGCCACAGCGACAATATTGACGTGGTCGGAGGTGTTCTAGTTGAGCCCAATAATGTAGAGGATAAACTGAGACATGCTAAAATGCTCCAGGCTGCGGTAACTTATACGGATAAATGCCTGATGGGTAGCGCGATGGGTGAAAAAAAGGCCAGGGAAACGGTAGAAATGGCTTCGATAGTATACGGCGGCATTGATAAAATTCGTGATAAACCTGTTCTAATATCACTGATTAACACAAACAGCCCGTTGGAGTTTGATGCCAGGATGCTTGACGCTCTAATGGTTTATGCCCGCAATAAGCAGCCTGTGATCATTGCAGCCCTGGCCATGACTGGAACCACCTCGCCGGTTACCCTTGCTGGCTCGCTGGTTCAGCAGTGTGCAGAAATATTATCAGGTATCGTATTTGCCCAGATGGTTAACCCGGGGACCCCGGTAGTATTTGGTTCGGCATCTAGCATTGTAGATCTGCGAACGGGTAACCTGGCTATCGGCAGTCCGGAAGCAGTACAAATGTTTTCTGTAATTGCCCAAATGGCTCGGTTTTATGACATACCTTCACGTGGAGGTGGAGCGCTTACCGACGCGATCCTTATTGACAACCAGAGTGGCTTTGAGTCAATGATGGTGTTAATGAATACCGTCCTTTCGGGAACCCATTTTATTCTGCACTCTGCCGGCTTGCTGGAAAATTACATGACCATGTCGTTTGAGAAGTTTATTTGCGACGATGAAATGCTCGGTATGGTCAAATCCTACATGCAGGGTTTCCAGGTTGATGATGAAACCCTGGCTGTGGATCCCCTGTTAAGTGTTGGCAGTGGCGGTAATTTTATTGCCCATGAACATACCTTCACCCA
>CAZBKZ010000065.1:0-8606 GCA_964492615.1 uncultured Syntrophomonadaceae bacterium | reverse complement strand
CAGCGGTTTATGCGGGGCTCTTTGCCCGCCTCGCTGCCACATTTTAAGCTTACTGATTTTTTCTTTCAGTTCTTCTGGTTTCATCTGGAGTTACTCACTTCTTCTTGAGTATTACCAGGTTAAACTGCCCGGCTTAACAAGTTCTTGCCTTGTTTTATATTGTGCAAGTTCGAAAAATCAAAGTTATTCAACTGTTTCTATATAATATGTGATTCCCCTGCTCTTTTATTGCTCTTTTTTGATTTTAGTATTTATGGTTTTCTGTATTTATTTAATAATAAACGGTTGGGGTGACACATATATGTCCCAAAATGTGTGAACTGGTGTTTATTTGATTTATTTGCAACAAATTGCAGGGAAGGTTACGGCTTAAGCTTCGGTTTGGATTATTTTTATAAATTGTTCAACCAGGGTGGGATCGAGTTTTGAACCGGCCAGCTTTTTTATTTTAGCGAGGCATGTTTTTAATATTTCTTTTTTGTTTGTTGTATTGACATCTTGTTTACTAATGTAAGCATGAACTATCGTCAGGATGCGGCATTCAATGGGAATTTCTTCTTTTTTCAGCCCACCGGGGTAACCACTGCCGTCAAAGTATTCATGGGTGCAAAGCAAAAGATCGGCCACGGCAGACCATTTCAAGGAATCGGAGGCAACCTGGTGCGCTCTTTCGGTATGCCGGTAAATAGTCTCGAGCTCTTGCCCGGTTAATTCTTCTTGCTTGCCGAGGAGACCTGTAGGCGCTGTAATCATGCCCAGGTCGCGGATCTGGGCCAGCAACTGTAAATCGGTAATTTGTTTTTGATCAAGGCCGGCGGCACGGCCGAGCCGGGTTGATAAATCGATAACCTTCTGGCTGGTATCTTTCATTCCTTTCTGCCTGTAGTGGTTGGAAAGTATTTTACCGATGAGCAGGTCTCTGGCTTCTTTCTTGCGGGCCAGTTTATTCTTATACATCAGGTTGTCAGCTGCCTGGTATGTTTCTTCAAGGGGCCTATTTTGTCTGTCGCTGACAGCCAGGCCCATAGAAATACTTATATGCATTTTATCGTCTGAGCGGTTGAATTTATCAACTTTATTCTGGATTCTTTCGATCAGTTCGTTGCCCGCCCTATAACCGGTTTTGGGCAGGACTAGGGCAAATTCATCGCCGCCGATCCTGGCTAGGATATCGTTACTGCGCACATTATCCTTGAGCAGTTCCGCCCCTTTTTGCAAGTAACGGTCACCTTCTGCATGGCCCAGGGTATCGTTAATCAGTTTTAGTTCATCGAGGTCAGCGGAGATAATTGCTATGGGGTACTGGTTCGATTCTTGAAGGCGTTTTAATCCGGCGGCAAAGTAACGGCGATTGTAGAGGCCGGTTAACTGGTCGTGGAAGCTCAGGCTGCGGATTTCCAGTTCGGCCAGTTTGCGATCGGTTATATCGGTTAGAACGCCCTGGACCCCAACAATTTTATCGTCTTCATATATGGGGCGGCCCATGGTTCTAATCCAGACAACGGTGCCGTCTTTTTTGAGAAAACGGTATTCGGTGGCCTCACTGATTCCAGACATCACCTTTTGGAAGCGGTTAATTCGTTCAGCCCTGTCGTCAGGGTGAACAAAGTCTATAAACTGCATATCGGCTATCTCTTCCGTGCTGTAGCCGCTCAATTCTTCTATGTTGGGCGATATGTATTTTATCCTGGCTTCTGAATCTAAAAGGTAGACAACTTCGTTCAGGTTTTCAACCAGGGAGCGGTATTTCTGTTCACTGTCGTGCAGAGCCTTTATTGCCTTGTTCCTCTCTGTTATATCGATAAAAGTTTCAAGCAGGGCTTCTTCCCCATCAAAAACAATTTCTGTAATTGATTTAAGAATAGGGATTACTTCTCCGCTTTGCCTGTTCAGGATCCTTTCCGAATTGGTCAATTTCATCTGCCGATCTAAAACCGGGCATTCTGTTTGCTCCGGTGGGCAGAAATACCTGGCACAATGGCTGCCGATAATCTCTTCTGCATTATCTATGCCGATCATCCGGCAGGCTACCGGGTTGGCCCAGCGAATAATCCTTTTTTTATCGATAATAACTACTCCAAAAATGGTGTTTTCCAGTATGGCAGTCAGGTTGCTGTAGCTCTGCTGCAGGGCTTTTTCACTTTCAACCTGGCCGGTAATTTCATAAAATACTGTATTGAAATAGCCAGGGTTATCTTTATATGCTGTTATTTGGTACCAACGTTTTAGCGGTTCTATATATTGTTTGAAGCTGGTTTTATCTTCGCCGGCGGCAATACGTCCGTAAATTTCCAGCCAGTCGAAATCTTCTTTTTTAATAGCGGGGAATATTTCGGTAGCCCTCTTTCCAATCACTTGCTGCCTGGACAAACCGGTTAGCTTTTCAAAGGCTGCGTTTACATCCAGGTAGATATAATCAACCGGATTGCCTTTATTATCGGTTACAATCCTGTGGTGAGTAAAACCAACAGGCATTTCTTCAATTAATCGACGATCAATTTTTTCATCTGGAGACATGATAATCAGCTCCCATCCTATGGCACATATCCGGGTACCAATACTATAATACCAGTTGTTGAGATAAATTACACGGCTGCATATTGTCAGGGGGACGGGGTTGTTGACAACTTTTAATGCACTTTATTGCTTTGTTAATAAAAAGACGAGGTTGTCAACAACCCCGTCCTGACAATTCAGCGTCTGCCACGCTTAGGCTTAACTGCTTTTTTGCTTTTGTTATTTAACCATAAAGGAAATCTTTGTTGCAACACGAAATCTGACAATCTTATTGTCTTCAACAATAGCCTGCTGTGAATCGACATAAACACTTATTATGTTTTGCACTGTTTTACTTGCTTCGGCAACCGCATCCGCGGTGGCAGCTTCCCAACTTTCCGGCGATTCAGCGATAATTTCAATTACCTTTACCACTGCCATCTTTTCAACTCCCTTCCTTTGACTGACATGCCATACTTTTCTGACATATCAATTATAACATATCCTTGAAGGCAGAGATGGGTAGATTTAAAGTTAACCCGCCCCGGACATCAGTAATGAAGTGTTGGCGAGGTTCCAAAGGAACAGTATGATTTTCAAAAGTAAACCTTGTTTGGGTTAGCAATTAAAGTCAAGAAATAGTATTCTTGATAAGGTATCTTCAAAAGCAGGGGGTGATTGTTACGGAGCGATGGGATAAGATAGCCGCTGTTCGAAGAATGCAGGACTACATGGAGGATAATTTACAGAAACCTATCAGCTTAAGCCAGCTGGCCAAAGCAGCAGGGTATTCGCAGTGGCAATCCAGCAGGGTGTTTAAAGAAATAACCGGTAAAACGCCCTTTGATTACCTGAGAAGTCTGCGTTTAAGCAAAGCGGCGGAAGTTTTACGGGCTGGCGGGCGACCGAAAGTAATTGACGTGGCTTTTGATTTTGTCTTTGATTCTCATGAAGGCTTTTCGAGAGCTTTTTTCAGGCAGTTTGGTGAATCGCCGAAAAAGTATAGCCGCAAAAGCGAACCAGTGAAAATTTTTATGCCCGAACGCATCCGTGATTATTACCTCAATCTGCAAAAGGGAGATGTTCAGATGACGGATAAAGGTAAAACCGGCACAGTGTTTGTCCAGGTGGTAGAAAGGCCCCGCCGCAAATTAATTTTAAAACGGGGAGTTAAGGCATCGCACTATTTCGATTACTGCGAGGAAGTTGGCTGCGATACCTGGGAGATACTTTCCGGTATTAAGGAGGCCATGTATGAGCCAGCCGGAATGTGGCTGCCTAAAAGCATGGTTAAGCCGGGCACATCAACCTACGTAATGGGGGTTGAAGTGGCGGCCGACTTCAGCGGCGCAATTCCGGAGGGCTTTGAAATTATTGAGCTCCCCCCCTGCAAGATGATGGTCTTCCAGGGTGAGCCTTACGAGGACGATGAAAAATTCGGCGATGCCATTGAAGATTTCTGGGAAGTTATGAAGCGCTATAAGCCTACGGTTTACGGTTTTGAATGGGCCGATGCAGATGCACCAAGGTTTCAACTGGAACCACAGGGCTACCGCGGCTACATTGAAGCCAGGCCGGTGCGGACGATAAATAGCGACAAGTAAGCACCGTGCGGGCTGGTTGACATTCAACCGGCCCAATGTTGTCAGGACGGGGTTGTTGACAACATTTTTTATTAACTGCAAAATTTTGATTATAAAGGAGGAAGGGTGACCTTTCTGGTTAATATATTCTTAACTTATTATTTTAAAGTGAGGCTAGCACATGAATAAGACTGAGGTTGATTGCTCCAATCAGATACATCAGCTAATGGTAACCGTTTCTCGGCATTTCTATGTCAGTCAGAAAGGGATCTTAACTTACCAGGATAAACCTTTTACCACCAAGATAAACAACTACCAAAACGCTAAGAAGGAACTACTGGTATACTATATTGTCATTGACCGTTACTCTGGCAATTTTATTTTTCAGGTCGCTACCACCAAACAATTGTTTGCCCTAGCTGACTTTCTTCATTATGCCTGGCGACAGGATAAAGAAGAGAAACATTTTTGGGGCTTACCTGATTATATCGCCATCCCCAAGGCTATCTCTTCCCCATCACTATTTGTGGGGCTGAAACAAGTTGGAGTAACCCCTTTCACCCCCACTTCCGGGTTTCCGTCAGGAGGGCATATCATAAAAGCTATAGAGGACCACCTGTGGTCACAATTACTATTCCGCTCAACTCTCCACTTTAAAGCATCTATTGAAATCTATAAGACAGACTTCTACGATGTGATATTAGGCCTTGCCAGCCGTGGCGACAGCAGGACCATCTGGAAGGAAAACCTGCCTTCCGGCCAACCTAATGATACCCCGATTCATCAGGAATTCATCCACGCTTTCAAAACAAAAGAGAGTGATAGCACTACGCTTCCTTTAATTTTAGGGGATAAGTCTACAAATATTACTACAAGAATTCCTCCTTCAACAGAGTTGCCGCACTATTTTGTAGCACCAGTTAAAAAACTTCCCTTTTCTGAAACAAAGTTGAATGAGGCAAACGAAATCAATAACCAAGCCTGGGAGGAAGACGATATTATCAAAGGAATTAAGATAGCCTACCAGGCCCTTGAAGCTTCACCTTTCTGTGCTGATGCGTTGAATTACCTTTCCTTGTACAGCAAATTATATAGCGAAAAATGCTTCCTTTCTAAAAGAGCTGTCCTGGTTGGAAAGGAAGCTCTGGGGGAACTCTACATCAAGGAAAATACTGGCTATTTTTGGGGTTTACTTGAAACAAGACCTTACATGCGAGCCCTACAGGGACTAGCCGATTGTTACTGGCATACTGAAGATTTGAAGCCAGCCGCTGAGATATACCAAGAAATGCTCAAACTGAATCCATCCGATAACCAGGGAGTTCGCTATCATTTAGGCAACATTCTGATCTTACTTGATCGACGCGAAGAGCTCGATGACCTTTTAAAAAACTATGGCGAAGAAGAAAGCTGTTTTATGCTTTATACAAAAGCACTACACCTGTATCGGCTTGGATCTGCAGATGCAACCAAAATAGTACAGAGAGCTATCGCTTCAAACAAGCATGTATACGAATACCTCTCTGGTGAAGAATTTATGCCATACCGTGAGCCCGAGCATTATTGTTGGGGAGAACCCTCTGAAGCCATTTGCTATGTTTCCGATGCACAGGAAGCCTGGGAAAAGAGCCCGGACTCAATTGAGTGGCTGAATAAAAACATGCAAACTTTTCAACAAAATTTGATGGCAGCAGAACAAGAAGTAACCATCGAACAAGTGCTCCAGAATTTCCTTGAAGAACAATCGTCACACCTTTCTAAAACCACTTATCGTAAATATGAAACTGTCATTGAACTTTTAGAGGCTAGCATGGAGCGGTACAGCTATAATTATTTGGAAGAAAATGATAAACAGATATTCGATCTTTGCTTAAATGATCAATTCAATAAAGCACTTGACGAAGAAGAAGATGATGATGATAACAACCTATTTTGTCGCCTTTTTGGCCCTACAAAAATTGCAAGTGGAGCTGTAGAATTTTTATCCTACTTTTTACCTCATAAGGTAGGGGGCAGTAAAGATTTGCTCAAAAAGAGCGCAACAGTAATAAAAAAGCTTGGCCAATGGCTCTTTAGTAACGGCTATATAGATCAGACAGATTTGGAAAGGATAACAGAAGAAGCGATAAATGCGGGGAGGGAACTACCGGCTATTAACGATTTCGAAGTAGCGCTTTTCGACTACCTGGAAGAGACAGACATTGATGCTGAATGGGATGAAGAAGATGAGTTGGAAGATGTTTTTGAAGTCATTTCAGTAAAGCCTGGGGTTCTAACCCTGGAAACATATGGTGCGGAGGGCAAAATAGAGTTGGCGGTTAAAGTGCCTCAAAAGCTGAGTAAAATGTGTAGTGTAGGCTGGCAGATGAACTTGCTCCTGGTTAAAACAAAAAATGGTTGGATTATTGCCGAAGCAGGCCGGGTCAGTTATTAAATGCTTGAGGCGTTTTGCATAAGATAAAGCAGATCACTGTAGATTCCATAGGCTGTCTGCAGAATCTCCGGATTGTTCTCAATAATGCTGATTTCACCCATCATCTCGGTTTGCAGGCATAGAATCGATGATGTGGCATTAACGATACAAAATAGATCAGCGGAATCAAGAGTTGGCGGGCTGACCTTGCCGACAATTTTACCGTCTTTCCAAAGGCCTTCGCAAACCACCCCCGGGTGTCTATACCGGGATCTGCTTCAACAAAATCCTGATCCTGCGCCTTCTGAAGGGCTTCTGCATAGGAAAGGCCCTTCTCCATCTCTCCTAAAATATAGTTTGTGGTCGAGTTTAATATGCCTTTAAAACCTTTAATTCTGCAGTCAGGCAGTGTTCTTTTCACCAGGTTAAAAACCGGGGTTCCGTCCATAACCGTTGATTCAAAAAGCAGCTGCAGTCCTTTCTGATCAGCCTTTTTCTTTAAATGTTGGTAGGCCCAGGCGATCGGTCCCTTGTTGGCAGTAATGATCTGCATGTTACAATTAAGAGCAGTGTCTATGTGCGATATTGCAGGTTGCCCATCTTTAATCGACAGGGTGCTAAGTTCATCTAAAACGTCTGCATAGGCTGCTTTAATGAGATCGACTGTTTCTAGCGGGGTAGAATTACAGTGCCCGGCAAATCCTTTCTCTCTGCCTGCCAGATTCAGCAATTCCTGTAAATCGAGGCCGCGGTGATCAAGAAGGCTGCCCCGGCTTTTTGTCGCCACTGCAACGACTTCAACCTTATAACCGGAAGAAGAGGCAATCCACTTTTGGCGTTCAAGTAACAGCCGGCAAAATTCACGTGCTGAATTGCCAAAACCAATCATGCAAAGCTTGATTGTCTTATACACCTTCTTTGCACCTCTTCCACTCTCTCTGGATAGATTGTCAGGGGGATTGTCAGGGGGACGGATTGTCAGGACCTCTATTAACTATCGTGCCTAAACTGCTCCCCGGAGAAGGTCTGTCCTAACATAGCGGTCTAGCCGCGGGGGACGGGAAGTCTTTCCCCAGGGAAACAAGCTCTAATTACTAGTTCTATCTCTATCCTTTAATTCCCCTCTCATGCTCAAAGTATATACGTATTGGGGACGGGGTTGTTGACAACTTTTCTACGCTTTTTGCACAACTCCCCTGTTTAGGCCCGTTAGTCTGGAAATTTGCCGCACGGATAATCCTTTATTCTTTAACTTGATCAAATGATTATTCCTGGTATCTCGATCTATTTTCTGCCACTCTTCTATAGCGCTTACATTGCAAATATTTGTTATTATTTGAAGTGCCTCTTCATCTTTCAATTTGCTTGGCTCTTCCACATCCAAACATCGGTCATTATTCTTTTTTTCATTAAAAATTTTAAACAATTTCAAGGCTTGCGCCTGTTTGCCATCAAACATTTTTAAGGCAAAATCTGCATCGACTAACTTGTTCCGCTTGATATAAGCGTTATAGCTGCTCCAGGGGTGCTGCGTTAGCTCCTGCACCATACCGGCCTTGAGTGGGTTTTGGTGAATATACCGCAGGACTGTCAGGAAATATGTATCGTCTTCTACCGGTTCACTTTTAAACCTGTCCTGAAAAAGGTATCCTATTCGATCATATTTATCGTTATACCAATAGACAAATTTACCACAGATTCTTCGCATAACCTGCTCTAATGGTTCTGACCCTACTTTAACCAAAAGATGGATGTGATTACTCATTAAGCAGTAGGCGTAGACCTGGTACCCGCAGGATTCCTTGTAGAACTTCAAAGTCTGGAGGAAACGGTGACAATCTTCGTTTTCTTTAAATATTTGCTGACGGTTTATGCCCCTCATTATGATATGGTAGATGTCACTTTTACTTTTTTCACGGGCTTTCCTTGGCAATTACAACACCCCCGTGGATAGTATAGACTAACAACAAAAAGTTGTCAACAACCCCGTCCCCCTGACAATTTTGACAGGCTCAGGTAGAATTGATAATTGTCTAATGGTTCTGTGAGAAACCCTGCCGCACCGACTTGCCAGGCTAGTGAAGCATACGCCGGGTACCTGGAAATAAAAATAA
>CAZBKZ010000064.1:0-9428 GCA_964492615.1 uncultured Syntrophomonadaceae bacterium | reverse complement strand
GGTTACTGCAGCAACCAAGCCCCCCCAGGCGAGCAGTAATATTTGCAAAAGTATGTTCAACTAAAAAATATGTATTTGGCTTTTTAACTGGTTTGAGTAATCTTATGCGCAACCAGTCTGCCGTTGATGCCGGTAACCTTAAGCGAACATAAAGCGAGCGCAGGCAAAGATATACCATTTAATCAACACTGGCCGCAAAAAATGATATAATCAATGAGAATAACGATAAACAACAATACTTACTCTAACAGTGAGACAAAATAAACGGAGGATTATATATTAATGAAAACCGCAGTAATTGCCTGCAAAACCCTTGAAGACGAAGTCAACCGTGCTGTTGAAATGGCCGGCCACCCATACCAAATCCATTGGATTGAATCGGGGTTGCATAACTACCCGGACAAACTCAGGGATAACCTGCAGCAGTGTATAGATAACATAACTGACAAAGAATATATCGTGATGATTTTTGGTCTTTGTGGAAATGCATTGCTTGGTTTAAGTTCAAAAAATGCTACAATTATAATACCCAAGGTAGATGATTGCATATCGCTCTTTTTGGGCGGAAATCAAAACAGGCGCAGGCTTGAGAGCAAAGCTAAAGCATATTACCTGACCAAGGGCTGGTTAAGATATGAAAATAATATATGGCAAGAGTACCAGCGTAGCGTTGAACGATATGGAGCTGAAAAAACCCGATCCATTTTTAAAATAATGCTTAAACATTATACCCATCTGGTTGTTATCGACACTGGAGCTTATGACACCGAGGGTTTTATTAAAGAAACAAAAAAAATCGCCGAAGTTCTTGACCTTGAGTTAAAAGTTGTACCTGCCGAATTGGGTCTGCTGGCAGATGCGCTTGAATTTAAGTGGGAAGATGACTTTGCAGTCATCAAACCCGGAGATGAAATAACCATGCAGAGTATGGGCAACTGCACAAACTTCCTGGGTCAGGATCAAGCTTTTCAGGCTCTGTAAACTATTTACCGGAAGTAACAGAGTTACAATCCTGTATTATACTGACATTAATCAGCGCTATATGTTTCGGGTTACATTAAAAATACAGGGAGGTTTAAAATGAAAGCAATTACAGCTAGAATACGTCATTACATTTTTAAAGTGGTTATCCGTATCCTCGTTTTCCCTGAGCCGGAAACAATAACCGGACCTGGTTCGATTAACAGGATTCCCGAATTGCTATTAGAAAAGAACATTAAAAAAATCCTCGTAGTAACAGATGCTGATCTGGTCAAAATAGGGCTGATTGATAAATTGCTTAAAGCATTAACCGCTGATAATATAGAGTATGTTATATACAGCGATGTTAAACCAAACCCGACAATTAAAAATGTCGAAGACGGATTAAACGTCTATCAAAATAACAACTGTTCAGCCGTAATCGCTTTCGGAGGCGGTTCTCCAATAGACTGTGCAAAAATAATCGCCGCTAAAACCACCAACAAGAAACCGATCAGGAAAATGAAAGGCCTTTTCAAGGTATGGCGTAAACTGCCGTATCTTATTGCCGTACCAACAACTGCCGGAACCGGATCGGAGGCAACTATAGTAGCAGTAATATCTGATCCTGATAATCGAGAAAAATTCGCAATCAACTCACCAAACCTGACTCCTGCTGCCTGTATTTTAGATCCCGAATTACTGGTTGGCCTTCCAAAACATTTAACCTCAACCACCGGAATGGATGCCCTTACTCATGCGATAGAGGCATATATAGGCTTGATTGGTTCCCCCTTCACTAATGAACTGGCTTTAAAAGCAACAAAACTTATTTTTGATCACCTGGAAACTTCTTATCGTGATAACACCAACCTTGAAGCCCGCGAAGCAATGCTTCGTGCCTCTCATTATGCCGGCAAAGCTTTTACCCGTGCCTACGTTGGTTATGTTCATGCTGTAGCTCACAACCTGGGAGGGTATTATAGTATTCCCCACGGACTGGGCAATGCTGTTGTATTACCCCGGGTCCTGGAACTCTCTAAAAATGAACGATCTATTGCTAAAATGGCTGAAATGGCCCGTTTTGCAGGACTTGGAAGTGATCAAGACAGTAACGATTCTTTATGCACCAGGTTAATTGAAAAAATCAAGAATATGAACTCAGCAATGGATATCCCAACAGCATTCGAAGAAATAGTTGAAAGCGATATCCCTGAACTGGCAAAAAGAATAGAAGAAGAAGGGAATCCAACTTACCCGGTTCCTAAACTATTATGGCAAAAAGATTTTGAGAATCTGCTGTACCAGCTAAAAGCCTGACATAAAACATAGTCCTTTATTATGAAAAGCGGCCATCTTACAATTACCCGTAGAGCCGCTTTTTATAATAAAAAACACCCGTACAATCATATAATTAATCATTACTTATATAATTCTTCCCGTTAAGAAGGAATCACCCATTCTTATCAAGAAGGGGTATACATACCAAAAACCTGGAGGTTTGTATATGAGTGTTATTGAAAAAGCTAAAGATTTAGGCAAGGAAATACGCAAGACCCCGGAATACAAAGAGTTAGAAAGAGCTACCCATAATGTTAAAGGCGATTCAGAAGCTAACAAGATGATTGAAGATATTCAGGAGATACAGCAGCAGATACAATTCGCCCAACAATCGGGTGTAGACCCAAGTCAGGATCAAATAGATCAATTTAACAACCTGAAAAGCAAAATGGATACAAGCCTGACAATTCAAGCATATGCTAAAGCACAAAATGATTTTAGCCAGTTCATGCAGAACGTTAATAATGCAATTGGCGAAGGCATTGAGCCACAGACTCAATCAGGGGAGTAAAAATATATATCTCGCAAAACCCGGCGACTCAGGAAAGTGTTAAACAATTTCCTGAGTCGCTTTTTGTAATTCATCGACAGGAACATCAAAGACGCTCCCGCTAACCGGCAGCGGTTCGTCCATCATGAATTCAGGAAGACGATCCTGCGCCGGTGTTAAACCTGCCTGCCGGTTGAATTCATGCTCTATATTTAAAGCTCTAACAGCCGCCTGGGAAATCCCTTCACCGCTCATTTCGATCCCGGTATAGTAATTATATAAGCGGGCAAGTTTATCCAAATGAGGTCCCAGTGCTGGCATAACAAATAAGCATAGACCCATCATGTCGGCAATCATCGCCATAGGCTGTGCTTTGCGGGAGAGTTCCACCTGTGGTTTCGGATCAGTATGGTCAACCTCTGCCCTGATCGTATTTCCTGCTGTGTGGTCGGCTCCCATCGGCGATGTGGCATAAGTAACCCCCAAACCTTTTACACCCCTCGGATCATAAGCAGGCATACCCTGACCCTTAACAACAGGTACCCTCCTGCATCCTAAAACAAGGCCGGTTATACGGGCTCCCTGAGCAAGAACCCTGCCGAGAATAGTCTCATTAGCAATTTCTTCCAGTAAGCCGCAGGCAGCCTTAGCATCGCCAAAAGGAATTATACCGGAATCCATGGCAACCCCCAGGGCTGCTCCCATTTCAATAGTATCCAAACCAAGATCATTGCAGCGATAATTTAGTTTAGCTATGTCATCCAAGCTCCCTATGCCCAAATTAGAACCCATCAGGCCGATCGTTTCATATTCCAGGGGCGCTACGATCTCCTTACCTTCAGAGTCGGCAAATACATTTGAACATTTAATAACACAACCGGGCATACAGGCATGAGTAGTTTCTCCATCTCCTCCCCTGGACGTGATTAGTTCATAGAGAGAATCACCATTTATTCGGTCGGAATGCTCAAAGCTGCCGGCAGAAAAGTTTCGGGTAGGAAGGGCATGAATGGAGTTGGTTCGTGAAGCCATTGCGGCTGTTCCATATTTTGGATAAACCTCTCCTGAAACCGGGTTTTCCTTAATTAGCCTGACCAGCTCTTTATTTAACTCCTGAAACGCCTTGCGATCATGGTAATCAATCATATTTGCTCCGGTAGGGTTAATCACTATCCCTTTCAACCCCTTAACACCCATCACTGCTCCTAACCCACCGCGCCCGAGAAAGCGACTTGGTCGTCCCTGCACATCGGTATTAGCCAGTCCTGCTGCTGCATAACCTCTTTCTCCACCTGGGCCAATCAGGATCAATGACACTTTATCACCGTATTGTTCAAAGATTACCCGGGCCGACTCATAAATACCGCAACCTGCCATATTTGCCCGGCGCAGCTCTGCTTTATCTTTATCCAGGTACAAATACATGCTGGTTTGAGAATTGCTCTCACCCTCAATAATTAAAGCTTTAATGCCCAGTTTGCATAGTGCCGCTGCTGCTGTTCCCCCAGCATTAGCTTCTTTAATACCTCCGGTCAGAGGGCTTTTCCCACCAACGGAGAGGCGTGAAGAGCTGGAAAGAAAACTGCCTCCCAGTAAACCCGGAGCAAAAACAAGTTTGTTCCTGCTCCCAAGCGGTTCGCAGCCGGGATCTACCTCATCTAAAATTATTTGAGATGTTAAGGACCTGCCTCCCAGTTGAGCATATTTTTCAGGTACAGGCTCAGTAATGATAGTTCCATCTGACAGGTTCAAACGCATTATCTTATTCATTATATCCCTCCATAATCATTCTAACCTCCGCACATTGGTGAAAACAACATCACTTTGTCTCCGTCACTAAGCTTGGTATCCAAATCGGACTGACGACCATTGATCACGATTAACCCCACATCTTCTCTCTGCAAGCCCAATTCAAGAATCAAATCATCAACTGAAGAAAGACTTTGCATCCAGCACGATAGAGTACTACCGGGTGAAATTAAATCTCTTTTTATTTTATCCCTTAAAACATCGTGCAGGCTCACAGTTACTAAAACATCTCCCGAATCTTTGTTCATTTTTCTTTCCCATCCGCTTCTGAAAGATCTGATCCATAAGATTGACTGAAACGCGTTGATTTAAATTTTTCCAGTTTCCAGGACGGGATTCGGCAGGCAGGACAGGGAGTATAGTCCCACTTATTTCGTAAAAAACGGGCAGCACGGCTGTTTTTAGAATTATATGCAGTGAATGTTTTATTACAATGGGTTGTTATAAGAGCTTGGTTACCGTTAATCTCCAGCGTATGAATGCCGTGTAAAACTCTTTTACGGGATGGCCACAACTTCACCTTTATAAGAAGCCTGAAAAAATCAACCCGCTTGCGATAAAATCTTTTTTTTGCCTCCATTTCAAATGTGCCCTTCTTCCAGATTCAAGATTAGACCAGAGCCGAAAACAACATTACCGCTGTGCCAATTTGCAAGTGATCATGAATCAGTTTTATTTTAACAATTTCCAGCGCAGCACTGTCAAGCCCAAGTGGTATACCAGGAGCAGCAACCATCGTCTCTGCATTAACATCTTTTGCCTTGATAAATGAGTGGCCCGGCGAAGCGTCAAAGATAATCGGCTTTTTGCTTAGAGCTTCCTCCAAGTTTAAACCGGAAGATACAGCTAATTTATATTTCTGCCCGATTAATTCAGCCAACCCTTTTTCTTTTTCACGATCTATGTCGTAAATTATCAACCTGGCTCCGGATAGAACTAACAAATCTGCCGCCGCCCGACCTACAGGACCTGCTCCGATAAGTAGGACCCGTTTCTCTTTTAACCCTCCCGCCATTTTAGATAAAGCGATGCAGTAACCCGCTGCTGTAGCCTGATCGTTGTTAATCACCCTGCGTGTTTTCAGGTTTACAGCTGCATAAAGATAATCATCTGCCATAATTACCAGGTCGGCTCCCTCCTGGTATGCTTCTGCAAGCCCGGCTGCATCCGGTGCAGAGGTAATAAAAGGATCAAAATCAAGGTAGGCTGCGATAGAACTAACCGCTTCCACAAAACATGAGATTGTTCCCTGGCCTGCTGTAATTGGAACAACAGCAACTTTCCGGTTTTGGTTAACGGTGACATCCTTTCTTAGGCCGGCAGCTTCCATAGCGATTTCCCTCAGGGTAAACCCGGTTTTATTTTTTAGCTCTAGATCATAAGCAGCGAGCTCCCCGGGGATATTCCTGACCTGATCAGAAACCAGCCTTGTCAATTCATTACACCTTCACTTCATCATAATATCTTCTGCGGAGCCGTATCGATATATTCCGATACGGAATAAGCACTACAAATCTTTTCTACAATTTCGCAACGACGCCTGTTTATTCCATTACGATTTATCCCCGTAATAATTAAGGTAGCCACCCAACTATCTATTCCGGGCCTGTAATCGGTAATGGCTTCATCGGCACCAAAAAAGTTTTTAATATGACTAAGAGGACCGGAACTACCAACCACATGTTCACCGCATGTTTCAAGTCTACCCGGCGTAAGCCTTATATGTTCCAAAAGGACATGTTTTTCTGCTGTTACTGCAAGATGTTCGGGCAGGGCTTTCCTTAAAAATATATTCGCCACAACATCAACCAGGTTGATTCCACAGGAATGATAGACACAAATTGGGGTCTGGCTTGGTAAACGGGCATCAATCTCCAGCACTTTTAATTCCCCATTATGCAGGATTACCTCAATGTCCATAATCCCATTAAGGTGCAGGCAGCCGGCAATTCTTTCCCCTATTTCCGCAAACTTTTTCTGCTGTAAAGAAGATAGGGTTGAAGGAGCAATAACCCTTTTACAATCATAACCGGCGTCCATCTCTAAATCGGTTACCTGGATAACCCTGCAATCTCCTTTCCAGCCAACCACCTCCAGAGAAAATGAAGGACCCTCCAAGTATTCCTGGATTACCCAGCCCTGACGGTCATTTTTTATGTCGTGCAAAAATTGAGATAGTGTGTGCTGATCGGAAAATAAAGCAACCCCTTCACTGCCGCTCGACTCCGAAGGTTTGGCAATAACCGGATAAGAACAATGAGGATAGTAACAGGGTACAGGAACACCTCTATCTTTCAGAAATAGGTCAGAGCGAAGCTTTGAAGAAGATATGGCATAGGCATCAGGATCAAAGGCATAAGCAACCCGAATCTGCCGGCACACCCGGGATAGATTTTCTAAAACATTATTTTCTTCCAGAGCAGGAATCACCAGGTCGACATTTTCAAGCGCAGATGCCAGCAGATCATCACTCATCACATCAAGACAGTAGAACGAGTCAGCCAGGTTGCGAGCCGGAATTTTCTCCTCTTTATCAATTAATACAACCTCTATCCCTGCTTTTTTTGCCAGGTATACTGCTTCAAGCCCCTGAAGTTTGCCTCCAATAATCGCTATTCGCATTTCAGGCTTCCTGCTCCTGCTTACTGTTCCTGGTTATATATCTTTTTTTCCTATTTTCCACCCATCTTGAATAATTACCCTTTCCTGCAGGTTGCAATCCACAATCATGTAGAATCGGTATCGTCCCCGCCACGGTTCTTCCCCCTTCATCAATATCAAGGGTACTCTGGGATACGCCCATTAAACCTTCTTCCGGCGGTATGATCGAAGTTACTACATTTGCGCCGGCATTCAACCTGTCTTTCAGACCGCCAATTCCATCAACATCAAGGGAAGCCGGAATCAGCCGATCGGGAAATAATAAGCGCATTACGGCAATAACCAGCAGTTCTCTTAAGCTGGAACCGGTTTGTATATTTTCCAGGGGGGTCCCTTTTTGCGGAATAAAACTCATCACCCTGACCTGGTCGGCAGCAATTTTATCCATCACTTCAAATGAGTAAGCCAAGTCGCCGGCAGTTTCGCCAACACCAACCAGAAGCCCTTCTTCGGCAAGCATTCCAAGCTGGTGAGCATATCCCTTCACTTTTAACCGTTGATCATAATCCTGATTAAGCCTCATTTTGGTAAACAGCTCGCGATTATGCGTTTCCTGATAACAGGCGTACCAATCAACCCCGACTTCGCTGAAACCTTGTATGACACTGGTTGGAACCAGACCGGGCGATATCATAAGCGGAAGAACAGTCTTTTCCTTTACAGAAGCTACAAGATCCACCAGCTCTTCAAAATTACCGGAATTAAAATAATAGGGGTCCTCTCCCATGGTCAGGTCTAAAAGATCGACTCCTGAATCTGCCAGTTTTACCGAAGTTTCAATAACCTGTGCCGGTGTTTTCCGGTAACGGGAAGAAGCCTGATTGCAGCTGCGGTAAAAGCAAAAAATACAATTATTGCGGCAATAAGTGGAGAAATATACAAAACCGTATAAAAATATTTCATCACCAAAATTCGTTTCCCTGGATTTTCTGGCAGCCTTAAACAATAATTCAATTTCAGACTGGTTTGTTAAACTTAACAGGAAATTTATTTCCTGCCTGTCAGCCATTAGACCACTGGTTATTTTTTCGAGAATGGCTTCAACCTCAACCCTTTTATCTCTATCTTCCAAGTGATTACCCCATTTTGAAGGATTCAAAAGTTTGTTAAACCAGCTAACTAATATTGAGTCTGACTCCATTCAGGTAACTCAGGCTTCTACCTGTTCTTTGGATATTACCGTGACCTTCTTTTATCATGGCCAGACGTTCCAGCCCAAAACCAATTCCCACCCAGGGAACGTGTATATCCCACTGACGATCCAGGATGTGCGGGCCTATAGCCCCTGATCCAAGTTCTGTTTCTTCTGAAACAATATCGACCGTTTTACCATACACCTGCGATTCTTCGCTTTCCAGCCTGTACTTATCAATACCGGAACATTTCATAACCCACCCGGCCATCTCGACAAGACGTTCATAACAGTGTTCTTCGGGAAGCCCCATTTCCACCAGGTTAAGCATTGTAAATTCCTGCATATGTCTGCCGCCCTGGGTATCCTTGCGAAAACATGGCCCTATTTCAAATATGCTTACCGGGTGTGTCCAGATCCTTAAAAGATCCCTGAGTATATAATACAGGTTTGGAGCCAGCATTGGCCGAAGACACTTACGTGAGTCAACCCAGAAAACCTGCTTAAAAAGAGGATGTTCTTCCGTAACTGTCATTTTTGCCAGCAAACCCCTGGAGAGTAAAACAGGCGTTGTCACCCGACAAAATCCTTTATCTACCAATAATTCATCAAGTTGTCTTTCCAGTGAGCATAATTCGGGCCTTTTAATATTTTTCCTGAAGTCATCCAGTTTTTCCTTGGCCTCGTTAACCAGTTCATGTTCCATGTCCTGGTAGCATTTATTACGTTCATCTATACCATCAAAGGTAAGTTTTAATTTTTCCGGCTCTGCACCGAGTTCAAGTAGCCTCTGTTTTTGTATTGAGGTCCAGTTTACCATTGCTAAGCTCCTTCACTCTATGCAGGGTTATGCCCTTTAGTAAAACTGGCGGGGAGTCCGGGAGTTCCACCCGGCTATGCAGATTTAGAGTCTGCACGATCATTCCGATCCACCCCCCGCAAAGTTTAATTAACCGGCTAAATCCAATGCCAAATCTTTTGCCGAAGCAGCATCAGGCGCCCAGCCGTCTGCCCCAATTTCATCGGCAAAATCCT
>CAZBKZ010000063.1:0-9430 GCA_964492615.1 uncultured Syntrophomonadaceae bacterium | reverse complement strand
CAGAGCGGGAGCATGGCGCAGATGTTTATTCCACTGAAATGTCACTTACACCACAACCTGACGGAACCTACCTGGCCAACGGCGAAAAATACTACATTGGAAATGGCAATAAAGCCGAGATGGTTTCTACTTTTGGCAAGATGTCCGACAACGGCGACTACGTATTTTTCAGCGCCAATTACAGCCACAAGAATTATGAGCTGGTTAAAAATGTTGTTAACTCTCAGTCTTATGTAGCCGATTTTATTCTTCGGGATTACCCGGTTACTGAAAACGAGATACTATCCCGGGGGCAGGATGCCTGGGACTCTGCACTGAATACGATTAACGTGGGTAAGTATAATCTTGGATGGGCCTCCATCGGTATCTGCACCCATGCATTTTATGAGGCGATAAACCATGCAGCCAACCGTGTTCTATATGGAATGAGGATTACCGACTTCCCCCATGTCAGTCAGATGTTTGTAGATGCTTACAGCCGCCTGACAGCAATGAAACTATTTGCCCTGCGCGCTTCAGATTACATGCGAGCTGCATCACCGGACGACAGGCGCTACCTGCTTTATAACCCGACAGTTAAAATGAAGGTAACCACTCAGGGGGAAGAAGTGATTAATCTTCTCTGGAATGTAATAGCAGCAAAGGGTTTTGAAATGGATACCTACTTTGAAATGGCTGCCAGGGATATAAGGGCCCTGCCCAAGCTTGAAGGAACAGTACATGTTAATATAGCCCTGATTGTAAAGTTCATGGCTAATTATTTCTTTAACCCGCAACAATATCCACCCCTTGGCACGCAGGACCAACCTGTTGATGACAGCTTCCTCTTTAACCAGGGGCCAACCAGGGGTTTGGGCAAGATCAAATTCCATGATTACAGCTTAGCCTACAACCTTTATGAACTGCCAAACATTGAAATATTTAAAGAACAGATAACCTGTTTGAAAGAGTTTTTAGCCGCAGCCACACCGGATGCTGAACAGCAGAGGAACACTGATTTTTTGCTTTCCCTGGGGGAAATGTTTACCTTGGTTGTATATGGGCAGTTGATCCTGGAAAATGCCAGAATCTATAACCTTGAGGAGTCACTTGTGGACCAGATATTTGATTTCATGGTCCGCGATTTTTCCGGTTTTGCACTAACCCTTTATAGTAAGCCGAGCACCAGTGATACCCAGATGGGGTACCTGTTGAAGATGATTAAAAAACCGGCCGTGGATAACGTCCGGTTCGGAAAAGTATGGAACGAGCAGGTGCTGACCCTAAAAGACCTCTATGAGATGAAACCTTAAATCATCTTCTAATCAGTATTATGATTTTTATCTTGCCAGATTTACACGGCGCAATAATTGGGCATTTAGGGCAACTATAACCGTACTGGCAGACATAACAACAGCTCCAACAGCCATCGGCATTACAAAACCAATTGGTGCAAGAATTCCTGCCGCCAGGGGTATGGCCAACAAATTGTAACCGGTTGCCCAGATTAAGTTTTGCACCATTTTACTGTAAACTCTTCGGGATAGTTCAATTAACCGGACAACGTCACGGGGGTCGTTTTTAACCAGGATTATCCCGGCCGATTCAACTGCCACATCTGTTCCAGCTCCGATAGCCAGGCCTATATCAGCTAAAACAAGGGCTGGCGCATCATTTACACCATCGCCAACCATTGCCACCCGGTAACCCTGGCCCTGTAATTTTTTAATAATTTCGGCCTTATTCTCAGGCAGCACTTCTGCATAAACTTCATCTATATTAAGCTGGCTGGCCGCATTTTCTGCCGCTGCCCGGCTGTCACCGGTAAGCATCACGATCTTAATACTCCCGCCCTGAAGATGCTTTACCGCTGCAAGCGATTCATCACGAACAGTATCGCTGAAAACAAGGTAGCCGACTATTTCTTTATCTAATACAACATAAGCTAACCCGTGCCCGCTCTTTATATCGTCGCCTTTAATAATATTATCATCTGCCAGCTGCCCTTCACTTTTAAGCTGCTCAAGCAGGTTAGGGCCGCCTACAAAGATTGTCTGCCCACTTATTTCTGCTCTGATCCCCCGCCCTGGCAGCGCTTCAAATGTATCTACTTCTGAAAGCTCAAGGTTGCGCTCCTCAGCCATTTCTACTATTGCGCGGGCAATACTGTGTTCGGAATCTTTTTCCGCAGCTGCAGCCAGCTGCAGCAGCTCGTTTTCGCTCAGTTTACCGGTCAATGACCTTATTTCGGTTAAACTCAGTTTCCCACTGGTCAGAGTGCCGGTTTTGTCAAAGACAACACAATCAATATGGCGGGCATTTTCCAGGGCTAATCGGTCTTTTACCAGAAGACCGCTGCGGGCAGCTATGGTAGTGGAAATAGCTATTACCAGCGGTATGGCCAGCCCAAGAGCATGAGGGCAGGCAATAACAAGTACAGTTACCACCCGCTCCATAACAAATACTGTTCCGGCATTAAAGTATGTCCACACCAGGGCAGTACCAACTGCAGAGAACAGGGCAATGATGGTCAGATAAAAAGCTGCCTTGTCAGCCAAAACCTGGGTGCGGGAACGTGATGTTTGCGCCTCTTCCACCAAGCGCATAATTCCGGCTAAGACAGTATCACCCTCTGCCACTTCTACTTCAACCCGCAAAGAACCGTCCTCGTTTAAGGAACCGGCAATTACTTTATCTCCTGGCTTTTTGGGCACTGGCTCCGCTTCTCCTGTAATAACTGCTTCGTTTACAAAAGATTCACCCCTTGCTACCTTACCGTCTGCCGGTAAACGGCTTCCCGGGCGAACCAAGACTACATCCCCCGGTTTAAGAGTGCTGACCGGAACCTCTTTTTCCCCTTCTTCGCTAATCAGCAGGGCTTTATCCGGAATTAGTTTTGCCAGTTCCTGCAAAGCGCCACGGGCACTGGAAACTGCGTTCATTTCAATCCAGTGACCAAGAAGCATAATTGTAACAAGCGTAGCGAGTTCCCAGAAAATATCTTCTCCGGGCAAGCCCAGGGTTACCAGAATGCTGTAGATAAAGGCAACAGAAATAGCCAGGCTGATCAGGGTCATCATCCCGGGACGGCGATCCATTATTTCATGATAAGCGCTTTTTATAAAAACTGTCCCGCCATAGAAAAATATTATCGTACTTAGCAGAGCAGGAAGATAGTGATGCCCCGGAAATGCGGGAGGCTGGAAGTTAAACCACTGCTGGATATGATGACTATAGACTAAAACAGGAATGGTCAGAACCAGTGAAAGCCAGAACTTCCGGCGGAACATGGCAGGAGAATGTCCAGCATGTTTGTCATGATCAGCACCTTGATGGCCTTTATGTTCGCTATGCTGGTGATGTTCACTTTTTGCATGATCATGGTTTTCCATATTCAGACCTCCCCCTCGCGTTCTATTATATCAAACGATTTATTTAGTTTTGAAGTACTGGTAACTATTTTAACCTTACCCTTCGACTGAATAATGCCCTATTCCATTTGGTCACGGCAGGTATAAATTGAGCTTCCGCGATATAACAGCTCACAAATAAAATGGCAGCAACCATAAAAAAGTTGTCAATAACCCCGTCCTCCTGACAACTCCAGGCCTGGGTAATGGAGTGCTGCAGGATATTCTTTATACAGCAAAAATTAATCCCCGGGCAAAACTGGGCTGTTTAACCGGCGAGCAAAAGCAAGCTCTTTATAATTCAGTGAAAATTGTACTGCGACAGATGACCGAGCAGGGCGGAAGAGATACCGATATTGACCTTTTTGGCCAGCGAGGAGGCTACCGCACCTTGATGAGTAAAAATACTGTTGGTTCAAAATGCCCGGTTTGTGAAACCATTATAGTCAAAGAAGCTTATCTTGGTGGAAGCGTATACTTCTGCCCCGGTTGCCAGCCACTTTAATACTATATGGGTCAGGTTTTGCAGGGAACACAAAGGGCTGGGAGCAATATCCTTGCGGATTTCACCCTTCTCTTGCGCTGCAAGTATCTTTTTCATGAAACGTTTCTTCATCTCTGCTTTCGTCTCTTCAAAAGAAATGATCTGGCTTCAGCGGCAATTACTTCTGCTTGATCATAATGAACATAGTGGCCGGTATCGAGCTTCATATACCTGCCAACTTCAATTGTTGACAGAAAGCTGGTCAAATCTTCTTCCCAGCCGGCGAAGTTTGCTTCTTGATCATCAGATATAAAAAAGTACATCGGTGTCTTTGAAGGCATTTCACCGATCGACACCATTTCTGCGTTACGATGCAGGTGTTTAATTTCGTTTAACATATCTCTGCTAAAAGCACTTCTATAAAAGAGAGCCAAATACTTTTGTCTCTCTTCCCGGGAGAGGTCATCTGACTTTAACAGAGGAAAGTTTTTCTTAATATCTTCATCCGGCATGAATCTGGTTAATCCTGTTCTTGCTATAAAATACATGGCGTAGAGCTGTAACCCTATGGCATCAGGCAGCTTTTCAACTGCTGCAGGAGTTGCAGCGTCCAAGCCGATTACTGCCTTTATTTCATCCGGATATTTTTGAGCCCAATATATGGCTTCCAAGCCAGACATAGAGTGAGGAAAAAGAACGAACGGACCTTTATTCCCCGCAAGTGAAAGTGCTTTGCGGGTTTCTTCTAGCATAGTATCGATATCTCTTGCAGTATTCGACCTATCGCTCCAACCATAACCGGATCTTTCGACTACTGCAATCCTGTAATCATCTGTCATTCTCATCCATAATGGTTTAAAGTCCAGTGTTGGACAGTTAGTGCCATGCCCGGCCATGAAAACTAGTGTATCTTCTCCCTCACCTTCTGTATAAACATGCAGCTTCTTGCTATCCACTTCAACCACAACACCCGATGGAGGGTATATCCCGAACTCTCTGCTCAACTTATACGTATGATTAATTGTAGAAGCAATCAATAATATGACTATGGATGCAATGAAAAATAAAACAACTATCCCGATTATTGTCAAGAAACAACTTCCTTTCCTACATCCCCAGGTTAAACCTGTGCATCCAGCGATGGCATCATGCCTACTCCTTTTCCCCGGAAGGGATAAGTTTTTCCGTGCCAGAAGCAAAGGCTTTTCCCCAACCGGTTTTATAAATTATGAAGTGTTGTTCACATATATAAAAACAAACAGCACCAGTATAATTAAGCCTAAACGTTTCATTACATTGCAAAACCTGCCCCTATAAAATAGTTTTTAGTAGTATGCCAGTCTTTATTATAACATGGTAAATTCCTTATTAATTCTCTTGCAAAGTCGCATGATTGTATCTTTACCGGTAAGCAGCGCAACAGGCAAACCCCCGGGTGGCTGTAGCCACTGGCCGCTTAAAACCAGGTTGTCAAGCCCCCTGATTTGGCCGCTGTGGGCCAACTGTTTACCTTTCAGTGTTGGCCAGAAAGCCATAAAAGCGCCGCGATAAGCATTACAGTAACGCTCATAGGTTTGCGGGGTTGCTACATCAAGCAAGGTGAGCTTACCGGTCATTTCCGGAAAACGCGTTTCCATAGCTATGATTACCTCCAGACCGATACGATTTTTTTCTTCCTTGTAGGCGTTTTTGTCCAGTGCCAGCTCTTCCCACTTTTCGAGTTCCGGCTGAAACTGATTAATAGCAATGGTAATCGCAGTATGGTCTTTTGGGGCAAAATCCGGCTCATAACCGTAATGAGTCATCTGTAAATATTCTGTATGCTTCCGGTTCTGTTCAATCGCCAATGAATCAACAGGGAATTTTAGGGTCCGGGGAATTGCCTGCATACTGCCTTCATACCCGATTCCGACATAAATATTTGAAGCCAGGGGGTAGGTATCCGGGTCGTTAAATCTCTTTTGAAATTCCGGGTCGGGGCATTGCCCTTTAAGCAGCTTTTCATAAAGTACGTTAGCATCACAGGCTGCAATAAAGTAATCAGCTTCAAATGATTTACCATTGTTACAGATTACCCTCTGCACCGAATCATTATCGATCATCAGCTCAACTACTTCACATGATGTCTCGATATTTCCGCCCAGGGAAAGATACTTTTCTTGCATCCGCCCGGCCAGGGCCTTTGAACCACCCATAGGGATAGAAGATTGCCCTCCGGTAAAGGTTCCAAGCGGAAATATGATTGATATAGCGCTATAATCTCCTTCAGGCATAAAAGAAGACAGAGCTTCTTTCAGAGCCGGATGCTTAAACTTACCGGCCAAAGCCTGCACGCTGAGCTTGCTGTATTTTTGCATGATCGGGGCTACATCTTTCATGGATAACATATATTTTATCTTTTCAATAAGAGTCATCATATCCATCGGTTTCCCAACAGGAAAAGTAAAAGTATGCAGTTTGCGAATATCGCCACAAAACTCTTCAATTGCTTCTTTATCTTCCGGCGATATCTCCAACCAGCTTGACATTAACTTGTCAAGGTCACGGTAGAACTGTACTGTTATTCCTTTATGCTCAACAGCCATGAAACTTTCAGGTTCATAAATTTCCACTCCGTCAAGAGCGCCTACTACATCCCATAATTCCCGGATAGGAGTTTTTTCTTTCGTTCCAACCAACCAGTGGATACAGCCGTCAATATGGTAACCCTGACGATCCCATCCGGTGCATTCGCCTCCTGTAGCGTGATGCTTTTCCAGGATAGTGCTCTCAAAACCATTTTTTTGGGCGAAAATACCCGCGCTTAAACCGGCAACGCCCCCGCCAATAATCACAATCTTTTTCATTACTTATCTCCCTTCCGTTTAATCTGCTCAGCCAGCAATATTTGTTCTCCCGTTTCCATCAACAATTTTTCAGACTCCTGGTCATTAAGCCACGATGGCAGATGACCGTTTGCAACCATAGCCGATAGCCCCAGTTGAAAAACCCGCATCTTCAGGAACATCCTCCTGCGCTCTTTCATGCTCCAACCTTTCATCTCTTCATTGTTTTTAAGCGCTTCGACCATGGCTTTCTCAGTTTCTTCGTAAGACGCCATGTAGGGGTTCGGCTTTAGGACCAGCTCCCTGAATAAAACCGGATAATCACGGGCAAAGGCCAGGCTGGCTTTCCCGATATTTTCAAAGAGGTTTTGCCCTTTTTGTTCTGCCAACAACTTTTCCGATAAGGCAAAAACATGCTGAACCACAACCTCGGTCAACTCCTCAATAGTTTTAAAGTTGACATAGATTGGCGCAACTGATGAATTGAGGCGACTGGCCACGCTGCGGGCAGTTATTTTTGAAAACCCCTCTTCTTTGGCAATCTTAAAAGCCGCTTCTACTATCTCTTCCCTGGTAAATTTATTTTTAGGCGGCATGTTCAATCCTCCCTTAACATAACTTTAGTTATCTAACTTATGTTACATAATAAATCATAAGCTATTACTTGTCAAGAGCTAATCTCTAATTTGACAATTCAACGCCCTAGTAATAAAATATTAATCAATTAAGAAAGAGGTGTGTGGATGTCAGTCGTTCGATAAGGTAATTATTTGTGTCACAAAAGCGTAATTTTACTTTGCTTATTTTGTGTACCCAAATGCCTTACGAAATGACGGAGAAGTGTCTATCTGCCACTTTCTTTTGTTTGTTTTGCAGCGCAGTGGGTAACTGCGCTTTTTTGTTTTTGTGTTGCTTTGTAGAGAGCGCTTATAGAATGATCAGGGTGTAATTTACACCGTAAAAAACAAATGAAGCAAGGAGGATGCTGTATGTTTAGCACCTGTCATATGGAGAGTGTGCGCTAACCGGGAGGTTTGCGCAGAACTGTCCAGACCTCCCCAAAAGTATGAATTATTACTTTTAGGAGGATACTCCCTTGAATAGAGAAAATAAGAGAAAAACTTATCAAAAAGGATACTATAAAAACCATGCATGTAAAGATAGTTTTGAGTGCAAAACCTGTGGGCGATTAATAACATCAGTAGGCGCTGGAACCCAACATAGAAATCATTGTTCAAATTGCTTGTGCAGTTTTCATGTTGACGATGAACCGGGTGATAGAGCTTCAGATTGTGGCAGTATTATGGAACCAGTAGCTGTGTGGGTACGCAAAGATGGTGAATGGGCAATCATTCATAGATGTCGGCGCTGCGGAAAATTCAGCTCTAATCGAATAGCGGCAGACGATAATCCAATGAAGTTGATGTCTATCGCTATGAAACCTTTGACATCACCGCCATTCCCGTTAGAACGCATTGAAGAAATGACACGGCTTATGGGCGGTGGCGGAAGCATGACGCTGTAATATCGTCAGTGGGTCTAATAGCCACAATAAATGCCTCAACGAAAAATAAAATAACCGTTGCTGCAGCAGTGGTAAATACGCTCTTTTAAAACAACAATAACAGCGGTTTTGGAATAGGAGACTTTCTTGTATCCAAAACCGCTGTTTTCTGTTCGTGAGGAGCCGCTACCAGGCCTTCGTGATTGTCAAGTTAGCCAAAACAATAGTAAGAGCTATGATTTATAAGCATCTTAACGGTGAGCAACTTTGACTATCCATATGGTAAGTTCATTATCCTGAATGGAATAAAGAATACGATAGCGCCCCTGACGTATACGGTAACGCTCTAAACCGGTTAACTTTTCGCATCCCGGCGGTCTTGGATTATCTGCAAGGGCAGTTATTCGCGCAATAATCCTTTCAAACTCATTTCTACCAATCCTGAAATACTTTTTTAACTGTAATATTTTCTATAGTAATTTTGTCTTTGCTTAAGAGAAGACCTGCAATAATTCTGTTTTAGATGAAGGTGAAATTGCTTTTATTCTCTTCTCCAGCTTAAGCAGGTTGCCTTCGATATAACCTTCATCAATACCGGGCGGAGCATAAACAGAAAAAAGAACTTCGGTTGTTGTTGATGTAATGCGGCTAGCAAAATCAGGGCCTTTTAAAATGCTGGATATTGGACTATTCCTGTCAGTTAGTATCATATCGTCTTTGACAGTGGTCAGTTCCTTACCGGAAATAGATTGATAAGTTTCAGCGCCTGTAGCGATTTTTAATTGTAGTGGCAGATGCAGCATAGCAAAATCATGTCCGGCAGTAAGCAGCATATCATCCATTTCAGACAGGAACATTGCCTGCAATAACCCTGAGTTAAAACTTGCTGTTTTTCTACCTTTTAATGCAGATTCAAGCTGCGCCAACAGATGATAGTTGGAACCAAATTGTTTGTAGTAAGCAACATATGCATTGATTGGATTAAGTTCCTTTAACTCTTGCCTTTCCAAATGAGCGTATTTACGGTTCAGGTAATTAATAAAGAGATCAACCTCCTGCTCTGCCATAAAACTGATATCAACTACTTTTTTAACAGCCAAAATACCCATTTTTGCCCCGGGATATAAAGAGCGAACACTATCATCAATTGTAAGCATAACACCCTCCTGAATAACAACTTGATACACAATGCCAATTATCACTTGATTAACTAGTTTTGATTAAGCTT
>CAZBKZ010000062.1:0-9571 GCA_964492615.1 uncultured Syntrophomonadaceae bacterium | reverse complement strand
TTTCAGGGTTATCGCAACGCGCTTCCCACTGTGGAACTTACTTTGGGAATTTACGCAAGTTTAAAAAGCCTGGTTTATTTGAAGAAATCCCTGATTAAAAATTAACGGTTTCCGGCCCCTGACCATTATTCATAGTACATATAAAAATTGCGACTTATCTTGATTATTATCAAAAAATAATATACAATATAAAGCGAATGAGGATTCATTCATTTTGCGGAGGGAGGGAAAAAGTGGCCAAAAGAACCGGCGAAAAATACCAGGTCATACTGGATGCTGCCGTAAAAACCTTCGCCCTTGCCGGTTACCACCGCACCAGGGTTGCCGATATAGCCCGGGAAGCAGGGGTTGCCGATGGGACAGTCTACATTTATTTCACTAATAAAGAAGATATTCTTATTTCATTATTCCAGAGCCTCATGAAAACCTTTGTTGACAATCTGAACAGCGAACTTAGCCAGTGCGGCGATGCCATCGAGAAGCTGAATACAATTATTACCTACCATCTTAAAACACTTTACGGTAATCCCGAACAGGCCAGGGTTACCCAGATTGAGCTGAGACAAATTGATCAAGCTATCAACCAGGGTATATCCAGGCCGCTGAAAAGCTATTTTGATCTTATCGAGGAGGTGATTGAAGAAGGAAAGAAAGAAGGCTTTTTCCGCCAAAATCTGGATAAAAGGATCGCCCGAAAAGTGATCTTCGGCGCTATCGACGAAGTTGTAACCTGCTGGGTTATGTCAGGGAAACCATATGATCTGGTTGCCTTGCAAAAACCTATTTCAGATTTGCTGGTTAAAGGCCTTTAGCGGCTTTTATCATCTATTTTCCCATTATTGATAGTTACCGCCCGGATAAACTCACGATACAAGGAGGTATTTTAATGGCCTTGAAAGAAATCCGAAAGGCTGCTGTTCTTGGTGCCGGTGTAATGGGCGCCACAATTGCCGCTCACCTGGCCAATGTAGGCATCCCCGTTTTGCTGCTCGACATAGTTCCCGGTGAGCTGACCCCCGAAGAAAAAGCAAAGGGTTTAACTTTAGACAGCCCCGAAGTACGCAACCGCCTTTCAATTAAAGGCATCGCGGATTTGGCGAAACAAAAACCGGCTCCCCTCTACCGCCAATCCAATGCCGAACTGGTTACCCCGGGCAACTTCCAGGACGATATGGCCAAACTGAAAGATATCGACTGGATTGTCGAGGTAATTGTAGAAAGAATGGATATCAAGCAGAAAGTTTTTAAGCAGGTTGAAGAAAACTGGAACCCTGGCACTGTCGTTTCCTCAAACACTTCCGGTCTCTCCATCAATGAAATGGTCAGTGAAAACTCCCCAGAATTCAGGAAATATTTTATCGGAACTCACTTCTTTAACCCACCCCGTTACATGAAGCTGCTGGAAATCATCCCCTGCGACGAAACAGCTGATGAAGTGCTGGAAATGATGCATCGGTTTTGTGAAAAAGTTCTCGGTAAAGGAGTCGTCTTTGCCAAGGATACCCCAAACTTTATTGCCAACCGCATCGGCACTTACGCCATGATGCACACCATCAAACTGATGCAGCAGGAAAATATGACCATTGAAGAGGTTGACACTATTACCGGACCGCCGATGGGTCATCCTAAGAGCGCTTCGTTCCGGACCCTCGACATGGTCGGTCTTGACACTTTCGCCCATGTAGCCCGCACAGTTTACGACAAGAGCGATGATCCCGAAGAAAAAGCCGCTTTTGAAATCCCCCCTTTCCTGCAAAAGATGATTGAAAATAAAATGCTGGGCGATAAAACCAGGCAGGGCTTTTACAAAAAGGTAAAAGGTGAGGGTGGTTCAGAAATATTTGCCATCGATTATGAAAAACTTGAGTACCGGCCAAAGGAAAAACCACGCTTTGATATACTTGGCAAAACAAGGCATGAAGAACTGCCAGTCGGTTATAAAATGCTTGTTTCCGCCGAGGAAAAAGCAGGTAAATTCGCCTGGGATCTGACCAAGAAGTTCCTCATTTACAGTGCAAAGCTGGTCCCGGAGATATCTGATGACATCTTTAACATCGACCGGGCCATGCGCTGGGGTTTCAACTGGAAGCTCGGCCCATTTGAAAGCTGGGATGCCATCGGTCTGAAGGAAAGTGTCGAAAAAATGAAGGCCGAAGGTGAAAAAATACCGGCCAATGTAGAGGAAATGCTCGCCGGCGGTAACGAAAGCTTCTACATTGAAGACGAAAATGGCGCATTTTCCTATTATGATTTCAACACAAAAAGCTATAAGCCCGTCCCGGTCAGCCCCGAGATTATCAGCCTGCCCGCACTCAAAAAGCAGAATAAAATCATTATCGGTAATGATGACGGCAGCCTGGTTGACCTGGGAGACGGCATCTGCTGCCTGCAGCAGCACAGTCCGCGCCAGGCCCTCTCCCCGCTGTTCTGGAACTTCATCCATGAAGCGATTGAAGAGGCAGAAAAAAACTATGTCGGGATGATCGTCGCCAACCAGGAAAGCAATTTCTGCGTCGGGGCAAACGTTGCCCTGATGCTAATGGGTGCCCAGTCCGGCGACTGGGACATGATCAGTGACGCCGCAAAACAGCTGCAGGACGGCCTGATGAAGATGAAATACTCAAAAATTCCTGTTGTTGGAGCGCCTTTCCAGATGACCCTGGGCGGAGGCATGGAAGTTGTCTTGCACTGCAACCGCATCCAGGCAGCCGCTGAAACATATATCGGCCTGGTTGAAATGGGCATGGGCCTGCTGCCCGGTGGCGGCGGCAACAAGGAAATGCTAATCCGCTTTACCGAAGGCCTGAGAGAAGACACCAAGGTAGACCGTTTGCCCTACGTTCAGAAAGCTTTTGAAGCAATTGCCATGGCCACGGTCGCTACCAGCGCCCGTCAGGCCCAGGAACTGGGCTTTTTCAGGGCCACCGATAAAGTAACTGTTAACCAGGACTACCTGATTCATGATGCCAAGCAAACAGCCCTGGCCATGCATATTGAAGGTTATGAACCACCCACCCCGAAACCGATTATAGTACTTGGTGAATACGGTGTGGCAACCTTCAAGGCCGGAGTCCAGAACATGTTCTGGGGCGGCTATATAACAGAACACGAAATGAAAATTGCCAACGAAATAGCTTATGTGCTTTGCGGTGGCAATATCAAACCTGACACTCCGGTCAGCGAGCAGTACCTGCTGGATATTGAAAGAGAAGCATTCCTGAGGCTGCTTGGCGAGGAAAAAACGCAGGAACGGATCAATCATTTCCTGACTACGGGCAAGCCCTTAAGGAACTAAAGGAGGAGGTAAATAGAATGAAAGAAGCTGTTATAGTTTCCAGTGTACGAACAGCAATCGGCAGGGCGCCCAGGGGCAAACTGCGTTATACACGTCCCGAGTACATGGGTTCTGAAGTTGTCAGGGAAGCAATTGCCCGGGCCAAGGGCCTCGATCCTGCTGAAATTGAAGATGTGATTCTAGGCTGTTCTTTTCCGGAAGCAGAACAGGGCATGAACCTGGGGCGTATTGTTGCCCTGCAGGCCGGTCTGCCGGACAGCGTTCCGGGGCAAACCGTAAACCGCTTTTGTTCCTCCGGCCTTCAGTCAATTGCCCTGGCCGCGGAAAGAATCATGTGCGGTTTTGCCGATGTTATAGTTGCCGGCGGGGTTGAAAGCATGAGCATGGTTCCCATGGGTGGAAACAAGCTTGCTCCCAGCCCGGTGTTGGCCGACAAGTATATAGAAACCTATACACCGATGGGCATTACCGCAGAAAATGTAGCCCAGCGATTTAACGTTTCCCGGGAAGATCAGGATAAATTCGGGTTGGCCAGTCAGCAAAAAGCAGCAGCGGCAACCAAAGAAGGGCGTTTCAAGAATGAAATACTGCCCCTTAAAATTGTAAACCGCTCTGTTGGCCCGGATAATAAAATTGTCGAGGAAGCTTTCACTTTCGAAGTTGACGAGGGTATCAGGGAAACCAGTCTGGAAGCCCTGAGCAAACTACGTCCGGCCTTCCATGTCAAAGGTTCGGTTACCGCGGGCAATTCATCCCAGACCAGTGACGGGGCAGCTGCATCTGTAGTTATGTCGGCAGAAAAAGCTGCCGCCCTGGGCCTGAAACCGCTAGCTGTTTTCCGCGGTTATGCTGTTGCCGGTTGCCCTCCCGATATCATGGGTGTTGGGCCTGCCTATGCCATCCCCAAACTGATGAAAATGACCGGAAAAACTATAAACGATATAGAGCTGTTTGAACTGAATGAGGCTTTTGCTTCCCAGGCTCTTTACTGCATGCGCGAGCTTGACCTGAACCCCGACCTGGTTAATGTTAATGGCGGCGCTATTGCCCTGGGCCATCCCCTAGGCTGCACCGGCGCCAAGTTAACGGCAACCCTGCTGCACGAGATGGGCCGCCGTAAGCTTAAATACGGCGTTGTTTCCATGTGCATCGGTGGGGGAATGGGCGCAGCAGGCCTGTTTGAAATGGCCTGAAATCCCTGATCAATATACTGCAGGAGCACAACACCGGCTCTAACCTGTTATGGTATGATAAGGTGAGGTGCTCCTTATTTTATTTAAAGAGTATCTTCTGAAACAAGTAACCACAAGAACTATATATTAATAGTATTCTTAGTAACAGGATAAAAAGAAAGGAGTTTTTTATGTTTCCCCTGGAAGAAATCGCCAAAAGAATCGCCAGCCTGCAAAAAGCAATGCAGATAGATGATTTATCCGGAGCCCTGTTATTGCAGAGGGCCGACCTCTTCTATTTCAGCGGCAGCGGACAAAACGCCCATTTATTTGTTCCCGCCGAGGGAAAACCTACCCTGATAGTAAAAAGAGCCCTGATCCGGGCTGAACAGGAAAGTCCCCTGGCCGATATTATCCCTTTCAGGGGATGGGACGAGCTTAAAGAAATAATAGAAAAAGCAGCTCCAACCGGCTCCGGGATCGGCATGGAAAATGATGTTTTGCCATACAGTCTTTACAACCGCTATCAAAAACTACTGGACAAATATGTGCTGAAAGATATTTCCAGGGCAATACGTAAGATCAGGGCAGTCAAGTCAGCCTACGAACTGAAACTGATTCAAAAAGCCGCAGCTGTGAACGAAGCTGTTTTTGAATTCGCCCGCGACACAATAGAAGAAGGAATGAGCGAAGTTGAGCTGGCCGGCCTGATTGAAGGCAAAGCCCGCAGCCTGGGACACCAGGGAGCAGTCAGAATGCGCGGTTTTAACCAGGAGATGCATTTTGGACATATCTTATCCGGGGAAAACGCTTCCGCTGTAAGCTTTTTCGATGGTCCGACAGGTGGGCCGGGGTTAAACCCCTCTTACCCGCAGGGCGCCGGCTATAAATTACTCCAAAGACACGAGCCTATTCTTGTCGATTTTGTTACCGTCCTGGATGGTTACATGGTTGATCAAACCCGTATTTTTTCTATCGGTGAAGTAAAACCACATTTGCTGGAGGCTTACAACCAGTCTCTCCGCATCAAGGAAGCTGTTGCCGCTGCAGGAAAACCGGGCGTATCGGGAAAAGAACTTTTTGACCGGGCTGAAGCAATCGCTTCGGAAAGCGGGCTGGCCAACCATTTTATGGGATACACAGAAAAAGTAAACTTTATCGGACATGGTGTAGGGATAGAACTTGATGAACTGCCGGTTATTGCCAGAGGCTTTGATATGATTTTAAAAGAAAATATGGTATTTGCCCTTGAACCGAAATTCATTTTCCCCGGAGAAGGAACTGTCGGCATAGAAGATACATTTAAAGTAGGCCCTGCAAGTTTGGAACAGCTGACCCGTTATCCCGATCAACTGGTGATTATCTGATTTGTCAAAAACCAGGCTGCCTCAGCATTATATCCTCAAGCTGTTGTAAGTAAAAACGCCTCCCCTCAATCCCGATTCCGGGTTCCTGATGGCAAGGCGTTTCTGTCTTAGATAAAAGAACCGAACCGGTTCCTTATATTAACCTTATCAACCACCTCCACCACAGCCGGCCATTAATAAACTAGTCAGCAAAATGAGGGCAGCTAAAAGAAAATACTTTTTGTTCATATCAAAACCTCCTTTCTTCTTTGTTAAAATTATAAGCATAACTCCCATAATAAAGCAATATTTGTTTAAACTAAGCACTCAGGCCCCTCAATATTTATGTCAACTATTTCTTTCTTTAAAAATAATATTTCCAGCTATAGCGGTAATCTTAAAAGCAAATGTCTGTTCTACCCACAATATGCACAGGGTTATCCACAGCCTGCTTCCCCTTTTTTAACACTTTCCTCCCTTTATCCACATTATCAGCAGTTAGTCACCATAAAATTATGCATAATCTTGCTGCAAACATTGGCACGTTAATTGATTAAATTGATATAAATAAATAAATGTTATATTACAGAGAAAAAAGATCATTTAAAAAAAGGGAAAACGATAAGCTTAGCGAATAAGAGACTTATTGAATATATCATTTTCCATTGAAGGAGGCATCAGCATGGAGGTAAAAGTAAACGACGATTGCAGCGCCTGTGGTATTTGTGAGGACATTTGCCCGGAAGTTTTCGAACTGGGCGATGAAAAAGCCGAAGTAAAAGAAAACCCTGTTCCTGCAGAATTCGAGGATAAAGTACGCGAAGCTGCAGAAGAATGCCCTGTTGAAGCAATTGAAGTAAGCGAATAGGGTATTTAAAAACCAATAAAAATGGGGGCCCGTCATTTGACGGGCCCTCTTACTTTAGATTACAATCTTTTTAATCATTTATATTTAACGAACAAACTGCTGCCTGAACAAAACCAGGGCAGGCCGGAGGCTGGTTATGACTGAAGGTCATGAAATTCTTAAAGCAATCGAAATCCTTGATGTTTTACCCGGAAACAGCAGGGCGATAACCGGGTTGGCCTACCATTCGGGCAGAGTAGCTGCGGGTGATCTCTTTGTTTGTATCAGGGGCTACAAAACAGACGGCCATCTTTTTCTACAAGAAGCTGAAAGTAAAGGCGCTTCAGCCGCAATTGTCGAAGAATTTGTGGATAATGCCGGCATTACCCAGTACAGGGTAAGCGACAGCCGTCTGGCCCTGGCCGCGCTTGCCGCTGCATACTATGATCACCCCTCGACAGCATTTAAGCTGGTCGGTGTAACGGCAACAAATGGCAAGACTACAACTACATACATGATCAACAGTATTTTTGAAGAACACGGCTTAAATACGGGAATGATCGGTACAGTAATTGTAAAAATCGGAGACAGGGTGATACCTGCCGAATTAACCACCCCCGAATCACTTGACTTACAGCGCTACTTACGGGAAATGGCCGACCGGAGGGTAACCCATGCCGTCATGGAAGTGTCATCATCCGGCCTGGAACTTAAAAGAGTCGGTTTTACAGATTTCAATACAGTAGTAGTAAATAACATCAGCCGCGAGCATATTGACCTGCACGGTTCATTTGAGAACTATTTCAGGGCAAAGGCAAGCCTGGCCTTGAATGCCGGGGATAATAACTGGGCAGTTTTCAACCTTGATTGCCCTTATACCGCTTCTCTGGTTCCGGATACGAAAGCAAAGATACTGACTTACGGCTTTAAAAATCGTGATGCCCACTGCCTGGTCAGCGATCTTGATCTCAGTACGGGCCGGGCGCAATTTACAGTTGAGCTATCAGGGAAAGGCCCCGGTGAACTCTTCACCAATCAACCCGCGCTCTTTCAGGTTGAACTCTCAGTGCTGGGGCTCCACTCGGTTTACAACGCCATGGCTGCCACCCTGGTCGGGCTAATCTACGGAATCCCGGCCAATACCATCACCAGTGCTTTAAAAAAATTCAGGGGTGTTGAGAGACGTTTTGAATTGATTTTTGAAGACAGCTACAAGGTAATTGATGACCACTTTGCCAACAGCGGCAACATTGATGTTACCCTTAATACGCTGCAGCTCATGGATTACAAGCAGGCGCACCTGGTTTATGCAATCCGGGGCAGCCGCGGGGCAACTGTTAACCGGGAAAACGCCGAGGCAATTGCCCGCTGGGCTTCCCTGATCGGCCTGCAGAAAGTAATTGCCACTAAAAGTATCAGCCACGTCGGTGAAAAAGATGTAGTAACAGCAGCTGAAGAACAGGTATATCGCGAAGTTATGTCGGAAGCGGGAATCACCACGGAATTGTACGACGAGCTGCCCGAGGCAATTGCCAGGGGACTGGAGGAAGTAAAACCGGGTGATGTTTTGCTGCTGGCCGGATGCCAGGGAATGGATTACGGCGCTTCAGTATGCCTTGAACAAATTTCAGCTCTTCACCCGGGACTACCACGTAACAAAGTATTTTCCGTTTTAAAAAACAGGGTTGCCGGTGTTTAAGCCTCCTTGATTTCCACTCCCCCGAGGATTGCCCTGGCCTGGATACGCAAAACTCTTGATGATTCCGGGGTCAGGTTATATTCAACCCTTCTACCGCCTACTATACCGCCATCTTCCTGGTCTTTAAAAGATACTCCGCCAAGTACTGCCGAACCTTCATAGATAACGGCAATATCCCTGGGTATTTTTACATCAATTCCCCCCATAATGGCAGTCAGGTCAAGCAGAGTTTCTCCTTCGTCAATCTCGGCAGAGGTTAAATCCATATCAATTCCGCCCATCAGGCTAAAATAGCTTCCGCTTTCCAGTTTCCAGGGTTGGGCTCCCCCAATATTTGTACCACCCATAAAAGTAAAACGACCACCGCCATTTTGCGTTCTTCCCCGAAGCAGGCTAATCCCGATTAATATTAAGATCACCGGCCAGAGCAGGTTAAAAAACAAGCTTAAATCGACCTGGAACAGTTTAAGGTTCCGGCCAAGGAAAACAATACCGACCGCAATAAAAATAAGGGAAGTAATAAATTGGCCCCAGGAAAAAAATACTTTCTTTTCACCTTCAACAGCGCTTGAACCAAAAGAGAGAAACAGCCAGTTCAGGCCAAGAATAAGGGGGATGATCGGCCAAAGCTTAAGTATTTGCCCTATTTCTATTTTAATCCCCAGGTCAAGATTGTTTAGAAGTAATAAAACTCCAACCACCAGTACCGCCAGACCTATTACCAACCTGCCGCTAATAAAACGCATAATTATTTTACCTGCCTTCCATCTATTAAGATAAAATGATACCATTCAACCTGAACACCGGGAATACCCCGGGGCAGATCCTTTCCTAATACTAACTCGAATACCAAATTCCGGTTCTTTATGGAACATTAAATTAACAACGGCTTTATTAAATTCTACATTTTAAGCCGGTTTCCTGCCTGCTGCATGGCATTGACTTTTCTTAACGGGCATGCTAAAATGAACAGCGCAATATCTGCCTGGTGGGTGTAGCTCAGTTGGTTAGAGCGCCAGGTTGTGGCCCTGGAGGCCGTGGGTTCGAATCCCATCACTCACCCCACAGGAAAATAAAAGAGGGCATGGTTATCCATGCCCGTATATTATAAAAAGCATAAACGCTGGGGCGTCGCCAAGCGGCAAGGCACGGGTCTTTGGAATCCGCATTCGCAGGTTCGAATCCTGCCGCCCCAGCCATTTTTTTGTACAG
>CAZBKZ010000061.1:0-10245 GCA_964492615.1 uncultured Syntrophomonadaceae bacterium | reverse complement strand
ATAAAGTATACCGGTTAGCGCAATATTGTTTGACTATTTTAACGATTATTATTATTATGTAACAAGAAACCTTAATAATCCTGCTTCCAACCGATAGTACTAATATAGCAGCCCTGCTTTAAAAAATTACATGCCAGGTTATAAGGAGTATTTGATGAAAATTACATGGTACGGTACAGCCAGTATTTCGATCCATAATAATAATGATTCAATACTGTTTGATCCCTTTACAATGATGAATGAAAATCTTCCTTCTCCGTCAATAGATCAGTTCGCTCTTTTTGATAACATTTTCATAACCCACAGCCACTTTGATCACATCATTGATGTACCCCGCATTCTTAATTCAGGCAATGCCACAGTTTATTGCTCACGTGACTCAGCTAACCTATTAATAAAAGACGGCGTTGACCAGAGACGTATCGCCCTTATTGCTCCCGGGGCTATTATTAAGAAAGGCTCCATGGAAATAAGCGTATTCAGGGGCCGTCATATTCAGTTCGATCTAAAAATAATCCTCAAGACACTCTTAAACCGCAGAACCCTGTCTAATATACAGGAGGTAAGGAAAATATCCAGGCTGGCCAAACTATACCCGGAAGGAGAAGTTTTTTTATACAAAATTTCTACCGGGGAAAAAACTATTTTACACCTGGGCAGTCTCAACCTGGACCCTGACGAATCTTACCCTGAAAAATGTGACCTGTTAACTATTCCTTACCAGGGGCGAAGTGATCTGGACACTTACTCTATGCAATTTATAGAAAAATTAAAGCCGAAAGCCCTTTACCTGCACCATTATGACGATGCCTTTCCCCCTGTATCAAGTGCACCAAAAATAATCCCATTCCAGAAAAAAGTTTCATCAACTTATCCACGCCTCCCGGTAATAGTTCCATCTTATGGAGAAACAATAGTTCTTTAAACCCTTTTCCATTCAAAAAAAGCTGCCTGTCTTCCTGTAAAATAATTGGTTCTTGACAGCTAATAAAAAGAGTATAAAATATAATTAAACAACCGGTTAGTTAAAGACAAAGCAAATAACCTGCTAATTATTAATTTCGGAGGCGCTGCAGTTGTCAGCATACCAGCAAACAGCAGTTGATGTTTTAAAAGAATTACAAGTTGACGCAGAAACCGGCCTGACCGGCAGCGAGATAAAAAAACGCCTGGTCGAATATGGTGAAAACACTATCCGGGAGAGCAGAAAAAAAAATAACTTGCATCGTTTCATCGAACAGTTCAAGGATATAATGATCCTGATATTGATCGCTGCAGCAGTTATTTCTTTTTTTGTTTCTTTATATGAGGGAGAAAGTTTTTATGAGTCAGCATTAATTATCCTTATCGTTTTTATTAATGCAATCCTCGGCACTATCCAGGAAAATAAGGCAGAAAAAGCACTTGAAGCTTTGAAAAAGCTTTCTTCACCCCAGGCGCGGGTTATTCGCAATGGAGAGGTAAACCTCATCGAAGCTGCCCTGTTGGTTCCCGGTGATATTATTTCAATTGAAGCGGGTGACTTAGTTCCTGCAGACGCCCGCCTAATCAGCTCTGCCAATTTAAAATCGGAAGAATCGACCCTCACCGGTGAATCAGCTCCCGTTGAAAAAGAAGCATCGCTAATATTGCATAACCGGGCTCCCCTTGGAGACCGGCGTAACATGGTTTTCTCAGGCTGCTCCATCTCTGCCGGAAGAGCGGCGGCAGTAGTAACCGCCACCGGAATGAGAACAGAAATAGGCCGGATAGCCAATCTTCTTGAAGGTGAACAAGAAGGACAAACACCTCTGCAGCACAAACTGGCCGTCCTTGGAAAATATTTGGGTTTAGCTGCGTTGGCAGCATGTGTAGTTATATTCGCCATAGGTTTTTTCGAAGGTATGCCTGTTATAGAAATTTTTATGATTTCTGTTGCCCTTGCTGTTTCAGCCATACCTGAAGGACTGCCGGCAATAGTAACGGTAGTGCTGGCAGTAGGGGTTCAGCGAATGGTAAAACGCAAAGCAATAATTCGACGGCTTCCTGCTGTTGAAACACTGGGTAGCGCCTCTGTTATCTGTTCCGATAAAACCGGAACCCTGACTGAAAACAGAATGACTTTAACCCGGGTATACCTCAATGGGAGTTCCGAACTGGAAAAAGTAAATAAAGATAACAGCTCTGCAGCAAAACAACTCCTCCTCCTTTCCACCTTATGCAGTGACGGAAGAGTTATCCCTGAAGATGGCGGCTACAAACATATCGGCGATCCTACTGAAACCGCCATAATCATGGCTGCCCATAACAATGGACTCTCAAAAGCATTACTTGAGGATAAATATCCCAGGCTGGCTGAACTGCCCTTTGATTCGGAACGCAAAATGATGACCACCGTTAACAATATCAACGGGAAATTAACTGTTATTGTAAAAGGCGCTTTTGACAAAATATCCACCAGGTGCATCGAGGGAGAGATTAATACCGCCGGCAGATTTTCAGATAAAATGAGTAAAGATGCATTGAGAGTTCTTGCTGTCGCTTATAAAGAAATAACAGAACTCCATCCGAAACCTGAAGCTGATTTCCTTGAAAACAACCTAACCTTTGTCGGGCTTCTGGGCATGATTGACCCACCACGCTCAGAAGCCAGGGAAGCAGTTTCAACCTGCCTGCAGGCCGGCATCAGGCCGGTTATGATCACCGGCGATCATATTTTGACGGCATCGGCGATCGCTTCCGAACTTGGTATATTGCGGGATGGAGATCACACTATCACCAGTAATAGCTTAGACAAGATGTCCGACCTGGAACTGAAAGAGCAGGTTAACCAAATATCGGTTTACGCCCGGGTTTCTCCTGCCGATAAAATACGTATTGTCAGGGCCTGGCAGAGTAATGGCGCTATAGTTGCAATGACCGGTGATGGGGTAAATGATGCTCCTGCTTTAAAAGCAGCAGATATCGGCTGTGCCATGGGCATAACCGGAACTGATGTAGCTAAAGGTGCATCCGATATGGTTCTTACAGATGACAACTTTGCCACAATTGTCGATGCGGTACGTGAAGGCCGCGGCATTTATGACAATATAAGGAAAGTAGTTGGCTTTTTGCTCGGCACCAATATCGGGGAACTACTGACGGTTTTCCTGGCTATGCTCATCTGGAAAGTAACACCCTTGCTTTCAGTGCAACTCCTCTGGATTAATCTCGTTACCGATAGTTTCCCGGCTATAGCCCTGGGGATGGAATCAGTGGAAAGCAATGTTATGCTGCGCAAACCAAGACCGAGGGAAGAAAGTATCTTTGCAGGCGGTTTTGGGCTGAGGATCTTTTTACAAGGTATAATGTTTGCCCTGCTAACCCTGCTTGCTTTTACCATTGGTAGTAATGCAGCCGGAAGTATTGCCGATGGCCGCACCATGGCCTTTGTTGTCCTGGCCTTATCGCAAATTCTTCATGCTTATAATATGCGCTCAAATCACTCACTGTTCAAAATTGGTTTCCTGTCTAATAAAATACTCTGTCTCGCCTCTCTTTTTTCAGCAGCCATGGTTGCGCTTGTTGTTTTTGTTCCCTCACTGGCCAATGCTTTCGGGCTTACCCGGCTTTCTCCGGAGCTATATACTACCGCTTTGTTAATATCAATAATTCCCATTCCGGTTATAGAAATTGCAAAATTTTCAGGCCTGATCAAAAGGGAAGCATAACAAAAGTTGGGGCAGCTTACCCTGCCCCAACTTCAAACCGATCTATATTGCTGCTTTTATTTTTCTTTTCCCCTGTTTTTTTTCAGGCTGCTGTATACCAACCATGCCCCAATCACGATTAATGCAATAATCCAGATGTAGTTTAGCAGTCCCAAAGACTCAGCAAATCTGCCGGACAAACCAAGGGCAATAATTCCGGCCAGTAGCAGTAGACCGCCTGCCGGATAAACGGGCCAGAAACGATCCCCGCTATCCAGGTTTTTGAACCAGTAGGTGTGAATAATAAAAACAATGAAGAAACTGAGGCTTAAACCCAGGAAAAAAAATATCGGGCTAAAATCATCAATTCGATCTGATATTGAAGCAAACCCCGCAATAGCCAATAATATAACACCCGGTATTAAGAAACCTACGTTACCGTATTCTTTCCTGCCGCCGAGTAAAAAATAGGCTCCAATAAAACCGAGGGCCAGCAGTAACAAAAATGTCTGCCCCATGATCAACCCCAGCTGGTTCAATAAAAGAAATACTCCCACAACTATCAGAAGAATACCGCCTTTAACTTTCTTACCCATCCAAATCTCCTCCTTGTAACAAGAAAAAATAATTTTGCTAACTGGGAAATACTGTTACATGTATTTCCTGAAAACCTTCATTTTTATTTTAATACAGGGCAAAAATATCCCCCAGTCACCGCGGTAACTAAATAGTCACCAGCTGGCATTACCGGGGTCATAGATAGCTGAGAACCATTAAACCAGTTTATTTTTTATTGCCAGCAGAACTGCCTGTGTCCTGTCACTGGTACCCAGTTTACTGTAGATAACACTAACCAGATTTTTTATTGTTCCTTCACTGAGAAATAGTTTTCCGGCGATATCACTGTTAGCCAAACCTTCTGCCATTAAGGTCAGTACTTCTCTTTCCCGTTCCGTCAACTCCATCAGGCTATCTTTCCCATTCTCTTTTCTTTGACCATCTTCACCTTCATAAGCCCGTTCAACAAGTTTTGCCGCTATTTCCGGCTGTAGAATTATGTCTCCCCTGTAAGTTGCCCTGATCACAAAGAGCAACTTCTCTGAAGGCAGATCTTTCAATACATAGGTTTTTGCTCCCGCTTTCAAGGCCTTGATGATTAATTCGTCATCATCGAATGTTGTAACAATAATTATTCTTGACTTTAAACCACAGGAAACAATCCGGCGGGTTGCCTCGACCCCATCTATTTCCGGCATCCGGATATCCATCAAAATAATATCCGGCTGATAGCAATGACTCAAATCAACCGCTTCCCGGCCGTTAACAGCTGTTGCCACTACTTCAATATCATCCTCCAGTTCAAGGATTGTTTTAAGGCCTTCTCTCATCAGGCGCTGGTCATCAGCTATCATTACCTTGATTATTTCACTCATTGGCTGTTCTCCTTCAAGCTTATGCTTACTTTAAACCCACCTCTCTCCAGGTTACCGAATGTAACCTCACCACCTATCGAAGCAGCTCTTTCCCGAATGCCCTGCATACCAAAACCTTCAACCAGTTTTTCACACCCAGGTCCATTGTCAACCACCTCAAGCAGAAGCTGACCTTTTACTCTTCGCATATAAATATCAATAACCGTGGCGCTACCGTGGCGGATACTGTTAGTTATACTTTCCTGGATAATTCTGTAAAAAACTGTTTCGTATTCCTGGTCAAGCGCAATGCCTCGATCAGCATGATAAGTTATCTCTATCCCGCTTCCACCGTAATCGCGGGCCAGATTCTTGATAGCAGCAGCAAAATCAACATCTTTGAAACTGTCACTGCGCAGTGCTTTAACCGTAATGCGGACTTCATCCAACCCCTTGCGGGCCTGTTCCTGGCTTTTTGTGATTTCTTCCAATGCTTTCCCGGGATTTTTTGTAACAATTCTTTTACCGGCTTCCAGACTCACTATAATCGCTGTCAGGCTGTGGGCTAAGGTATCATGCAGCTCACGGGCCAGGCGTGATCGTTCTTCAACCGCTGCCAGCTGTTCTTTTTCTTTGCTGATTTCAACCAGCTTATTATAGGCCAACTCAAGATCACGTTTTGAACGATCAAGCTGTTCCAGGGCATTTTCTGCTCTTTCTCGTTCATCCATCTGGCGCCGGGCCATTTTAGTGACGGCATAGGCAAAAAAGAAAAACAGCATATTAACAATTGATGCTGCCATGTTTTCCCAATTAAGTTCTGAACTCCGCACCAAAGCAAGTGCGCTGATAACAGGAAATCCCACCAGTGATAATAAAAATATATTTTCTCCGCTGGAGTAAGAATAAGAAATCATGCTTTCAGCAATAAGAATAATCAACAATATTCCACCCAGGGTTGAACCATCCAGAAATATAAAAACAAGGCTTAGTAAAGCTTGAATATAAAGAGTTGGTACACTGAGAGCAGGTAGCTTACTGTCCAAATAGTAAGTACGTACATTATCTATGGCAAAAATAAAAACAAAAGGTATTATCGACCCAGAAAGATCGAATCCGGCGTTATTAATCGCTATCCAGAGGACAGCAATAAAACCGCCATATTTACCAAAATTGAGTATTGTAAGAGTTTTGCGATCCATAAAACAGTTTTCCTTCCCACATAGGTTAAGAAGAATACTGCCGGTTACCTCAACCGTTCGCTGAATCGAGTAATAATTACGGCAGGGTAGAATCTATCTTCTTGAGATCCTCATGCCTGTATTTTCAGGGAAAGTCATATGCATAGCAACCCGTCCGGTAAGACCAAGTTTTTCTTCATTATTTAGAACGTCATGGAGCTTGGCTGTCAACTCTTTTCTGTTCAGCTCTCTGAAACCAAGCGATTTGTAAAATGGCGCATTCCAGGGAATATTTTTAAATGTTGTCAGGCTTATGCCCTGGTAACCTGCCCCATAAGCCCATTGAACCACTTTTTTAACAAGCTCCCTGCCCAGCCCCTTCTGCTGATGGTCGGGATGAACGTCAATTTCAGCCAGCATCGCTTCGTTTCCGACATCAGCAGCCATGGCAAAACCAACAGGCCGGTCTTCACCCGCAAGAGCTACCCACAGTTGCCCCCTGGATTGTGCTTCTTCTAAGTATTCAATAAGCATGACAGTCTCTTTAACTTTTCCCGGTATCATACCTGAAGGAAAAATATCAGCTGCAGCCCGCTCAATCGCTGGAAGGAAATTTACATGTTCGGGTCGGGCAAGCTCTACAGTATAATCCATCATTAGACAATCCCTTCCCATTAATTTCTAAAACGGTTCCAATCATTATTGCTAACATTTTAAGTAAATATTACGACACTAAACAGTTCGTTTAGATGACCTGTTTTTCGATTATTTATTCTTGAGAAGATCGCGTATTTCAACCAGCAGCTCTTCCTCCCTTGTTAGTTTCGGTTCAGAAGCCTTTATTTCTTTCTTTTTCTCCAACTTCTTCATAAACCTGATCATCAGAAAAATTAGCAGGGCTATTATTATGAAATCTATAATATTCTGGATAAACATACCGTAAGCAAAAACAGCATCTCCGACTGACAGGCTTAAGTCAGCAAGAGAAACACCACCCATAAAAATACCGATCAAGGGCATGAGCATATCTTCAACCAGGGAGGTAATAATTTTACCAAAAGCTCCGCCGATAATCACTGCAACAGCAAGGTCGATTACATTACCCTTCATGGCAAATTCTTTAAAATCTTTCAGCATTCTGATTCCTCCTCAATCGTTTTTTAAAGAGCTTCTCAACCCCGGCCTTAGCTAAAAATTCAACTTTTATATTTAAAACCCTTTATCCGGGCCTGATCGAATTACAAATGAATGACAATTCATAATCATTATTGACATTTAGGTGTACACATGCTATTTTTTTTATAATTTATTTGTAGTAATGAACGATGACAGGGCTAAATAATGAAGGACAGCTTGGGTAAGTTCAATATACTGATACTCAACCAGGCGGATCTCAAATAGATAGCCCGATCTTAAATATAGATTCTTCTTCACCTTGAACATGGCGAAATGGAGGTTGTTAATAATAGTCCGCTTAAAGTTAAATAATTTTTTCAACAATATATCATTGCAAACCATGCTTCTGCTTCCATTGGTTTGTTTAATCTTTATATCTGTCTCTCTTGTCGGTTACTTATCTTATCGTAACGGACAGGAATCTGTAAATGAAGTTGCCCTTCAGCTTAGAAGTGAAATCAACGCCAGAATTGAAGATCGGTTATTTGATTTCCTGAATATTCCTCACCAGATCATCAGGGCCAATTCAACTTCAATTGGCCGTGGTCTGCTTGACAGTTCCGATCAGGAAGCGCTTTTAAAGTATTTCTGGGAACAAATCCAGGTGTTCGACTCTGTTACAAGTATTTATTACGGCAATACAGATGGCGGCCTGGCCAATGCCGGTCGTGAAGGGGCAGACGGAAACCTTTACAAAATTTACACTGATGATTTTGTAAAAGGAGCATTTAATAAATATAACACAGACATAATGGGAAATATTACTGATCTTGTCCAGGTTGTTCCCGGTTTTAATGCCACTGAAAGGCAGTGGTTCAGAAGAGCTGTTGCACGGGGCGACAACACCTGGAGTGAAGTATATACACTTTTCACAGGCAATGATTTATCAATATCTGCCAGCTGCCCGGTATATAACGAAGAAGGCAAGTTAATTGGTGTGGCAGCAGCAGATCTGTTTTTATCGCATTTCAGCTCATTCCTGTCGGACCTGGCTATTGGCAAAACCGGCCAGAGCTATATTATTGACCACGACGGCTTTTTGATCGCTTCCTCTTCCAGGCAACCTTATCCTTTCACCGACAGTAGCAGCAAGGCGAACAGGATCAGGGCAACTGAAAGCACGATACCATTAATCGCCGCTTCAGCGATAGAGCTTGGGGGTGAAAATGGTAATCTCCTCGATATCAATAAATCGCTGGACTTTGATTTCAACATTGAAGGTGAACGTCAATTCGGTTTTGTGACACCATATTGCGATCGTTTTGGATTAAGTTGGTATATTATAACTGTAATCCCCGAGATTGATTTCATGGCCCAGATAAACAGTAACAACAGAACAACCGTGCTACTGATGCTTTCCACCCTGATGATCAGTATTTTACTAAGCATTTATATTACCAGGCGTGTTATTAACCCTGTTAGTAAACTGAGGGATTCAGCTGAAATTCTGGCCCGGGGCGATTGGGATCAATACGAAGATCAGCCCAGCAACATCAGGGAAATAAGCAGTCTGTCCAGGTCTTTCAATCAGATGGCAGAACAGTTAAAAAGACTGGTGACAGGCTTAAAAAAAGAAGTCGACGAGCAAATAAGACTGCGGCTGGAGCTGACTGAAAAAACGGAGCAGCTCGAAGGATTTTTTTCTGTTAACCTTGACCTGCTCTGTATAGCTGACATGGAGGGTTACTTTATCAGGACAAACAAAGCATGGGAAGAGATTCTCGGTTATTCTTCCGGTGAGCTTAATGGTAAAAAATTCCTTGATTTTATTCACCCCGACGACATACAAACGACACTCGATGCAATTAGCAACCTGGGGAAAAACGAGAAGATCTTTAATTTTATCAATCGTTATCAGACTAAAGATGGAACTTACAGATTTATCGAGTGGAGATCCTACCCCAAAGATGGATTGATCTATGCCGCTGCAAGAGATATAACCGATAAAATAAAAATACAAAACGAACTGCAGGAGCAAAAGGAGCAGTTCGAACTGGCTATAAAGGGTAGCACTGACGGTATCTTTGACATGGATCTGACAAAAAACAGCTTGTTTCTATCTGCTAAATTAAAGGAACAACTCGGTTACCAGGACAGCGAACTGCCAAATGATTTTTTATCTTTTGATAAAATGCTGCACCCTGATGATAAAAACAGGATTTATACGGATATCGAGGATTTTCTAACGGGAAAAACCCTGATTTATGATAATGTATTCCGTATGCTCCATAAAGATGGAACAATTCGCTGGATCAGGGCCCGCGGAGAAGCGCTGAAAAGCGCTGATGGTACAATATATCGCATTGCCGGTTCACATACGGATATAACAGAAAACAAGCAATACGAGGAAGCCCTGAAACTTAGCGAGGAAAAATACCGTTTTATTACAGAAAACACTTCCGATGTAATTTGGGTTTTCAATCTAAACAGCAATAAATTTACCTATATCAGCCCTTCTATATATCAACTAAGGGGTTTCACTCCTGAAGAAGCAATGGGCCAAAGCCTCGAAGAATCACTTACCCCTGAATCCTATCAAACGGTTTTAGAAGTGATCAACGACAATTTGTCTGCATTGCGTAATAATCCGGACCAACTATCAGGCTTTATTACAGAACTACAGCAACCCCGTAAAGACGGAAAAATAATATGGATTGAAGTATCAACCAAGTATCGTGAAAACGAGAAGAACGAGGTTGAAGTAATTGGCGTTAGCCGTAATATTGATGAGAGAAAAACAATTGAGCAGGAAATCCGCTATCTCAGCTTCCATGATCAATTAACCGGCCTTTATAATCGCAGATTCTA
>CAZBKZ010000060.1:0-11769 GCA_964492615.1 uncultured Syntrophomonadaceae bacterium | reverse complement strand
TCACCACAGTTGCAATATATTAGTAATTATGTATAATGGTATATAAATATCCAGTAGATAGCTATATTTTACGGGTCAGCTCAATAAGTCGCGGAAGGAGCCGCCCTATGTTCAAGATTATTAAAAAATCAATGTTGATCCTGCTGTTTATTACGTTGCTGGGTAATACTGTGCTTGCTGACAGCAGTGATGCTCCGCTTACCCGTGATCAGTTTAACCTATGGACGCAGTGGCCTGAATATACTGTATTTAATTTTTTCCCTTCGAAGGGCAGAAACTGCACCTGGTTCGCTCACGGTCGCATGATGCAACTTGGATACTGTAAATATGCCCTCGACAGTATGCGTTTTAATGCTAATACCTGGGCGGAAAGGGCTGACAGGGGAGCTGTTGTAACAGACCTGCCTGAAAGAGGGGTAATTGCTTTCTGGGAAGGCGGTGTTTACTTTGGCAGTGCCCTGGGGCATGTTGCCGTGGTAGAAGCGGTACTTGACACTGGTTCTATCCTGATCTCAGAATCCAGCAGCAGTGGCAGTGAGTATAATACGCGTTTGATATCTCCGGATGATGCTATCTGGCCAACAGCATTCATTGCTGTTCCAGTCGGCCAGGATAAATCTGTTAAGTTCACGCCCGGTGAGTGTGTCACGGTAAATGCCGATAATCTCAACTTCAGGGTTGAAGGTGTTAATCAAACCCCTCTACTCCTGGCAAAAAATACAGTTATTAAGATAAAAGAACACTCAAGCAATGGTTTATTTTCCTCCCAGCCCGGCAGCACAACTTCTTATCATCACTGGTGGTATGCTGAATATGATACCGGGGAAGAATTGATTAATGGATGGGTTGCTGAAACATATCTCGAAACTGCTGGTGAATTCGACCCCGCTTCAATCCGGGAAGAGGAACCGGTAACCAATCCACCTCTTGATCAGGATACTGCGCAGGGTGCGGAGCAGGAGCCTGTAACAGAATCGGGCCCCCAGGTATTTTATGGAGATGTTGTTGGCAATGGACTGATTGACGTGAGAGATGTAACCTATGCAATGCAGTATATTTTGAATGTAAGAGTACTGGCACCGGAGCAATTGGCAGCAGCGGATGTTAATAATGACGGTTTAGTTGACATAAGGGATGTTTCGCTGATCATGCGCCATGTTTTGGGAATAATCAAGTTGGCTTAAACGATAACTCTACATATTTTAGGATCGATATTATAAACTTCTTTTTAACACTAATTATCACCCCTCTACACTTAATTAAATCATATTGAAACCGATTACTATAATTAACGTGCAGTTGCTTACAGCACTTATATTCTGTAACTATGATTGTAGCTATATTAGCAATTACCACTATATTTATTACCTATTGGGGATCACGCTTACTGGGAATGGCGCTGGACCTGGAGAAAAATGTGGCGGAACAGGCAGCAGATCTTGAAGAAATACTGGTGACTGCTAAGGCGACCGGTGATCAAGTGACCTCATCAAGTGAATCGCTGGCTGCTTCATCCGAGCAGATGACTGCTTCCCTGGAAGAGGTAGCGGCAACTACCGGCCAGTTTGCAGATAACGCCCGCAGTTTAAGCGATAAGGCACAGGTGATGGGACAGGCGGGTGAAGATATTTCCAGGAGTGTTGATGATGGTTCCCGTTCTCTCTCAGAGGCGGTGGAACAGATTCGATCCATATCAAGCCTGGTCTATGGATTCAAGGAGGTAATTGTGTCGCTCGATAACCGGGCCCAGGAGATTGGCAGAATAGTTGATGCTATCAAAGAAATTGCCAACCAGACCAATCTGCTTGCTTTAAATGCGGCGATAGAGTCAGCCCGGGCCGGTGAACAGGGCAAAGGATTTGCCGTGGTCGCAGAAGAGGTCCGCAAGCTGCTCGAGCAATCGGAAAAGTCAGCAGAAGAAATTACTGCCCTGGTGGAAGCGACCCAGGAGCATAGCGGTAAAGCTGTTCTCGACATGGAAAAAGGTGTTAACGAGGTGAACCGCAACTCGGAAGCGATAGTTGGTGCAAATGATATATTGCAAAAAATCATGGACAAATTTGTTGATATTGTAAAACAGATTGAAGAAGTGGCCGGTATTTCCCAGGAAATAGGATCAGGCAGTAATGATTTGTCTTCAGTTGTGGAAGAACAAACCGCAACCATGAGCACCATGTCAGCGGCTGCTGCTGATTTACAGGAAAAAGCGCATGAGCTATATGATGTACTCAATCGTTATGATGAACAGAAGCGGGAATAAACTTTAACTAAAACCCGCGAGTCTGTCCTTTCCAGGGAGGCCCGATGTCATTTTTAAATTCTTCCACGCCCGGGCCTCCCAGCTGGTGCAGCCGTTTAATGCCGTAGATATAGGTGATAATTAAAACTGCAATGATCATCGGCCAGCCGAGCAATATGTTTATCCAGGCCAGGGTGTATACATCACCGGCCTGAAAAAGTAAAGTTTGTGCAAGCAGACGAAGGGCAATGAAAACAGACCAGCCCCAGGTAACTTCCCGGTAAGCTGGTTTTACATCTGAACGCCAAAACCAGGGAAGAGGCCACCCGCGGGTAAGGTGGCTTACCCAGGCTGCAAGAGGTTTTCCGATTATCAGGGTGATTAGAGCGAGTAATAGCAGTAACAGGCTGCTTAAAATGGCAGGAATAAAATAACCAGCTGCATCACGAGTAAAAAAAGCGAGCCCTGATGATAGTGCTACCCCCAGGAGCCCTGCCAAGGCATAATACCAGTTCTGCTTTTTTATTAAACGGTAAGTGCCAATCAGTCCTGCCAGAGCAAGCGCTACAGCCAGGGCGGTGTTCAAGTCGGCAAACCTGTTGACTGTGGCATAGATTAAAGGGGGGAGCAGGGCATCAAATGTTTTCCCCCGGAGAACAGATTTTAATTCATCCATTATTTCTTTTTTATTCATAGGTTGATATCCTCATATATTTCTTAATTAAAAGATTTTGTATGAGATAAAAAGCATCTTTCCCAGTCAAAAATACCTTTCACTTTACTCAGTCATCAATCTTATTTGTCAGCATGTTAAAGTATATCATTGATTTGGTTTAAATTCTTTTTTTCGTGAAGTCAAGTGGGAGTAATGGGGCCAAGTCTTGAATTATTACTTTTTGCGGTATATGTTTTTGGTCGCTATAAGAAACTCATAATTCAAGACCTGACCCTATACCTTTTAAGAATCAAGTGATACTATTGGGACCTCTGAATGAAATATGATTTACTCGTTTCATTTTATAGAAAGCTTGCATAAGAGGCGTGTTGCATTGTTCGACTGGCTCCACGATGTAATAAAAGGCGAAGACACCTTAAGGCCCAGGCTTATCAAGATTGGCTTAGCCATTTTAGTAATTGGCTTTTTATTAAGCATCTGACTCTCCCCCGGTTTGCTGGACACTGAGATAAGAGACTATAATATGGAGTTACTTCAATTAAACAACACTATTATAATTGCTGTTTACCAATCAGCCGGGTCTATATGTTGCTCAGGCAAAGTTATAGGAATGCCGGCTTTGCAAAAACCTGAAATTTTTGGTGCGAGAGCAGATTAATGATTACCCGCTCTATATGCTTTAAGTGTTAACCTTACAAACGATGAATATTGGCCTTAAGAGAATTGTAGGAAGCTTGGACTTAAAGGCACCGCAAATTAGTATCCCCGGCAGAGAGGGCAGCGGCCATGAGAAAGATGATGCTTGATATAGCGTATTTGCCAGGTTATAGGCAATAAAACAAACTATAGTATAATTTAAAGGCAAAATGAAGGTCGCAGAGAAGGGGCAAAATTCCCTGAAATGCGGCCTTTAATTTTTGGGATATTGTAAAATAATTATTGCTACATTTATTTTACAGTGCTACAATACTGACAGAAAAGGGGGACGGTTATGAACTTTGCCTACAAAAGAGTCAGCACCCAGAAGCAGGATTTAAGACGCCAGGAGGAAGCTTTTAAGGGCATAAAAATTGATCGGGAATACTGCGATAAGCTAACCGGTGCAAAAGCAGACCGGCCGCAGCTGAACAAACTGAGGCTGGAGGCAAAGGAGGGAGATAATATTTATGTTGAAAGCATCTCCCGCCTGGGTCGCAACGTCGATGACTTGCGCCTGATCGTGCAGGAGTTTAAAGACAAAGAGATCACAGTTCACTTCATCAAGGAAGGCTTCAATACCGGCAATGACAACAACATGTTTAAGTTCATGCTAACCATCCTGGGTGCTGTGGCCGAGATGGATCGCGAGCTGACCGTGGAGCGGATCCGCGATGGCATGGCCAAAGCAAAAATTTATGGCACAAAGACCGGCCGCCCGGTTGGCCGCCCGCCGCGGCAGATACCGGCTAGCTTTAAGAAGTATTACCCGATGTGGAAAGACGGGGATATTACAGTTACTGATTTTGCCAGGCTGATCGGGGTTAGTAGGCCAACGCTGTACAAATACATTCAAGTATTTGAAACAGATATCTTAAATCAAAACCAAGCCTCATAGCAGCAACTCTCCAATTTGAGCCTCAACTTCATGATCTACTCAATTAATCAAAGGTAATATAAAAAAGAGCAGACAGTTGCGCATCAGCTCTTTTTTCTTAAACCGGTAAGCCTGAACATAAATTAAATAATCCCTGTGTAATGATTCCACTAATTGATTTGTTATCTTATATGGCGGGGTTTAAGGAAAAAGCTATCTAGCCATATTTGCATGAGGAGGTTTAGTTGTGAGAACAAACACATATATCATATTTGCAGTGATATTATTATACACAATGTTTATAAACATCGGCTGCTCAACAAATATTTGGAAAAACCAAAAATACACTTTTACTGGCACAGGTGAATATTGGGATGTAGAAGCAAGTGTAACGGAAAATACTTCGTCAACGTATCGAATAGCCTTTTCGTTAAATTATCTTCAGGACATGTCCAATCTTCGAGAAGGGCAAACTCTTATCATTAAATATTTATGGTTACCTGAAGATGTGGTGGCTATAAAAGACGAGATGGGTAATGTAGTCAATGTTATCCTTCCAGATAATTTAAAAGAGCTAAGTGAAACTATACCAGTTGGCATATCGCTTGTTCGAGAACAGTCAGATGTCCTTACCAAAACACAATTAGAAAGTAATGAGTTTTTTTACTTCTTTGATTATACGGTTGATGAGAGTATTGCAGAAATAACTAAAATGGCAGAAACACTTAGTATAACCATACAATGGGGGGATCAGCAGGAAGATATTGTGCTAAAGAATACAGATAATCTGTAGCCGTACCAAGTTGTGATTATATAGTTATGAGTTTTTTAAAGGGGTTGAAGGTAATTATGGTTAAGGCGATCTTTTTGTCCTTACTAATAATTTTTGCAGGGGTTTTACCGTTTATATATTTAACTGAGCTATTCCAGGGGGCAATGATGATAAGGCAAGAGCCTGAAATAACTATCTATTATCTACTAATAGCAGTAACTTCTTTTTCTAATTGGATTTCTGTTTGAATTAGCCCCATTCAATAAGCGAATTCGTATTATAAAGTGGGAGGCATTAATACCTGTAGCAATCTTTTTCGGATTGGTTGTTCTAAATGTTCCTCACTGGTTTTTAATAAGCAGAATTATTGGTCTTGGCTACGGAACAACTTTTGTTATTTTGTTATACCGCTGCTAAGTGTTTTTATGGGCATATTGTTTACAAAAATTATTACTAATGATTCTATGGACTAGTTGACCCCTATGCTGCTTTATTTCTTAAATATACAGATATGAGGATGGTGATTATGCCTGAACCTGCTACCTCAAGGCAAGTATTTTTCGGTTTACTGAGGGCGATTGGAATAATCGCTTTATTGCTAACTATTTACTATCTTAATGCCGACTACCGTGTACCATATGCTTATGCAATCGTTTTGATATTTAGCATTCTCAGTTTAGAATCAAAGCTTCCCAGATTGGAGGATTGGATTGCCAGGCTTGGGGCATCAGCCGCGCTACTGCTATTCCCGCTGCTCTATCCTCCGCAATATTTTTTTCTTACCTATCTACTGTTTGCAGCCCTGGTAATCTATGGGATAGCCCAAAAATTGCGTTACGGTGGAATGGAATATCAAAGGTTTATTGAGAAGTGGGAACAAACCCGGGAAAAGGGTTTTTGGCTGTACTTTATCAAAGAGAGCGCATGGTTCACATTCTTATTCATTCTTATAGTGATTTCGGGGCAATTCCTTTTTTACGGGCATGCTCCCGCAGAGACTATATCAGCATCGTTTGCCCATAGCTCGGTTTTACCAATTATATTTTTAATAATAATTGGATTCGGTTGTCTTTTAGCAGTGATTAGCTGGTTTGAGAAGGAAAACCGCTATGAAAGGATGTAAAAGCTTTACTTATGAAGTTTTAGATATCTATAATATTGGAGGGATAACCATGCATATTAACTGGAAGAGGTATTTAACTGATTTTAACTGGAAGGGTTTTTTACTCTCATATTATTGTTAAGCATCGCCTATTATTTTCGCTCCCAAATGAAATGGCGTAGCATTGAACAAGTCATTATGGACACTGTTATTTATAGCATCCCTGGTATTGGTTTTCTAATAACCATTTTGAAGCCTGATTTTTTTATCAGAAAGACCATGGAACCAGGTGAGAAAAGGATGATTCGGATTATAGGTGCTGTATGGGTGGCCACATTATATGGCGGATCAGTGTAGCCTGGGAGACGTATTCTATTTACTAACTAATCAGCAATTAGCAATCTATTCATACTTTTGCCGGGAAGCATTACTATAATACTAGGGGGCAAATGATGTTTAAAAATGTTGATTCACGAAAAGAGCCGGTTAAGTGGGGTGTCCAGTTTGGCCTTGTTTATGGTTTAACGTACGCTATAGGTCGGACTATCATCCACTACGTTCAGCATAGGGAATTTACCTGGGTTGGTTTAATTTCGGGTATATTAGCTTTTTTCGTTTCTGTTGGCCTGGGGTTTTTTATCTTGTGGTATCAAAAGAAAGAGCTTAAGCGAAAGCAGTACAAAAATAGGTTGTAAAATTTGAGTAGAGGGGGGCGATATCCATGATCACCCTTAAACATGTCTTAGCACTTATTATCCTTATTGCCCTAATGGCAATTGCCGGCTGCGAGCAGGATGAAGATGAAATCTCTAGGCTAAACTCCAGTATCGAAGAGATTACAGGTGGCGCTTTTGAAGCGCCCCTGCACGAGGACTATCCGCTTGTCTATGCTTACCTGAGAAAACCACTGGTTGAGATAGATAACGGCCCTTATTTCATAAACCTTCAGTACAGCATCGACGATGTGGAGCTAGTAAAAGTTTATGAAGATGAGGCGATGGTAAAAAAAGTAGAGGAATCACAGGGGATCAGCATTTTATATGGGCCATATGAAGGAACCACTCCCATCATGATCGAATATTCGTCTGTATTTAAATATGCCGGGATCTCCGGGGCAGATGAAATCGGAAACTGGAATATAAACGGCCAGGAAGTGGAGTACGCCTATATTAACAGGCAGGGCAGAGAAGTGATTTCAGCATACCTGAACCTGGACGAAGCCGGAATAAATGTAACTTACTTTTTGAGTGATATATTTACCGAAGAAGATACCAAGGTATTTACTGCATACCTGGTAAACGAGTTATATTAAGCATGCATGCCTTATTTCGAAATCAATTATGAAAACTAACAAAGGGGATGCGTTGCATTGTTCGATTGGCTCCACGATGTAGCAAAAGGCGAAGACACCTTAAGGCCCAGGCTTATCAAGATTGGTATAGCCATATTAGTGATTGGTGTTTTGTTAAGTATTTGGAACTATCTCAATTAAATGATGCTATATTGGTGCCTGGTGTTCACCGGGAAAACCTGTGAGCAACCTTGCTCCCACGAAAGCGCTTAAGCTCTTGCACTAACGATAGGCCAGCCCTCACATCCTCACAACTGATCTATTTGACAATTTCCTTCGATAGTATTAATATTATTAGCACTATCTCGATTTTATGTCATATGGTGGTGAGAAACAATGCAGGAATTTGTAGCGAAACATGCTGTTTTTACCGTTTCAGATCTTGATCAATATTTATCCACCCAGGGTACCGGCAAAACAAATACCCGTAAAGCGCTTCTCACCTATTATCGGAACAAAGGTTTAATCGTACCGGTACGCCGCGGCCTTTACCTGTCGGTGCCCGCAGGTGCAGATCCGGAGACAAGCCCGGTCGACCCTTATCTTGTAGCAGCCAAATTACAACCCGATGCGGTTCTTTCACATCATACAGCACTTGAGTTTCACGGCAGAGCCTACTCTACTTTTAACACTCTCTACTATACGGCTCGCCACCGGATATCACCGTTTGAGTTTAGAAGTTATAAGTTTATAAGTGTGCAGGTGCCGCAAAATCTGCAGCAAATGGAAAAGGATTTATACGGAGTTGTTTTCCGTAACCGCTCTGGTGTAGAACTAAAAGTAGCCACACTTGAGCGAACTTTAGTCGATCTGTTAAATCGTCCCGATCTGGCCGGAAGCCTGGAAGAAATGTGGCGTTCATTAGAATCAATAGAGTTCTTTGATTTAGATCAGGTTATACGCTATGTAAGCCTGCTCAACAATGCCACTACTGCTGCAAAGGTAGGGTTTTTCTTGGATCAACATCGAGAAACCTTAATGGTTGATGAAACTCATTTAAAAGCGCTTCACCGGTTACGTCCTGACCAGCCCCACTATTTTGTCCGTGGAAAGCGCAGGAATAGCTTGTTTGTTAAGGAATGGAATCTTTTAGTCCCGGCAGAGATAATGCACGAAACATGGAGGGAAGTAGAGTGATTTTTTCAGCGTCAGAAGTGCAGCCCCTGGCCAGATTGACGGGGTACAAAGCTGATATGATTGAAAAAGTTTTGCATTTATTGTGTTTACTAAATGCCCTTAATACCCATCCTTACCTCAAGGATAAGTGGGTTTTAAAAGGCGGTACAGCCCTTAATTTATTCAGCCAATATCTGCCCAGATTATCGGTAGATATTGACTTGAACTATATTGGCGCGCTTGATCGTGAAATAATGCTTTCCGAAAGACCAAAATTTGAAGCGGCTATACAAGCAGTTTGTGCTCGGGAAGGATTTAACGTTAGAAGAGTCCCTGATGAACACGCCGGCGGAAAGTGGAGGTTAAACTACCAGAGCTACACCGGTCAATCCGGCAACCTTGAAATTGATCTTAACTATATGTTCAGACAACCTTTATGGGAGAGCAAGCCTTCTGATTCATATATGTTAGGGTCGTTTAAAGCCATAAATATCCCAGTGCTCGATATCCACGAAATAGCAGCCGGTAAGCTGGCTGCACTATTATCGCGAGGTCAAGCGAGAGATCTTTTTGATTCTCACTGGCTTCTAAAATCAGAGGCAATTGTTTCTGACAAATTACGCCTTGCTTTTATTGTTTATGGAGCAATGAGTCGCATTGATTGGAGAGATGTTACTGTTGAAAACATTAATTTCGAACCAGCAGAGCTTGCTCGGCAACTACTGCCTACGTTAAAGGCCGGTACAGCTGAAAAGTATGGAACTCCAAAGGATTATGGCCTTTACCTGATTAGAGAATGCCGAGAACGAATCTCTGCCGTGCTGCCTTTTACCGCTCCTGAAAAAGCTTTTCTTGATCTACTCCTAGACCAAGGCGTAATCGATTCAACCTTATTAACCGCCAATACCAGTCTTCAAAAACGGATCCAAGATCAACCGCTTCTTCAATGGAAAGCACATAATGTGCGTAAGCATAAAGGTCTGTCGGAATAATTGATTTATCTTGAACCGACCAACCTCCAGCGCTTTTTCCCAGCTTCAATAACGATAATTTATGAGACACTCAAGGCCTCACCCTAAAAACAAGCTTTCAGCCTTCAAAATCCGTATCACAAACTATTATCAAATCAAAGTTGCGCTAACCCCCCTATTGTGATACTCTACCCATAACAGGAAGGAGAGTGCACCGATGAGATTTGGTTACGCCAGAGTTTCAACCAGGGATCAGAACCTCGAGGCTCAGCTTGACGCTCTAACCGCGGCGGGTTGCGACAAGATCATCACCGAAAAGGCCAGCGGTAACGGCAGCAAGGAAAGGCCGGAGTTGGACCGCCTCGTTGAAAACTTGAGGGAGGGCGATGTGTTGGTGGTTTATAAACTCGATCGCCTGGGCCGCTCCACCTTCAAGCTCCTGGGTCTCACCGAAGAACTGCAGCAGCGCGGCGTTGAATTTGTCTCCCTAAAGGATCACATCGACACCAGCAGCGCCATCGGCAAGGCTATGTTTCGCATGCTGGCCGTCCTGGCGGAAATGGAGCGAGAACTGATCGTTGAGAGAACCCAAGCCGGTCTGCAGGCAGCCCGCAAACGTGGCCGCATCGGAGGTCGACCGCGGGTGGATGGTAAAGCAGTGGAGAAGGCCTTGAAGCTTTATGGTTCGAAAGAATACAGTGTGGCAGAGATTACTGAAATGACCGGAGTTTCGAAAGCAACGCTCTATCGGCGGCTGAAAGAAAACAACTAATCAGCATGCAAAACAAAAGCCGGTTGCACAAGTATTTTACTTAATGCAACCGGATATTTTGTTTGTTGACTAAACGTTTGACTTTAAGTTGTTTGTGGCGTCAGCGAACTGATCAGTAAGCTGATTTCCGCCAGAATTGCATTTGTATAGGCGATTTGCTCAGGAGACAACAGATCCCTGTTTGCCTCTAAAACCGCCCTGGCCTGGTTGTAGGCCTCAAGCAGCAAGCCTAAATCAACCTGTTCGCCAGCCCTTGCTTTAAGTGAAACTTCAAGGGCCTGAATTGCGGCAAAACTTATAGCCAAGCTGGTTTCAACCGTTGCTATTTCTGCCGGATTCATAGACCCTTTAGCTGCTTCATACTGGCTTAACAACTGCTCATAAGCACCTTTAGCTACAGCAAGGTCGGTTTGTGTGCCTGAGGTTACAAAACCGGTACTGATTACCGCCTGCAAGGCAGGAATAGTCTGGTTGAAGATTGTTTGCACCGGTGTGGGTGCTGGTACTGGCATTGGGAAGTCTGTGAATGTATCCGGCGGCGAAGGAAACACCGGCGGTACGTAGACGTAAGGCCCATCCATCCAAACCAGCCAGGCGTAGCGGTCTCCAGGTTCAAAACTCCAAACATCTGTTGACCAACCATTGAATATAAAGGCAGAAGGCACACCGCTCATCATTTGTGCTGTTGAGCGTGGAATGCCTTTGCCAATATCAAGCTGGTTGCTGGTCTGCCAGTTGTAATAACTGTTTATAACAATGCCGGGGGGGTCATCCCACCCCCAACTACTGTTTGTGCCGACCAAGCCGCCAACTGTTGCTCCGCGGCCGGTTACCCAGCCGATGGAGTAGGAATTCTGGATGGTACCACCGTTTTCACCGACCAACCCGCCCCTGGTGTCACCACCAGAAACCATACCGGTGGCAAAGCAGTTTATAACACTACCATGATAATTGCGGCCAATCAGGCCGCCCACGGTACCCCAGTTTTCTCCCCAGGGGTTTGCAAGTGTAACATCACCCATGGCATAGCTTTGGCTAACAGTGCTATCTGAACTGTTTATTGAGCCAACCAGACCACCGGCGGTGCTTAATCCAACTACATTACCGGTAGCATAGCTTCTGGTTATATTGCCACGCAGGTTTGTCAATGGCAGAATAAAAATACCCACTTTTGACGGAGAAAATTCCCCACCCCAG
>CAZBKZ010000059.1:0-11787 GCA_964492615.1 uncultured Syntrophomonadaceae bacterium | reverse complement strand
CAATTGCATTATCATTCTGCAGGCTGCCCTGCCACTTGCTGAAGGGGGTGCTGTAGTATCCCCCGTATGGAATATAAGCTTTTTTAAACATAAATTTACTCCTTCCTTGTGAAGCTTTCCCCCGGAATTATCTTCCGGGGGTCAGCTTATTTTATAAAATATTATTCACCTTTGTACTGCGGAGGGCGCCCCGGGGATTGCAGACCGGCCAGGGCATCTTTGGTTGCAAAGATATCGTGCAGGCGGTCCAGTTCCAGTTTAATGGCTTCTTCCACAGAAACCTTGGACTGGGCTTCAATCAGCTCGTTGGCCATCTTCAAAGCAATCGGGGCTTTCCTGGAAAGCCTCTTCAACGTTTTTTCAGCCAGTTCATCATCTACGCCGGACGGCTTTTCGCCGCGCAGCAGCTTATCTGCATTATCGCCGGCCATGAGCTCTTTTTTAGCCTTGTAAGCATCCGGAATTTCACGGGCAGCGTATTTGTCGAATTTGCCTTTTGCAGCCAGGTCTTTAATGGCCTGGTCAACTTCGGCACGCTCAACCAGTCTGGTAACTATGCCCAGTTCATATGCCTGCTCGGCGCTGATTCCTTCGCCGACAAATATGTAGTATTTAGCCAGCTCTACACCCAGGTGCCTTTCAATACGGAACATTCCGCCCAGGCCGGGGAAGATACCGATATTGGTTTCAGGGAACCCAAAGGAGCCCTGCGGAGTTGCCACAATGGCCTGGCAAGACAGCGCCACCTCGCTGCCTCCACCAAGAGAAAGCCCGTCTACCACAGCAATGGTCAGCTTGGGAGACTGCTCAATTTTCAACAGCAGTTCCTGGCCAAATTTGGTGAAATCATAGGTTTTATCAACGTTGTTATTCTTAATGTTGTCAACAAAAAACTTGATATCGGCACCGGCAATAAAAGCCTTGCCTTTACCCTTGATGGCAATAGCTTTAACGGCACTGTTATTTTCTGCTTCTGTAAATTTAGCGGAAAGCTGGTTCATAACCACCGGGTTCAGGGCATTCATTGCTTCCGGACGATTAACTGTGATGTAAGCAATATCACCAACAACTTCTAAATCAACATAGTTAAACTCAAAGGGAACACCCTTTTTCTTTTGCTCTTCTAGCAGTTTGGGCATTTTGAAGTCGCTGCGTTCAGTCAGTTCTTTAACAAGCTGGTAAGCCTTATCAATACCCATGCTGTTGGCCAGCTCAAAAGGACCCTGACGCCAGGCCAGGCCGATCTTTGTTCCACGGTCAACATCCTCTAACGAGGCAACACCCTCATCAACCTGGGCACAGGCCACACCGATAGCCACGGCATAGAGGCGCTGTCCGATGTAATCGAATTTGCTCTTATCAACTTCGCCTTCAATGGCAAAATCTGAGTTAAGATCTTCCACCTGGTGACGCAGCAGCTCGGGAGGAGCATAGAAGCTGCCCAGTTCTTCTCCGAGGCTCTTCGAGGCGTGCAGCCCGATTACCGTTCCCCCTGACATGTTCCACAGGTCAAAGAGTCCAAGGCCGATACCAAAAGCGTGCTTGGTCGCCTCGTTAACGGTTGCCACATTTGCCTTGCCTTCCTCGATAACGCGAATTGCCTCAACATACCAGGGAATAAAGATGCGGTTAACTGCAAATCCCGGTGAATCTTTAACAACAATCGGGGTTTTTCCGTGCATGTTGGCTATCTGCAATACCTTCTCAACAGTTTCATCACTGGTACCTTCATGTGAAATAACCTCTACCAGGCGGTTCTTGGCCGGATGGAAAAAGTAATGAGTGCCGACAAAACGGTCGGGGCGCTCGGTGAATTTTGCAATGCTGGCTACATAAAAACTGGAAGTATTGGTTGAAAATATTGTTTTCGGTTCACAAATTTTATCCAGCTTGGCAAACAGTTCTCCTTTCACCTGGACATCTTCAAATATAGCCTCAACAACCATATCGGCATCTTTAAGTTCATTCAGGTCTGTTGTGCCCTTAACCCGGCCAACAATTTCATCTACCTGTTCGGGAGTAAAGATTTTACGTTCCACTGCTTCCTGCAGGGTCTGACGAATAGTATTCATCCCGCGCTCCACAAATTCTTCCTTGGTATCTACCATTACAACATTCAGTTTTTCCTGAGCCATCTTCTGGGCGATACCACTACCCATATTTCCGGCTCCCACTATACCTACCTTGTAGGTTGTGCTCACTTTCAATCTCCTCCTTATTATCTTGTAAAAAATAAAATACCCTTATTATAAAGCGGGCCTCACCATAATAATATCACATGGTTAAATCGCCCGACTTAAATAAATTGCCGGCGGGCTTACTTTTGCTTTAAATAAAGCCTTTACTTTAAAAGTGACCGGATCTACTAATTCTACAAATCTTTCTGTCTTTCCTTCCTGCAGTGCCTTCAATTCTTATTCTTCCAATGCTGCCTGAACCCGCCGAAAAATATTATCTTCATAATATAACAGCAATTTTTATGCCATACCTGTAGAAAGGAACGACATGCGGCGAAAACAGCGGGATATGTGCCTGTTCTGTATCCATCCGGCAGAAAAAGTGGGGCAGATGAGGTTCATTCAGGCAGGCAAAGTACCTTTTATGTATCTTATTCGGTACACAATAAGACCTGAAAGCGTCAATTATAAGATGAAATCACATCCGGAAACATTAAGTAATAGCCCGGGTCAGCGTCCGGGCCTGAATGGTTCCTCCCGCAGCAATTTCCACCCATCATCTCTCCAGGCAAAAACCGCCTTGGTCGACCACTCGCTGTAGGGCAGGCCGAAATAAACCGTTGCATATTGTTCATCAAGCGAACTAACCTGGTAAACAATTATATTATCTTCTACAATATCGTAGCGCTCGAAAAAACGCTCTGTATCGGCAAGGTCCTCGGGCTGCAGCAAAATAACATTGCCGTCGCCCGTTCTTTCAATCAGCCAGTTGTGCAGATCCGGTTCGAGCATGTCATAATCGGGAGGCAGAGGTGGTTCCGGCTCCGGTTCAGCCTCTGCTTCATCTTCTTCATCCGGCTCCGGTTCCTCTTCTGCTTCCTCTTCAGGCCGGGGCTCTTCAGACTCATTTTCAGGTAAAGAAATATAAGGCCCTTCGGGATCATCCGGCGAATCACCCAGCAGGAATACCAGAGCGCCGGTAACCGCTACCACAACAAATGCTATTAACAAGAGGGGCAGAACCAGCTTCTTTTTCGATTTAGGCCGGTAATCTAGTTCGCCAAATTCATCTTCCAGCGAACTAGCGCCAGCCGGTTTATCAGGCTGAGCAGGGTCCAGCGCGGTGCCACAATGAGGGCAGCTAAGATCATCTTCGCCCAGCGGTTCGGAACAAAAGGAACAGTTAACCCGGTTAGTCACGACCTCCCCCCTTTCTGTTCGCATTTTACAGCCTGCCTGATATATTCTATCTTTACCCTGCTTAACCCTGCTTCATTTACTAACCGGTTCCAGGCTAACCGAATTTTAGAACGACACCAGGCATTTTTATTGCAGATAGAAGAAGCACGCGCTTTGGCGCGTGCTTCTTCGGGCGATATATTTAACTGTGTTTAGGTAAGATGTCTATAAAAAAATAACAAGCAAAATAACAGCCTGCTATTGTTTTTCCATAAGTTGTTTTGTATTAGAAAGTAACATGTATAATACCTTTCAGCGAGCATAAAATGAAGTACTTAACCAGGCCTGGCTTTTAGCCGGCTTATAACCCTGTAGGTAGGGGAGAAAACGGCGGCGGAGCTTTTACCGCCGCCGTTTATTGCTTAGCTTGTTTAACTGCTTCTCAACGTGGTAACTTCCAGGGCGACATAATTAACTTGATTTAAATGCATCAGGGTAAACCTTTTTATTACCCGGAGGCGGAAGCTTTACCACCTCCGGGATTGAACTGACTTAAGATGCATAGTTAAGAACTTAAGATAATCAGCTTCAATTATGGTGTAGGTTAAAATGGCACGGTAAAGGCAGGAATCGGTCCCAGGGTATTTCTTGGAGAAGCAACATCCTGGATAGAGCCTACCTGTGTTACCGTAGTTGTAGTTCCCGTACCACCTGTTACTGTCAGTATAACCTGGTGGTTATTAACATTCACAGCCGATATACTATAACCGGTAACCACATAATCTGAATCTGATACGGAAGCTGCATACAGATTTTCAGAATAGTTTAGAGTAATTGTTTCTATTCTCGTCGGTGAACCGCCAGTTGTAACATCTGCAGATTCAAGAACTGGCGCTGCTTTATCAACTGTAATGGCTACGTTATCAACAACAGCGTTTGAGAAGCCATTCATATCAGTGACCGCGCCTGCCAGGATATTTATTTTATCAGCAGTTGGAATATCAGTATTAAATGTTTCTGTTGCAAAATCTGCTGTTACTGTTGCCGTGCCATCAGCGTGGTTGGCTATGCTGACGTTATCAGCAGAGGCTCCTCCGGCAAATTTAATCTTAGCTTTATCAGCAGCCTGCAGGTGCCTGTTTACAACAAAACTAACCCGTGAAGTTGAGAGCACGGTAACGCTTGCCGGTGTAAATGCAAATGGAGCAGAAGCTAAAATGGGATGATCTTCAAAAGTTTCAATTGAGTTTCCGGCAATGTCTTTAACATTGCCGACAAAGAGTTCATTAATTGAACCATGAATATCAGAAATTTTAGTTGTGCCCGGCAAATCAATTTTTACAGTGTTCCCAACCTGGGTTATTGTTGTGTTAGTCGGAATTGCATACTGTGCATCCCCAACAAACCTGTAATTCGCCCGATCCAGGGCTGATGAACCCATTGGTTCTGTGTAGTAAACATAAACTATAGTAGCATCTTCTCTAGCTGCAGTATTAGCCCTGACCTCTGTAACCTCCGGCGGTATCCTATCCGGGACATCGATGGTAAAGGTTTGAGTTCCCATGGGGTTTTGGGCTGGTGTAGTGTCCCTGATATTGGAAATCGTCAAAGTATGGACACCCTGCATCGCATCAACCGATGTTATTCTATATTTACCTGTAGTCGAATTATAAGTTGGACCGGTAAAATTAACATCCACTGTACCTTTTCGCAGCACATAGTTGCCAGGAATCATCGCCCCGGTTACCGGTTTTGAAAATTCAATTTCAATAATTTTGCTTGAACCGGAAACCATCTTAACTGTCGCTGTAGGTGCCGAAGTATCGGGAACAGTATTCACTGTTAGTGTAGCCGGCTGAATAGTGTTGCCCCATGTATCTTTAACCATATTAACATCTGCAGTATTCTCAACATACTTCATCCACATAGTTGTGGTACCCGGAGGCAACAACCTTGTTCCAAAATCAATAACAAAAGTTTTATTGTCTCCAGACGGATTTCTTACAGCATCAACAGTAGCACCGGAAACCTGGTTTACCGTGGTATCATAAGTATGTCTGAACAATACGAAACTATTACCGATCAGTGTAGATTTGTTAATAGGCCGCGAGAATTCAATTGTTACAGTGCTCTCGGTCGACGATTTAACGCTCACTGATGGCGGGGTAGTAATTGGCGTATGGGTAAATGTTTTAGATACCGGTGATACCTTCAATCCGGAATAATCCTGTAAAGAAGTACCGCTGGTAATTGCTAAAGTGTAAGAACCGGCAGACAAATCAGAAAAAGTCTCGATTCTTAATTCTCTACTCGCATCAACGTAAACCGGATTTGTAAGATTCAAAGGTATAGAACCGTCATTTAATGTTACATTAGTCGGTATAATATCTCTGTCAAGAGGCTCAGAGAAAGTCAACACAAGATTTCTTGGGCTATCAGTATGAACCGATACCAGTGTTGGCACTGAGTTGTCAATAAAGGCCAGATCAGATTTGGTATAATCTGCTGTAATGCCCACAGCTTTTTTGACAATAACTCTGTTAGTTGTTGAACCATTTTCAAAGTTACGGCCATTTTCCATAGTGAGCAATACTGTTTTATTATCATCTTTAACAGCAACAGCGGAACCATCCCCTGGCTGTCCTGTCAGGCGATCTGTTCCTGCTGAACCCTGTAAGCCTACGTGAAAGTTTATCGGCACCATCTTACTCTTTTCTTCAGCATTTAAAATACGGTTAAACTCAACTTCCACCTGTTTCGGGTTCACTGCCGTTACCTTTGATACTGCAAGCGCTGCATGGGGGAAGTCATCGATCAACCCCAGGGAGTGCTGCATAATCAGGGTAACATCCTGTACATTTATTTTTCCGTCGCCGTTAACGTCGGCAACTGCCTGCTGGGCCTCTGTCAGTTCTTCCAGCTCAAGAACATGCTTCATAACCAGCACGACATCCTGAACATTTATTTTCCCGTCATCATTCACATCGCCGTAAGTAGCAGCCATCGCTACCGGGGCGACCAGCAACAGGAAAAGGAAGACGGAGAGCAATACGAGCGAAGCCCTTGCCCCTGCTCTTTTCCCAAATGTCTTTGGCATTTTTTAAACCTCGCTTTCATTCTTAATATTTATTACTTTTAATTTCTTAAAATATAAGCTCGCAAACTGTTGACAATTTACCGGTTAACCCGGTTCAGGCATTTTGTAAACCGCACCTGAACCGGGCTGTTTGGCCTTATCAGGGTAACATGTTGGCTATATTCGCTTTTGTTCACTTTATCCCTGGTTCACCCCCATATCACCACAACTTCTTCTTAATGCTTAAAGATACACATTAATATCAGAAATTCCACCATTCATTATCGCTGGAAAACCTGCTGAAAAAGGACCAGGGGCTACCATCACCGTCAACAGCACGCACACGCCAGATAAATGCGCTGTTGTTTTGCGGGAAGCCCGCTACATCATAAACCTGCTCTCCATTTTCAAGGTTACCAACGTTGCTTGCTTTGTGGAATTCAGCGCCATTGACAGCACTATATATTTCAATTTCATATTCAGGCCCACCTGGCACAGGTGTCCATTTGAAGGTAATGGTATTGCCGTAGTGCCTGGTTCCGTCAATAGGCGATCTAAGGATCGGGGCAGAGAAATCACCGGGGACTTCATCATCATAGTAGATGAAGTTACGGTACCCCGACCAGGTTCCGAATACTGTGCCGCCGACATCTTTAACGGCCCGCACTCTCCACCTGTACTGCTGCTGATCATCGAAACCGTCGAGGCTGAAGCTGGTTTCACTTATATTTGTTCTTTTATCGACATATGCCCCTAAATAGGTTTCTACTTCAAGTTCGTAGTAATCAGCACCGGTAACGGCTGTCCAGCTGAAATCAATTTCAGTATCATAAACCTGATCAGCCGGTGAAAGGTAGGCGTTTTGGCCGGGAGTCAGCTGTACCGGAGTTCCTATCGGTGAACCGATGGTAAAGCTTCTTTCTGCTGACCAATTGTCACCGAACCCGTTAACATTTCCGGCCTGAACCTGCCATGTATATAGACTGCCGTCGCGCGGTATGTACTGCTGTAATGATGTTGTTCTGTTACCGATGTTCACAAGCCTGAACTCATCTCCCTCGCTGTCCAGTATTCTTAACTGGTAGCGGTCGGCGCCCGGGACGGGCTCCCACTGGAAGTTGATATAGCTTGTGGTTATGTTTTCATTGTTTGCAGGCGATACCAGCGACGGTTTACCGGGAGCACTGCCGTTAACAAAGGTGGCGTAACCCGACCAGGGGCCCCAGCCTTCCTTGCTTCTGGCCCTGACCCGCCACTTATAGCTGGTACCGTCATCCTGGAAACCTCTCTGCAGCCATGAGGTAACATTATCAAGAGACCTCTTTACTTCAAAAGCCCCGGTTCTTTCATTAACAACCTCAAGTTCATACTGCTCAGCGCCGGTTACAGCATTCCACCGGAAAGTAACCTGTCTTCCGGATTCGGTGTTGAGCGGAGAAGTAAGAACTGGCGCTGCAGGAAGCTCACCGTTGGTAAAAGAGCGCAACGCCGACCAGCCTCCCCAGCCGTTCTGGTTTCCGGCACGTACCTGCCAGCTATACTGGGAACCATCGCGGGTAAACCCGAACTGCTCCGATGCAGTCTGGTTACCAAGAGTTACATCTTTAAACAGGTATTGGCCTGAGTCCTGGTAAACCCTTAACTGGTAACGGGTTGCCCCGCTTACCGGGTTCCAGCGGAATACCACCGAAGAACCGGAGACTACCGCCCCGCTCGCCGGTGAGGTTAACGTAGGTGTCAGCAAAGATTCACCGCTTGATCCGCTGGTAAAGGTGCGGTAAGCAGACCAGGCACCCCAGGAAGTTGCATTACCGGCCCGGACCCGCCAGCGAAAATCGGTGCTGCCGTCGTTCGGAAAACCGGACTGGGTTGTTCCGGTGTTTGAACCTGTCGGAACACTTTTAAATATATAACCGTCACTGATTCTGACCACTTCAAGTTCGTAACGGGTGGCTCCAGTAACGGAATTCCAGTTAAAGCTAACCGCAGTTCCTTCCACTACTGCATTACTGGCCGGTGAACCCAGGTTGGGCGCAACCAGGCTGGTTCCGTTGGTAAAGTAGCGGTATGAGGTCCATGAACTCCAGCCGCTGTCATTACCGGCCCGGACCCGCCAGCGGTATTCAGTTGCATCATCATAAAAACCGCTCAGGGTAGTATTCACCCTGTCGATAAGTTCAACGTTGCGGAAAATATACCCGTCGCTGCTTCTGGAAACTTCCAGCTGGTACTTGGTTGCATAGGTAACAGCGCTCCACTGGAAGCTGACCGAGCTGCCTGCCACATTAGCCCCGGCCGCCGGATAACCGAGCGAGGGGGTTGAGGGAACAGGCACAGATGAAGCAGCCGGCGATGCCGCCGCAGGTGATGAAGGCGACGGTGATGAGGGAGCAGGTGAAGAGTAGGCACTGCCGCTGGTAAAGCTGCGGTACGATGACCATGAACCCCAGCCATCGCTGTTGCCTGCCCTTACCCGCCACCTGAACTGACTGCCGTCATTGGGGAAACCATACTGGATGCTGGCATAAACACTGCCCACAACCTGGTTCCTGAAAACTGAGCCGTCATCAGCACGGGTTACTTCAAGTTCATATTTACTTGCCCCGGAAACCGGACTCCACTCGAAGGTAATCGTACTGGTGGTTAGGTAAGCCTGGTTGGCCGGGGAAGATAGTACCGGGGCTGAAACTGTTGGAAAGTCATAAATAATTCCCGACACCATCTGCATTAGTAATATATTGTCATAAATATCGACTTTGCCGTCGCGGTTAACATCGGCGTAGTACTTCTGGGTGGCGGTAAGATGCGTGTTGCCAAGCACGTAACCGTTAACCAGGACAACATCGAGGATATTAACAACCCCATCGCCGTTTACATCTCCCAGTGTTGCCGCCGAGACTGATGTAGAAACTGACAGCAGGATTATTAAAAATACGAGCAGGGTTAAAGCTACCCTAATTGCCCGTTTGTTTTTGCTGGTTTCAGCCATTTTCTGACCCTCACTTTCATGTAAAGATAAAATCTTCGTTCTCCCTGTTGTCTGCTATATGTCTGTATCCTGGTGCCGGCCTTTGCTGGTTTGGGGTTGCCGTCACCTAATGTTTTGCCTTATTTTTTTTACCCCGCCTAATGATAAAAACCAGGGCTGCAGCCATAATAGCGGCTATGATTAAAGCCGGTAACCAGTAACTGCTGACGCCGTAGCTAACTTCCCCGGGTAAAGCCTGTTCATCTGTTTCTTCTGCTTCTTCCCCGGTTTCAGGTTCAGCTACCTCTTCGTCCGGTTCCTCGCCTGGCGTATCTTCCTGTTCATCGTCCGGTTCAGTGTTGGAGTTCTCACTACCGTTACGGTCCGCACCCGGATCGCCAACAGTGATTCTGCCCGGAACCGGCTGCCCTTTTTCTACTCCATCAGGCGCTATTACAACTTCGTTAAAGGTTATATTTGTAACACCATCTTCGATCAGGTCAAATACAATATTGCAGAGCGGACCTTTATTCCCTGTATCTGCTGCAGCAGTAACCCACATAAAGATCAGTTCGCCGCGTGCATATTCAAGGTTGGCCATGTGCAGGTTACTTTCGGCATTGGTAACCAAACTGCCAGGTTCAATAGTTACCGGCTTCACAACGGCGGGGTCAAACTTCAAAATAAACTGCCCGCCTTCGGTTCCGGCAGCATTGTCGGCAGTTACCGTAACCTTTACCTGCCCGCCTTTCTGACCCTGGTGAGTCGAGGCCTCCAGGGTAACCACTCCTGCGGCATACCCGGGCTGCCAAAGGGCCAGGATTAAGGCCATTACTACAAAGAACGGTAATAACCTGATCGAAACAGCTTTATATAATGCGATCATTAATTCGTGACCTCTGCTCTATCCTGTTGTTACAATCACGGCTGTCGCGGCGGCGATTAAAAAACCGCCGCCGCTGACAGCATACCTAGTTTCAGCAAACGTAACTACCTGGCAAAAATATGATAACTTACCTGGAAGCAATACGTTCGCGTCTTAACAAACCTACCAGTCCGATAATCAGGATCAAGCCACCGGCCACAAAGATGTAAGACATTCCACCGGTTGGCGGAGTTGGTGTGAGGCCTTCAAGTTCATTGATCCTGTTTTCTGCCGCCACCAACCTGCTCAGGTAAGTAAAGTCGGCATCTACTGCATCGTGATCACTCTTGGCTTTATTAACAAGGGCGCGGGCAGCTACCACATCGGCCTTATCATCAAGAGTGAGGCTGTCCACTGAAGGCAGGGCAAGGATAGCATCATCAGCAGCCTTAACCGCTTCAAGCTTCTCTATCATTTTTTCTGCGCATTCCAGTTTTTCCAGGTCTTCAAAATCAGCTGCAACTGCATCGTATTCATCCATGGCGTACTCTACCAGTTCACGAGCATCTTCGACATCGTCCTTGTCGGCAAGGGTAATATCTTCGCAATCGGGAAGATCGGCAATTGCTTCATCGGCAGCGTCAATGGCATTCTGCTTGGCCGCTTCTTCGCTGATAACGGTTACTTTCCCGGAAGTTGGGGTATCCACCTCAACATCTTCAGGAGCCATGGTCAGGTTGCTGAAGGTAAGGTTTGTTTCACCGTCGTCCAGCAGTTCAAAGACTATGGTGCCGACCACGCCGGAGTCTTTATCTGAACCAGCGGCAATAACCCAAAGAACCCTGATTTTACCCTCTTCAAGCTCCAGGTTGTAATCGAATACATTACCTGAAACATCGGGCACAAAATCGCCCCTGGCAGCCGATTTCGGCTCGAGGATATCGGGGTCAAATGCCAGGTCAAACTGGCCGCCCTCGGTATCTTCAGCATTGGAGATATTAATTTTAACCGTTACTTCACCATCTACAATTCCGCTTTCAGTACTGGCGCTCAGCTTAACACCGTCAGCAGCAAATGCGGTTTGCGAAAACAATAACAGGAATGTGAGGCAAATAACCAAAGCGATTGATAATTTTTTACTTTTTCTTAATAAATTCATTATGTTTACACCCCTTTATAATCATTATTAAAACTATATTTTTGAGGCTAAAGACTACCCTCCTTTAACCGGTTGTTTTTTCCTTTTTCGGTAACATAGCAAGCTACCTCCAAACTGTTTCCTGTTATTTTTAACCTGCCTTTGCTAACATGATCAATGCTTACCCTTACGCTTCTTTGCAGCCATCAAACCTGCTCCCGAAAGAATAATGCCAAGGGTGATCAGGCCGGGTATGCCGCCTGTCGGCGGGGTCGGAACCCGGTCATCGGGCCTGGGTTTGGGCTGTTCAGGCTCTGGTTCTTCCTCTTCAGGAAGAGCATCCTCAGCCTCCTGCAGCTTATCATAGCGCCAGCAGATATCGAA
>CAZBKZ010000058.1:0-12015 GCA_964492615.1 uncultured Syntrophomonadaceae bacterium | reverse complement strand
TAAATCCGCAAAGGAGGCATCTATTAATGGATGTATTAAAGGTCTCAGCAAAATCAAACCCTAATTCTGTAGCCGGCGCCCTGGCCGGAGTGCTCAGGGAAAAAGGTGGAGCAGAAATCCAGACAATCGGAGCGGGAGCCTTGAACCAGGCAATTAAGGCAGTTGCGATTGCGAGAGGATTTGTCGCACCGGGAGGTATAGACTTGATCTGTATACCGGCTTTTACAGACATCGAAATTGATGGGGAAGAAAGAACGGCAATTAAGTTGATAATAGAGCCTCGCTAAACAAGGCAGACTGAATAAGGTTTTTACTGCTCGGCAAGCCCTCCGGACATATAGTCCGCGGAGGGTTTTTTTTGCTTATCTTTAAGTACTTTAACATGTAATCAATAAACCTGATATAATTGTGTTTGTGTGGTTAAAAATGCTTTTAGGGTAGATAAGATATGAATAAAAAACTGGCAGATCTACATATGCATAGCAGTTTTTCTGATGGGAAGCTTACTCCCCATGACCTGGCAAACCTGGTTTACCAATCCGGATTGAGGGCCTTTGCATTAACAGATCATGACACACTGAAAGGATTGCCGGAAGCAAAGGCAGCGGCGCTAGGGCTGGGGGTTGAGTTTGTCCCGGGGGTAGAGATCAGTGCAGGTCATGATGAGAGGGAGGTACATATCCTCGGTTATTACCCGCAAGATTTGGAGTTACTTGATAGGTTACTGGATGAGATGAGATTGGATCGCTATGATCGAATGGAAAAAATGGTCAGAAGACTGATAAGCGAAGGTTTCAAGATAGAGATGAATGAAGTGTTGCAGGAGGCAGGAAATGCTGCGCCGGGAAGATTACACCTGGCCAGGTTGCTGGTCAGGAAAAAATATGTTGTTAATATTGATCAGGCTTTTAATCTCTACCTGGCCCGGGGTAAAGCAGGTTATGTGAAAAGATCGCTTCCCGCTTCTGAAAAAGTTATTAAACTATTGCATGAGTGCGGAGCGGTTCCGGTGCTGGCACACCCTAAATCAGAAGGGAAAGAAGATCCGCAGGAGCTGAAGAACTATGGTCTGCAGGGGATTGAGGTATATCACCCGGATCACTCAAAATCCCTGGTAATTTACTACAGGGAACTTGCCGAAAAGCTGGACCTGGCTGTAACAGGTGGATCGGATTATCACGGAGATCATGAAGGCAGCAGGGGAAACATTAAAAAGTATGCAATAGATTACGGACACCTTAATCAGCTAAAAAAAGCAGTAAGAACATGGAAGTGACATTACAGTTATGAAATGTTCCGGATCAGGCTTGGAATAAGCGTTAAAAGCGTTTATACCCTTCTCAAGGCCGCGATTAAATGCTAAAATCAATAATATGTGATGATTCCACGAGGAGTGAAGCGCTGAATGAATGGAATAGAGTTTGCCCTTCAGGTGTTGGTAATCGGTTTCCTGGTAGTAATGACTACACTTGTGCTTTTATACTTTTTACTTCAATTGTTTGGAATAATCTTCCACCGAGAAGATGGCAGGCCTCACCCGGGTAAAACATCTACGGCTAAAGGTATTGTTGCAGGGCCGGCAGATGACAAAAAAATAAAGGCTGCTATAATGGGCGCTATATACCAATATATGGAGGCAGGTGGTAGTCCGGGATCAGGGGCCAACCTGTCTTTTACTGTTACCCCGGATGAATTTATGCCGGGCAACAGCTGGAAACTGCAAGGCAGAAAAAATTTGCTTAACAGAAGAGTTGAGCTAGAAACAATTAGGAGGAAGAAGCAGCGTGAAAACTTTTAAAGTTACAGTAGATGGCCAATCTTATACAGTTTCGGTTGAAGAAGTGGCTGAGGATTCAAAGCAAGAAGTAAAAAGCAGCGTTAATCCGCCTGCAGTAAAATCGTCACCCGCTCCTGTTCCGGCAGCAGTAGAAAAACCGAAAGAAGAAGTTAAGGTAGAAAAGAGCATCGCTCCCGGCCCGGTAAACAGCGAGGGCTCAGCGGTAAATGCCCCTATGCCCGGTTCTGTTTTAGATGTGAAGGTGGCAGTCGGCGATAGTGTGAACGAAGGTGATGTGCTCCTGGTCCTGGAGGCCATGAAGATGGAGAATGAACTTACGGCGCCCCAGGCTGGTAAGGTCAGTCAGGTTATGGTTAAAAAAGGTGATGCCGTAAACAGTGGCGACCCCCTGGTAGTATTGAACTAAAATCTAGATCCGGCTAAGCTTATGAAAGGGGTTGTTCCGTTGTGATTGAACTTTTAATCGAGTTCATTGAAGGTACGGGTTTTGCCAACATGCAGCTAAACCAGGTAATTATGGTTATAATTGCCCTGGTTCTTTTATACCTCGGAATTGCTAAAAAATATGAACCACTGCTTTTAGTGCCGATTGCTTTTGGAATCCTTTTGGTTAACCTGCCCCTGGGCGGCCTGATGCAACCGGAAGCGGGTGAAGAGCTGGGAGGTTTATTTTACTATCTTTCGCTTGGCCTTGAGCTCGGCATATATCCACCGCTTATCTTTCTTGGGGTAGGTGCGATGACCGACTTTGGTCCCCTGATTGCCAACCCGGTGACTCTTCTACTGGGTGCTGCCGCCCAGTTTGGTATATTTCTTACCTTTATGGGCGCTTTCCTGCTTGGGTTTTCTCCGCAGCAGGCCGGAGCCATTGGAATCATTGGCGGAGCCGATGGGCCGACGGCAATATTTCTGGCAAATCAGCTTGCGCCCGAACTTCTTGGCTCGATAGCTATAGCTGCATATTCTTATATGGCCCTTGTGCCGATAATACAACCACCGATTATGCGTTTGTTAACCAGCAAAAAAGAACGCAAAGTTGTTATGCAGCAGCTGAGACCGGTATCAAAAAAAGAAAAAATTATATTTCCCATTGCTGTTATAATCCTTACCGGTTTACTGCTTCCTGCAGCGCTGCCCCTGCTGGGGATGCTGATGTTCGGTAACCTGATCCGGGAGAGTGGCGTAACCGAACGTCTCAGCAAAGGCGCCCAAAACGAATTAAACAATATAGTGGTAATATTTTTAGGGCTTACTGTCGGGGCCAAAGCAACGGCTGAATATTTCTTAACGCCCGACACAATTAAAATTATCGTGCTGGGCCTGATAGCATTTGCCTTTGGAACAGCAGCAGGAGTTCTGATGGGCAAACTGTTATATGCTGTGACAAAAGGAAAAATTAATCCCCTGATCGGTTCAGCCGGTGTATCGGCCGTACCGATGGCTGCCAGGGTTTCACAAACTGTTGGTAAAGAAGAGAATCCAAACAATTACCTGCTCATGCACGCTATGGGTCCGAATGTGGCCGGTGTGATCGGTTCTGCCGTGGCTGCGGGAATATTGTTGTCAATACTTAATTAAGTGACGGGGTGTTAGAGTGTCAGAAGTGAGAGTAAGGTTTGCTCCCAGCCCTACGGGAGAGCTGCATATCGGCGGGGCAAGGACAGCGCTTTTCAATTATCTGTTTGCCCGCAGAGTAGGCGGAACATTTGTCCTGCGAATTGATGATACAGATCTGGAGCGCTCCAGGGAAGATTATATCGACAAGCTAATGTCAGCTATGAAATGGCTGGGACTGGATTGGGATGAAGGCCCTTACTATCAGTCCCAGAGGCTTGATTTGTATCGCAGGGAAGTTAACAGGATAGTTGAAGAAGGAAAGGCTTACCGCTGCTACTGCAGTATTGAAGAACTGCAGGCAGGGCGGGAACAGGCCCGCAAAGAAAACAAAACCTACCTTTATCCCGGAAAATGCCGAAACCTGACTGCTGAAGAGGAAAAAGATTTGCAGGCCGAAGGTCGTAATGCAGTGATTAGAATACGTGTTCCCGACCAGGGCCAAACAGTGGTTGATGATGTCGTGCGGGGCAAGGTAAGTTTTGAAAACATTGACCTTGATGATTTTATTATTGTTAAATCGAACGGTATACCAACATATAACTTTGCCTCGGTAGTAGATGATCTGCAGTTAAAGATAACCCATATTATCAGGGCGGAGGAACACTTATCCAACACTCCCCGCCAGATAATCTGTGCTAAAGCCCTGGGGCTGGAAATGCCCGTATTCGCACATGTGCCAATGATCCTGGCTCCGGATCGCAGCAAGCTGAGCAAGCGCCATGGAGCTACCTCTGTTGAAGAGTTTCGTGATGACGGGTTTTTACCTGAAGCCCTGGTTAATTATATGACTCTTTTAGGCTGGTCACCCGGGGGAGACAGGGAGCTATTCAACCTGGAAGAATCAATTGCATCTTTTGAGCTTGAAAAGGTGAATAAAACCGCGGCGATATATGATACAACCAAGCTGACCTGGATGAACAGCCATTATATAAGGGAATGCAGTATCGACCGTCTTATTCAGTTTGCCAGACCCTTTTTCGAGAAAGAAGAATTAATTGAAAACAGTTTAAGTGAAAATGAGCTGACGTACCTGCGGGCGGTATTGGAAGCTGTCCGGGAAAGGGCGCGGACATTGCCGGAATTGGCTGATGCTGCTGCCTATTTTTATCTTGATGATTTTGTATATGATGAAAAAGGTATTAAAAAGGCCTTTTTAAAAGAAGGGGCTGTGGAAATATTAAAGCGCCAGGCGGCCGATTTAAAGCAGCTTGAACCTTTTAACGCAGAAGCGGCTGAACAACTATTTCATGATTTAAGTGAAGAGATGGAGCTTTCGGCAGGAAAGTTAATCCAGCCGGCACGCCTTGCTTTAACCGGACGGATGGGTGGCCCCGGATTATTTGAAATTATCAGCTTGCTTGGACGCGAAAAAACTGTAAAGAGGCTGGAGAAGGCAATTTCATTTATTGATAGCTATTCGCCTCTTGCTTAAACTGCGTAATGCAGTGATCACAGGTAAAACGCCGGTAGCTCTTGCCTGAAGAGTTCTATTTTTGTATAATATAGTAGCAGTGCGGGATGGTGTAGCGGTAGCACGGATGACTCTGGATCATCAAGCCAAGGTTCGATCCCTTGTCCCGCAGCCATAGTAAGCAAGCCCTCTGATCAAATCAGAGGGCTTCACAGTATTTACAAAGAGGAGTGAAAGTAATGCATCAACTCATTGTTGGTATAATCCTGATTGCCGTGTTTTTTCTTTTATTTTTCTTCTTAAAAAGTGGTTACGATAAACAGAAAAATAAAGACCGGTAAGTCCGTTTTGCCATTAATTATTTTTTCTCCGGTTGGAGGTAAAATCAAAGCCCCTGATTAATAGTTTGTGATTACTTATTTCAAATAATTTCTTCGCATAGGGTTTGCGCCTGCGTGGGGCACATTTATTGTCATCAATCAAATCCCTGTAAACGGATAGCATGTTCTCAGCGCATTGGGCTGAAGATATAGACTTGACGTTTTTCAGGGCTTTTTTACTCATGCGCCCAAACATTTCCTGATCATCAAGCAGTTCCAGGATTGCGTTGGTGAAAGAAGGGAGAGAAGGATCGGTCAGCAAGCCATCTTCTCCGTGAACAACATTTTCAGCAGGACCGAAAGCGCGTATGGCGACTACAGGCAAGCCGGTTGCCTTTGCTTCATCGATCACCAGTCCCTGGGTGTCGGTAACAGAGGGGAAAACAAAGAGATCGGCGCTTGCATAACAATGAACTATTGAACTACGCGGTAAAACTCCGGTAAAGATCAGCCTGTTTTCAATTCCCATTTGACGGGCCATTTTACGTAAATTGTTTTCCTGGGGACCGCTCCCGACCAGGACGAGAATTGTTTGAGGATGCCTGTTTAAAACTATCTCGAAAGCTTTCAAAAGAAAAGCCACATTCTTTTCTTTGCCCAGGCGGCCGACAAAAAGGAGAACCTTGTCGGTTTTGCTTAAACCATAATTATCCCTTAGCCAGTTATGGTCAAGGTTATTGAATTCAGATAGGTCAATACCGGTTGGAATGTTGGTAAGAGGCGCTTCTACACCGATACGCTGCAGGTAATTAACCACCAGTTGTGAAGGCGCTATAACCATGTTGCAGCGGTTACAGAAATCCCTTGCTATATTTTGTACCACCTGGCGGGAAGTGTTTTCGCCAAGAGGAATATAGTGAACATACTGGTCATAGAGGGTGTGGAAGGTAAAAACTAGTGGTAGTTTATGGCGCCTTGCCGCTCTTGCCCCGAGGCTGCCGAGTAAGAAGGGTGAATGGACGTGAATGATATCGAGACCCACTTTTTTTATAAATGGGCTGAATTGGAGAGATATAGGTATAGGTAAAGAGAATTCAGGTATTGTTGGCGCCGGCACGGAGAAGAAGCGAAAGACCCCTTCTTCTTTTGGGGGGTTAAGCAGGGGGTAGTCCGGTCCAAAGATGTATACTTCGTGACCCCTGTTTATGAATTCACGGGAAAAAAGCTCGATTGACCTGACAACACCGCTGGTGTAAGGCCGGTAACTGTCGGTAAAAACACCAATTTTCACAGCATTTTACCTCCTGATAGAGCTTTAATCGAGATACGCTTCCCTGTAGAGGCGCTCTGAGATTAGCAGAGCTTTAGCTTTGCCCTCCAGGTAATTATAAGCTTCAGCTGCGTCAATGTTACGCTGGTGCCAGTTTTTTAGTTCTTCAATTTTATTTTCACTTAAATTGTAACGCTCCGGTGCTCCGGCAAAAACTTCAGAAAGAGGGAGAATACGATGGCGTTGTTCGCGCTGGATCCAGGTTATCTCGTAATCAGCGTTACTGAGCCAGGCTCGTCCTGTATCCATATCTTTCGAGATCTCAAGGTCAAGCATCATATGGTATTCCACCAGCGGTGAAATGTTTGCAGGGTAATGCTGGTTGGAAAGAAAAGTACCCTGGGAATAAGCGGCAAAAGTTACCCGCTCGTTTCCATCTTCGTCTTCGTTAAAAAACCATTCAATCGGCTGGACAAACTTTGGATGCCCGCCAATGATCAGGTCGGCTCCTGCAGCGGCCAGATCTTCAGCAACCTGACGATAATATTGGGGTTGAGGTTCCTGGGCATATTCGTTATCGCCCCAGTGGGGAAAGACGGCAATTATATCGGCGCCGTTTTCTTTCGCCCGGTTCATATCTTCAATGACCGGTTCTATGTTTTCAAAACCAGGAATAAAATTAAGGCAGTACTCATGCCCCTCCGGAACAGGGATACCATTAGTACTGAAGGTATAACCGATAAAAGCAATGTTGATTCCATTACGTTCAACGATCAGCGGTGTATCCCGTTCTTCCTGACTTTTATAAGCACCGAACGTTTTCATGCCGAGGCCGCGTATATAATCCAGGCTGGCCAGCAGACCATCGTAACCGCGATCAAGGGCGTGATTGTTGCCAAGGGTGAGCAGATCTACTCCCGCTTCGTAGAGGGCGTCTGAGAGCTCCTGGGGGGAGTTGAAGAGAGGGTATCCTGTGTATCCATTATACCCCCAGAAGGTTATATCGGGGCCGGCCTGGGAGGTTTCCAGGTCGGCTACGGCAAGGTCTGCTTTCTGAATCAGTGGCGATATAGCGGTAAAAGAAGGAGAAAAATCATACTTGCCATCGCCAATATGAGCCTGTTCGATGTTGGGAACATGGGGAAAGATATTGCCAAGGGCAACCAGGTTAACTGTTCTAAGATCAGGCTCATAATGTTCTTCTGCTTCTTCTATCTCTTCAGGATCTACAGATGATTCTTCTGTATCAGCTGCAGGGGAATGATTATTCCCGGCAGAAATCAGGCTGCCCAGGGTTTCCGGAGGGAAAATAGCTCCAGCCCCATAACCGATGAAGAAGAACAGGGCTATGAAAATTGCTAAAATTATAATGAAAGTAAAACGGCGCATAAAAAAAACCACCATCCCCGATAATGGATTATAAGCTAATTATATTATAACATAAAGCAAAGGTTAATCTATAATTTGCTGAACCAGAGCAGCGACTGGTGAAGCCAGGGCCAGAGAGCACCCTGTTCACCGTTAATATTGTAATCATAAGTTGTTTCATTGTATCCGCCCAGTTCAGGATGCGGACCGTAGAGCAGATATTTTCCGTGGCCATATGAACCGGCTATAACAGCAGGTTGTTCGTTAACTTCATAACTGGCCAGGACAATAACAGAGTCGGGCTGATCGGGCAGGAAATAGGGACCGTCGAAGTAATACATATTTACAGAAGAGCTGAAGTTTGAATTGAATTCCAGATCTTCATTGAGGATGATTGCAGTAATCTCGCCCCAGCCGACAAGGCCGGAAAGAGGTCCGACAGCTTTGCCTTTAAAAAGACCGAGAGGATACTCAAACTCATCTCCGAACCAGTTCATTATACCAGCGGCGTAATAAGCGCCGGCACAGGTTCCGGCCAGCATTCCGCCATTTTCTACAAAAGAACGGATAGCTGAATGGTCTTGAATATTGTATTTGTAATCCGCTGAACCTCCGCCCGGAAACCAGAGCAGGTCGAAGTTGGCTAAAAAATCCGGGGAAAGAGCGTCATTGTTATCAAACGCAGCCCATTCATAACCATAGAAATCAAAGAAACGACCAAAAGCATCTACATTAGTATCCCAACTCCCCGGACCGCTGTATATGCCAATATATGGAAGCTTCGGTACAGGTTCAGGTTCAGCTGGTGAACCGCTGTTTTCATGGTGGTCCGGATTATCAGAAGGTTGTCCTGTTGTGCTATTATCCTGGTAATCAGAATCGGTGGAAACAGATTCTTCCGGATAAGGATCTAAATCGACACTGTCAGTGCTGCCGGGATTCGTACAATCTGCAGCACAGGCTGTCGCAAAAATGATCAGCGTGAAGGTTATTATAGATAAGACAGTGTAATATAATATTGTTTTTGGTTTGGCAGTCATCAGATTGCTCCGGTAAAAAGAACGGCTTATTTTATCAATCGTAATTATTAACATTATAACAGAGAAGGGGCTAAAAAATTATTGAAAGTTATGATTAGCGGTTAGCGGCCAAAAAACAGCTTTTTAGATCAGTTAGTTTACATAAGATGTATTATGGGAAGTTAATCATCTATTCGGAAATTCAGAAACATGTGGTTTTGCCTCTTCCCTTATACTGTTTTGCCCCAGTGGCGTAAGGTTTCTACCAGTGGTGTGCCGCACTGGGGACAATCAGACTGGTAATGAATAATAAAATTACACCGGCAGCACTTGATAGCCGGAATACGCTTTTTTTCTTCTGGTACAGCTGCTTCAGGCATAACCGTTATCAATGGTTTGTTTTTCAGATGCTGGTTACTGTTTACTTTTTGATCGAGTTTACTTTCCCCGGAGTTGTTGCCAGCATCAGTTGTTTCCCTGGGTTCTTTACTGCCATTTACTTCTGCAGTCACCTGTTCTGCATGTTTTGTAATTTTGACCTGCGCCGGTTCTTTACAATCTTCCACCCTTGCGCTGTTTTCATACAGGGCATGAGAAGCGGCCGCGTTTTCAATTTTACTTCTAGTTTCATTGGTCTCCCTGCTGTCGGCTTTGAATACTATGCTTCCCTGGTTTTCTTTAAGCAGGGGCATACCGCTGCGCACAGCGGTTCCAGGTGAATCATTATTCAACTGCTCGCTGTTTTCAAAGAGAAGCCTGGTATAAAGCTGGGTTGCTGAGAGCTCCCTATGGCCTAAAGCTTCCTGTAAAAGTTTTATATCTTTCACTTCGCTGATAAAATCAATAGCAAAAGTATAACGCAGCAAATGAGGATAGACATCTTTGGTGATTCCGGACTTTTTAGCCAGCCTCTTGATCATTTCTCTGATGTAACGGTCTTTAAGCCTTGCTCCTTGAAGAGTGGTAAAGAAATATTCACTACTGCTTGGTTTCAGATCGCGCCAGCTTTTTAAAAGCAGCAAATCAGCCTGGTCTATTAATAAAGTCCTGCTTCGCGCAGCCCCGCTTTCGTCAATAACGATCCGTCCCAGTTCAAAGTCTATATCCTTTTCCTTTAGGTTAATGATTTCATTTACGCGCATGCCGGTTTTTAGCATCATGTTGATGATACAGAGGTTTCTAAGCCCGGTCGGGGCCCTGGGATTTGGTTGTTTTAACAGAGCCAGCTGTTCGTAGCGATTAAGCGGTTGCGGCACACGGTTGCGGTCTTGCATCCGAATCACCCTGTATAATTCCGCTAATCAAATAAGCGGTATTTTAATATATGTTTAACAATTATATATATTCTGAACTGAAATCTATTAATTGTCAATAGATATGCGGTATTTTATTTAGTTCCGAAAAAAATAGCTTGACAAAATGTTTTATATTGGGTAATCTATCATTCAAGTTAATAAAACAAAAGGCAATGATCGGAATCAGTAACAGGGGAATCCCTTAAAAGAGAGCTGCGGTTGGTGAAAAGCAGCAGCGGAACAGCCTGAGAACTCCTCCGTGAGCCGCCATCTGAAATCAATACTTGATCTGGGTTGAGAATAGGACTGGCCGGAGACTTCCGTTATTACAAAGAGTGGGTGGTAGAAGTTATGCCGCCAAGAAGAGTGGTACCACGGAAATAACTTTCGTCTCTTATACGAAAGTTTTTTTTATGCCTCTCCCCCACTTTAAAAAATCAGTTTGGAGGTTAGCTAAATGAAACAGGATAAAAACAATATTGTTGAAGCAGTAAAAGGAGAAAAAATATTTCTTTTTGACAGCACCCTGAGGGATGGTGAACAAACTCCCGGAGCCAGGCTGAATTATGAAGAAAAAATTGAAGTTGCGCGTCAGCTCGCACGCTTAAATGTAGACGTGATTGAAGCCGGTTTTCCTGTTTCTTCACCAGGGGAGAAAAAAGCTGTGGCAGCAATTGCCCGCCAGGTAAAAGGGCCGGTTATCTGCGGTCTGGCCCGCGCTGTACAGGGTGATATCGATCATGCATGGGAAGCGGTCAGGGAAGCAGAAAAACCGAGAATTCATGTTTTTCTTGGAGCCTCTGATATTCACATGGAACATAAATTAAAAAAAGACCCTGCTCTTTTACTTGAACAGGGAGTTGAAGCAGTTAAATATGCAAAAAAGTATTGCAGCGAAGTAGAATATTCCCCGGAGGATGCCACCAGGGCCAGGGATGAATACCTTTATAAGCTGCTTGAAGAAATCATTAAAGCCGGTGCGACGGTTATTAATATTCCAGATACGGTAGGCTATGCAGTTCCGGAAGAATTTGGCGACTTGATCAGGCGGCTGCGCGAAAATGTCCCAGGTATGGACAAGGTTATTTTGAGCGTTCACTGCCATAACGATCTTGGGCTTGCTGTTGCCAACTCGCTGGAGGCGGTAAAAAACGGTGCCAGGCAGATTGAATGTAATATAAACGGTATTGGAGAACGTGCAGGTAACGCTGCCCTGGAAGAAATAGCTGTAGCGCTGCGCATCAGGGGAAACCATTTTCCCTATTACACAGATCTGAATTTTCCTGAGATATACCGCACCAGCAGGCTGGTTAGCAAGCTGACCCGTATCTCGATTCCTTCCAATAAAGCTGTGGTCGGCTTAAATGCATTTGCTCACTCATCCGGTATTCATCAGGACGGTATTTTAAAAAACAAGGAAACATATGAAATAATTGATGCGGAATTAATCGGCGGTAAAGCAGCTCAACTCTGCCTGACTGCCCGTTCCGGACGGCATGCGGTGCTTGATCAGCTCAATAAACTCGGCTTTTCCCTGGATAGTGAACAGCTGGAGAAAATCTATGAACACTTTGTTAACCTTGCTGACAAGAAAAAAGAGGTTTATCCCGAAGACCTGGAAGCGCTGGTCCTGGATCACCTTTCTTTCACTGAACCCAGGTATCGTCTTGATTACATGCAGACCATCAGTGGCAGTAAAAGTATACCTGCTGCGGTAATCAGGCTCAGGAAAGATGATGATACTACGGTGGAAGAGGTTGCCATTGGCAGTGGTCCGATTGATGCAGCTTATAATGCCATTAACAAAATAACCGGTTTAAGTATCGGCCTTGAAAATTACCGGATTAACGCAGTTACCCAGGGGCGTGATGCGCTCGGCGAAGTGCAGGTGCAGATGTCATACCAGGACAGGACTAT
>CAZBKZ010000057.1:0-12045 GCA_964492615.1 uncultured Syntrophomonadaceae bacterium | reverse complement strand
TCAACAGTTAATATTATGGGTGATCTGGAAACCTACAGCCAGGTTCAGAAGATGGAAGCAATGCGCGACAGCGTTAACAACCCGGGGATGAATGCCATCAACCAGGCCGGGATGGGCATGGGTATCGGTGCCGGTATGGGGGCGGCAATGGCCCAGGGTATGCAGCAGCAAAGCGGGGGAGCACCAGCTCAGGGAGCAGCCCCGGCTCCGGCGGGTGGAGTTGCCTGTGCGCAGTGTGGAACCCCGGCAGCCCCCGGTGCAGCATTCTGCTCCAAATGCGGCAATAAAATTGAGGCTGCCCAACCCCAGGCTATATTTTGTACCAAGTGCGGTAATGAAAACAGCGCCGATGCGGCTTTTTGCGCTAAATGCGGAAACAAACTAAAATAATTATCTTATGATCTGAAAGGAGAGCGGATTATAATGGACGAACAAAAAACAGAATCCGCACAGGGCCCGGTAAAAAAAGAAACTGCTCTCTTTACCTGTTCATCCTGTGGTGGTGATCTGGCTTTTGATCCCCAGTCGCAGGTACTCAAGTGTCCCTTCTGCGGCTCTTCAGAGCAGGTTGATGTTGAAATGAGAGCGATAGAAGATCGTGATTTCGACAGCGCTGAAAGTGCAGCCAATGTTAACTGGGGCAGCGTAAAAAAAGTATTTCACTGTAATAACTGCGGTGCCGAATCAATTATTGACGGTAACAGCACTGCCCAGTATTGTGCTTTTTGCGGTTCATCTCATATCGTTAAATATGAGGATGCTGCCGGCATAGCCCCCGAAGGGCTGATTCCCTTTAAGATTGTCAAAAGCACGGCGGAAGAGAACTTTAACCAGTGGATTAATAAACGACGTTTTGCTCCGGGGGCTCTGAAAACAACCTATCGCAAGCAGAACATCAGTGGCGCTTATATACCCTTCTGGGCTTACAGTTGTGAAACAGAATCGAGTTATACTGCTGAAGCTGGAACACACTACTATGAAACCGAGAGAAAAGCGGTTAAAAAAGACGGTAAGACCCAGATGGTTGATCAAAAAGTTAAAAAAACCAGTTGGCAAAGAACAAGCGGTAACTTCAGGGAAAGATTTCGGAACATCCTGGTTAACGCTTCGAAGCAGTTAAAAAGTTCTGTTCTTGCCCGGGTGGAACCTTTTAAACTGGAAGAGTTGGTTCCCTATGCCCCGGGATTTCTGGCCGGGTTCCTGGCTGAAAAATATAGTGTCAGCCTGGAGAAGGGCTGGGATGAAGCGAAAAAGAAAATTGACAGTGACATAGAAAGTAGTGCCCGCAATCAGATCAATGCAGACGAGGTTCGCGGGCTTTCGGTTAATACCCGCTATAACAACAAGCGTTACAAGCACCTGCTGCTGCCGGTCTGGATCTCTTCTTACACGTTCAATAATAAAATTTATCATTTTATGGTTAACGGCCAAACCGGAAAAGTGAGTGGAGAATCACCGGTTAGCGCTGGAAAGGTGATTGGTTTAATCGCGGCAATAGTTGCTGTAATTGCCATTATTGTTTTGCTGGTCAGGTAATACTGAACTTTAAATACCCGGCGGTGCGGAAAGTGAAGCTATAAAAAAGAAAAGAAGTGATTAACCCATGTTTGCGGGCAGTGATTACTACGTTGATGATTACGAAGAAAGCCGAGCCCGGTTCCGCGAACTGACCAGGGTGTTGCAGGCAGGATGGCCGCAGGTTTCAGCGGATGCACACCCGCTTACCGGCAGCAATAAAAATCTGACAATCGATATTATAAAGGCGCTTCCACGGCAAACGTCGGAGCGCCTTCTTGTTATTACCACCGGCTTGCATGGAATCGAGGGATACGTGGGGGCGGCCGTTCAGCGGTTGTTTGTATCAGAATATGCACCCAGGCTTAATCCGGATAACACCGGCCTGGTGCTGGTTCATGCAATTAACCCCTGGGGGATGAAAGAACACCGTCGGGTTAATGAAAACAATGTTGATTTGAATCGTAATTTCATTTATGACTTTTCCGGTTCGGGCGGAGCGGCCAATCCGGCCTATCAAAAAGCGGAAGGTGTCCTTCAGCCGGAAAAGCCAATTTCCGGGGCCGTTTCATCTTTCTTTTATCTAACTCTGCTTAATAAAATATTAACCATGGGTCCGGCGGTTTTCCGGCAAGCTGTTCTCCTGGGACAATACGACCATCCTTCTGGAATGTACTACGGGGGTAAAGGTTTTGAATACTCTGCCCGGGTGATGATTGATCTTTATCTTGAGATGCTGCCCAAATTTAATAGCATCTTGTTTATAGATATGCACAGCGGTTACGGCCCCCGCTACGGGATGACCCTGGTCAACTCTTTTTATGAACAGCGTGATTCGCTTTTTTTACAGAACCTATACGACTATCCCCTGGTAGCTAAGGCTGATAACGATGAGCTTTACCGCATGCATGGCGATATGATCGATTATCTTTACCGTGTTGTCATGAAGAGTTACCCGGGGAAGCGTTTCTACGGAACCAGTTTTGAATTCGGCACCATTGGCGATTCCTTTTTTGCCGTTTTAAAAAGCTTGAAAGCAATGATAGATGAAAACCGCCTTTATCATCACGGCGCGGCGAACGAGAAAGCTGCACGGCAAGCCCGCCAGGCATTTTTTGAACTGTTTTATCCTGGGGAAGAACGCTGGAGGGAGAAAGCGCTTGACGATGCCCGCCGGGCTTTCAACGGTGTTTTAAAAGCAGAAGGTTATTATAGCTAATCCAATACTTTATCTTTGAATCAATATGTTATAATAAATCAAGAATCATTCTCATAATTAAATTGCTTAGATAAAGGAGGAATTCTGCTGATGGCCGATATTAAACTGACCTCTAAAGCCCTGGAAAAAATGAAAAAAGGGTCAAAAACCTATACACTCTACCTGGAAGCAACCGGTGGGTGAGGCGGCTGTACACTGCTACCTGCCGTGCAAGCAGGTATACCAACTGCCCAGGACGACTATGAAAAGACAGAAGTTGAGGGGATACCATTTTTTGTTCGTAAAGATATGGTAAACAATAGTTACCAGGTTGACTGGTCAGGCATCTGGATCTTTGGTCAGTTTACTGTAAAGAAAAAATAAAAAAGCGGGGCAGAACCAGCTTATGCCGGACTGTCCCGCTTTTTCTTCATTTCTATAACGATGTTTCGGGCACTGCCTGGAATTCGTCTTGATCAGCTCCGCAAACCGGGCATTTCCACTCTTCCGGCAAATCTTCGAAAGCAGTTCCCGGGGCTATTCCGTTATCAGGATCACCCTTTGACGGATCATAAGTATAATCGCATAATTCACACATGTAACTCTGCATTTTTATCCTCCTTGTTAAGATTAGAATTGTTTAAAAGCTTTTTTTGCAGCGCCGCAGATCGGGCAGTTGTCGGGAGCCGGTTCAAAACCGACCCAGCCGCAAACGGGACAGAGAAAGATTGCCTTTACATCGGCATCTTCTCCTTTTGCCACTGTTGTCTTGAGATCGTTAAAGATACCGCCGTGAATTTTTTCCGCGGCGTTGGCATATTCAAATGTTTTCAGGGCGTCCTGGTGGCCTTCTTCGTTGGCTGCCTCGATAAATTCGGGGTACATTTCAGTAAACTCGTAATGTTCACCCTCCGCTGCTGCGTGCAGGTTTGCCAGGGTATCCTTAATTTTACCGGCTATTTCAAAGTGCTTTAAAGCATGAATAGTTTCTGCTTCGGCAATAGCGTGAAAGATGCGTCCCACGTTTTTATAGCCTTCCTTTTCAGCTTTGCGGGCAAAGGCCAGGTACTTGCGGTTCGCTTCAGATTCCCCGGTAAATGCCGCCATTAAATTTTTTTTTGTTTTCATAAACATCTCCCCTTTGCACGGCAGTTTATGCCTATGTAATTATCATCTACTATTCTACGGTTTATTAAAAATACCTTTTTCGTCAATACTAAAAGGTTGACATGAAGAAAAGTATTTCCTATAATATCAATAGGATTAATATTGTATATTGATAGAGCCTGGTCTGTTAGGAGGATAAAAATGAAAACAATTAATTATGATAATGCAGCGGCAGCGCCTATGGATGACAGGGTTTTGGAGAAGATGCTGCCTTTTTATAAGGAGCATTACGGAAATCCATCCAGCGGGCACAGTCTCAGCCTGGTTCCCCGCCGGGCCCTCGAAGAGGCCCGTGAGCAGGTCGGTGACTTGATCAATGCCGAGGGAAGGGACCTTATATTTACAGCTTCAGGTTCGGAATCGAATAACCTGGCTGTGAAGGGGATAACATCTGTAAATAAGAAAAAAGGTAACCACATTATTGCTTCTGCAATTGAGCATTTTTCTATTCTTAACCCCCTGAAATCACTGCAGAAGGAAGGTTATGATGTCACCTTGTTGCCTGTCGACCGCAACGGGCTGGTTGATCCCGAAAATCTGCGCGGGGCAATAACCGACCAGACTATTCTAATTACAATCCAGGCGGCTAATCCCGAAATAGGGACCCTGCAGCCGCTTGATAAACTCGTTGAAGTAGCCCGGGAGCATAATGTAGCTTTTCATACTGATGCCACGGCCATGGTCGGCTGGCTTCCTATAGATGTGCAGAAGCTGGGAGTCGATCTGCTTACCCTGGCCGGTGACCAGTTTAGCGGGCCTAAAGGGGCGGCCGCGCTATACTTAAAGCGGGGAACCCGTCTGGCACCCCTGGTTGAGGGAGGGATCCAGGAACGCGGGCTGCGAGCCGGTACCGAGAATATTCCGGCCCTGGTCGGCATGGGTGAGGCTGCACGCCTGGCACTCGAAGAAATGGAAACAAGGGCAGCAGCGGTTTCTTCGCTCAGAGACAGTCTCCGGGATGCTCTATCCCGGGATGTTCCTCACCTGCATCTTAACGGTCACCCGGATAAACGTTTACCTCATAACTTAAACTTCTCTGTGGAATTCGTTGAAGGTGAAGCGCTTTTAATGAAGCTGAACATGGCCGGCATAATGGTTTCGAGCGGCTCCTCGTGCACTTCGCAGGCCTTAAAATCATCCCATGTGCTTTCGGCAGTCGGGCTGCCTCCCGAGCTGGCCCAGGGTTCACTTTTATTTTCTTTTGGCAGAAACAGCAGTGACGAAGACCGGGATTATATAGTGGTTAAGCTCGGTGAAATTGCAGCTCAGCTGAGAAATATGTCACCGCTTTATCATCAGTTTTTAAAGGAGGATAAGCTTAATGCCCGAGTACAGTGAAAAAGTAATGGATCACTTTAGTAATCCTCGTAATATAGGAGAAATTGAACAGGCCGACGGAACCGGTGAAGTAGGCAACCCGGTTTGTGGCGACATGATGAAATTTACGATCAAGGTTAAAGATGATCGAATCGAGGATGTAAAATACCTTACATTCGGTTGCGGCGCAGCAATTGCCGTGTCCAGTATGGTTTCCGAGATGGCAAAGGGAAAAACCCTGGCGGAAGCCATGAAAATTACAAATAAACAGGTGGCTGAAGAATTGGGCGGCTTGCCCGGTAATAAACTGCACTGTTCTAACCTGGGTGCCGATGCTCTTCACCAGGCAATTGAAGATTATTTGAAAAAAGAAGGCAGGGTTACTGCTGAGCTGGCTTGAGCCATGAGCGGTAATAAACTGCCGGGGAGGTTCTGAAATGGTTAATAATAACAAGGATATTTCGCATGAGAATAAAAATAGCTGCAGCTGTCCTTTTTGCGATGAACCGATCTGCCCCGACAATACAGACGAACGCTACAGGTGCAGCGGCAGTAACGACTTAAAAATACACCTGGTCGATTGCGTGGGGCTTTACTGCCCCGTTCCGGTAATGAGGGCCAAAGAGGAAATTGATCGGTTGGACGATATGGCTATGATGGAGCTGGTTGCAGATGACCCTGCCTCTGGGGAAGATATTCCCCGCTGGGTAAAACGGGCCGGGCACAAGCTGCTGGCCAAACGACAGGTAAATGGTGAGTTCCACTTTCTGATTCAGAAAACAAACGGGGAGGATTCCTTAAATGAAAAACAATGATAGTATTTTATACGTGCAGACCAGCGGTACCGAAACACCCGAAAGACTTTACGCCCCCCTGATCCTGGCCCAGACAGCCAGGGCAATGGGGCAGGAAGCGACAGTTTACTTCCTGGGGTTGGGTTTAAAAAACCTGGTAAAAAGTGAAGCGGAAAAAGTAAAAATCGGTCAGTTTCCATCACTCTATGAAGTTTTGAAAGAAACTGCGGCCCAGGGTGTTAAAATAATGGCCTGCCAGCAGAGCATGCAGCTCTTCGGAGGAGCGATCAAAGAGGAAGACCTGGTTGAAGAAGCAGTGATCGCCGGTGCTGCCACCTTAAATGATCTTGCTCTTGATGCCGGAGCAGTGCTTAGTTTTTAACATAGGCGGGTTGTATTTTAAAGCTGATTTTTAATGGATAATGGAAAGGGTATCCTGTTTACAGGATACCCTTTTTTAATGTGCGTAGAAAAAATAATAAAGAAATTAGTGTGCCGGGCAGGATTTTCAGAGATAATGTCGAAAAGTATCTGGCGTAGCATGGTAGGACGGCAGGGATTCAAATGACTTATGCCGGTCAGAAAGCCGGTATATTTTTTGTTTGCCAAACTCCTTGCGGAGTTTATTTTTTTGCCCTGACCTCTTACAACAACTTTCTGCAAGAGGAGGAATTAGAATTGAAGAAAAAAATCTTAGTAATGCTTTTAGGAATACTGCTTATAGTGATGGCCGGTTGTGGGGGTGATCAGCCTGAAGGTGAAGCGTCAAACGGTATCCCTGATAACCTGGATCAAGAAGAAGCAATTGTTGATGATAGCCAGGTATATACTTTTTCGCTTGCTCATTTTTTCCCGGCAGTTCACCCCGGGGAAACTGTTTTGGTCCAGGGTTGGGCCGAGGCGTTGGACGAAGCCAGCGGGGGTAGAATTGCTATTGATAGCTATCCCGGGGAAACCTTGTTAAAGTCGGCTGAAATATACGAAGGGGTAGTATCGGGAATAGCCGATATTGGCCTCTCGGCATTTTTCTATACCCGTGGACGCTTTCCCGTACTGGAAGCTTTTGAACTGCCCGGTATTATTTATAAGAGTTCTTATGCTGCCAGTAAAGTAGCCTGGGAAGGAATAAAAGAGCTTAACCCACAGGAGATCCAGGATACGCAGTTAATGTTTGTGCTGACTACCGGCCCGGGCGATCTATTTACCACCAGGCCGGTTAATAACCTGAGTGACCTGCAGGGAATGAAAATAAGGGCGGCCGGTCTGAGCGCCGATACCCTGGCTCTCCTGGGGGCATCCCCCGAAGCGATGCCCCAGCCTGATGCCTATGAAGCCCTCTCACGCGGTATTGTCGAGGGCAACCTGGCCCCGATCGAGGTTTTACAGGGCTGGCGTCATGCTGAGGTTACAGATTATGTGACCCGCACACCCTTTTTATATAACTGTATCTTTTTTATTACCATGAACCAGGAAAAATGGGATCAGCTTCCTGCCGATCTGCAGGAAATATTCCTTTCTGTCAATGAGCAATTTTTCGAAGAGGTGGCTGCCGGCTTGTGGGATGTGCAGAACAGCAGTGCCCTGGAGTGGGCGGTTGAAGAAACAGGCCAGGAGGTAATTACCCTGTCTGATGAAGAGACCGCTCTATGGATTGAAAAGGTTGAGCCAATCCAGGAAGATTTCATAGAGAGAATGAACCAGCAGGGCTTTCCCGGCGAAGAAATTCTTGCCACGGTTAAGCGCCTCGCCGCACAGTATTAAGGCAAACTCAGGCAGATAGGATGATGAACAAATGAATATACTCGAAACTATAGTAATTAAATCAAGCAGGGCTTTTGATCTGCTGGCCGGGTTAATCCTGGCCGGCACGGCCCTGCTGGTTGTGGCAAATGTTATCGGCAGAACCCTTCTTGATTATTCCATACTTGGCACTTACGAGATGGTTGGCTTTTTAACCGCTTCTGCAGTTGGTCTTTCCCTAGCTCGCTGTGCCGTAGAAAACGGACATATAGCCATTGAGTTTATTTTGGAAAAGTTTACGCCGCGTATTCAGCGTTTGATCGAGATTGTCCTGGCTGTTCCCTCAATAGTATTCCTTGGTTTTGCTGCTTACAATCTTTTTGCTTACGGGCTTCGCATTGCCCATACGGGAGAAGTGTCGCCAACAACGCAGATGATCTTTTACCCTTATATATACCTGGTGGCGCTTGGGTTTTTACTTTTAACATTGGTGGTTTTCATGCAGTTTCTGAAAAAGGTCTGTGGGGGTGAGCAGGAATGAGCCCTACAGCTGCAGGCCTTACAGGTATAATCCTTTTTTTCATTCTGATTATATTCAGAATGCCTATCGCCTATGTGATGGCCCTGGTCGGGTTTGCCGGGTTTGCCTACCTGACCAATCTGCAGGCCGCTTTTGCCCTGGTTTCAAAAGACCTCTTTTCGACTTTTTCCAGTTATTCGCTAAGTGTCATTCCCATGTTTATCTGGATGGGTTTCCTTGCATTTCATGCCGGAATAGGTTCACGCCTGTACAATCTGGCTTACAAGATGGTCGGTCACCTGCCGGGAGGGCTGGCTATAGCCACCCAGGCAACCTGTGCGCTCTTCGGGGCGGTATGCGGTTCAAATACAGCAACTGCGGCAACTATCGGCGCTATTGCCCTGCCGGAGATGCGTAAGTACGATTACAGCCCGGCCCTGTCAACAGCAAGTGTGGCGGCCGGGGGCGCCCTCGGCGTTTTGATTCCGCCCAGTGTAATATTTATAGTCTACGGTATTTCTGCCGAGCAGTCAGTCGGCAAACTCTTCCTGGCTGGTATAGTGCCCGGTTTGCTCCTGATGTTTCTGTATATGGTTGTTGTTTATATCCTGGCCAGGCGTAATCCATCTATTGGCCCGGCAGGTGAAAAGTTCAGCTGGCGCGAGCGATTTACCGCTCTCGGCGGCGGCCTGTTTGAGGTTCTGGTTATATTTGCCATATCGCTGGGTGGTCTTTTTGCCGGTTGGTTTTCGCCTACAGAAGCCGGGGCAGTGGGTGTAGCCGGGGTTGTGCTGGTAACCCTGTTGCAGGGTAAGTTAAGCTTAAAGATAATTGCCAGGTCTTTGAGAGACACCACTAGAACCACTGCTATGATTATGTTGCTGGTCGCTGCTGCAATAATATTTGGTCGTTTTATTGCTGTGAGCAGAATTCCTTTTGATATGGCCGGACTGGTTGCTGACCTGGCCATTCCTTCATTTTTGGTAATGGCCTTAATCCTGTTAATTTACCTGGTCCTGGGCTGTTTTATTGATGCCCTGGCCCTGATTTTGCTGACCATACCCATCTTTTTGCCGGTTGCTGTAACTGTGCTAGGTTATGATCCGATCTGGTTTGGGGTAATCACAGTAATGGTTGTCGCCATGGGAGTAATAACTCCGCCTGTAGGCATGAATGTTTATATTATTAAGGGGGTGGCTCGTGACATTCCGCTTGAAGTTATTTTCAGTGGTATCTGGCCTTTCCTGTTTGCCATCATTATTTGCCTGGTCATCCTGATTGCCTTTCCCGGGTTGGTAACTTTTTTACCTTCGTTGCTTCACTGATTGAAGTTTTTAACCCTGGAAGTCGGCCAGCAGAAGTTCGCGCAGGGAACAGGGCTCCAGTCCGCGATTTCTCAGCCCGGAGATAATTCCGGGAAGAGCCTCGATGTCATTAGGTGTAAAATGCAAAAGAACAATGCTTCCTGGCCGGGCATTGTCCAGCACATGCTGTGTAATGCGTGAAGTTGTTGCTATTTCATTGCGCAGGGCATAAACCAGCTCAATATCCCAGAGGATGGGGACCATTCCCCGGTCTGCAATAATCTCCTGCAGCTGTTTTGTTTTATTACTGCCTGTGGAGGTGAAACCATCCATCCCGGGCGGCCGGAAGAAAAAAGTATCGTAACTGTAGCCCAGTGCCTCGTTGATAGTGTCCTGCCAAAGATCCAGCTCTTCCTTAACCCTCTCTTCGGAAATTGTGGTTAAAAAGGCGTGGCTGTAAGTGTGGTTTCCCAGTTCATGCCCTTCACTAACAGCCTGCTGCCACACTTCGGGATGTAGCTCAACCCATGATCCCATGGGAAAGAAGGTTGCTTTCACATCGTTTTCCCGCAGGTATTGAAGGGTTTTTTCAATCAGCTCTGGCCTGGCTCCGTCGTCAATAGTAATGGCAACCTTGTTAACTTCACGATTGCCGTAACTGATTATGTTAGAAGAACGCAGCATGTGGTTATCTTCGCGTAATTTTACGTTCTCTTCATATATTTCATCGTAGCGCTGCTGCAGGATCCTGTTTTCTTCTGTAACCTGATCCAGGTTTTCCCTGATTGTATCCATTTCCTTTTGCAGGCTGTTGATTGATAAATACTGGATCAGGCTAAAAATACCCAGGGCGGTAACAATTAGCAGTAGAATGATAAAGAGAAAAACCCGCAGTCCTTTTTTGCTTTTTGGTTGTCTTTCAGTCCGGTTAGCATAAGCGGCCACTTGCATATCACCCTTTTTATATTTAAGATTGCGTTCACTTTTAATTGCTTATATGGTAACCTACAAAAAAAGATTAAACAATAGCAATCTTACAAAATTGGAAAAAGGAAGTGATCTATAGTGAAAACCCTGCTGGCAGTAGCTTCAAGCCCCCGGAAGGGTGGTAATAGCGATCGGTTACTGCAGGAGTTTTGCCGAGCCGCAGAAGAAGCTGGCTGGAAGGTAGAACTGGTTCGGGTTAACGACCTGAATTTCCGGCCTTGCCAGGCCTGTGATGCCTGTGCAAAAGATGGCGTTTGTATTTTGAAGGACGATATGCGTGATATATATCCTAAATTAATTGAATCGGATGCGCTGGTTATGGCCAGTCCGGTTACCTTTGCTTCATTGAATGCCCAGATGAAGATGTTTATCGATCGTTTTCAGTGCTGGTGGAATGCCAAGTATACCCTGGAAAAACCCTTTATTCCCGAAAATGCCAAGCATCCTGGCTTTTTTATCTGTGTGGGCGCTTTAAAGAACAAGAGTTATTGTGAAAATGCCCTCCAGATTGTCAAAGTTTTCTTCCACAATATAAACCATGTTTTAACTGGTGAGCTTTCCCTGCGCGGTTATGATGCGAAGGGTGAGGTAGCGGGTGACCCCGAGGCGCTGGCTAAAGCCTATAATGCCGGGAAAGAATTTATTGCAAAAATTAACTAGATTTGCAAGTTGCACCTGCCGCATTCATGCCAGGTTCCCGTAAATGGGAAACCACAAAATAATAATGGTATTGACATTAGGTTCATTACATGTAGGGGCGCAGCGTGCTGCGCCCGCAAAAGGCAAATGTATGGTGATTGAACCCGGGTGCAGCCCGCTGCACCCCTATATTATTTCAGGGTTTTCTACCGTTCTCTCATTACGAATATTGCCTGTGTTCACGGTTGTTTTTGCTTCGATCAACATTACCTGTACTTCCTGTTCGGCCACGGGTTTATGATCAACACCGCGGGGAACAATAATAAATTCATCTTTTTTCAGGGTAACTTCCCGTTCGCGAAAACAAATCTTTAGTTCCCCTTCTATAACATAGAACATTTCATCTTCACTATCATGACTGTGCCAGACAAATTCTCCCTTCAGGCGGGCCACCTTAACGTGGGATTCGTTTAATTCACCGATGATTTTCGGTTGCCAATGCTCACTGAACTGGTTTAGCTTTTCCTTAACATTAACTTTTTCCATGTTACTCCCCCACAGATAAAAGGGGCAGGAAAATTTATCACCCGCCCCTGAAATTTTATTGAAACACCAGGCCTTCGCTACCCCTGGTTATGGTCACCAGGTCTTTGGGCGAAACTTTACCGGCGATAATCTGCCGTGAAAGTGGTGTTTCTACTTCCTGCTGAATAACTCTCTTCAGCGGACGTGCTCCGAAAGCCGGATCATAACCGCGTTCAGAGAGGTAAGTCAGTACTCCATCGTCCCACTGCAGGGTCAGGTCTGCAGTTTGGGCCAACCTTGAAGCCAGCTTCTTAAGCAGCAGCTCGGCTATCTGGTGGA
>CAZBKZ010000056.1:0-12134 GCA_964492615.1 uncultured Syntrophomonadaceae bacterium | reverse complement strand
CGGGTGCAGTACGCTGCACCCCTGTAAATATATTTATGTAGGCGCGTATGCCGGAGAACCTTCATTCCATATCTGGAGTGGGGCGGGTAGTTATGCGGTTACGTAGGCGCGCATGTCGGAGAGGCCGCTTTTTAAGAGGCGGGAAACCTTGCGCTGGTTCAGGCCGAGCCTCTGGGCGGTTTCTTCCTGGGTTAAGCCTTCATAGTAGATCATTTTAATAACCTGCTGCTGCAGCTTATCCATTTTTTCCAGCGACATCTGGACGGCAATCTTATCCTCAATCGGCAGTTTAAAGCTTTCATAACGAATATGGCGCACCTTGGAGAGATCTATTTCATCCAAAGATACGCAGCCGGCTTGCATCGCCTCTACAATTCCATCTTCGGTTACGTTAACCCTGTGGGCAATTTCACGCAGGGTAGGCATAGCGCCATTCTGCTGGGCCAGTTCTTCTGTGGCCGATATAATTTTCGCCTGCAGCCCTTTCATCCATTCCGGTATTCTGAAACTGCCCCGGTCGCGCAGTTCATGCCGAATTTCGCCAATAATGCAGTGTGAGGCATAGGTGGAAAAGGCCACACCTTTATCAGGGTTAAAGCGTTTCAGCGCTTTAAGCAGACCCTCGTAACCGGCCTGTTTTAAATCATCATCTACTTTACCCGGGCTGTACAGGGTGGCGTAGTATTTAACCAGGGCTTCGCCGGCCAGGACTACAGCATCTTTATCTTCCCCTGATTTTGAGCGGGTGTAGCAGAGAGCGGCAACCTCCAGCGCTTCGTTTTTTGTAGTCGGGCAATTCATTATGGCTTTCTCCCACTTGAGTTAATCGATACTTAGTGTCCACTGATCCTTTAAATAAATAACCCCGCCTGCTGGTTCAGGAGGGGTTTCTTTCCTGTTGAACCGGCAGCTGGCTGGCATTAGCGTTAACCGCCTTAGCCCCTTTAGCTTTGCGCCGCCACCTTTCGGTGGTTTTGCCAGGATCAGTTCCTATTTGTTGTATTATTATGACACAAACTTGCAATTACGTCAAATAATTTTTAATATTGCCTTACGCCAGTACCCGCAGCGATTCTTCCAAGGTGGTCAGACCTTCTCTTACTTTGAGAAAACCATCCCTACGCAGGGTAATCATTCCTTCTTTTACTGCTGCCTCAGTTATTTCGCCTGCCGAACGGTGCTGCAGGGTTAAGTGCCTGATTGTATCGTTTACCAGCAGCAGTTCATAAACGCCGATCCTGCCCTTGTAACCTGTATTACTGCAGCGCAGGCAGCCTACCGGTTCATGTAAAGTGATCTCCTGCTCATCTTTGCGCAGGGGAAAATCGGGTATACTTGCCCTGATTTCTTCCCTGCTTATTTTGTAGGGCCTACGGCACTGCTTGCAGAGCAGGCGTACCAACCGCTGGGCCAGAACGGCAATAACAGAGGAAGCGGTTAAATAAGGCTCAATCTCCATGTCGCCCAGGCGGGTAATCGCCCCGGCCGAATCATTCGTGTGCAGGGTGGACAAAACCAGGTGGCCGGTTAAGGCCGACTCAATGGCTATACGCGCCGTTTCACGGTCGCGGATCTCACCGATCATGATAATATCGGGGTCGTTTCGCAGAATCGAGCGCAGTCCCGTGGCAAAGGTCAGGCCGGCTCGCGGGTTGACTTGGACCTGGTTAATACCGTTTAAGCGGTACTCTATTGGGTCTTCCACGGTAATAATATTTTTTTCCACGCTGTTAAGCTCGCTCAGGGCGGCATATAGGGTAGTCGATTTACCGCTACCGGTTGGCCCTGTAACCAGGACGCAGCCGTAAGGTTTACCGATAGAGTTCCTGAAGCGTTTCAGCTGGGTTTCGGGGAAACCAAGTTCGGGCAGGGTGATCAGGCGTGCGCTGCGGTCAAGCAGGCGCAGGGTCAGTTTTTCGCCATAGGCCGAAGGCAGGGAAGCAACCCTGAAATCTATCACCCGGCCATCCATCTTCAGGGTGGTCCGGCCGTCCTGCGGACTGCGCCGATTGGCGATATCCATACCGGCCATAACTTTGATTCTTGAAACCAGTGAGGGGTGCAGGCGAACCGGGGGCTGCATCACCTCGTGCAGGACGCCGTCTATTCTGAAGCGGACCCGCAGGCTCTTTTCCTGCGGTTCGATGTGAACATCGCTGGCGCTGTTGCGAATTGCCTGGTTGAAGATCAGGTTAGCCAACTGAACAGCAGGTTTATCGGCGACGCTGCTCTGGGCATCTTCCTGTTCCTGCTGGACAGATTCTTCCTCTTCCTGAACCAGGTCGCTACTGGCCCGGGAGTACTGTTCAATGGCAACTTTCAGCTCGCTGTCAGAAACACAGACCGGTTTAATCTCGTAACCGGTGATCATGCGCAGGTCGTCGATGGCAACAATATCGTTTGGCGGCATCATCGCCACAATTAGCTTGCCGCCTTCAAAGCCGATTGGCAGGGACTTATAGCGCCTGGCTGATTCTGGATCAAGCAGGGCGGCAGCAGCGGTATCTATATCATAATTTTCCAGGGTTACATATTCTACATCGGCCTGGTGAGCCAGGGTTTTAGTAACCGTTTCTTCCGTGGTATAACCGAGCTCAACCAGGGTCTGGCCGAGCAAACCCCGGCCGCCCTTCTGGATTATTTCCTTGTGCGCCTGCAAAGCCTTATTCAATTGCTCGCGGGTAATAGCACCGTTCTGCACCAGCAGCTCTCCGATGCTGTTCCGCTTGGAATAAAGACTTACGCTATCATCTGTCATCAACCGCACCTCACTACTTATTCTAATATTCTATCATCATTCGGTCCCGCTGTAAAAGGCAGCGGCAGTGAGGGTGATACGCGTTGTATGGGGGCCTTCTTCAATTCGGTTAATACGAATATCATCTACCCTGACAGCCCTTTCCCCGTTGAAAAGGTGCCTCAGAAACTGCCGGGCTTCCTGGTAACCACCTTCAACAATGATGCTGACCGGCATTGTAGTAAACTGTTCACCTTCGCTTCTCGGGTCGAACCTTACCTCCACCGGGTGCAGGTTATATTCCAGAGCAGTGCGGTTTATATACCTGAGCAGTTGATCTTCAGCGGCATCCGGAGGAACCATTTTTTCGGCATAGTCGAGTCTGATTTCATATTCCGCAGCATTTTCACGGTGGTTGATATAACGGGCCAGCTCGATTCGCGCTTCCTGGAGAGTTTGTTCTTCCTGCTCTTCTTCAGCTTTCAAATCACTTAAAGTGTTGTACTGCATGTAAAGGAGGACAAAACTGAGTATAAATACCAGTACAGTTAGGATATAGACCAGGTTTTTACGGATAGCTGAATCTTTATTTGCCATATCAGCTGCCCTCCTCTTCACTTTCGTTCTCTGTCTCTTCTTCCCCGGCCCCGTTTTCACCATTCTGAAGGTATATCTCGCCCGGCTGCAGCCCGGCCTCAACGGCAAACTGGATTACATTTGAACCATCCAGCTCTGTTTCTGAAGCAATCTGCAGGCGTATATCGCGCAACTGCTCCATGGACTGCAGGTGATCGATCATCTCACTGATATTATCATGGCTGAATGCCCATCCCCTCAGGCTAAAACTGCCTTCTTCACCGTTGTAATTCATATTCAGATCGGAAAGCCAGGTGCCAGGGGTTAAAGTGATGCCTAAATCGTGGAGCAGGTCGTTCCAGGATGGAGCGTTGCCCATGGCCTGGTTGAGCCTGCTCTCGGACCGGTTCATTTGATCATAAAGATCGGCATAAGGCTGCAGGGAGTTTATCTGCATCTGCAGGCTTTCCCGTTCGGTGCGCAGGGTATTGATATTGCTGCGGGCCAGCATGGAGCTGACGAGCAAAAATGCGTAAGCAACCAGGACCAGGATAAAAAAGGCAATCATCACCCTGATAAGAACTGCCTGCCTGCGTTCACTTACTCTTTTTTCCCTGACCCGGGGGGGCAGTAAACTGACATGATCCATGCTATGATCCCTCCAATCCTCTCCGGGCTAAACCGGCACATATGGCATAATCGACTGCTTCGATACCTTTACCAGCCGTGAAGCGCCCTGCATTTTGCAGCCCTGACAGCGGATTGATAATTTTAACCGGCAGTCCGAGTGAACCTTCCAGGGCAGCAGCAATACCGGGAAGCCTGGCGCCCCGCCCGTTGAGAATAATTGCCTCGATATTTGATGAGTTGCTCTGGTTCTGGAAATAGGTCAGGGAAGATCTCGTCTCGCTAACCAGATTGCGCAGCCAGGATTTGTAATAATCGTGCCTGACAGCTTCCTGAAGAGCATTTTCGAGCGAAAGGCCCGTCTGCTCGGCCAGATCTTTGATCTTTACAGAAACCAGGCGGGCCAGTTTCGGAGTATTATTAACCGAGACAAGAATGTTGCTGAGTCCGTTTGCCACGTTAACCACGGTTACGGTGCGATCTTTGGCAGCATCGGGCAGAACCTGCATTAAAGCCAGGGTGGAAACATCCACGTCAACCGGTTCCAGACTGGCTTGATCAAGGGCGGACATGAAACTATTAAGCATATCCAGCCTGGCAGCAACCAGCAATATTTCAAGCTGAGTTTTTTCTTCTTCATCCCTCTCGCCGATAACCATGTAGTCCATAACCACGCTTTCCAGGGGAATAGGCAGCAGTTCCTGGGCATGAAAACGGATTACGTTATCCATTTTATCTTTGGGCACTTTTGGAATGGTGGTATAACGAACCAGCACCCCCTGGTTGGAAACACCGAGCAGAACCCGGCGATGTTTGATATCACCCGACTTCCACAGCTGGTTAAGGGCCCCGCTTACTTCATCAGGATTAACAATCATCCCTTCTTCAACCGCTCCCGGCGGCAAAGCTATAGAAGCCATGCCGTTTAACCTGGGCGAGGCGGCGCTTCCGCTTAACTCTACTGCCCGGATTACACCTGAATCTATTTCCAAACCGACAGATTTTCTTCCCTGGGCTGGAGACATTCCATAAAACCTCCAAGCAATACTATTATATTTGAGTAATTACTGTAAAAATCGGCAGGTAAAGGGCTATCAGCATCCCCCCGACCAGAACCCCGATCACGACCAGCATCAGCGGTTCAATCAGGGCGGTCAGGCCCTTGGTCATGGTACTTACTTCTTCCTCAAAAAATGATGCAACTTTATCCATCATATCGGGTATATCACCAGTCTCTTCACCGACAGAGATCATGTGAGTCACCATGGGCGGAAATACTCCGCTCTCTTCCAAAGGTTTGGACACGCTGCTGCCTTCCTGGATCCGTTCACCGGCATAAGAAGTCGCTTCTATAACCAGGGTGTTGCCTGTTGATTTTCCTGAAGCGTTTAAAGCCTGCACTACCGGTATACCGGTGCCCATCATCGTGGAAAAAGTGCGGGCAAAACTGGCTACCGCCGTTTTTTGGATTAATGGCCCGAACAGGGGCAGCTTGAACTTGAAGCGGTCAAAGGCTTTTTTTCCACTTTCACTGCGCAGGTATGTCCTGAGCAGCAGGACAACAACAATGATCAACGGGAAAATAATATACCAGTAGCCGCGGAAAAGGTCGGACATATTGATGATTAACCGGGTTGCTCCCGGTAGTTCGGCATCAGCCGGAAAAAATCCGACAAAGATCGGGACTAAAAAAAACATCATCGCCAGCAGGATTACCACGGCAAAGGCAAAGACAGCCGCTGGATAAAAAGAGGCAGACTTAATTGCGTCACGCAATTCTTTATCCTTCTGCAGTTGGTTGGATAACCTGGTCAGGGTCGCTTCCAGGTTTCCACCTGTTTCCCCGGCATCGATCATGCTGACGTAAAGCTCGGAAAAAATATCGGGATATCCCTGCAGCGCTTCGCTGAAACTAACCCCGCCTTCCACGTTGCGGGCAATCTCATTCAAGGCGGTGCTGAGGTTCTTGTTGGTTACCTGGCGGCCAAGGGTATACAAAGCCCTGGTCAGCGGTATTCCTGAATTAAGCATCGCCGCCAGCTGGCGGCTGAAAAGGCTTAGATCTCCCAGTTTAACTTTTGAACCGATTTTAAACTGGCCGGCGAGGGCAGATTGTTTGAGCTCTTTAACCTCGGTTGCCATCAGGCCCATGCCACGCAGCCTTTCGGCAGCGCCGTCCTGGCCTTCAGCCTCGAGCCTGCCGGTGACCACTTCACCTGCTTTATTAATCGCTTCGTACTGGAATGAGCCCATCTGCCGTCCTTTCCTTTACAAACTATTATTTATTTAATATCCACCTGGTTGTCTCTGCAGCAAACGCTGCATCTCGGTTTTATCTATACATTTTTCCAAAGCTTCGGTTTTAGATATTTTCCCGGCGGAACAGAGCTCGGATAGCGCCTGGTCCATTGTTCTCATTCCGGCCGCATGGCTGGCCTGCATAACCGAATAGAGCTGGTGTTCCTTACCTTCGCGAACCAGAGTACGCACAGCAGTTGTTGCCATTAAAAATTCCATGGCCAGCACCCTGCCGTCTCCTTTAACATTAGGAATAAGCTGCTGCGACATTACCGCCTGCAACGAACCGGTCAGCTGCTGCCGGATCTGATCGCGTTGATGTTCAGCAAATGCATCAACAATACGGTTGATAGTTAACGGCGCGGTCTGGGTGTGCAGCGTGGAAAAAACAAGGTGCCCCGTTTCAGCCGCAGTAAGGGCAATACCTATGCTTTCCAGGTCGCGCATCTCCCCGATTAAGATCACATCGGGGTCATGCCTTAATACATGCCGCAGGGCATTGGCAAATGAACGGGTATCAATACCCACTTCACGCTGCTTGATAGAAGATTTCTTGTGCGAATGCAAAAATTCAATCGGGTCTTCAACAGTAACAATATTCAGCGAACGTTCCCGGTTGATAATATCAATCATTGCCGCCAGGGTTGTTGATTTACCGCTTCCGGTCGGCCCGGTTACCAGAACCAGACCCCGGGGCAGAAAACAGAGGTCGCGAACTCCCTGGGCCACGCCCAGCTTTTCCAAATTGGGAATTTCAAAGGGAACTATACGCATGGCCAGCGCCGGGGTTCCCCTCTGAAACATCACGTTGCCCCTGAACCTGGCAACAGAAGGTATGGCATGAGAGAAATCAAGCTCCAGGTCTTTTTTCAGAGAATCCACCTGGTGAGGTTTAATAATCTGCAGGAGAAGCTCCCTGACATTTTCCGGCGTTAACTTTGGGTAATCAAGCTTGACCATATCGCGGTTGATCCTGAAAATCGGCGGTTCCATCGGAACAATATGAACATCGGAACTGCCTTCTTTAACCGCCATGGTCAGCAGTTGATTCATAGTCAGCGGATATTTATTAACAGAGCTCATAAATCATACCTTTCTGGCAGGATTATTCCAACTCTTCCTCATCGGCTTCTTCATCGGTCTCTGCATCAGTATCATTTTCAGAAGTTTTAATAAATACCGCTTCAATCGTCCGGTTACTGTAGATATAGAAAGTAGTTGACCTTGAAGTGGAAAGCTGCGATCCACCGTCAATCCAGCGGACAAACTCGTATCCATCGCCTGGTTTGGCGCTGATTGTAACGGCAGACCCCTCGTTGTAGGTTCCGCTCCCGCTCAGGCTTCCCCCTTCAGGCGGCACTGCATTTAAGCTGACGGTATACGTATTGCTGTAAGTTACGGTCTGCTGCCTGTTTTCGGGTACATACTGAACAGTTCCCCCGTTATTGTTATCGTTTTCTTCGGGCACGCTTTCATACTGTTCAAAGGAAAGCGGTGAGTTGGGCGTACCGGCAATTGCCTGGATCATCTGGTTAACCAGGTCGATGTTCGCTGCAGTGCCCTCGGCAATCAGGTATCTGATCTGGTTGCTGTAATCACCGGCAAAATCACGAGTTATTTTCATCTTAATATCGTAAGGCTTTATAATCGGGTTATCCCAGTCCATGATAATGTAGGGAATGGGATCAGGATGGTCCCAGGTTACCCAGCCCATTTCAGTGCGTCCGTCCCTGAAACCGTCGAGAAGAATACTTAGTAGATCGATTAGCGCTTCAAGCTCCTCTTCGGCTCTCGGACCGGCCGCAGTGGCCACAGGCATCCTTATTTTACGCGAACCTCCCTCGGCAAAAGCGGCATTCTCCATTACATCCAGGGCATTGATCACTTCTCTTGCCTTGCCGAGTGTAACAGGAGTACCCTGCATCCAGAGCGCCTGCTGATTGGCATCTACCGTGAGGCTTTGGATCGGTATTTCCAGGTCTTCAATATAGCTCTGCATTGCTTCAGCCGATACGTAGAAAAGACCGAACCGGGTCAGCAGCATCCTGTTAAAAAAATCGCTGTGCAATCTTTCCCGGTTACCGACTATATAATTGCGGCCAAGAACCAGGTAATCGAGATCATTCTGAACAGTTTGAACGTTTTGTGTGGGAACATAGCTCTGGAGGACCAACTGAAAGGTAGTTAACGGTGAAAGGTTTTCAGATTTGAATGTAATAGTGTCTGGACCACCGAGGAAAAGAATATTAACATCCATCCGATAAGCAAGCATGGAAAGAACATCAATAATATTGGCGTCCCTGACATCAATCGAAACTGTACCGGTTGAAGAAGGCGTTACCGCCCCCCCGGGAGCGCCGCCTTCAATTGCATCGGCCCACAGTTCATCGGACATATTGTAAACCTGATCAGAAAGAGGTTGATCTTGATCATCCGGCAGGGAATTATCTCCGGGCACACTGCTGCCTGCGCGCTCTACTCCCGGTTCGTTCCCGGCCGAAGCGCCTATAAAGAGCCCTTCACTGTTCAAGCCGCAGTTAGCAGTTATTAGAAATAGTAATACCAGGCCGAGCGCTGCAAATAAGAGGCGTCGGTCAGAAAAGATGCTTTTACTATTTTTAGATCGCACTTATTCACCCTCCTCCGGATCATCTTCTTCCTGGTCTGGTTCGAGATCTCCGTCCAGAGTTCTCGTTACCGGAGGCTGGTCAAGGAATAAGCTCACCTCGAGATTATGGGCGCGCAGAATTACCATTTCCCGGCCGATCTCCCGTACTGCCCAGACATCGTCAACATAATCACCGACAGAAACGACATAAGCCATGCCGCTCGATTCAATAATAGCCATGGAATCGTTAAAGCCGCCGAGCAGAATTCCGGTTAGCTTCATCGGGCCGGCAAAGGGATCAGTCACCGGTTCGAAAGCATTCCAGGAACTGCTTTCCGCATCATTTTCAAGGTTTCTTTTTTGCTGGGGAAGGACTTCCACTACCTCAACTACTTCGCCCTCATCTGCCGTAGCGTCCAGGGCACCATCGCCGGCTGTCAGGTTATTTTCCGCCGTCCGGTCTTTAAGCAGGTATATGCTGTAAATTCCGCCTGCCAGGGCAATAACCAGTACAGCAATAGCCAGGATAGTATAAAGTCTGTTTTTGAAGAATCCACGGATAGCCGCGAAAAATGTGCTGCTTTCTTTTTTCTCCCCTGTCATATATACACCTCGCGATCATTAACGCAGGTATGTAAATATTTTCTCTATATAAGGTTACTATATAAACTTGCCATTAAACTTTAATTAACTTCTTGTAATTATATATTTTACCACATTATGAAGCGTTTTCAAGCACTAATTTCTAATATATGTGAAAATTAGGGCTAATTGTTTGCAATAAGCTTCCAGAAAATCCACTTTGGTCATATTTTCTATTAAAGCTGGTAACAACGGAGTACCTGATTCATTTGAAGAACAGTGATACCTTATTCTTCAATCTCCTCGGTCACAACATAAATCCAGGTCAAGCGGGAATTGGGAATATTCAGTTCTTCATCAACTTCAACATGGACATCAATCAGGTAACTGCCGACTTGCAGGTCCAGGATAGAGCTATTGAAGAAAGATAAAACCGCCTGTTCAGCAGAAGTCACTTCAAATGTAACCTGCTGATCAGCAATGGAACTGTTATCGTTAAGATCAAGAAGTTCAACATTAAACTGTACATTTTCTCCGCTCAAGCCGTGGGTGTAGATGGTGATTTGCAGGTTATCGGGGCCGGTATTGACCTCGTCGCGCACATAATAGTGCGGCGAAACCTTCATACCCATGATGGTCGGCCCGGGAGGAGCAGGCACCTGGTAGAGGATTGCCCTGCCACTGCCCCCGGAACGGTTTTCGATCATTGCCAGGTTAAGAATTAATATTTCAGTGTCGAGAATAAAACTGCCTCCACCCCGCTGATCATTTGCAGTTATCTGCAGGGCAAGTATGTTGGGAGCGCTGGTGCCGGTACTGAAATCAAGCTCGAAATCAATTTGCCCTGAAATCGACTCGAAAAGTTCGCTTTCAATTTCGCCCTCCTTGATCCTGCTGTACCACAAGGCCCCGTTATCTTCGTAGATGTGATAGACGTAATAGTTTTCTGCTTCAAGGTTAAGTTCACTGACTACTGCCTCCAGGTTATAGCCGTCTTCGAGGATCACCAGCCTTTCAGCTATACGGGTAGACCTGGTAATGAAGTCGGCTGCCAGCCTGGCATTCTGCTGAATATCGGCCTGCTGCTCGCCCCGGTTAAAAGTATTCATTCCAAAAAAGAAATAATTATAACCCAGGGCCAGAACAATACCCAGCAGAAAAAGGGCAATAAGCAGTTCGACCAGGGATAATCCCCGGTTATTCTTTATGAAGTTACTGCTGTGGTTTTTTATTGTCATTTTTATTTCAGCCTTTTTTAGTCCGGTCGTGTCAACAATTTATTAATTAACCGGAAGGTAATAGATTATTTCTCCTGTTCGCTCTTCATAGGGGTATTCAACAACCACCAGCAAACCTTCAGCTTCGCTGTAATTAATGCTGTCAGCACCGTTAAAAGGTATGCTTACAGCTTTACCTGTAACTGATACTATATCTTCATCATAATCACCAGCTCCGTTGCTGTTGATTACTGCATCCATATCAGACTGGGCCCTGTAGAGAGCTTCGCTTTTTCTGCCTGCAGTAAAAATACCGGAAAAACTGCCGGTAAAAAGAGCCGTAAAAGCCGTGATGATGATCATCAATATAGCCATGGCCACAATAACCTCTACCAGGCTAAATCCTTTTTCATTGACTAACTTTTTCATAGCTTCAATTGCCTCCCGGTAATGCCGCATACCTTGTTCCTGATTCCCTCTTATCAGAAATCGTAACGCCAGGTGCCTAGCGTATAGAGCTGAAAGGGCAGGTAATTTGTATCAAATTCTTTATAAGTGAAGGTTGAGTTACCCGAAGCGGTAATGGTATTCGCTATTACCGAACCGGTCAGGCTGGTCCCACCCCCAAAAACTGCATCGACCGATGGCCCGTACAGTATACCCTCAAAGTTTGAAGCCCCGGTTTGCTTGAATTCCACGTCAGGTGACAGGATAATGACGGTGAAAGCGTTACCCGGCTCGGTTGAAACATAATTGCCGGCCAGGTCGAATACATCTTCCACGTAAATAATCAGGCGACCGTAACCATTTAATATAATCGTCCCACCACGGTTGTTTATTTCACCTGTTCGCACAATAACGTCCAGCGATTCGGATGCAGACTGGCCCAGCTGCACGGAGAGAATGTTATGTTTATTATTAAGATTTATTGTATTAGTGCACAGTACCCTGCCCGGATTTGTATTGCCAAAAATGGAGGCATAGTCTATATCAAATGTTTCCTGTCCGGAAAGGTCAATCGCCGGCAGAATATGATCACAGGCCGGGAAGGGCAGGTCAGGGTAAGACCGGTCTGGATCGTGGATAGGATCGTTTTCCAAGTCGAGGCCTGAATGTATATTGGCGTAATCGCTGTATATAACGTCACCCGTGATTGAATTAATATTGCCGATACCCAGGATCTGACCAAAAAGGGCAAAATCAAAGATTCCCGCTTTTTGAACCGTTAAAATAACCTGCTGAATTGACCCGCGGTATTCCCCAGTTGATTCAACATAAATATTGTTCAGATCCCCATAGATACTGACTTCAAAGCTGCCGTCTTCTGCATTTCCTGTAGGGTAGACGGGCCCGGCACTGTCACGGTACAAATACTCTTCTGCTTTTCCTGGGTTATCAACCAGGTAACCGGCAACCGCATGTGCCCCTGAACGAGCCAGGTAATGGGCAGCGAGTTTATTTTCATCCATACTGACCTGTTTTGTCTCGG
>CAZBKZ010000055.1:0-12240 GCA_964492615.1 uncultured Syntrophomonadaceae bacterium | reverse complement strand
TGCAGGAGAAAAAAACAGAAGTATCCATCCGGTTCAATACAGGAACAAAATTGATCTGCTTGAACCGCAGCAGGTTGAGATGATTCATGAAGCCTCTCTGACTATATTAGAAAAGATCGGAATCAAGATGCCCCATCACAGAGTGCAAAACATCCTGGCTGAAGGGGGAGCTATAATCGATCGGGAGCAGAACCGGGTTTTCTTTCCTCCCGATCTGGTTGAGAGAACAATAAAGCAGGCACCGGACCATTACACCCTCTGTGCCCGCCTTGCTGAAAATGATCTACCATTAGACGGCAATCACGGTTATCTTACCCTTGATGGTTGTGGTCTGCAGGTTCTGGATCTGGACACGGGAAAACTGAGAAAATCAACACTAAAAGATCTTGAAGAAGCAACTTTGGTAGCTGATTATCTAAATGAAGTGGCTTTTTTGTGGCCAATTATCAGTGCCCAGGATTGTCCGGCATCCAGGCAGCCTCTGCATGAACTGGCAGCACAACTTTCCATGTCGGGCAAGCATGTTCAGGCCATGACAGCTGTTAATGGCCGCTCAGCACGCGGATCAGTGGAGATCGCCTCCCTGGTTGCCGGTGGTGCAGAAGCTTTACGTAAAAGGCCGATCATCTCAAATTTTCAGTGCAGCATTAGTCCGCTAGCCTATGATCCCGAAGGGCTGGAAGCGGTCATGGTTTTTGCCGATGCCGGAGTACCAACAGGATTTTTGACCATGCAGATCTGTTGTTCCACTGCCCCATCAACTGTAGCAGGCAGCATGGCCCAGGCCAATGCCGAAGTGCTGGCCGGCCTGGTTTTTCTACAGCTTTATCGCCCCGGAGCTCCGACCTTTTACGGGTCCTGTGCAACAGTAATGGAGTTAAGCAGCGGTTCAGTTTGCTGCGGTGGGCCGGAAGACTTTCAGATGCAGGCTTTTTCAGCACAGATGGCCCGATATTATAAACTGCCTTCTAATGTAGGCACTTTTGCCACAGGAGCCAAAGCCTCTAACTGGCATGCCGGTGTTGAAAACACTCTTTCCGGTACAATCAGTATGCTGTCCGGAGCAGATATGATGTGTGGTGCAGGACTGCTGGCCGGGGCAGTAATTTTTTCCTATGAGCAGCTGCTGCTTGATTGTGAAATTTACGAACTGATCAGGCGTACAACCAGCGGTATAAAGGTTAACCGGGAAACTCTTGCCCTGGAAACAATTGCTGCTGTTGGACCGGAAGGCCACTTTATGGTTGAACCACATACCCTGGCTCACATGCGGGATTTATGGCAGCCCGCGCTGATCAACAGGGCGCCATACGGCAAATGGCTGGCAGAAGGATGCCGTGAAGCAGAAGAGCAGGCCAGGGAAAAAACTCGCTGGATCCTGGACAACCACAAGTCTGCTCCCCTGGAAAAGCATCTACTGCAGGAAATTAACCAGATTATTGAAAACTACTGATAGTAGCACAACTAAGATCGCGCTTTCAACCTGAAAAAGATTATTGGTCTCCAGAATACTTTAAGGAGCAACAAGGCTGACAGTATCAAGAGACCCCAGACCAGATCGGGATGGTAAAGCCCAAGTAACCGCCAGACCGGAAAACCGGCACCGGCAGGAATAATAATAAACACTATCAGGGGCAGCACTGCATCAAGGAAAAGCGGAAAGGCCAGACGCAAAAACAGGGATAGAAAACCCTTCGGGTATTCAGCTCTGATTCTCTGAGCCCATCTTCCGGGGAGAAGAATAATAGACCTGACAGTTAATAGCAATAAAACTGCCAGCAAAGCCAGGCTACAGTGGTAAAAGGCACGCGATACTTTAGCCCCGGTATAAGGATCTTCGCTTCTGATCAGATCGGCTACCGCCAGTGCCAGGGGCATGGCAGGCAGTTCAATCATAGTTCCTATGTTAGTCAGTACAATAATACCCCACTGCTCCTGCGGTGAAAAAACCATACCCGCGTTAAAACCCTGGGTCATCCCGTCATGCATAACCAGGGTAGCTGACTGGTCTTCAACAGCTACCAGCCCCATGGCATAAACACTCTCCCCTTCCGCTACACGCCCCGGTTTATAAAGTCCAGCTAATCCTGCCTCTGAAATAACTCTGCTGCCGGCATAGCTGCCACCACCGAGGTGCATTAACAGGTAGCGGCACATATCTTCAGCAGTGGAAATTATAAAACCGGCGGCCAGGGCACTGTCCAGATACTGTACTTCACCGCCTACAGGAAATCCGATAATTTTGGTATGGCCTTCAGCCATTCCCGCTGACATACCTTCACTGCGTGTCAAAAAGCTGTTTGTCATCCCCAGGGGCATGAAAATATTATCACGAATATGATCTGCATACCCGCTTTTGCTTAACTCATCTACCAGAAGACCCAAAATTATGTAATTAGCATTGGAATAGATATATCGTTCACCCGGCCGATCTACCAGGGATACTGTGCTTAATGCTCTTACTTCTTCTTCCATGCTCAATAAGCTGCTGTGGGCTAAAGAGGTAACTCCGGCTTCATTGGGTATACCGCTGGTTTGAACCAGCAGGTGTCTGACCGTAATATCACCGGCTTCGAAATCTCCGGCCATCGTGAACCAGGGCAGGTAATCCTGCACCGTTTTATCCAGTTCCAGCCTGCCTTCTTCAACCAACTGCATGGCGGCCAGGGCAGTAAATGATTTACTGACTGACCCTATAATGAATGGCGTTTGCGAACTTACGGGTCTGTTATCCCCGGCACTGCCGTATCCGTTTAAAAACACCACTTCATCATCATAAACAATTCCCAGGGAGAGCCCGGGAATACGGGATATTCTCATTTCTTCTTCTATAAAATTATCAATTTGCTCAGCATCAATATTAATTGCCGCTGATACCGTTACCGGAACAAGAGCTGTAATTATCAGGGCAGCTGCAATAATTGTCAGGCATTTATTCATATATCTAACTCCTTTCAGATAAACAGGGAAAACAGAAAACCATCAGGAATGTGTACGGCACATATAAACTTTCCTGCTTCGTATTTTAAACCTTGTAAATTTTGCAGAGCATAGCCCGGCTGCACCAGCCGCCGGTTAGTGGATCTAGTGTAGCGGGATCGTCAATTGTCAACACGTTGGCGTTCGATTCGAGAGCGCCAAATAGATCTGGCAAAGAACCTTCTTTTTCCGGAAACCACCAACTGGCTTCAACGTTTACGAAATCCGGGCGCATCCCTTCCGCAAGGGAAGCTTTTTGTTTAATCCTTCCGCGTACAGTTTCGATGTATACCCAATCCCCTTCATTAATACCATACTTTTCCGCGGTGACGGGATGGATCTTAACCAGGGGATCGGGATGTCTTTCGCGCAGCCCCATACCGGGGTGCCGGTGTTCAGAATGAAACTGGGGCATAAACCTGCCTCCGGTTGATAGAAGCAGCGGATACTCTTTATACACACCGGGAGTCCTGACCGGACTTTCCGGCGGCTCTTCATAAAAGGGCAGAGGATCATATCCGAGTTTTTCAAAAATAGTGGTATAAAGCTCTACCTTACCCGTGGGAGTGGAAAATCCATCGCGCTTATACTTTTGCAGATTCTTGCCATCAGGTATAAGCATTCCTTTTTCAACGTATTCTTCAAAAGATAAATCCAGGTCTTTAATCCGGTAATTAATTACATCTTCCAGGCTATCCCAGGGCCAGTGCTCTTCCTGTCCCAACCTTCTGCCCAGTGCACTCCAAAACTGGTAGTCATCATGGCGGTCGCCGAGCGGGGGAATAGCTCTTTCACCACCAATTACCACGGGCAACCAGTCTTCTGTCGTGGTGCACAAAGGCCTTTCCAGCCAACTGGCTGCAGGCAGCACATAATCGGCCAGCTGGGCAGTAGGTGTCATCCAGTAATCGAGCACCACATGCAGATCCAGATTATCATGGGTTAAAGCTTCCAGCACCAGTTTAGTATTGGCCGCCCACATAACCGGATTGCTGGCCCATGTGATCAACGCTTTCAGGGGATACGGTTTTTCAGAAATAATCTGCCGCAGAGCCAGCGGGGTAGATACCTGCAGATAATGCAGCTGGGGACAGGATATGCCAAGCTGCTTTTCATACAGTGGCGCCACCAATTCCCAGGCTGGCCAGGACATCAACTTAAACCGGTCGCTGCCGATCATTAATTTACGTTTTTCTTCAGGAAAAACCTCTGTCAGTTCAAGTTCCGATTCACTAAGAAATTTTTTCCCTCCAAAGTGGGTAGTGGGAGTGCTGATCAAATCTCCACCGCTGATATCCAGGTTGCCCGTTATTGCCCCCAGGATAACCCTGGCCTGCTCCACCCTGCCCGCGTTCAACCCAATTTGATCGGTAGCCACCCCGCAGTTAATGCAGGAAGCTTCACTGGTAGCATATAAACGGGCTGATTCCCTGATTTCATCAGTTGTGAGCCCGGTGATACCGGCCACTTTTTCGGGTGTATAACAGGCGACCCTAGTTTTAAGCTCCTCAAAACCATGAGTCCATTTACCGACAAACTCGCTGTCGTATAAACCCTCGTTTATAATCACGTTGATCCAACCCAGGGCCAGGGCACCGTCGGTGCCGGGCCTCAGCCGCAGGCATATGTCAGCATACTCTCCCCCGCTTGAAATCTGCGGATCAATAGCAATAATTTTAAGCTGGCCGACCTCTTTTTTCTTTTTAAGAACTTTCCACTGTAATGGTCGGGCTTCCCTGGGGTTTGCGCCCCACAACACCACACATTTTGATCTGGGTATATCGGGAAATATCATTGCCCCGGCCATTGCCAGGTTTATGCTGTAGACGTTACACAGGCAGACCATGCCCGGAGTTATTATATTCTGAGGATTACCAAAAAGGTTAAGGAAGCGGGCCCTGGCCCAGAAAAGATCACTGCGGTAGGTCCCCTCCGCCACGGCCAGGCTTTCGGGGCCGTAATCCTTCCTGACGGATTGCAGCCTGTCGGCGATTTCATCCATAGCTTTTTCCCAGGGTATTTTTTGCCATTTTCCTTCTCCGCGTTTTCCAACTCTTTTAAGTGCATGCTGAAGCTGGTCGGGATGATACAGCCATTTTGGAGCTTTTACAGCCCTTTCACAGATATGGCCGCGGCTCCCGGGATGATCGGGGTTACCGCTTACCTTAACAACACGTCCATCTTCTACATGAACCAGGACGCCGCAGTTATGATGACAAAAAAAACAACCAGCTTTTTTTATCGCTTTTTCAGGTTGCATATATTTCTCCTTTATACCGATGATTTTTATTTATTCATCGCTCAGACAGTCTGTCCCTGCCTGTTATGATAATTGTTAAGCTTACGGGGCAATATTTTTTTTATCAACATATTCTTTAGCTTCCTTACCCGTTAAATGTTCTACGTCAATGGCTATTATGAGCGAGCTGCGGCAACCTTCTATTTCTCTGCGCTTAGTTTCTGCAGGCTGATCAGCCGAATATTTTTCCACCAGAGCTTCAAATGCTGTAAACCATTCCTGCCCTTCGACAATTCTAGCCCTGCCGAAAGCTATAACAGAACGAAAATACGAAGTGTACTCCTCACTAACAATAGTATCTTCATCAACCATGGCAAAGGACACCCTTGGATCTTTTAATACAGCATCTATTTTATGCCCTGCTTTTGCTGAATGAAAATATATTGTGTTGTCATGATAAACGTAATTTAACGGAACGGCATAAGGGTAATCATTATCGCCGAGACAGGCCAGAACACCGTTGGAACACCTGGCCATTACCGCTTCAGTTAAATGCTTTGAAAGCAATTGCTTGCCTCTTCTCATAGCCCTGAACATTAGCATTCCCCGCTTTCCAATTTAATAATTTTAACAGCAAGTTTAACTATTATGTCTGACAAAAATAACTGCAGTAAAACATTTTATTACCTTATTTTCAGGGATTATGCACCAGGAAAACACCTTCTCATAAAGCTACGGAATCCCATTTCCAAGAATCAACAAATTCCTTAAATTTCTCTTCAACCGGAGAAAGAGCCCTGCCTGAGCAGTAAACCAGGCTGAACTGCCTCTTGAGATCCAAATCCTCTATTGCATATTGCTTTAAGCGGCCTGATGCAACTTCAGATATAACAGCAATTTCGGAGACAAAACTGATCCCGACCCCCAGAGACACCATCTTTTTTATCGCTTCCAGACTGTCGTTGATAATCTGGGAGTGAAAAATACTCATATCCAGCTGCTTTTCTTTCATTGCTTTTTCAATCAGCAATCTGGTGCCCGAACCTTCTTCTCTAAGTACAATATCTTCACCAATAAAACTATTAATACTGATTGGATCATCCGTAACTATTTTATCGGGATTAGTAATAAGAACCAGTCTGTCATTATAAAAATCAATGTATTGAAGTTTTATGTTAGAATACTTTGCCCCGACAAACCCCAAGTTGATCCTGCCCGAAACAATCTCCTCAACTACTTCTTTTGAATCCTTATGACTGATAGAAAAACGCACCAGGGGATATATTTCTTTAAAAGCTTTAACAATATAAGGAAGCAGGTATTGTTCCGGTATTGTGCTGCTGCAAATCTCCAGCAGTCCTTCAATATTATTCTTATATTCACTGATTGAGTGCTTGGCATTGTCATATATATTAATGATTTCAGCAGCATAACGATAGAAGATCTTACCGCCCTCTGTCAGGACTACTTCCTTTCTTTTTCTGTCAAATAAAGCAATACCAAGTTCCTTCTCAAGCTTCTGGATGCTGATAGTAATAGCCGGCTGGGAAACAAATAAAATATCTGCTGCCCTGGAAAAACTTTTTTTTCGGGCTACGGCTACAAAACACTCAACCTGTTTGAACTCCATTTTAATCTCCTCTTTTTGCAATTAATTATAACTGATGTTTAATCTCAGGTTCATTATTAATTCGGTAAATAAAAGAACCATTAATAATAAATAATATATATTGGAAAACATATTCTCCTCAAGTTAGAGTAATTATAGCAATATTATACTATACTAACCATAGAAATGGGGTAATTTAACAAAAGATGAAAAATCTATTAGCTACCAGGTGGGGAATTATCATTGTCGGAATTGTTATCGGGATTATTGCTTCACTACTTCAGCTCTGGGGCAACCCTGCCAATATGGGCATTTGCGTTGCCTGCTTTGTTCGCGATATGACTGGCGCGCTTGGCTTGCACCGGGCTGCCGTAGTCCAATACCTGCGTCCGGAAATCATTGGTTTTGTTTTAGGCTCATTTGGAGCAGCATACCTGTTTAAAGAATTTAAACCACGATCTGGTTCCGCACCAATCGTCAGATTTATTCTTGGTGTTTTCGCCATGATTGGAGCCCTTGTTTTTCTTGGTTGTCCCTGGCGAGCGCTGCTTCGTCTGGCCGGTGGCGACTGGAACGCCATCCTGGGGCTGCTGGGTCTGGCAGTCGGCATCTGGATCGGGACAAGATTCCTGAAGAATGGTTACAATCTAGGAGCAACACGCAAAACACATACTTCTGTGGGCTGGATTTTTCCCGTGATTATGGCCGGCTTGCTGGTATTAATGCTTTTAAATCCGCAATTAGCCGGCGAACCACAGAGCGGCGTTTTATTCTATAGCGTTGAAGGTCCGGGATCAATGCATGCGCCATTAATCGTATCTTTAATCTTAGGGTTGGTTATTGGCTTCATTGCGCAAAAAAGCCGCTTTTGCACCATGGGAGCAATCCGTGACCTGATTCTTTTTAAACAGACACACCTCTTTTTAGGAATAGTTGGGCTGGCTGTTGCAGCTTTTGTAACAAACCTGCTTATTAACCAATTTAACCCTGGTTTTGTCGGACAACCGGTAGCCCATTCCATGCACTTTTGGAATTTTGCCGGAATGGCCCTGGCAGGACTTGCTTTTTCCCTGGCAGGCGGTTGTCCGGGTCGACAGCTGTTCCTTTCCGGAGAAGGAGATGGTGATGCTGCTGTTTTTGTGGTTGGAATGATTGTAGGTGCAGGCTTTGCCCACAACTTCGGATTAGCCAGCTCACCTGCAGGAGCCACACCGGCAGGAATCACAGCACTTGTTATCGGGCTTATAGTGTGCCTGTTGATCGGTTTTACCATGCGAGATAAATAACAGGAGGAATTCATAAATGAATAACATCGTTGATGCCAGAGGCTTTTCATGCCCACAACCGGTTATCATGACAATTAATGAGATCAATAAAGTAAAAAACGGAACAATTAAAATATTGGTTGATACAGATACTGCAAAAGAAAATGTAAGCCGTGCCTCCAAAGCCCAGGGCTGGGAAGTTACCGATATTAAACCGGAAGATGACGGTTTCAAGGTTACAATAACGAAAGAAGGCTAGTTATGTTTAAACGATTTAAAAACAAGCAAACTGCCACTGTGCAAAAACATGACCGGGGCATACTGGTTTTTGAAAATACTACTGAAGTTATCAGAGCTGAAAAAGTGTTGAAAGATGAAGGATGGGATATACAGGTCAAAGGGCCGCCTCCAGAAATACGCAGCGGTTGCGACCTTGTAATTGAATTCCCTCTGATTGAAGAATTATCAATCATCAGGAAGCTTTCCAGGGTTAATGTAAAGCCTTTACAAACAGTTCCGGTTAATAGTATTTTACTTGAACCGGTTGATCTTCTTCATGAAAAGACTTACGGGAAATTCATTATGGTCAGAGCTGCAAACATGAAAATAACAGTTGATAAAGATACTCAGCTAATTGTTAATGTATCCGGAGGCGGCTGCCCTGATGTCCCTTACCTTGCTGAGCAGATGGTCGATAAGTATCTGCACGATACTCCACACCCCAGAGACATTGGTTATACTTTATGTGCCTATGCTCTGCAAATTGCTTACGACCGGGTGGTGAAACTATGCTCGGCATAGTTGGCACGGTTCCTGAAGATAATTTTCCGATTATTTCCGGAACTGCATTGTTGGATGATAAGCACATTGTTATTAACAACAAGCGAATTTGCGTTAATCGCGGCACTCCGGCCATGATAGCAGCCGCCACAAAAACACTTCAGTATATGAACAAACCAAACCCTTACTGTTTTTTAGTAGGAGATATTGGCAATGGTGAAGGGTGTAAAAGTCTCTATAAACATTTGACAGCCACTCTTGATAAAACACAATTAAAAACCTTGGCTTTACACTACTTTCAACCGGATGTTAATTTGTTTAAAGAGTTCCTGGCAGTTATAAATAGCATTTCTGACCGTCCAACTTTAATTGCTGATGCTGGCTTTATGTATGTCGCTAAAATGGGCGGCGATGCGTCTTATTTCGATTTGTTTACTCCGGATGCGGGAGAACTTGCTTACCTGGCCGATGAAAAGGCTCCACACCCTTTTTATACAAGAGGTTTCATTTTACATGAAGAAAACCAGGTTCCTGAATTAATCAAAAGAGCATACACACATAACAACGCTGCCAAACACCTGCTTGTTAAAGGGGTTATAGATTATGTAGCCGACAGGAATGGCATAATTGGAACTGTCAATAGCCCTCAAGAAGTTGCGCTTGAAGCGATAGGAGGCACTGGAGACACTTTAACCGGTATAGTTTCTGCCTTGATAGAAACAGGCAGGAACATAAAAACTTCATCACTTGAAGCAGCTAAGATTAACAGGCTTGCCGGTTACCTTGCCAAACCTGATCCGGCTACACAGATATATGACATCATCAGCCATATACCTCAAGCACTTGAAGAGGTATTTAAGAATCAGGTTTAAGTCTACATACTTATTATTAATTGTATAGCCCTATAAGCATTAAGGTTTTTGCATTTAACTGCAAAAACCTTAATGCTTAAGCCAAACTATCCGGTGCACTCAGTTAAACTGCAGTATAATCACCGTAATTATAAGAAACTATAAAGATGCTTTCTATGCTGCTTTTAATATAATTTTTTGGCCAACATAAACGTCTTTCAATGCATGATACCTACTTTTACTGCCCTACCAGTATACTAATGCTTATTCAATTTCACAAACTTTAACCGGCCTGTTGATGCGATATGACTTACTGGCAGCAAGTGCAATCAGAATTGGTTTTAAACCATCATCTCCTGATACTTCAGGTTCCTTATCATAGATAATTGCTTCAACAAATGCCTTCATCTCAGCGACAAAGGAGTTATCATATCGTTCAATGAAAAAACTATACGGTTTGTCGCTATAAATACCAGCTGCAGTACTAATAACTGTTGTTGAAGGCAAATCATTATAATCAGCTACACAGCCTAATGAACCAAATACTTCGACGCGTTGATCATAACCGAAATCTGATTTTCTGCTATTACTTATTACTCCAAGGGCACCACTTTCGAATTTTAAAGTAACAACCGCAGTATCAATATCACCAATTTCACCAATTTTTTTATCAACAAGAACCGAGCCGGCAGCGAATACTTCAACTACTTCGCTGCCGGAAAGGTATCTGGCCATATCAAAATCATGAATAGTCATATCCATAAACAAGCCTCCTGAAACCATACAGTATTCCAATGGTGGCGGTGTCGGATCTTTTGATGAAATACAAATTAAGTGCGGCTCTCCTATTATTCCGGACAGTACTGCACTTCTTACACTTCGATGATTATGATCAAATCGTCTGTTGAAACCTATTTGAAGCTTTACACCGCTAACCTTTACCGCCTGTAAAGCTTCTCTGGCCTTATTAATATTTAAAGCCATCGGCTTTTCACAAAAGATATGCTTTCCTGCCCTTGCCGCTTCAATAATCATGTCTGCATGAGTATCCGTACATGAGCATATCAACACTGCCTCAACCTCTGACGTATTAATGACCTCTTTATAATCATTTGTTATGTTACTAATACCATATACATCTGACAGATTATCAAGATTATCTAAACAGATGTCTGCAACAATTTTTACCTCAGCTTCTTTTATATGGGATGCAATGTTCTCAACATGCAGCCTTCCAATTCTTCCAGCGCCAATAACCCCAATAGATAGCCTGTTTCGCATCTGGAATCATCTCCTTTTCTCTTATACAACAGCTATAAAACAATCATAATGCCCAACATTTTTTACTTTAACCTTTCGCTGGCCAGTTTTTCATTTATCGTTTTAATATTTTCCAGGCCTCTGGCGGCAGCAGTAATAGCATCGGGGAATGGCAAACATTCAAAAGCAGCATAATCATCATATTCAATCTGGCGCAATTTTTTTATAATCGATTTAAAGTTCAGATGACCGGCACCAGGGTATCTCCGATTACTGTCCGCCAAATGAACATGTCCGAGCATACATTCACAAAGGTTGATACTTTGTTCAAGGCTGGTTTCCTCAATATTCATATGAAACGTATCAATCAGTAATTTTATATTTTTCATTTTAATTTGATCCATAAACAATATGGTTTCTTCAACTGTATTCAAATAGTCTAGCTCATAGCGGTTAATCGGCTCCAATAACAAAATGACATTTTTTCCACCTGCGTACTCGGCTAACTCACAAATACCCTCTAAACAATATTTTTCTGAAAGATCTTTTCCTTTTGTGTGATGGGCTTTTCCTTTTATCGATCCTATTATTACTGCGCAATCTAGTTTATTAGCCAGATCAACATGATCTCTTAACCGCTGTATTGCTTTTTTTCTAATCCACTTGTCACTGTCTGTTAATGACAGTTTATCTATTACATAAGCCATACCAGTGCCTATTGTTGATATGCCAAACTGTTTTTCCAGGCAATATTCCTTCATTCTCACATCATCAATATCAGAGGCATATCTCAGGTGTATTTCCATTGAATCATACCCAATTGTCTGGGCAGCTTTTATACTTTCAAATATATTGCCCCTGAATAAAATTGGTGCCGTTTCTGATGCTTCGAGTGCTGCAGTTACACTAAACTTCATGTTTTTGCTCCTCATACCGCTTTTTGCCAATCTTTAAACGAATTCTTATCTTAAGCAAATCCTTAAATTACAGCTTATTGAACACCCCGATAGCCGGTAATTCATAAACTGACTTCCATCCTTCGCTAAACGGCTCTTTTAAGAAAGGTTCCATTTCTTTTGCCGTTCGCAGTGTAACTTTTTCAACGGGTGGCAATACCCCCACTGGAAAAGCTTCTAATACCTGATCATGGAGAAGGGTTAAATACTTAAGGATGGCGGCAATCGGCCGCTTCCCTTTTTTAGCTGTAGATAAAGAAGGTTTACCAACAACACCTTGTGGGGTTGCAGCCCTTTCAAT
>CAZBKZ010000054.1:0-12960 GCA_964492615.1 uncultured Syntrophomonadaceae bacterium | reverse complement strand
CGGACCTTAACAAAGAACTTCCCTTTGCTAACCATTTATTTGACGGAATTGTCTGCTTGAATGTAATCTATGCAATTAGTGAAGCAGAGCACCTGGTGAATGAATTTAGAAGAATTTTAAAGCCGGGTGGCAGGTTGGTATTATCCACTCCTCTAAAAGAGCCGAAAATAACTCCTATCATCAGTGAGCACCTCGATACTCTGAAGAAAAATCATCCAAAAACCTGGCATTTTGTTTTCGCCGGCCAGGTTCTTGAAGTGTTGTTTCCGATGTTTGTTTTTATATTGATAAACATTTTCATAAAAAGAAAAAAAGATTTTACTTTCTACAGTCAGGAAGAAATTAAAGAGTTATTAACGTCTGCCGGTTTTAAAACTGAAACGCTGATGTTGACTTACGGGGAGCAGAACTGGCTGATATGTGCTACCATTGATAATAAAGGGGCTGCTGAATGAGTGGAGGGCATAAGATGGATGAAGTAGTTATAACCGGTTTGGGACCGGTTGCTCCCAACGGTATTGGAAAAAGTGCATACTGGGATGCAATAGTATCAGGCCGCTCCGGTGTTAAGAAAATTATGAGCTTTAATCCATCCGGGTTGCCCTGCCGGATAGCCGGTGAAATAGATCCCGGTGATTTAGCTAAAAACAGCGGATATTATAATGGTAACCTCCCTGCTTCAAAAGCTTGTAAACTCTCTGTAATTGCCACGATGCTTGCTCTTGAAGATGCCGGCTTAAACCCAAAAGACCTTGGACGTTACCGGACAGCTGTTTACATGGGGGTAAGCACCACAGATATGGAAGTAGTGCAAAGAGAATACCAGGTTTTCAAAGATAAGGGTATGGCTGCGCCCGACTCACTTATATCGGCTTTTCCCCATACCCCGGCAGTTATTGTTTCACAGGCGTTAAAGTCATATGATAAAGTGATTACAATATCTACAGCCTGCACATCCGGTTTAAACAGCATCATTTTCGGTGCGGAATCTATTGCCCGTGGCGATTCTGACCTGGTTATTGCAGGTGGAGTTGATACCCCTCTATCACCCCTTGTCCTGTCCGGTTTTTGCTCAGCGGGAATGGTGCCGACATCATACAATGATCAGCCTGAAAAGGCCTGCAGACCCTTTGACATGGACCGAGAGGGTGGAGTTTTATCTGAAGGGGCGGGAGTGATAATTCTGGAGAGAAAAAAAAATGTATTACGTCGGAATGGAAAAATATATGCTTCTTTTTCCGGTGGCGGACTTTCAACCATTTATTCGTTGTTAAAAATGAAGGCAACTGTTTATGATGCAATGGACCATGCTCTTGAAAATGCTGCACTTACTCCTGCTGAGATAGATTATATTTGTGCCTGTGCACCCGGTGATCCGGTAATAGACCGGGTGGAAACTTCCGCGATAAAGGATCTTTTTAAAGCACGGGCTTATAACGTCCCTATCAGTTCGATCAAATCAATGATCGGGAATCCGGGGGCGGCAGCCGGCCCTCTTCAGGCGATAACGGCTGCATTGTCCATCCAAAACAGCTTTATTTCCCCCACGGTTAATCTTGAGAAGCCGGGAAAAGCTTGTGATCTTGACTACGTTCCAGGCACAGGGAGAACCGCCAGGGTAAATAGAGCCCTGGTCAATGTCCGTGGATTTGGTGGGGGTATAAGCAGCCTGGTTCTATCAAAAGTCACCTGATTGTTGCCGGGATAGATATAAAAAGTTTAAACAGTCCTGGCAGTATGACAATGGAAGGGGCATTGAATTGACTGATCTAATCCTGGGCTTGCTCACCGCTACGGTTATCGCTCATCTATTACTCGGTATGCTGGTTCTTAATAAAAAGCCGGGTATTCTGCTAACCCGGATAATATTAAGCCTTTCTTTAAATGCAGCTGCCTGGGCATTTGCGGTATTAATGGTCACTTATCTTGATCAATATGAGCAGATCCTGTTTTGGGTCCGGGCCAGTCATGCTGCCGGAATTATGATTATCTGGCATGTCTATGCTCTATCCACATCTTTTCCATCTGGTAAGCTGTTTAAAACAAGATACAACATTCTGGTTTTTATGGTAAGTATTTCTCTGTTCATCCTATCTTTTTCTTCTTACCTGGTTAAAGGATTGGCTGAACCTTACCTGTCGAAAGTGCCTGCCTTCGGTTTTTTATTTGTACCCTATGTTCTCACTTATGTAGGGGTTGCGCTTTACGCACTGGTCAGTCTGTACAGGAGGTCCAAAGCAGCCCGCGGTTTACAGAAAATGCAGTTGAAATATCTCTTTGGTGGTATTATTGTTTCCCTTTCGCTTTCATCTCTGGCCAATGTTTTCCTGCCGATGTTAAATTTCAGTGAAATAGCAGGTTTTGATATCAGGCCGCTGGGGCCGGTTTTTTCAACAGTTATGGTTGGTTCTGTAACCTATGCGATAATCAGGTACAGGTTCATGGATATGCGTTTGGCAATTAGAAAAAATATGGCCACTGCAGTAGCAATTCTAATTATGGTTGCTCTGCTCTGGGTTTTTATACGTTTTGTACGAAGTACAACTATAGACCTTGATGGCGTCGGTGTTGATCTGCTTATTATCTTTACCGTGCTTTTGGTGCTTTTTACTTTCTCTCCTTTCAGGAACCTGGTCCAGAGATTGCTCGATCAATACCTATTTCGTAAGCCTTATGATTACCGTTCTTCATTAATGGATAAGATACATGAGCTGACCACTATGCTGGACCTTGATCAGCTGATAGAAACACTGGTTAAGGAAATTGTTGGGGATATAGACCTGGAATGCGGCTATTACTACTGTCTTGTTAACCGCAAAGTGCTTTATCATGCAGGAAGCGCAGAAGATTCATTAATCGGCTATCCTTCCTGCAGTGAGTTTAAGGCTGCCGGTAATAATTTACTGGCTCACCTGGAGAATAATAGAGAGATTATCCTCCAATCAGACCTCGCTAAGCAAAAAATTGGTTTACAGGCAGATCAGCTTGAAAAAGAAATGAGTGTGCTGAAAATCGATATTGTTGTGCCCATGTTCACCGGCAGTGAACTTGAAGGAGTTATCATGCTGGGCCCTAAAATGTCCGGAGAACCATATTTTAAAGAAGATATTCAGCTGCTATCATTCTTATCGTCCCATGTTACGGCAGCCCTGAAAAACGCCAGGCTCTACCAGGATCTGCTTGATACCAAGAGTTACCTGGAACGGATTATTGCTAATATGGGCAATGGATTGATTGCTGTTGACGATAATGGTAAAATAACAGTATTTAACAGCGAAGCTGCTTCAATGACCGGTTTAAACTCAGACCGGGCTGTGGGAGCAAGAGCTGATAGGCTCTTAAATGAAGAAATATACAAACTGTACCAGGATACACTGGTAAAAGGCCGGGGCAGGCAAGGGGTGGAAATAACTCTGCAGATAGGGCAGGAAAAACGATATCTTTCCTGTCACACCTCTTTAATCGTATTCAAGGAAACCGGAATCCGTGAGGTAATTATAGTGCTGAGCAATGTAACCCGGATCAAGGAGTTGGAACAGGAAAAAAGCCAGGCACAAAGGCTGGCTTCCCTGGGTGAAATGGTGGCCGGAATAGCTCATGAAATAAAGAATCCCCTGGTCTCGATAAAAACATTTGCTGAACTCTTGCCTGAAAAATATGATGATGAGCACTTCAGGTACAATTATTCCATGATTGTCAGTAAAGAACTAACCAGGATTAATAACCTGGTAACAGAGATGCTTAATTATGTTAAACACAATGAACTATTTCCTGAAAAATTTGAAGCGGCAAAACTGCTGGAAGAAGTTTTGTTACTATTAACGCCTCAGCTGGAGGCGGATAAAATAAGTGTAGTAAAACTTTATCCCAACGATAAAATGCTGCTTAAGGCTGATTACAGTCTTCTCAAGCAGGCTTTGATCAATATTTGTGTAAATGCCATTCAGGCAATGCCCGGGGGTGGCACCTTAAAAATTGGTTTGAAATATTTGGTTGGTGAAAGTAAAATGAAGGAAGTTAGTGAAACTGAGCTTAAATGTATTGTGGGAAAGCGCGATAAGGTGTGCTTCATCATTGAAGATACAGGAATCGGTATTAATGAATCTATCAGTGAAAGTATTTTTGACCCCTTTGTTACAAGTAAAGCTGATGGAATCGGGCTGGGGCTCAGTGTGAGCCAGAAAATCGTTCTTGCACACAGGGGAAAGATTGTCTTCGCCCCGGTAGAAGGCGGCGGCACCCGGTTTGAGGTAATTTTACCATTGAGCAATAACAGTATGTAATAGTGCCATAGAGGGCGCAGGTTAGCAAGAGAGCGAGGGGTAACCTTGAGGCTGGTTGTGCTTATTTCCAGTGACAGTAGAATTCAGGGTGAAGTTACCGGGATCTTCCCGGGTGATTTTCACCTTGTAGTTTGCAATGGGGATTTGTCCGGAAAAGCGCTGCTCAAAGATGTTATCCGGGGCATTGTTATGGTTGATACTGATTCTCCTGATTCCGAACGCTGGCTGAAAAAAATCTGTGAAACAAATTCTGAGCTGGTTTGTGTTGGAGTGGGCAAAAAGAAGGATAAATTTATACAGCTCAACGACTATCTATATGATTATTTTGAACTACCTTCCGAAGAGTGGCAGCTGGCAAAACTGCTGGAACGAGCCTGGGAAAAAACAGACCCGGTGCCGAAAAAAGTTTATAATCCGCAGTCTACGCTTTCCAACGACATCAACAAAACGGGGTTGATTGATTCAGAAAGGCCCTGGGCCCGGATCTTATCTGATTTTTCCAGGGCTATGAGCAACCAGTTTAATAAAGAAAGATTCCTTGAACTATTCATGGATGCAGTTAAAGAGCTTGTTCCCGTAGGGAAGATAGCCATTTTATTAAAAGCCCCGGGTTGTGATCGCTATACTGTATCGGTGCAAAAAGGGTTAGATCCTTCTTTGTTGAAACAGCTCTTTTTTACATCCGACGGCGGAGTAATCTCGTGGCTGGCCGAGCAGGGAGCTATTCTTTTCAGGGAAGAGGCAGCCAGGATGCAGGAAAATGGAAGCGTTGGTGATTTAATCCAGGAAATGAAACTGCTCAATGCGGAAATTTGCCTTCCCCTGTTTGTTCATAATAACCTGGTGGGAGTTTTATGCCTCGGTAAAAAAATAACAGGAGATGCTTTTCATAAGAATGAGCTGGAACTGCTCTATTCTGTTTGTGGAAATATTGCCTATGTTCTCAACGATCTGGACCTGCATGAACGGGTTATAACCCAAAAGGTATACATCGAAAGTATCCTGCAGTTAATGAACAGTGGAGTTGTGGCTATAGACAAAAGTGATAAAATAACTATTTTTAACCAGCGTGCCGCCGAGATTATATGTACCGAAGCTGATCATATGATCGGCAGCGATTTGAGAAAACTACCCAGTCCCCTGGGAGATATGCTTTATGAGTCTCTTTTAGAAGGAACCAGGCATCATAAAAAGGAAGTATCTATCGGCAGTGATAAAATACCTCTTGAAGTCAGTACTTACCGTATGATTAGTGATGGCGGATCAGTCCTCGGATCTGTCATGATTTTTGATGATATCAGGGCAAGAAAGAAAATGGAAGCTGAAAAACTGCATTCTGAACAACTTGAAATGTTAAACAGCTTTGTCGGCCAGCTGACCCATGAAATAAAAAATCCCATGGTTGCAATCCAGACTTATGCCGAACTATTACCGGAAAAATATGATGATAAAGATTTTCGCAATACCTTCTCAGAAATGGTTAACCGCGAGATACATCGTTTGAATGAACTGGTAGAGCAGTTGATCGCCTTTTCATCCCCACTTCGCTATCAACTTGAAATACTAGATGTACATGATGTGCTGGATATGGCAGTAGACTATCTTAATTATGATGGGCGGGGCTCGGAAGTTTCAGTTAAAAAGCAGTACTGTGGTGATCAAATTAAGGTTAAAGTTGACAAAACCAACCTGGCCAGGGCACTCTCTTACCTTTTGCAGTTTTTTTCAGGTAATGCAGTAGATAGTGGTGTTATTTATATTAAAACAGCCTGCTTGGCCGAGGGCGCTGCAACCGGAATGGTAAATATCCTGATCACGGATTCTACAACTACCGTAGGAAAAGAACAGCTGGATAAACTGTTTGATCCTCTCTCAATCAAGCCTGATAGCATGATGTCTCTTGGCCTGCCGGTCAGTAAAAAGATAATCGAGGATCATGAAGGAATGCTTCGTGTTGCCCAAAAGAATGGCAGTTATTTAAAATTTGGCGTAGCGCTGCCGGTATTTCCAGACAGCTAAATCATCAAGGGAGATAAAAGATGACAGAGAAATCAAGAATTCTTATTGTAGATGATGAACTCGGACCGAGAGAATCGCTGAGGATGATCCTTCGCGACAATTATGAAACGACAGTTGCAGCTAACGGCCAGGAGGCGATCGGTTTTCTGAATGAAGTAGATTTTGACCTGGCTATCCTGGATATTCGTATGCCTGATATAAGCGGAATAGATCTTTTAAGAGTCGTTAAGGAGAAAGCTCCTGAAACAGAAGTAATTATGATTACTGCGTATGCCTCAATTGATACTGCAACCAAGGCTTTGAGAGCCGGAGCGCTTGACTATCTGGTCAAGCCATTTGATCTCGCTTCCGTTAGAAAAATTGTTACCAAGGGTATAGACAGGCGAAATAATGCCCGCCTGGTGAAAAAAAGAATTAACGAACTCCAGCAGGTTAACAAATCGTTAGAGAGTGAAATAGCCAGTACGTATGACAGCATAAACAGTTATTATGAAGAAACAATAACATCACTGGTAACTGCAGTTGACGCTAAAGATTCTTATACCAAGGGTCACCAGGAAAGAGTTGCCCGCCTGGTTGTCACTATCGGCGAGCATGTCAGTTTAAGTGAAAATGAAATTATTACTCTCCAGCAGGCGGCCATGCTGCATGACATCGGAAAAATCGGTGTCCCCGAATACATCCTCAGAAAGAACGGTGAGCTGAGCAGCGCTGAATATGACCTGATTAAAAAACACCCCATAATTGGCGCAGAAATAATTTCGCCGGTCAAGTTTCTAAAAGAAGCAGTGCCTCTTGTTCTTCATCATCACGAAAGATATGATGGTTCAGGATACCCAAAAGGGTTGGCGGAGGAAGAGATCCCCTTAGGCGCCAGGATTATTGCTGTTGCCGATTCTATTGATGCGATGCTCTGGGATCGTCCTTATGCTTCTTCCAAATCGCTATCCGATGTTCAGTATGAACTGAAAAGAGTGTCCGGCAGCCAGCTTGATCCCACCCTGGTCCAGGCAGCCCTGGAAGAGGAACTGATATTTGGTTTTGACAACAACTTTCAATAATCATCCCTAAGTATGATTGAAAAATCAAACCGGCGGTCCTTACCGGTAGTTGCTCCTGCTGTTAAGCTATATTCAACAGCTAAGTATTTTATTCGCAAGCTGAATAGCGAAAGGACAGGATGAAATGAAAAGAATAATCTGGGGCATTATTTTACTGGTGTTGGGTGTGCTGGTTCTTCTGCAGGTGTTGGGTGTTGTTAATTTTGGTCTCGCTTTCTGGCCGGTTGTTTTACTCCTGATCGGTTTAACTATTATTTGGGAGAGTGTCAGTAACCGGTTTATATCATGGTTTCTGCTTGGTCTTGGTTTATGGGTTGGCGGCATCGGTCTTTTTAATATTCTTGCCAATGCCGGTGTTACGCAAATTGCCGGTGGCGATATAGCCCGCTATGGTTGGCCGATTATTCTTGTCACGGTCGGTTTAAGCATTTTATTTGGTGATCGGTCATGGCGTTCAGGTAAAAAACCCCATCATTTCCGGGGGCACTGGATCGGTCATGACGGTAGCTGGGAATCTTGCGCCCGCATGCGTCATATCGGTGACCTGTATCACGGGCGTAATCCATGGGTTTTGGAAAAAAACCATGAATTCTATCACGGTATTGGCGATGTGGTCATTGATTTAACTACTGCAGATATTCGCCCGGGCAACTATCTGATCTTTGTTAAAGTTGGAATTGGTGAGCTAACGATAAGGGTTCCGGATGGTATAAATGTTGAAGTAGATGCATCGGTTGGAGTCGGCGAGTTGGACCTTTTCGGGGAGGAACGTTCCGGAATCGGGGGGCTGAGTCTGCATCGTGAAATAGAAAACCCGGGTGCCGAAGTGAATATTAAAATTGAAGCTCGACTGGGCATCGGTGAACTGACTGCGCTGTATCTTCCCACCAGTCCGGGAGTGATCAAGTGAGTGAAGAAAGAAGTTTTGGTCTACAATGGCGTTTAGCCTTAATAAGTTTAATAGCGGGGGTGGCCGGTGCTTCGGTCGCCCTGGCTGTTTATTTTTTTGCCTTTTCCTCCGGGATGGAAAGAAGCTTTGCCTTAATGCTTGCCCTGCTTGGGGGAGTAATAATAGGTTTCTGTGGAGCCCTCCTTGCATCATTTCTAACCAGGTCTTTTAAACTGCGTCTCTGGGAAGCAGGCAGAATGGCCGGCCTTATCGCTCGGGGGGATTACCAGGCTCGCCTGACAGAAGGGCCGGCTGATGATGTTGGCTGGCTGGAAATGCAGCTAAACCAGATGGCAGCACAGCTGGAGAGAGCTGTAAGCTCCCTGCGTGAACTGGCAGAACAGAACAGGATTCTGGCAGAAGAAGCAGGGAGGGGTGCTGCCTTGGAAGAGAGAATGCGTCTGGCCCGCGACCTGCATGATACTGTTAACCAGCAGCTATTTGTATTATCAATGCGTGCGGCTGCTGTCAGGCGTAAAATGGAAAAGCAAAATCCTGGAGAGAGCGAACTAATTATAGAAATTGATCAGTTAGAACTGCTTTCCAGGCAGGCGCACGGTCAGATACGTGAACTGATCCTGCAGCTCCGGCCGGTAGCTCTCGATCAGGAAGGTTTGGGTGCCGCTCTCAGTGATTACCTGAAAAACACTGGTGATCGCGAAGGATGGCTAATATCAGGAAAGATTGATACCGGCATTAACCCAGATCAGAGAACGGGAGAATGTTTATTCCGCATAGCCCAGGAAGCATTAAACAATATAAGCAAACATGCCCGTGCAAATAAGGTCAGGATAGATCTTTACCGGGCAGAGCATCTGATTGTCATGGTTATTATTGATGATGGTGTTGGCTTTAAACCGGAAGAGATTATAACCAGGGAAGGTTTAGGTCTTCCCGGTATCAAAGAAAGAGCGGCTGCTATTGGTGCCGTAGTTAAAGTTGACAGTAAACCGGGAAAGGGAACTTCAATCAGGGTCGAAGTGCTTTATAAAAATGAAAGGGAAGATGCATTATGATTACAATAATGCTTGTTGATGATCACGGGATGGTCAGAGAGGGGCTTAAATATTACCTGGAAACCGAGAATGACCTTAAGGTGGTAGCCGAAGCTGAAGATGGCGCTGAAGCAGCAGAAAAAGCGGCGCACTTCAAGCCCGATGTTATTCTGATCGATCTGATTATGCCAGGTGTTGACGGAGTTGAAGGAACAAGAAAATGCCTGGCCGCCAGCCCGGGTTCAAAGGTGATTATCCTCACCAGTAAGGCTGAAGATAACCTGGTTCTGCCGGCACTCAGGGCAGGAGCTTTATCTTACCTGTTAAAAGATGTTTCTGCCGACGACCTGGTACGGACTATACGCAGTTCTGCAGCAGGTAAATCCACATTGCACCCTATTGCAGCTTCCAGAATGATGCAGGAAATAAGCGGAGACCAGGAAACAGCTGCTCTTCACAAAGCGATCAGCTCCCGTGAAATGGAAGTATTAGAACTAATCGCCCTTGGTTTGGGAAACAGGGAAATCGGGGAAAAGTTATTTATCAGTGAACGGACAGTTAAAACTCATGTCACACACCTTCTGGAAAAATTAGACCTGCGTGACAGGACTCAGCTGGCTATTTATGCCCTTCAAAACAAGCTGTTTGACGATATTTAACCGGCCCGTTTATTAACCGGCCAAAGTGTTATAATCATGAATAGATTGTTTTACCAGGGCTTCTGGTGAATGGTGAGGTGATAGGAATGGAGATAAATAAAGCAGATAGTATCCGTCGGGAACTTCGTGCGGCAGCAATTCCGGGGAAAGCAGAGCACCTTTTGAAGTTTTTCAAAACCTCTCCCGGGGGTTATGGCGAAGGTGACAAATTCATCGGAGTTATTGTTCCTGTTCAACGAAAAATTGCTAAAGACTACTACCAGTCTGTCGCTCTTGATCAATTACAGGAACTTTTAAATGATCCTTACCACGAATGCCGGATGACAGCTCTTTTTATGCTTGTTCTTAAATTCGAGAAAGCTTTAAACGATGATGAGCGTTATATCCTGGTAAACTGTTATCTAGACAATCTTGACTATGTTAACAACTGGGATCTTGTCGATGCTACAGCGCATAATATTCTGGGCCCGTACCTGGAAAAGCGTGATCGTACATTAATCTACCAGCTGGCTTCTTCCGGCAAATTGTGGCATCAGCGAATTGCAGTTTTAACAACTTTTCATTTTATCCGCAATCGTGATTATAGCGATACTCTCCGGCTGGCCGAAATGCTGCTTGATCATAAGCATGACCTGATTCATAAAGCAGTCGGCTGGATGCTGCGGGAGATAGGTAAGAATGATTATACCGTTGAATATAATTTCTTAAAGCGGCACTATAAAAAAATGCCTCGAACTATGCTGCGTTATGCAATAGAAAAATTTGAACTCACTGAAAGAAAAAAATTCTTGGCCGGCGAAATCTAAACCGGTAGAGTTCTTTGTATGATGAAAGGAAGCGAATAAATGGCCGAAAGTAATAAAGCAATAAAGGCAGCTCTTTCATGGGCATGGCAAATTGCCCTGGTCATTCTGGCAACCCTGGTTATAAGTGTATTGATCATTCAAACTTACGATATTGAAGATATTTCCATGGAGCCCACGTTTGACAGGCAGGGCAACAGGGTCCTGGTTTTTTTAACTCCTCACCTTTTTCAGGCTCTTCCCGATTACGGTGACATAGTAATTATTGACAGCAGGACCGACCATACTCGTAACCTCCTGGACCGGTTTATTGAAAGCCCTCTGCCCAACCTTTTCGCAGGAGAAAAAAAAGAATATATGCTGGTAAAAAGAGTTATCGGTTTGCCGGGCGACACCCTCGAATCACAGGGAGGCTTCATGTATCGCAACGAAGAAAAGTTGGAAGAACCTTATATTAAGGAAAAAATGGCAGAGAGCATTGAACCGGTTCTAGTTCCGGAAGGTCATATATATGTAATGGGTGATAACCGCAATCGCAGCAAGGACAGCAGGCATATTGGGCCTGTTCCCCTGAGCAATGTTCAGGGGCGTGTTGTTTTGAGGATATTTCCTCTTAATATGATTACCACCTTTTAATAATTTTGGGGTGGCAGGGAGAAAGCCGGTGAAAAAATTACTATGAGCAGGAATAAGAAATCATCGTTTATAGGATTCCTGGTTAAAATTGTTATTGTTGTTCTGCTTGTTTTTATTCTCTTTATTATTTCCTCTGTTTATTTATCTAATTATATATTTCCTGTAGTAACCGGGTCTACAACTGCAGCAGTAGATGATATGGACAGGGTTAACCTGGTTCTGCTTGGCTTTGACCGCAACGAAGCACGTGACAAAGGCAATGCTTTATTCAGGCCTGATGTTATCCTGGTTGCATCGATTGATATGCGCCAGGCACAGGTATCAATGGTCAGTATTCCCCGGGACAGTTATGTCAAAATTCATGGGAAAGATCTTTACGATAAGATTAACCATTCCTATATGTATGGTTATTACAGCGCTGCTGAAAATGAAGATCCGGATCAGGCTGGAATTAAGACTACCTTGTTGACTGTCCAGGATTTTTTGGGCGGAGTGCCTCTTCATGGTTACCTGGCTGTTGACATGGATGGCGCAGCGGAAATTATCGATGCAGTCGGTGGCGTTAACATTGATGTGCAGGAAGAACTCCGTTCGGACTATGGCCGTGGTTCGGTTCAGATAGAGAAAGGTTATCAGCTTCTTAATGGGAAACAGGTGCTCCAGTATACACGTAATCGCGCTGATTACCTTGGTGGCGAAAGAGGCAGGACTTTCAGGCAGCAGGAGGTTTTAATCGCTCTTTTTAAAAAGATGGTTAGCCTCGAAGGGCTCCCCAAAATGCCACTTTTAATCAACGCTGTAAAAACCAACATTAAAACAGATTTAAGTATGCCTCGCCTTTCTGCCCTTGGTGTTCTTGGTCTCAGAATAGATCAGCAGCAGATTATTTCCAGGGTTTTTGGAGGAGAAGGCAGGTTGTCCTCGCGGAATGGTCAGAATATCTACTACCTGGTTATTGACCAGGAATACAGGATCAAGATTATAGAGGAAGTATTTGGCTCAGTAGTTGATCGGCTGTCTATTCCTGAATTGCCCGGGCCGGTTGTCGATGAACCGGAATTAGTACCGGAGCTTGAAATTGAACCGGAACCTGAACCACAGCCCGATCCTGATCCGGTAGAAGAACCCCTGCCCGAAGATGATGACGAGATAGAACCTGAAAACGGGGTTGAACCTGAACCGGTTCCAGATCCTGAAACTGATCCCGCAGAAGATATAGTTCCGGAAGATGAGCCTGACGAAGAAGAACCAGCCAATGAAGAAGAAAATAATGATACCTGATCGGTTGTTTTACAATAATTTTTTGATCTACTGGTTTGTTGGGTTGCTGCAGTAACCTGCGCTCGCTTTATGTTCGCTTAAGGTTACCGGCAACAACTGTAGTTCTGTTGGTTTACTATAATGTTCTGATCTGCAGGGTTGCCTGGGTTGCTGCAGTAACCGGTGCTCACGGATCGCTCTGCGCGTCATTGCCGCGGTTCAGTTTCAACCCTTCGCCTGGACTTTCTTCGTGATTCGCCGTCCGTGGCTCAGCACTCAGCGGCCGACCTCCGTG
>CAZBKZ010000053.1:0-13156 GCA_964492615.1 uncultured Syntrophomonadaceae bacterium | reverse complement strand
CCAAACTAAATGCCACAGCCTCGTCCACTGTAGAACTTACTTTGGGAATTTACTGAATTTTTTATCTCTTAAGCATAGTTCGCATAACTTCTCTTAGAACATAGTATCCATGATATAATAAATATATGCATATAAAACCACAAGAAAGAGAGGATATTACAAAATGGATATTCTAAAGATGCTAACCAGCCAGTTAAGCGACCCGAAAGTGTTGGAAGAACTGAGCAAAAAAGCAGGTGCCAGGCCCGACCAGGCCCAGCAGTTAGCCCAGAATGCCCTGCCGACACTACTGAATACATTACAAAAGAACGCTTCAACTCCGGAAGGAGCTAAATCGCTGAACAAAGCCCTGGAAGACCACAAAGATGATAAAGTGGATGACATTTTCGGCTTCCTGAATAACGTGGACACAAACGACGGGGCTAAAATGCTGCAGCATATCTTTGGCAGCAAAAACGAAACCGTACAAAAAGATCTTGCAAAGAAAGCGGGCATGGAGACCAACCAGGTTTCAAACCTGCTGACCCAACTGGCCCCCCTGGTAATCGGGGCACTGGGCAATCAGAAAAAGAAGCAGGGTGGCGGTGATGTTATGAACTTAATCGGTGGCGTGCTTGGCGGATTCTTTAAAAAACAGTAGAAATATTTCATTGCGCACAAGTAAGGAGCAGCTCATTTTTAAGCTGCTCCTTTGTTATGTTTGCATTCCAAGATAAACCCTGCAGTTTTTTATGCTTTCTAACCGGTCAGGCCGCGGCCCCGGCGGGCAGTGATCCAGCCAAGAGCAAAGAGAATTGCCGCTGCTGCCAGCCAAGCAAATATAGTTAAAATAACGATATCTGTCCCGTGCCTGATCCCGATACCGATTAAGGCCCAGATGAACACTGCAGCATAAATATAGTCCTGCCTGAGATAGAAAACGGTTAAAGCAACCAGTCCGGCAATAAGAACCATAAGTATTGTAAAGAATATTCCGCCTCCACCGGTGCCCAACCAGCCGATATCATAAAGTAAAACATTAAAGTTAACCAGGGTTGCCGCAGAAACCCAGCCAAGGTAAAGGCTGAAGGGATACTTGACCAGAATGCGGTCATAAATTGATTTGACATTTGTAACTGCGCCAATCCGCAGATAGATAAAAATTAAGGTAGCCAGAAGCAGGAGCATAACAATCATAGACCAGCCGATTTTCTGGTAGTGCCAGGCAAAAAGCCAGAGAATGTTGAAAAGGGAACTTACGGCAAAGAGTATACCCACTGCTTTTACCAGGGAGTTTTCACGTGACACAGGCAATGCCTGATATACAATGAAAGCAATCAAACCAAGATAAATCAAGCCCCAGATGGAAAATACATAGGTAGCCGGGGTAAGAAGAACAGGGTAAACCTCGCCCAGGTCGCCCTGAGTTAGATTATTAAACGGCAGAGCATTAGATAAATAATTAAAAAGTAAAACTAGGGCCAGCGCGCCAATATTAATATAAGCCCTGATATCGCTGCGAATCATAAAACCACTCCTTTCCTTCCTAAAAATAGTTCCGTCGGGCCTTAAACCCCGACAGGAGAATCGGGAAATCTCATGGTGGCAAAATAATCATCTATGGTTTCCGCCCTGCGAATCAAGCTGACTGACCCATCGGTTTTCAGCAATAACTCGGCAGAACGCAGCTTCCCGTTGTAGTTAAAACCCATGGAATATCCATGGGCTCCGGTATCATGGATAACCAACAGGTCACCGGCCTCGATAAGCGGCAGTCTTCGGTCAATAGCAAATTTATCATTATTTTCACAGAGTGATCCGGTCACATCATATTGCTGATCAGCGGGAAAGTGTTCTTTGCCGGGAACAGTAATATGATGATAAGCCCCGTAGAGACCAGGCCTCATTAAATTGGCCATACATGAGTCGAGCCCTACATACTTTTTATATTTCTCGGTAACATGCCTGACCCTGCTGACCAGGTAACCGTAGGGTCCTGTAACCAGGCGTCCGCATTCAAAAACAACACGCAGCGGATGCAACCCTTCGGGCTTAATGAGCTTTTCATAAAGCTCTTTCATCCCGGCAGATACATATTCAAGGTCAACAGGCTTATCCCCTGGACGGTATGGAATTCCGATGCCACCGCCCATATTGATTAATTCAATGTGCACACCGCTATCCCTTTTTATTTTTACGGCCAATTCAAAAAGCATCCGCGCTGTCTCAATAAAATAACTGCTCTCCAGCTCGTTGGAAGCTACCATGGTGTGCAGACCAAACTTCTTAACTCCCTTCTCACGCATCACCCGGTAGGCATCAACAATCTGATCACTGGTTACTCCGTACTTGGCTTCGTGGGGCAGGCCGATCAGAACATTACCGGTACGGGCACCGCCCGGATTATAGCGAAATGAAATCATTTCAGGAATACCAACATGTTTTTCAAGCATTTTAATATGGGTAATATCATCAAGGTTAATTACAGCATTCAACCGGGAAGCGGCAATAAACTCTTCCGGAGGTGTATCGTTGGAAGTTAGGACAATTTCCTCCCCCCTGAATCCAACCTTCTCTGCCAGAACCAGTTCAGTAAGCGAACTGCAGTCGACTCCCATCCCTTCCTCATGCAGTATCCTGAGAATTTCCGGGTTGGGGCAGGCCTTGACTGCAAAATGGTTTTTAAACCCTTTAACCCAGGAAAAAGCCCTGTTGAAAACACGGGCATTATCGCGAATGGCCTGCTCATCGTATAAATGAAAAGGTGTCGGGAACTTAATAATGATTTCTTCCAACTGTTCTTTTGACAGGTGTATTCTTTTTTCATTCATTATGACCGCCTCCGCCTGTTTAATATCTGAATTTTATAGAACCAGATTTTCCCTGATTTTTTCAATCGCTTCCTCTATTTCCTCGCGATGACCAAAGGCACTGAGTCGAAAATATCCTTCACCGGCCGGTCCAAAACCGGAACCGGGTGTTCCGACAACATGGGCTTCATTGAGCAGTTTATCAAAAAACTCCCAGGAAGTCAGCCCGCCGGGAACCTTCAACCAAAGGTAGGGAGCATTAACTCCACCGTATACGGTCAAACCCAGGCTGATCAACGCTTCCCTGATCAGGCGAGCATTTTCCATGTAGTAGGCTATTAAAATATGATTCTCGGTTAACCCCTGCCCGGTTAAAACAGCTTTTCCCCCATGTTGGGCAATATTAGAGGCTCCGTTAAAGAAGGTAGTCTGCCGGCGAAACCATAAGCTGTGAATTTCTCCCGGTTCACTCTCTTCAGCAACAAGATCATGCGGCACAACAGACCAACCGAGACGAACCCCTGTGAAGCCTGCCGACTTGGAAAAACTGTTTATCTCAATGGCACAGCGCCTGGCTCCTTCAACCTCATATATCGACCGGGGAAGAGCCAGGTCAGCAATAAATTCAGAATAGGATGCATCAAAAATGATCACTGCTTGATGTTCAAGTGCATAGTCAACAAATTTTTTCAGTTGTTTGTGAGTCGCAACCGCCCCGGTGGGGTTATTCGGGCTGCAGAGATAAATTAAATCGACCTTCTGACGGGGCGGATTGGCAATAAAACCATTCTCTTCCCGGCAAACCATGTAAATAAAACCGGCATAATCACCCCGGTCGGCATTGTAATTTCCCGAGCGCCCGGCAATTACATTCGAATCGACGTAAACCGGATAGGCCGGATCCTGGAAAGCAACGAGGCTTTCGGGGCTGAATATGGACTGTATGTTAGCTGCATCAGGTTTGGCACCATCGCTGATAAAAATCTCATCTGCCTGCAATTCAACACCCCTGTTCCGGTAATAGCTGGCAAGAGCTGAACGCAGGTTTTCTTCTCCCTGTTCGTCACCATAACCGCTGTAAGTATCAACAACAGAAAGCCGGTCAACTGCTTCATGCAAACCTCTGATTACCACAGGGGTTAAAGGTTCGGTAGTATTGCCTATGCCGAGTCGACATATTTTAAGACCCGGGTTTTTCTGCTGGAATTTATTTATACGCCGTCCAATCTCCGGGAAGAGATAACCAGCACTCAGTTTGCGGTAGTTACTGTTTACTTTAACCATAGTCTGAAACCTCTCTAACTTTTATATCATCTTTATCAAATCATCTATTTACTGGTGAAGGTTAACCTGAAAAGCATCGGCAATTGGAATATCAAGGCCTTCCATAGCCGATTCTATTAACCCGTAGTTTGAACTATCTGCGAGGGTGCACATCGGCAAGCGGAACTCTTCCTGACACCATTTTTTCATGGCCATGGCAGTCTTAATAGGAATGGGATTGGTTTCCACAAAACAGGCTTTGAAGAAGGGCATCAGTCTGGTTTCAAGCACCCGGGCCTGTTCAAAATCATTATCCAAGGCGCTGTGTACCATTTTTTTTATCAATTTCGGCGCCAAGTTAGCCGCCACTGAAACCACACCGTTACCCCCGGCTTCAATCAGATCAACGGTTATATTATCATCACCACAAAGAACAACAAATTCTTCATGACGCAAACCGATCAGGTTTTTCATCTGTTCAAGGCTGCCGGAAGCCTCTTTAACCCCAACAATGTTCGGATGTTCATTCATCAGACGCAGCAGGGTTTCATTCTCCAGGTTCACCCCGGTGCGGCTTTCAATATTATAAACTATGCAGGGAATGGATACCGATTCGGCAATTGCCTTGAAATGCAGGTAAAGTCCCTTCTGGGTCGGCTTAACATAATAAGGGTTAACCAACAATACAGCATCAACCCCGGAATGCTCAGCATGCTGGGAAAGCTGAATTGCTTCGCTGGTGGCGTTGCTGCCCGTTCCGGCAATAACCGGCACCCTCCCATCTGCATATTCTACAGTCAGGGCAATCACCCTGTCGTGCTCATCGTGGGTCAGGGTTGAACTTTCTCCAGTGGTTCCACAGGGCACCAGGCCGTCAATACCGGAATCAATTTGGTATTCAACCAGCCTTTTAAAAGCGCCGATATCAACCGCCCCGGTGGATGTAAACGGGGTGATCAACGCCGTATGTACTCCCCTGAAAAGATCATTTATCGTTCTCACTGTGCCTCTCCTCCAATAATAGTCTGCATCATATCATCGATGTTATAAAAACCTTTCCGCTCTACAATCCACTCTGCCGCCATTATTGCTCCGGCGGCAAAACCCTCACGATTGCGAGCACTGTGTTCAAGTGTAATGGTATCACTTTCGCCATCAATAATAACCTGGTGTACGCCGGGAATATGCCCGCATCGCACTGAAGATATGAGGAGCTTTTCTTCCGCAGGTTTAGTTGCTGGGCCGGCGCTGACAACCTGCTTTTTCCGGTCGAGTGCATTTAATAAAATATGGCCGATCATTTCAGCCGTGCCTGACGGGCTGTCAGCTTTATGGCGGTGATGTAATTCATGTATAGTTATATCATATTCATCAAAACGGTTTATAATTTCACCTGCAGAACGAATCAGTTGGAAAAAAAGGTTCACTCCCAGAGAAAAATTGCCGGACCAGATTACTCCGATACCTGAATTTTTTACAAGCTGGGCCACTTGATCCATTTCACCGTACCAACCGGTCGTACCGATCACAGCAGATGATTTCATCTGACCATATTGCCTGACATTTTCAGAAACAGCTCCCGGCAGAGAAAAGTCGATTATTACTTCTACTTTAGGCAACTCCTTGCTAAAAGCAGAAGCGGTAACCTCTGGAACTGACCCGGAAGGATCAACAATTACAGGAACTTCATGCCCCCTGGCCAGGGCTGCACGATGAATCAGGCGTCCCATTCTGCCATAACCGGCAATACCAATTCTCATCTTCATCAACTCCCATCACCTAATGAATCAAAACAGTTAAATTTATTTTATTCGGCAACATACCTTATCTTCCTTTTATTTTTTTATATTTGACCGGGCTTCAACCTCCCGCTATAATTACGGCAGCATAAAAAATGGTGGTGCGCAAATGCAACCAGATGATAAAAACAGAGCACCGGAACTTGACCAGGCCGCCCTTGAAAAACACAAACAACAGTCACTTTACGAGAAATGCTCTGAAATAAGAGAAAAGTTGAATAAAAGGGAACCAGAAACCATTGCCCGCCTGGCCGGGCTTGCCCTGGAACCTGCTGAAAAAGGTTCACTCTGGCTTGTGGGCAACTACCTGCTGGATACCTGCCGCATCAGCTGGCCTGATTTACAGATCACCGGAGGCAACTTAAAGCCTGTTTCCCTGGAACTGGAGGCTCTATGGCTGCATTACCTGGAGAGAGCTGACGGAACAACCCTGACCAGACGCTGGGTGAATTTAAGTGAAATTGGTGGCCTTTTTTACCAGCAGGCCTTTCAGGGTTACAGCGGCGATGAACTGGCCGCTTACTGGCAGGATGATCTTGAAGGATTTAAGCAAGCTTGTCTCGCCGAGGGAGGCTGGCCCGTTCAGGGGCTGGGTGATCTTGCCTTTGAATGGCGGGTTTTGCCAAGATTGCCGCTTTGCATCTGTTACCGTCTTACAGCGGCTGAACGCGGCGCCTGGGCAACCATTCTTTTTGATTCATCAGCTAATCATTATGTTGCTGCCGATGTGGCTGCAACTGTAGGGAAAACCCTGAGTGACTGTTTAACTGGCAGGAAGCGTTAATTACAATGGCAAACAAACGAGGGATTCAATGAAGGATAGACCTGCAATTTTAATAAATGAGGCTGTAAATGTTCAACCAGGCAGTAATTTCAGTTTGACAAACTGGATCTTCTTTTACATCGCCATTTTCTTTTTCGTCGCCAACATGTTTGTAGCCCTGTCAATATACCCAGCCTACAGCCTGGCCATAGGCAGCAGTTCTTTTCAGGCCGGTCTGCAGAATACCGTTCTATCAATCACTGCCGTGCTGCTGCGCTTTTTTCTCGGACCGGTGCTGGATCAGCAGGGTCCCAAACCGCTGATGCTTCTCGGCACATTCACTTTTGCCCTCTCACCGCTCTTTCTTATTGCGGTACCTACATACTCAATGCTGATATCAATGCGCATATTTCAGGCCCTCGGGCTTGCTGTTGTCCTGCCCGGCATATCAACCCTGGCTGCAGGAATGGCCCCGCCCGACAAAATCGGCTCGTACCTGGGCTCAACAAGAATCTTTTTTAATCTTGGCTTGCTGATTGGCCCTTCTGCCGCACTATATATAATTGAGAACAGCGGCTACAACAGCATGTTTATGGTAAGCTCAGTAAGCCTGATAATCTCAACCGCTGCCATAGCCCTGGTTAAAACACCGATGCTAGCTGCTACTCATAAAAAACGAGCAAACCTTCTAATGCAGTTTAAAAAGGCCCTGGCTATAAAAGCTATCTACCCAATTATCGGCGGTATAGCAGTATATGCTTTTACCTACAGCGCTATAATCTCTTTTTCAGCAGTTCATATCGAAATTTCGGTACCATCTGCCGACACTCCTTTGTTTTTTATAATTCTCGGGGTAGCAGGAATTGTCGCCTGCCTGGGCGTCGGTGTTTTATCTGACCGTCTGGGCCGCCGCAAAGTAGCCTGGCCTCTGTTGGCCATCTTGGGCGCAGGAGCAGTTTCATTCTATTTCATACCGGACAGACCATTTCTTGTCTATGCCTCCGCAGCAATCCTCGGCCTGGGAATACAGGGAACCTCGTTAGCGCTTGCCGCCTGGTTGATAGATATCAGCAAACCGTCACTACGAGCTACAGTATTAAGCCTGCAGGAAAATACAATTGATATTTTATTTGCATTCGGCGCTTTTATTTTCGGGGCAGCTGCAGGAGGAGCCGGACTGGGCACAGCTTTTCTTGCAGCCGGAATCGTAACAATATTTTTAGTACTTCCCCTGAACAGGGGAAGCCTGAAAAACGCTTCTGCTCCAGACAGCGAAAATAACCACCCGTTTGGATAGGCTCTCCAAGTATCCTTATCAACTATCAAAGAGAACAAGGTAAATATTATCTTCTTCTTTTTTGCCCTTGACCAGCTCACAGTGTCTGAGCACGGCAATTTGTTTTTCCAACTCCCAATCCGGTATCTCCAACTCTTCCATGACCTGCTGACGTGTTACTTTGCCTTTTGCTTTAATCAGGTCATAAATCTGCTTCTGAACAGGCAACAGCCCGTCTGACCCGGTCTGTCCGGTTGACTGGCGGTGCTTAACTGCATGCTGTGTGGCGGCAACATCACAGGTTTTTGGGGCCTGCAGCGCTCCCATATAACAATCCTCGCATAATTCCTGGTCGCGATGAACATATATATCTTCTCTTGGAACATCTTCTCCGCATCGTGCACATTTAACCATATAAATCACACCTCCTGTTTGTTCCTTATACTTTTCCTGTAATAGAGAATTGCCTGTCTCAGAGCAGCAGCGCCAAGGTTGGAACAATGAATTTTGGGATCGGGCAGCCCTCCCAGGGCCCTGATCACATCCATTTCACTGATAGCAAAAGCCTGGTCAAGAGTTTTATCCACAGCCAGTTCGGTAAGCACGCTGGTTGTGGCGATAGATGCAGGGCAACCGCAAGCCTCAAATAGTACTTCCTTTAGGCGATTATTTTTTACGCGAATATAAATACGAATAAAATCACCACAATCCGGATCACCTACAGTACCTACACCATCTGCATGATCAAGACTCCCAACATTTCTCGGATTTTGAAAATGATCGATCAAATTTTCTGTGTACATTAGATCACCTCTGCCATATATAAGAACCTGCTTTAGATAGTATGCTACCCGGCTTATCATAAACCGGCATATAATATATTATAACACTGCAGCTAAAATTTTCTGGCAGGAACAATTATGATTTTGCTGAATAATCCCTTCATCGAAGAAGGATGCCGACCAACAATGGAGAATATATGAAGGTATGCCAAGTTTATTACAAGGAGGAGTTGTAAGTGAGCAATATTGCCAAGCATGTCCAATCCGCTGATTGGAAAGCAGAGAAACATGTTCCCGTAATAAAAGTGCCGGGGCAGGTCAAGAAAGGCGAGCCGTTCCAGGTGCAGTTGAGCGTGGGAGATGAAATTGCCCATCCTCACACAACTGAGCATCATATTCGTTACATCCAGCTTTTTTATAAGCCTGAAGGAGAGAAATTCCTCGTCCACATGGGCACATTCCAATTTGAAGCACATGGCGAATCGGTTGAAGGAGCCAACGCAGGAAGCGCGAAGTGCGAACCTGCTGCAACTGCCACTATTACGGTGGAAAAACCGGGAGAACTTGTTGCGCTCAGCTACTGCAACATTCACGGCCTGTGGGATAACAGCTTAGAATTAAAACTGTAATAAATCAACGAGCATGGTGATTAATAATGCACGATGTGACCCCCTCATATCAAGCGCTTTTCACCTGGTTGAGGGGGTAATAATTTTTCTACAGCGGCGTTATTGCACCTTCACCTGATAAAGCCCTTAAAGGATGTGATTTTTTGAACTGGTTTGAAGTAGGGATGATGGGGATGCTGGCCGGTGTAATCGGTACCGGCGCAGGAGGGCTATTATCAATCCTGGTAAAAAAACCGACCCCCCGTTTTACCGGAACCATACTGGCCTTTGCTGCCGGGATCATGCTTTCAATCGTGTTCCTGGAATTGATTGAAGAAGCAATTGCTTTCAGTGGTTATCTTGCTGCTATCGGCGGTCTGACCCTGGGTATGGTAGTTTTTTATTTTCTTGATCACTACCTTCCTCACCATCATACCGTAACAGCAGAAGATACCCCTTTCGATGGTTATTTAAAAAAAGGGACCCTTTTAGCTCTTGGTATCGGCTTGCATAATTTGCCTGAAGGTCTGGCAATCGGCTCTGGATTTGTAGGTTCGGCCGAATTGGGGCTATCCCTCGCCATTCTGATTGGACTGCATAATATCCCTGAAGGCATGGCCGTAGCTGCCCCGCTAAAACAGGGGGGTTATAACTATGGTAAAGTAATCGCAGTAACTGCTTTGGCCGGAGTACCCATGGGGCTGGGTGCAATGATCGGCGCTGCGATAGGCAGCATCTCAGACAATGTTTTAGGTGTATCGCTTGGATTTGCCGGTGGTGCCATGCTCTATATTGTATGCGATGAATTAATACCCGACGCATATGAAAGCGCCGGCGCTCACCTGTCGATCCTGGGTATATTTGCCGGAACAATCCTGGGAATTCTTTTCACGGCATGGTTTTAATAATTCTAAAGCTTGATTTTTATTTCAAGAATGTATATCATTTTGTTATATCAAATTGTAGGAAATGAGACGATTCTAACATGGTAAAGCACAAGTATAAGAGAAGCAGGCAAAGAGAACGCATTTTGAGCATCCTTCAGCACACGGATACACACCCTACCGCCAGCTGGGTGTATGACGAACTGAAAAAAGAGTTTAATAACCTGAGCATGGGAACGGTCTACCGTAACATCAACATCCTGGTTGATCAAAGGTTGGTACAAAAAATTGAAGCGGGTAGCAGTTTTGACCGTTTTGATGCCAACACCGAAGTGCATTATCACTTTATCTGCAGGGAATGCGGCTGCATTGACGATCTACCTGTACCCAAGATGGAAGAGCTTGATGATAAAGTACAAAGCGAAACCGGTTACCAGGTTGAGAGTCACCGTCTTGATTTCTATGGTGTCTGCCCAAAATGCCTGAAGAAAACCAGTAATTGATTTTTTAAAGATAGATAAAAAGCTGCTCATCCAGGCGCAGCTACTAAGTTGCTCATAAAAAAAGAGGCGCTGTTTGTTCAGCGCCTCTTATCATTTTTTATCTGTTCGATCTATAGGGGTACTACATTGGCAGCCTGCTTACCGCGGTCGCCTTCAACTGTTTCGAATTCTACGCTTTGCCCTTCTTCAAGGGTTTTGAAACCATCAGTCTGAATAGCGGAAAAGTGAACAAACACATCAACGCCCTCTTCGCTTTCAATGAAACCATAGCCCTTATCCGGGTTAAACCATTTAACCTTACCTTGCATGCAAAAATCTCCTTTAAAATTTGATTTAGGATTAAAAAGCGGAGTAACTTCAAAATACCTTTGCCATTCAATATGCCTCATACAGGATCCGGAGGGCTAAGATCTTTTTGAAACGTTACTTTCTTTTCAATACCAAACATTACTATATCACAAAGTGTTCCATGTTGCAAGAAGCATATTAATTCATATTTTGCTATAATTCAGGTATGAAAGAAAATAAAGGTGAAACCAGTGCTTAGTGACCAACAGATATTTGAGTATCTTAAAGATTACACTCTGAATGAAGAAAATCAGCCGACCGTTGTCAAAATAACCGGGACAGGCTGCTTGTGCTGTGATGATAACCCATACAAGCTCTTTGTCAACGAATTCTGGACCGCACGCCAGCGCCAGGCTTCATCAATTCAAGAAATATCCTACAGGGCATGTTTTAAGCCGCAGCTGCCCCGCTTTTTTATTAACCTTTTAACAAAAAAGGGTCAGGTGGTTTATGATCCGTTCTGCGGCAGGGGAACCACATTAATAGAAGCTGCACTGATGGAAAGAAAAGTAATCGGCAATGACATTAATCCATTAAGTAAAATCCTCTGCCTGCCCAGGCTATCACCTCCCGATATTGATGCAATACAAAAACGCTTGTCTGCAATACCTTTCAATACTACTAATTATAATAAACCCGACTTGTCTATGTTTTTTCATCCTAAAACCGAGCAGGAACTGCTTTCACTAAAATATTACTTAATCTCACGCCGTGAAGAAGGTAGTGAAGATTATTTGGACCGCTGGATCAGAATGATTGCTACGAATCGTCTGACCGGTCACTCAAAAGGTTTTTTTTCTGTCTATACCATGCCGCCCAACCAGGCTGTATCAGCAGCCAGACAGCTAAAAATCAATGAACGTTTGAAACAAAAGCCCGAATATCGAGACGTCGCCGCTTTAATTATTAAAAAGAGCAAGCACCTGCTCCGCAACCTGACACACGGACAGATAAAACTTTTACAGGCAGGAGCTAAAGATGTTTTATTTTTTGAAGAGGATGCTGCTGAAACTAAACTGATCGCCCCGAAGAGTGTTGATTTAACTGTTACATCTCCACCCTTCCTGAATGTTGTTCAGTATGCTGATGATAACTGGTTACGTTTATGGTTTAACGGAATTGAACGGCATGAAGTTGAAAGAAAGATGACTCTTCCGGCAAAAATACCCGAATGGGAAAGAAAAATGAATCTCGTTTTCAGGGAACTCTTCCGAATAACCCGGCCCGAGGGCTGGGTTGCTTTTGAAGTAGGTGAAATCAGGAGAGGCAAAATTAAGCTTGAAGAAATAATTATTCCTCTCGCCACTGCAAACGGGTTCACCTGTTTTGGCACAGTAATAAATAAACAGCACTTCACAAAAACATCGAACATCTGGGGTGTAAAAAACAATCATTCCGGAACAAACAGCAACCGGGTAGTTATGCTAAAAAAACCGGGTCTTATTCCCTGTCGCAACCACTAATCTAATTATAAACCGCTCGGTTTAATAAAATGCAAACACCAAATCAAAATCCTGGCCGAATGGCTGTTTAAATTCCTTCCATTCGCTCAGGACCACTATTGTTGCCCCTGTTTAAAAGAACAGCCTGCCGGGTAGAATCATAAATAACCCACAGATATACTGCAATAAGCCCGAATCCGCGTGTAAAAAACCAGGCTGCTACAGCAATTACAAACCACATTAAGCCTTTACTGAACTGCCCCAGATACATGTAACCGGCACCGGGGAAAATAAGGTTAAGCAGGGCAGTCAAAATGGGATCTTTCCGGTAAGTACTTTTTTTCACCTGTCTTGTTATCTTCGGCTGAGGTTTCGGCACTCCCGGCAGGGAATCGATATCAGCACGACAGTAACGGCATTTCGTAGCAAAATCTACCACTTCTTCACCACAGGCGGGACATTTTTTGTAACTGGCTTTTTTTTCAGCAGTATTACCGGGGCAGCCCCAGGTAGTGCAGCCTCCTGTTTTCTCCCAACAGGCAGCATGATAATTACACATACATAAACTGCAGCGCACGGAAGACTCGCCGGAATATAATTCTTCACCACAGGAGCTGCAAAATTTATCTTTCATAAAAATACCTCCAAGTATATTATAACATATGGTTTTTTTTACTGAGGACCATCTGTAAAAACTAC
>CAZBKZ010000052.1:0-15189 GCA_964492615.1 uncultured Syntrophomonadaceae bacterium | reverse complement strand
ACGTGCGGTTTCGTCCGCTCAAACTTCTGCTTAGCCAACTAAATGCACCTCCAACTATTAATAAGCACCGTTTTGAGTTATTATTTTCTGAGCAATGCTCTGTGGTACCTCTTCATAACGGTAAAACTCCATATTGTATACTCCCCGCCCCTGGGTGTGCGAACGCAGTTCAGTCGCATACCCGAAGATTTCGGAAAGTGGAGCAACTCCTCTAACCACCTGCAAACCGCTCCTCTGCTCTGTACCGAGAATGCGACCGCGTCGACCGGTGAAGTCACCGATAATATCACCGAGGTATTCTTCAGGGGCCGACACTTCAACCTTCATAACCGGCTCCAAGAGCACAGGTTTTGCCTTGGAAAGCGCAGTTTTAAGCGCTTTCGAAGCAGCAATCCGGAAAGCAAGTTCGGAAGAATCGACCTCGTGAAAGGAACCGTCCTTAAGAACTACTTTTATATCAACAACCGGGTAACCGGCCAGAACACCATTTAATGCTGCTTCCTTCAGGCCTGATTCAACAGATGGAATAAATTCCTTTGGAATTGAGCCGCCCACAATCTTATTTTCAAAAACGAATCCGCCACCGGACTCAAGAGGGGATAGTTCAATTACAACATGGCCATATTGACCACGCCCCCCGGACTGACGCACAAACTTCCCTTCAGCGCCGGTTTCACCAAGTACGGTTTCTTTGTAGGCCACCTGTGGATTACCTACGTTGGCCTGCACTTTAAACTCACGCAGCAGGCGGTCGACAATTATTTCCAGGTGTAGTTCACCCATCCCAGAAATAATAGTCTGCCCTGTATCCTGATCGGTATTGATCTGGAAGGTTGGATCTTCTTCAGATAAATGCTGCATAGAAACAGCCATTTTATCCTGATCAGCCTTTGTTTTTGGCTCTATGGCCACATGAATAACCGGCTCGGGAAAACTGATGTTTTCCAGCATGATCTGCTTGTCAAGCGCACATAGTGTATCACCGGTGCTGATTTCCTTTGGCCCGATGATGGCAATTATGTCTCCTGTCGCAGCACAATCAATCTCTTCGCGGAAATTAGCATGCATTCGAATCAGCCTGCCGATTCGCTGCCGTTTCTGCTTAGTTGCATTGTAAACGACCGACCCTTTATCAAGGGTACCGGAATAAACCCGCGCAAAAGCCAGTTTGCCAACAAAGGGATCAACCATGATTTTAAATACCAGCGCTGCAAAGGGAGCATCGTTTGAAGGCAAACGAAAATCCTCTTCACCACTATTCGGGTTAAAACCTTTAACCGCTCCGACATCGACAGGTGAAGGCAACAGGTGGACAACTGCATCAAGCAGCGGCTGCACACCTTTGTTCTTGTATGAAGACCCGCACAGCACAGGGACCAGGTTGTTATCTATCACTGCCTTGCGCAAAGCCTGATATATACTGGCGGCATCAATTTCTTCACCGCTGAAATATTTTTCCATTATTTTGTCATCAGCATCAGCAGCAGCTTCAAGCACTTTTTCGCGATATTCGGCAAAGAGATCTTTCATCTCTTCAGGTATTTCACTTTCATTACTGCGTGTGCCGAGATCATCTTCATAAATAATTGCTTTTTGTGATATCAAGTCTATTACACCTGAAAACTCGCTTTCAGATCCAATTGGCAGCTGCAACGGAAGGGCATGAGCATGAAGCCTTTCCCGAAGCTGTTCCAAAACATTAAAAAAGTCAGCGCCAACAGCATCCATTTTATTTGTATATGCCAGCCGTGGCACATGATAACGATCAGCCTGCCTCCAAACAGTCTCAGACTGGGGCTCAACACCGCCCTTTGCACAAAAAATAGCTACCATTCCGTCCAGCACACGCAGTGAACGTTCTACCTCAACAGTAAAGTCCACGTGTCCGGGCGTGTCGATAATGTTTATCAAAGCGTCATGCCATCGACAGGATGTGGCAGCAGATGTAATAGTAATGCCTCGTTCCTGTTCCTGGGCCATCCAATCCATGGTAGCTGTACCTTCATGGGTTTCGCCAAGCCTGTGCAAACGCCCTGTATAAAAGAGAATTCTCTCTGTGGTTGTAGTTTTGCCTGCATCAATGTGAGCGGCTATACCGATGTTTCTAATCTGTTTTAATTGTGCTTCTTTGCTCATTTCGTCCCTCCTCTCTAAAAGCGGAAGCCAGAAGTAGGAGCACCGGCGGACCGGATATACCCATAACATCTGACAAAACACGCTTGATAATTAACCCGCCTGATAGTAATTCCTTTACCAGCGGTAATGGGCAAAAGCCTTGTTGGCTTCGGCCATTTTATGTGTATCTTCTTTTTTCTTGATCGAACCGCCTGTATTATTGGCAGCATCCATCAGTTCACCGGCCAGGCGCTGGGCCATGGTTTTTTCACCGCGACCTCGGGCAAATCCGATTATCCAGCGGATAGCAAGTATGTTCTTTCGATGCGTGTTAACTTCAACCGGAACCTGGTAAGTTGCGCCCCCAACCCGTCGCGGTTTAACTTCAAGCACGGGGGAAACATTGCGCATGGCCGTTTCAAAAACTTCATGCGGCTCCTTACCGGTTTTTTCCCGGATTATTTCAAACGCATCATAAATTATCTCCTGGGCCGAACCCCTCTGGCCGTCATACATCAGTTTATTAATAAACCTGGTAACCAGTTTGCTGTTGTACTTTGGGTCAGCCAGTATTTCACGCTTTGATACTGGACCTTTACGTGGCATCTTATACCATCCACTCCTTACTTATTTACTACGCTTTCGGCCGCTTAGTGCCGTATTTTGAGCGTCCCTGAGCCCTGTTTTCCACACCGGCTGCATCGAGAGCTCCCCTTACCAGGTGATAGCGCACACCGGGTAAATCCTTCACTCTTCCTCCCCTGACCAGAACCACCGAGTGTTCCTGCAGGTTATGCCCAATCCCTGGAATGTATGCTGTTACTTCGACCCCATTGGTCAGGCGGACTCTGGCAATTTTACGTAAGGCCGAGTTTGGCTTTTTCGGTGTTGTTGTCGAAACACGGGTACAGACTCCCCTTTTCTGCGGGGACTGTTCCAGTGCCGGAGCAGATGATTTCTTGGTCATTTGCTTGCGGCCCTTACGAACCAATTGATTAATTGTCGGCATCAGCCCACCTCCTTTTTATTCAGTTATAGCGGCTACGGCCGCCTTTACTTTAATTCCGCACATTTTACCCAGTTGAATCATTGAATCAACATAGCGCGGTTCAATATTGTTTGTTTCACACAGAGCAAGAATGGGGTGAACCACCTTCTCTTCCGCGTCCCTGGCAATAAAAACCAGGCTGGCCTCTCCTTTTTCCAGGGCTTTAAGTGTTTGCTTGGCACCCACTACCCTGCGATCGGCATTATTTATAAGCTCATCCACCGGGAAAAGACCCTCTCCTTATAAAGACAATAATCCATGCACTCCTGTAAAGCGCACCTTAAGATTTTATCACCGCTGCAAATGCTTGTCAATGAAAATTTCCTTAGTCTTCAAATACTTCAGGATCTTCTTCTATATGCTCAGGACGATCATCAGCAGTAGCAGCAATTGCCGTTTCATCAGTATCCAATCCCAAGTCGGCTTCCAGTGCAGCTTTTTCTTCAGGTTCGGGCTCCATACCGACCGGAGTTACCTTTATATCGCGGTAACGGGTCATTCCAGTTCCTGCCGGTATTAACTTACCTATAATTACGTTTTCTTTCAGGCCAAGCAATTGATCCTGTCTTCCTTTTATAGAAGCTTCGGTCAGAACCCGGGTAGTTTCCTGGAATGATGCAGCCGAAAGAAATGATTCGGTTGCAAGCGAGGTTTTTGTAATACCCAGCAGCAGCGGACGGGCCAGTGCCGGCTGTCCTCCCTCTTCAACCACGGCAGCATTAATCTCTTCAAAAACGTAACTGTCAAGCATACCACCGGGTAGAAGATCCGTATCTCCGGGATCTTCAACTTTAACCTTCTTCAGCATCTGGCGGACAATGATTTCTATATGTTTGTCATTAATATCAACACCCTGCATTTTGTAAACCCACTGCACTTCCTTAAGCAGGTAGAGCTGAACCCCACGGACCCCTTTTACTTTTAACAGTTCATGCGGGTTGATCGAACCTTCAGTGAGCTCATCACCGGCATTAACCTTCTGGTCGTTTTCTACTTTAATTCTTGCCCCGTAAGGTATCTGGTATAACCGGTTGTCACCATGGTCAGCCGTAATCCTGATTTCACGCTTGTAGCGCGTTTCAATCAGTTCAACTACTCCCGCAATTTCTGCAATAAGCGACTGTCCTTTAGGTTTACGGGCTTCAAAAAGTTCTTCTACCCTGGGTAAACCCTGGGTGATGTCGTCACCGGCGACTCCCCCGGTATGGAAAGTCCGCATGGTAAGCTGCGTACCGGGCTCACCAATCGATTGCGCGGCAATAATGCCTACAGCTTCGCCTACATTGACTATCTTCCCACTGGCCAAATCGCGGCCGTAACATTTTACACAGACACCATGACGGGTTTTACAGGTAAGCACAGAACGAAAACGAACCTCGCTAATGCCCAGGTCAGCAACCATTTGAGCCATATCTTCAGTGATCAGCGTATCAGCGTCGATAACCACCTTACCTGTTTCCGGATGATAAACCGGTTCCATGGTATAACGTCCGATTAAACGGTTAACCGCTTCTTCGAGTGGTTCTTCATTCTCAAGGAATTCACTGAGCCCGATCGATTGGCCTGTACCGCAATCATCCTCTCGGACAATGACATCCTGAACAACATCAACCAGGCGGCGGGTCAGGTAACCTGAGTCAGCGGTCTTGAGTGCAGTGTCGGCCAAACCTTTACGGGCACCATGCGTAGAAATAAAATACTCAAGCACGGTAAGCCCTTCGCGGAAGTTTGCCTTAATCGGAACGTCAATAATCCTTCCGGTCGGGTCTGCCATCAAACCACGCATACCGGCCAGCTGGGTTATCTGCGATTCATTACCACGCGCTCCCGAGTGAGCCATCATGTAGATGGGATTGAGTTCATCAAGCCCGTTCATCAGGGCTGCAGAAACCTGATCTTTTGCTTTGCCCCAGATTTCGATAACGCGATCATAACGCTCATTTTCAGTGATCAGGCCGTGCGCGTACTGAATTTCTGTTGCTTCCACTTTTTCTTCCGCCTCTTTAAGCAGCTGTTGTTTTTCACTTGGAACAACAATATCGCTAACGGCAACAGTTACACCAGCACGTGTAGCATAGTGGAACCCAAGTTTTTTTACCTGGTCAAGAATTTCCGCTGTGCGGGTATTTCCGTACATCCTGTAACAACGGGCAATCAGCTCAGCCAGAAAATCTTTCTTGATTGCCTTATTGCGGGTATGGGCTGCCAGAACTTTTTGTGGATCAAGGCTCTTGATTGGCACAAAAGTATTATCCGGCAAAGAATTATTAAAATCAGCATTGTTCATGAAGGGAAAATCCTTCGGAAATACATCATTAAAAATAATTTTACCGACTGTAGTAAAGATATATTTCTTACGACGGGCAAAATCTCGGTCTTTAAAACCGGCAGCACGAACAAATATTCTGGCGTGAAGATCAAGGTGCCCCAATTCATATGCCATAACCGCTTCATCGGTGTCGGGAAAAACCTTACCCTCGCCTTTAGCTCCTTCTTTTTCCAGGGTGAGGTAATAACAGCCCAGAACCATATCCTGTGTTGGTGTTGTTACCGGGCGGCCTTCTTTTGGGTTAAGAATATTATGAGCCGAGAGCATCAGCAGCCTGGCTTCCGCCTGTGCTTCGGCAGAAAGGGGCACGTGTACCGCCATCTGGTCACCATCGAAGTCTGCGTTGTAAGCAGCGCATACAAGCGGATGGATCTGGATAGCCCGGCCTTCAACCAGGACCGGTTCAAAAGCCTGGATTCCAAGACGGTGCAGGGTGGGAGCACGGTTCAGAAGCACGGGGTGATCCCTGATCACTTCTTCAAGAACATCCCAAACTTCGGGACGAACCTTTTCGACCATTCTTTTTGCACTTTTTATATTATGAGCCAGTCCATCGCTGACCAGCCGCTTCATAACAAAAGGTTTAAAAAGCTCAAGGGCCATTTCTTTCGGCAGCCCACACTGGTAAAGCTTTAATTCAGGCCCGACCACAATAACCGAACGGCCGGAGTAGTCTACCCTTTTGCCAAGCAGGTTCTGGCGGAAACGACCCTGTTTACCCTTCAGCATATCACTAAGAGATTTAAGGGGCCGGTTACCGGGACCGGTTACCGGGCGGCCACGCCTGCCGTTATCGATCAGGGCATCAACTGCTTCCTGAAGCATTCTTTTTTCATTGCGGACAATAATATCTGGAGCGCCGAGATCAAGTAACCGCTTCAAACGATTGTTACGGTTTATCACCCTGCGATAAAGGTCGTTCAGGTCCGAGGTGGCAAAACGCCCCCCATCGAGCTGAACCATCGGCCTTAAATCAGGGGGAATAACCGGAATAGCATCAAGGATCATCCAGGAAGGATCGTTACCCGACTGCCTGAAGGCTTCAACAACTTCCAGGCGGCGAATAGCCCGGACTTTTTTCTGCCCGCTTGATGTGGTCAATTCTTCACGAAGTTCCTGGGCGATCTCTTCAAGATTGAGATCGGATAATAATTTTTTTACAGCCTCAGCGCCCATTTCAGCTTTAAAACCTTTATTGTTTTTAAACAGGGCCTGATACTTTTCATAGTATTCACGGTATTCAATCTCGGTCAGTAATTGTTTTTTACTAAGATATGTTTCACCGGGATCTATAACCACATATGCCGCAAAATAAAGGACTTTTTCAAGAGCCCGGGGAGACATATCAAGCAGGAGACCCATCCGGCTCGGTATGCCTTTAAAATACCAGATATGCGAAACAGGAGCAGCAAGCTCTATATGCCCCATTCGCTCACGGCGCACCTTAGCTCTGGTTACCTCGACACCACAGCGGTCACAGACGATACCGCGGTAACGCACTCTTTTGTATTTACCGCAGTGGCACTCCCAGTCTTTCTGGGGTCCAAAAATCTTTTCACAGAAAAGTCCTTCGCGCTCGGGTTTAAGAGTGCGATAATTAATTGTTTCCGGTTTTTTAACCTCACCTCTTGACCATGCTCTGATCTTTTCAGACGAAGCCAAACCGATTTTTAAAGCATCAAAGTTATTAACATCCAACAAAAAGATCTCTCCTTTCGCCAGGGTCGACCTGAGCGGCTAGTAGATGTCTTCTTCCTCATCATCAATATCGTCCGTTTCCTCTTCACGTTCTTTTTCCAATCTCTTCTTCTTCGATGAACGTTTAGGCTTTAAATCATCAATGCTATTATCTTCTTCATCTTCCTCTTCTTCTTCAAGTTGATCGAGAGAAACTTCCTCAACCTCTGCGGCCTGCATTTCGGCAGAAGCAATTATATCATTGCTCTCATCAGTTTCAAGATCTAAATTATCATCTTCGCTGCTGCTTTTATCATTTTGCCCGGTTTCCACTTTTTCAGCAGCGACTTCCTCTGCTTTTTGTTCCTTACGGTAGACAAAACGATCAAGATCGTCTTCATCAGATTCCATACCTTCTATATTGACATCAAGGCGGCGGTAATCTGAATCGTCATCACCTTCCCTGATTTCAACTTCTCCAGACTCTTCGCTGAGCACACGAACATCCAGGCTGAGACTCTGCAGTTCCTTTACCAACACCTTAAATGATTCAGGCACTCCCGGTTCCGGAATATTCTCCCCCTTGACGATCGCTTCGTAGGTTTTAACCCGTCCGACAACGTCATCTGACTTAACGGTGAGAATCTCCTGCAGGGTGTATGCTGCGCCGTAAGCCTCCAAGGCCCAGACTTCCATTTCACCGAAACGCTGGCCTCCGAACTGGGCTTTTCCGCCCAGAGGCTGCTGGGTGACAAGTGAATATGGCCCGGTTGAACGGGCATGAATTTTATCGTCTACCAGGTGGGCCAGCTTCAGCATGTAAACATAGCCGACAGTTATCTTTTCGTCAAAAGGTTCACCGGTACGACCGTCATAGAGCAGGGTTTTACCATTTTCAGGCAGTTCCGCTTCTTTAAACGCTGCAAAGACATCATCTTCGGAAGCTCCGTCAAAAACCGGGGAAGCAATCTCGATTCCGAGCGCTCTGGCCGACCAGCCAAGGTGAGCCTCAAGCACCTGACCGATGTTCATCCGCGAGGGAACCCCCAGTGGATTTAAAACAATATCGAGTGGAGTCCCGTCGGGTAAAAAGGGCATATCCTCTTCCGGCATGATCCGGGCGATAACTCCTTTGTTTCCGTGCCGGCCTGCCATTTTATCACCTTCGGAAATTTTTCTTTTCTGAGCGACATATACACGCACCAGCTGGTTAACCCCAGGCGAAAGTTCATCACCATCTTCACGGTTGAAAACTTTTACATCAACAACAATACCGGATTCACCGTGAGGAATACGAAGAGATGTATCGCGGACTTCTCGGGCCTTCTCGCCGAAGATTGCCCTCAGCAACCTTTCCTCCGCGGTTAACTCCGTTTCTCCCTTGGGAGTTACTTTCCCAACCAGGATATCGCCGGCCCTTACCTCGGCGCCTATCCGGATAATACCCCGGCCATCAAGATCTTTTAGCGCTTCTTCACCTACATTGGGAATATCACGGGTTATCTCTTCCGGGCCCAGCTTGGTATCACGAGCCTCAGATTCATATTCTTCTATATGGATGGAAGTAAAGACATCCTGTTTAACCAGTTTTTCACTGATTAGAATAGCATCCTCGTAGTTGTAACCTTCCCAGGGCAAAAATGCTACAAGAACATTTCGTCCCAAGGCAAGCTCACCGTTGCTGGTACAAGAACCATCGGCAATAACCTCACCGCTCCTGACTTCCTGACCGCGTCTTACAATCGGATGCTGGTTGACACAGGTTCCCTGGTTCGAACGTTTAAATTTTTGCAGGGTATAGATGTCAAGGCCACCATCAAGTCCGGTCTGTCGGTCAGTTTCAAACCGCTCCCGGGTTCGCCCGTTTATCAGGTAATTCTGATCATTGCTGTCGTCATTGCGGCGGATAACTATTTCATCGCTGGTTACCCGCACAACTATCCCGTCATTAAAGCAGATAGCTACCGCTCCCGAATCGATTGCCGCCTTGAATTCAAGGCCGGTGCCTACAAGAGGAGCTTCCGTTTTCAGAAGGGGAACCGCCTGGCGTTGCATATTGGCTCCCATCAGGGCGCGGTTGGCGTCATCATTCTCAAGAAAAGGAATTAGTGCAGTTGCCACACTGACAAGCTGCTTCGGAGAAACATCCATAAAATCAACTTCGTTCGGGCTTCGCATAACTGTATCATAATAATAACGGCAGGCAACTCTGTTGGAGGCAAAACGCTTATCTTCATCGAGCTGAGCGTTTGCCTGGGCAATTACAAAACGGTCTTCATCATCAGCCGTAAGGTAAACAATCTCGGAAGTAACCCTTCCTTCTTTTTTATCGACACGACGGTAAGGAGTTTCTATAAAACCGTATTCATTAATACGGGCATAAGTTCCAAGCGATCCGATCAAGCCAATATTAGGACCTTCAGGAGTTTCGATAGGGCAGACCCGGCCGTAGTGAGAGTGATGCACATCACGCACTTCAAAACCGGCCCTTTCCCTGCTCAGACCGCCCGGCCCGAGGGCACTTAAACGCCGTTTGTGAGTCAGTTCAGCCAGCGGGTTAGTTTGATCCATAAACTGCGACAGCTGACTACTCCCAAAAAATTCCTTAATCGCCGCTATAACAGGACGAATATTAATCAGGGCCTGGGGGGTAATCGCCTCGACATCCTGAATAGTCATTCTCTCCCGCACCACACGCTCCATCCTGGAAAGGCCGATCCTGAACTGGTTCTGCAAGAGCTCTCCCACACTGCGCAGGCGGCGGTTTCCGAGATGGTCAATGTCATCAACAAAGCCGATATTGTCAAAAAGGTTTAGAATATAGTTTACAGCGGCTATAATATCTTCTTTAACAAGGTGTCTTAAAGTAAGATCTACGCCACCATTTCCGATAACAAGGTAAACTCCCTCGTGATGCCTGATTTTTGCCCGGGTTACCCCGTGTTCATCTATTACCCTGGCTGCTTCCTCATCAACAACTGTCCCGGCTGGATAAATAACTTCGCCGCTGACAGGATCCAACACGTCTTCAGCCAGTTCCTGGTTGAAAAGACGGTTCGACATCGACAGCTTTTTATTGGCCTTGAAACGCCCGACATGGGCAAAATCATACCGCTTGCCGTCAAAAAACAGCGATTCAAAAAGCGATCTGGCATTATCAACATTCAAAGGTTCCCCGGGACGCAAGCGCTTATAAATTTCGAGCAATGCTGATTCTTCCGAATCGGTATGGTCTTTTTCAATTATTTCAAGTAGACGTGGGTCCTGACCGAAAGTTTCGATTATCTGTTCATCAGTACCGAGCCCGATGGCCCTCAATAGAACAGTAACAGGAATTTTTCTAGTCCGGTCGACACGCACAAAAATACCGTCGGAAACGTCTGTTTCAAATTCCAGCCAGGTTCCGCGGTTGGGGATAATTGTGGCACTGAACAGTTCTTTTCCGGTGCTACCGGTCGGATCAGGCTGTTTCTTAAAATAAACGCCCGGTGATCTAACCAGCTGACTGACAATGACCCTCTCGGCTCCATTAATAATAAATGTGCCGTTTTTTGTCATCATCGGAAAATCGCCCATAAAAACTTCCTGCTCTTTAACTTCGCCCGTTTCCTGGTTGATCAGGCGCACCCTTACCTTCAGTGGCACAGCATAATTGGCGTCACGTTCTTTACAATCATCCACTGAATATTTTGGTTCACCGAGGGTATAGTCAAAAAACTCCAGAACCAGGTTGCCGGTAAAATCCTGGATAGGCGAGAAATCTTCGAATATTTCTTTTAAACCTTTGTTTAAAAACCATTCAAACGAACTGCTTTGAACTTCAATTAAATTCGGTAAATCTAAAACTTCAGTGATACGGGCATAAGAACGACGACTGTTTCTTTCTGCTGCAATGCTGCTGGACATTAAAAAAAATCACTCCCCTGGTACCTGGTTTATGATTTAAAAACCGAGAAAAAGCGGGCTGAAATCATTGACCAGCCCTTGCACTTCTGTTGCTCCTAAGGGTATGTAGTTACTCGAGAAGACTAATCGAATCACTTCTAAAAAAACACATAGTGGTAGTACTAGACATCTTAAGATACTACCACAAGAATATAAAGGTGTCAATATAACTAAAAAAATATTTTTCGGAGGGTAGATTGCAAGTTTAATTGCCTTACAATATATGGCATTATCTGATTGTGCAGTCAGCTCTGGGGATAATCTGTTAATTAAATGCTTACGTTTTCAATTCCGCTTCATAATGCGAATTAATTTAAAACCGGACAGCATAACTTTCCTGCTGTCCGGTTTATTTTTAACTGTTCCGTCGACACATGATTACTTCAGTTCAACGGTTCCGCCGGCTTCTTCAATTTTGGCCTTTGTTGCTTCAGCAGTTTCCTTGTTAACTTTTTCCTGGACATTACCCGGAGCTTCATCTACGAGTGCTTTTGCTTCTTTAAGACCAAGCCCGGTGATCTCACGGACAACCTTAATAACCTGGATTTTCTTCTCGCCTGCTGCAGTTAAAACAACGTCAAACTCGTCCTTTTCTTCTTCTTCAGCAACGGCGGCTCCAGCCGGTGCTGCTGCCATTGCCACGGGAGCAGCGGCAGTTACACCAAACTCTTCCTCGAGCGCTTTAACCAGTTCTGAAAGTTCCAGAACGGTCATTTCTTTAACCATATCCATAATTTCATTAACTTTTGACATTACATTAAACTCCTTTATAGTAATATTTTTATTTTAAGCACTTTCCTTCTGCTGGCGCACAGCGTCAACAGCATAAACGAGCTGGCTCAATGTGCCATGCAGCGCTCCGACCAGGCCGGAGATTGGCGCCTGGAAACCACCAACAACTCTAGCGAGCAGCACTTCACGCGGTGGAATATCACCGAGAGCCTTGATAGCGGCAGCATCGAGAACCTGGCCCGAGAGAAGACCACCCTTGACTACCAGCGCTTCGTTTTCTTTTGCAAACTCGTTGAAAACCTTGGCAGCGGCAACAGGATCGGCGCTGGAGTACGCAATAGCCGTGGGACCCTCAAAGAAATTTTCGAGTTCCTCCATGCCGGCCTGGCGGCAAGCCAGACGGTTCATAGTATTTTTTGTAACCCGGTAAATACACTCCTGCTCGCGAAGTTTACCACGCAGGGCATTAATCGCTTTTACATTAAGGCCACGGTAATCTGTTACAATTACCAGTTCCGATTTCTTTAATTCCGCTGTAACTTCCTCAAGCATTTTTTCTTTCGCTTTTTTAGTGAGCAAATAGTTCACCTCCTTGCTCCAGATAAGTAGATAACCTAAAATAATAAAACCGGGACTTTCCGCAGAAGGAAAATCCCGGCACAGATCCATACTATATTATGGACAGGGACAATTTTCCTGGACAGGCGGCTTTCAGGCCATTAAACCGGTGGTGCCTGGCGTCTACGGAAATTATACAATTATAAGATATTTACATCTTAACATCAGGGCCGGCAGTGCTTTTTATCCCGGGCCCCATTGTTGAGCTAACGGTAACCGATTTGACATACTGGCCCTTGGCTGCAGCCGGACGGGCCTTGATAATAGCATCCATTATTACATTGAAGTTCTCAACAAGCTTTTCCTGCTCAAACGAAGCTTTGCCGAGGGGCACGTGAACGTTACCGGCTTTATCGGTTCGGTATTCAACCTTGCCGGCTTTAATATCGTTGATTGCTTTCTCTATTTCGAAAGTTACAGTTCCACTCTTTGGGTTTGGCATCAGGCCGCGCGGGCCGAGCATTTTCCCAAGTTTGCCTACTGAACCCATCATATCAGGGGTTGCTACTGCAACATCAAAATCGAGCCAGCCTTCCTGAACCTTGGCTACAAGTTCATCTGCCCCGACGAAATCGGCACCTGCCTCTTCGGCTTCCTTGATTTTTTCGCCCTTGGCGAAAACAGCAACCCGCACTGTTTTACCGGTACCATGCGGGAGCACTACTGACCCACGCACCTGCTGGTCGGCATGCTTGGTATTAACGCCAAGACGTACGGCAAGTTCAATTGTTTCGTCAAAACTTCTTTTGCTTAGCTCTTTAACCAGGCGCAGCGCTTCTTCAGGTTCATACTTTTTTTCGCGGTCAATCTGCTTGCGGGCTTCCACATACTTTTTACCTTTTGCAGTCATTTAATTACCTCCCGTGGTCTGCGAGCCCAACGGCTCTCCCACCTGATTGAATCAATTATTTTTCAACAACTATACCCATGCTGCGGGCAGTACCCTCAATTATCTTAGCCGCTGCATCAACATCATAAGCGTTTAAATCTTCCATTTTCTGTTGGGCAATTTCTTTTACTTTATCGCGCGAAATAGTTGCCACTTTAAGCCGGTTTGGTTCACCGGAAGCTTTCTCCAACCCTACCGCTTTCTTGAGAAGTATCGCTGCCGGCGGAGTTTTGGTCACGAAGCTGAAAGAACGATCCTCGTATACAATCAGTTCAACCGGAATAATCAGACCGGCATCGTTTGCCGTCCTCTCGTTAAACTCCTTACAGAACTGCATAATATTAACTCCATGCGGTCCCAGGGCGGTACCAACCGGAGGAGCTGGGGTTGCCTTTCCGGCAGGTATCTGAAGTTTGGTCATACCAATTATCTTTTTTTTCTTAGCCATTACATAAACCTCCCGGCCGTGTCTTGCCCCGAACAGGGAACACAGCTCTGATTAAAATTTTATAACCTGGTGGAATTCCAATTCCACCGGGGTTTCACGCCCAAACATTGAAACAGATACCTTGACAGTACCTTTTTCCCTGTTGATTTCTTCAACCTTACCTTCAAAATTCTTGAATGGACCATTGACAACCCTGACAACCTGGTTAACGTCAAAATCAATGCGCGGTTTCCCTTCAACAACACCGACCTGGCGTAAAATATGGGTAATTTCTTTCTCGCTCAGGGGAACAGGTTTAGATCCGGGGCCGACAAACCCCGTAACACCAGGGGTATTACGAACTACATACCAGGAATCATCATCCATTACCATTTCCACCAAAACATAACCGGGAAAGACCTTCTTTTCAACGGTTCTTTTCTGTCCACTGCGGCTTGTTATTTCCTTTTCAGTGGGCACCATGATCCGAAAGATTTTATCTTTCATGTCCATCGAATCGACTCGTCGTTCAAGGTTGGTTTTAACCCTTTTTTCATAGCCGGCATAGGTATGTATAACATACCAATCTTTTTTTACCGAGCTTTCTTCTGTTTCAGCAGACTGGTTTTCAGCATTCTGCTCAACATTTTCATTTGCGCCGGTTTCAGTTTCAGTGTTCATAGTAAGGGGAATAATAAAGTATTCCCGGTCACACTCCTTCTTAAAGACCTGAAATCGTTAGCTATTTAGCGGATGACAAGCTGTAATAGCGCCAGAAAAATGGTATCAAGAACCCAGAAAAATGCGCCAATTACCACTACCGTTGACAGCACAATCCCTGTGAAAACAGAGATCTCACGTTTGTTGGGCCAGTTAACCTTTTTCAACTCAACCCTTACTTCATGCAAAAATTTACCTACTCGTTTAAAAAAACGCATTTACTTTATACCTCTCCCCGTTATATTTCTGAGATTGGCCTTATGCTGTTCCGGCCCGATTGGACATGCTTATTACTTGGTTTCTTTATGCAGAGTGTGAGACTTGCAACGGCTGCAATACTTTTTCATTTCAATCCGGTCCGGATTGTTTTTTTTGTTCTTGCGAGTTGTATAATTCCGCTCCTTACACTCCGAACAGGCCATATGTACTGTCACGCGCATTTTCTTTTCCACCTGCCTCTTGAACTCGTAAATATCAATTTATCATAAGATCTTGAATTATGTCAATATAACGGTTAAGCCGATTCTTCAAAATTTAAGAAAGGAGGCGGGATAATTTAACCCGCCCCCATAACCGGTCATAAATCATCCAGGACTAATAACTGATTCTTGTTTACTCGCTTACAGCGGTAACTACGCCGGCGCCGACAGTGCGGCCGCCTTCACGAATCGCGAAACGAACACCTTCTT
>CAZBKZ010000051.1:0-15767 GCA_964492615.1 uncultured Syntrophomonadaceae bacterium | reverse complement strand
ACAATAACAAAAAGGCGATCTTAAATCAACACAAAAGAACCGTCCCTTTGTGTTCCCAAAAGAACCGTCCCTTTGTGTTCAAATTAATTCAAACATGCGCAAAGGAATTTATAAGAATGACACAGACATTACTCCATCTTTCCCTCGCCCTGTTTCTGTTTCTGCTTGGCTGCCTGATTAAATATGGCAAGGTTGACTGGATGATTGCCGGCTATAATACTTCGTCTAAAGAGGAAAAAGGAAAGTTTGATGTAGAGGCACTCTGCCAGGAGGAAGACAATTTTTTGTTTACCCTGGGGGGAACTATGCTGATTCCTGCAACCGCCAGAAACCCATTTTTTCATAAAAAAGCGTATTCCATGGAACATTACTAAAAGCAGTTGTTCCTGGGAAGTTAGCTGCCTCTGGTATAATGCATTTAATGCTGTTTCGATCTTCTTGACTATTCATTATGTTGGGCGTAATATTCAAATAACAATATATTTTTATCTTTCCGTTTTTCGCGTTTCTAAAAACTTGCGTGAATAGGTGGGGAGATATGATGAGAGCGGTTGGAAGAATCACACTGTTTGTGTCCTTTCTTTGCTTGTTACCGGTCTTATTTTTGATTGCTGATCCATTACCAGCTTCTGCCTCTCCGCTACCCTGGCGTATTTCTATTTACCCAGAAACCATATATATTGCACCACCTCAATGCAAAGCTTCATTTGTGGTTAATGTTGAAGCTGATTACAAAGATAAACCGATAGAACTTATGTTTGATGAACTATCTGAGGGCACATGGTCAGGCCCGGGCACTTTAATCTCCTCTGCCTACTTTGACGGCAAAGATGGCGAGCGACCAGTTGGAACTGATTATGAGAAAGTTATTACTCTTGGAGTCGTCGCTCCCTGGGAAAAGCCTGGTACTTACAGGGTAAGAATTTATGCCTTCCCCAAGGGTAATGACCCCTTTGCCTATCCATCGTACCAGATACTGACAATTGTTGTTGCAGATACAGGAATAAAAAAGTGTGATTCTGGCTACTGGCCGCCTCCTCCTTCCGGGGAAGAAACAGATTTCAACACAGATCAAGATGACCAGCGGTTGGATGATACCGATGACAATAATGGTTTTTGGTATTGGTGGCGCCAGTGGTGGCCTCATGATGGCTGGGGCTGGTTTGGTTCCTGGTGGTATCGTTTGTGGCCATGGGAAGACAATGTAACTAAAGCTGATTTTGATTTTCGTTTGACAGCAATGCCTTCATTTCATTCAACTGAGCCAGGGCAAACCGTAAACTTTGAAATTGGAGTGAAACGCCTGGCCGGAACTTCTCAACCTGTCGCTTTATCGTTAACAGGGCTGCCAACAGGCGCTGCTTCGTCATTCAGCATATCATCAGCCGAACCCGATTTCAGTTCGCTGCTTTCTATAATTATAGATTCTTCACTTGCGCCCGGCACTTACCCATTTACGGTTACCGGTAATGGGGGCGGCAAAACTCATTCAACAACCTTAAGCCTGATTATAGCTGAAAACAGGGAAACCAGCATAATAACATTGTCCATTGATCCGCCGTCAATAAAAACAGGTGAAGCTGTATCGGTAACCGGCACATTATCACCACCGCTGGTAGTGCCAATTGAGCTTCTTTATACACGTCCTGATGGATTTGAAATGATTAAGCATGTAAATACTAATATTGACGGCACATTTACCGATTCTGCCAACCCGGATCAGTCTGGAGCATGGCTTGTAAGAGCCAGGTGGTTCGGCGATAACAATTATTTTGGCAGCGAAAGCTTACCTGCCGGCCTAACTGTTGAAACTTTGGCCGCTCCGCAAGCATCAGCTTCTCCGGCCCTGTATCTTCTGCTGCTGGTAATGCTGTTAATTATTGTTGTATTGTTTGTTTTAGTGATTAGAAAACAGCGATAGCTGAATCCTATAGGTTAACCGATCTTATATACTTTTTAAGATCCACATACAAGCTCACATTTGCCACGGAAGAAGGTGTTATTATGACTAAAGAGTGCGATCTGAGAAGTAATGCGATTAAAGGATCTGCAATAGATCAGGCAATTAAAAATATTCCTATCGTAAACCCTTCGGACAGCATAAAAGAAATAATGTGTAACCTTCAGAACAATGATTACGAAAATATTAATCATTTAGTTGTGTGTGAAAATGAGCAGTATCTCGGCTTGGTTACTATCGAAAAACTGCTTGCTGAGCCTGCTGTAAAACAAGTCAGCATTCTAGTTGAAACTGACTACCCGGTTGTAAATATTAGCACCGATCAGGAAAAGGCTGCCTGGCAGGCAATCCGCAAAAGTAAAACAGCAATACCAGTTGTCAATGAGCAGGGCAACTTTGCTGGTTTAATAACTTCAAGACAACTGCTAAATATTATGGTTGCTGAGCACGAAGAAGATCTGTCCAGATTAAGTGGTTTAATGAAAAGTACTTTTAAGGCAAAAGAAAGCAGTGAAGAAACAGTAAAAAGACGTTTCTGGCATCGCCTGCCCTGGCTGCTTATCGGCTTATTTGGAGCATTAATTTCAGCAGATTTAGTTGGCTGGTTTGAGATTGAATTACAGGGAAAAATCGCTCTTGCTTTTTTTATCCCTGGAATAGTATATCTTGCTGATGCAGTAGGCACACAATCAGAAACGATTGTCATTCGTGCCCTCTCTGTTGGAATTCCAGCTAAAAAATTATCGGTCGTGAGCAAATGACCGGACTCTTGATCGGCCTAATTCTTGCCCTGATTACCGCTCCCATAATTTGGTGGCGATGGGGCGATCCTTCTATTGCCGTGATTGTTTCCCTATCCCTACTGACTGCCTGCACTATTGCTGCAACAATTGCAGTCCTATTACCCTGGTTTTTCAATAAGTTGAGTATTGATCCGGCTTTCGGCAGCGGCCCTCTTGCTACAGTAATCCAGGATTTGCTTTCACTTTTAATATACTTTTACATTGCCATTTTGATTCTGCGCTAGCTGGTCTGCTTATAATTAGAAATGTAAGGTTTACATAAGTACCAGCCCGCTCTGTAAACTACATCAATAACCTTTGCCTCTGCAAAGCATCTTTTCATTTCAGCCATACGATCTTCAAGTTCCGGCTCATCATCCCTTATGAAATGGAAATAATCACCGCTTTCAAGCCACCTTATAAAAGTGACTTGTTCATTTTCCGGCCTGTTCGTGATAAATTATGGATTATTACAAAATCTGCCGACCCCTTGTCTCCCCTTGTCTCGTTTTGCAGATATGGGCAAAACACACTATAATAGAACAAATAAAATTTCGTCAAAAATGCCTAACGGGACAGAAGAATGACACCTGATACGAGACGTAACAAAATAATTGAAATCTTAAACTCAGCTACCAGCCCGGTTGCCGGCTCAACGTTGGCTTCTGATTTGAATGTCAGCCGCCAGGTTATAGTGCAGGATGTTTCTATCCTCCGGGCAAAAGGGATTGAGATTCTGGCCACTGCCCGGGGTTACATGATATTAGGCAAAGAGGATTATCCCCGCTTTAATAAAACCTTTGCTGTTCGTCACCATATCGGACAAATGGAGCATGAACTGAACTTAATAGTTGACGCCGGGGGAAAAGTGGTTGATGTGATCGTTGAACACCCTGTCTATGGCGAACTTAAAGGCAACCTGATGCTTAAATCACGCCGTGAAGTTCAGGAGTTTATAAAATCAATTGAAGACACGGGTTCAAAAATGCTTTCAGATGTTACCGATGGCGTTCACTTACATACAATCGAAGCAGAAACAGAAGACACCTTAACTCATATTGAAGATACCTTAAAAAAGGCAGGCCTGCTGTTAAGCAGTAACGATTGACCCCCTGCCGGAGATAGGGTAAAATTTTTTTATGTTTGGTGACAAGACAGCTGTAATTACATGATGAAATGAGGATCTCAAAATTGGACACCACCACTTTGCTTCAAGAAATTGAATTCCTGAAAGAAAAAAGAAAAGCTGTTATCCTGGCTCATAATTACCAGAGAGACGAAGTTCAGCAGCTGGCCGACTATACGGGTGATTCATTTGCTCTCAGCGAAGTGGCTGCCTCTACCGACGCTGAAGTTATTGTTTTTTGCGGAGTTCACTTTATGGCTGAGAGCGCCAGCATCCTGGCACCGGGCAAAATAGTCTTATTGCCGGAACCCAATGCCGGCTGTCCAATGGCTGATATGGTAACGGTTGCAGAGCTTAAGCGCAAAAAACGAGAATATCCCAAAGCGGCCGTGGTTGCCTACATTAACAGCTCTGCCGAAATAAAAGCATTGAGCAATATCTGTTGCACTTCCTCCAATGCAGTAGCGGTGGTAAACTCCATCAGCGAAGAAGATACACTCTTCGTTCCGGATCAAAATCTGGCCGCGTATATCTCCCTGCAGACAAAGAAGAGAATAATCCCTTGGAATGGTTACTGCATTACTCATCATCATATTACCGCTGAACATGTGAAAAAATGCCGCATAGCGCACCCGGGTGCCCCAATAACAGTTCACCCGGAGTGCCGCCCCGAAGTAGTTGCCCTGGCAGATCATGTAGGCAGTACAGCAGCAATCATTGAGTTCGCTGCTAAATGCGAAGCTGATAAAATTATTATCGGCACAGAATCGGGAACCCTTTACAAACTTCGCAAAGAGAATCCCAATAAAGAATTCATTCTGCTTTCTCCGGATCTTGTTTGCCCCAACATGAAGCTGGTTACCCTGGAAAAGATAAAGACCGCCCTGGAGTCTTTAACCCCCAGGATAACTGTTCCAACAGATATAAGCAAAAGGGCATCCTTGGCTCTGGAACGTATGCTGGCAGTCAGTCAGGAGGCTTAAAAAATGTACCCCCGCTACCTGGGCAATTTCATGTCTCAGAAACCCGATCTAATTAAAACAGATATTCTGATCATTGGCAGTGGTATTGCAGGAATCTATGCCGCCCTGAATATTCCTGAAAACTTAAAGGTTATTCTTCTGTCAAAAACCGCCCTGGTCGAAGGAAACACCCGCTATGCCCAGGGAGGAATAGCTGCTGCTCTTAATGAAAATGATTCGCCGGAAGAGCATTACCACGATACCCTGATCGCCGGAGCAGGAAAATGCAACAAAAAAGCAGTGAACGTGCTGGTTAATGAAGGGCCAATCCATGTTAATAATATTATTAAGCTTGGTGTTGCCTTTGACCGAAAAGATAACCAGCTTTGCTTCACAGTGGAAGGCGCGCACAGCAAACCGAGAGTGCTGCATGCCGGTGGTGATACTACAGGATTAACAATTAACAGCACCCTTGCCGGCAAAGTTAAAATAAGGTCCTCCATACAAATAATAGAGCAGGCTTTTGCAGTAGACCTGCTTTTATCAAAGGGAAAAGCAACTGGCGCCCTGGTTCTTGATCAGCAGGGAAAACTTCTTGTTATTCATGCAGGAGCAACAATCCTGGCTACTGGCGGTGCAGGAAGAATTTATGGTATAACCACCAACCCTGCAGAAGCTACCGGTGACGGAGTGGCCATGGCCCTAAGAGCGGGTGCCAAAGTTAAAGACCTGGAGTATGTGCAGTTTCATCCCACTGCCCTTAGTCACCCTGCCGCTCCGGGTTACCTTATATCAGAAGCAGTAAGAGGCGAAGGCGCTGTCCTGATAAATGAAGAGGGAAAAAGGTTTATGCAGGGCCACCACTTCCTTGGTGAACTGGCACCCCGCGATATAGTTTCCCGGGGAATCCATCATGAAATATACGAGGCCGGGAAAAAAGTATATCTTGATGCTACAGCTTTCAGTGAATCCTTTTTTAGTTCTCGTTTCCCATCGATTTATTCTACTCTGACTAGCATGGGAATTAACCCGGCAAAAACATTAATTCCCGTTGCGCCGGCAGCCCATTACATGATGGGCGGCATCAAAACTGATTTAGATGGCCGGACAAATATTAGCCGGTTATACGCCTGCGGCGAAACAGCCTCTACGGGCGTACACGGGGCAAATCGTCTGGCCAGCAATTCACTCCTCGAAGGCCTTGTATTCGGTTTTCGGGCAGCAAAAGCAGCAGTGGAAGAATACACGCCACCAGGCAAATGGGCTGTTCCCGAAATTGAGGAAAAAGCCTTACCTTTACCCGGTGAAGATGTTATTTCTGATTATACGGCCAGCCTCCATAACCTGATGGATAAAAATGTTGGAATCATTCGAAACGCCGCAGGGTTGAAGCTGGCGATCAAGAAAATCGGAGAAATGATCTTCCAGACCCCGGTAATTGAAGCAGAACGGAGTTTCATGGAACTGCAAAATCAGCTTATAGTGGCACATAATGTCGCTAAAAGCGCATTAGCCAATAAAGAAAGCTGCGGCGCCCATTACCGTAGTGATACATAGCAAAAACGTTTGAATAAGGGAGGATTTATAGTGTATTTAAATCCGCATACTGTTGACTCTATGATCGAAATAGCCCTGGCTGAAGATCTCGGCAGTGGTGATATTACAACTGACCATATATTCAGCTTTGAGCAAACGGGAGCAGCACGCATTGTGAGCCGGCAGCCCGGCATTATAGCAGGCTTACCTCTGGCTACTGCCGTTTTTCAGAAATTAGATCCTGATTTAAATTGCAGGCAACTGATAGCAGACGGTGAGGCGGTTGACGCGGGAACAATATTGGCAGAAATCAGCGGCAGGATAAGGCCAATGTTAAGTGGAGAGAGAACGGCGCTTAATTTTCTGCAGCAGCTCTCGGCAATCGCAACAAAAACAGCTGCTTTTGTTAACAAAGTTGCCCCCTATAAAGTAAAAATTATCGATACCAGGAAAACCATCCCCGGCTTGAGGGCGCTGTCGAAATACGCAGTTAGGATGGGCGGCGGTTTTAATCACCGCTTCGGTCTCTATGATGCGGCAATGATCAAGGATAACCATATCCAGGCAGCGGGCAGTATAGCAACTGCAGTATTGATGCTTAAAAAGAATCTTCCCGTGACTACTCAAATTGAAGTTGAAGCCGAAACCCTGGCGGAAGTTAAGGAAGCTTTGGAAGCAGGTGCCGATATAATCATGCTTGATAACATGGACCCGGATAGAATCAGGGAAGCAGTCAGGCTGGTTGAAGGCAAAACATTGTTAGAGGCTTCCGGAGGAATTACGCTTGCTTCGGTTGAGGAAATAGCAAAGACTGGGGTCGATTTAATCTCTGTCGGGGAGCTTACACACTCAATAAAAGCCCTGGACATCAGTATGGACTGGTCAGCATAGGCAATTTAAATGCACTTTTAAATAAGGGAACGGTGGTTTGACAACACACTTATGCCTTTTGCACTACTCCCCTGTTTATCCCTGTCACCTTTCAAATTAGCGGTTGATACCTTAAGGTTAACTGAGATTGTCAAACCCCCGTCCCTCTGACATTCTTGCGATGGATTATGTTTGAAGATTAAGTTTGATAACTGATGACTTTCTGCGGGCAGCTGGTTGCACAGTCAAGACAGACAAGACAATTATTGTTTTTAATTGAGTAAGCTTTATCTATGATTTGAATCGAATCTGCCTGGCAAACCTTTTTGCAAATACCACAACTGTTGCATTTCTCCTGATTTATGGTCATGTTTAGTTTTGCTGTTTTAGAAGACAAGCTTAATATCGTCCCGTAGGGGCAGATATATCGATGCCAAAGCTCTTCGGGAAAGAAAAATGTTAATATCACACCCATGGCAAACAATATGGGCAGTACCGGTATTGTTCTACCGGTGATCATACTGAAGGCAAAGACAGATATAAAAAGGATTAGTACCAGATATCTGATCCATGAGCCGGTTAAGACCTTTGGGATTCTTTGTTTTTTAATACCTAACTTTTTTTTAACAGCTGTTACTGCGTTCATTACTGTATTAATTGGACATAGCCAGCCACAGTAAATTCTGCCCAAAAAAAACGATAATACTACACCCAGCAGAAACAGACCTACCCAAATTTGTACTCTGCCTGTGGCGATTAGAACTGTAAAAAGTGCAAGAAAAATTAGCTGAACGATTATATTTAGCTTGTGAGACAAATAGAGAACTCCCTTCATAAATCGGTTTAATTAGAGTATACTGGTTCTTGATCAATTAAAGAGTTACCACGGTAACTAATTAATAACTTAAAGCGGGGTTAACCTTGAAGAATAAATATTTTAATGTATTGTCCACCCTGAGCTTGTTTGATAGTTTTTCTAAAGAAGATTTGATAATCATTTTAAACGAAACCAGTTTTGAAATAAACAATTATAGAAAAGACCAAGTTATTCATTTACAAAGTGAAGTATGTGAATCGATGGGGGTAATCCTGAAGGGGAAAGTAGCAATCCAAAAGATCGATGATGAAGGTAATATTTTGACGATAAATATCTTTTCGGCACCGGAGATAATTGGCGCTCATCTGATATTTTCAGCGCATAATGTTTACCCGATGACAGTTGTCGCTGACTCAAACGTTGTGATTATGCGATTTAAAAAAGACCTGTTAATCAGGCTGGGACGTGATAATCCTGAATTTATGGTTGCCCTGCTGCAAGTTATATCTGATCGAACTATCATTCTGGCTGATAAAATAAGATCTATTTCTTATCAGACGATCAGGAATCAGATCACAGCATTTTTGGTTTATGAATACCATAGTCAAAAGAGCCAGGTGATCAAATTAAGATACTCAAAAAAAGAGCTGGCTGAAAGATTTGGTGTCCAGAGAACTTCTCTCAGCCGTGAACTTCATAAAATGCATTGTGCAGGACTGTTGGACTATGACGCCAGAACAATAACGATCAAAGATTTAGATCTTATCGCTAAAGCAAAGGGGCCATAAAGGGTTGACTTACCTTGGAATTCAGCCCCGGGGGCAGTTTGTAAAATAAAACATTACCCCGAGGATTACCATTAATATCCATTATTAATCACAGCCCGTAGGCTCAGGTCTGGAATTCTATCATTCAAAATCTTATATTTCATGTCCTGACCCCAATCCTGCTAAATCCTGCTTATTCAGATTATATTAGAGTTAAGGAAAATAATTTATGGCTCAGCCGATGTCTTCTAATTCAATTTCGACCCGCCGGTTTAACGCTGCGGCAATCTCTGGATTGTTTCCTCCGCGTTGTCTGACATTTGAGGAAAAATATTATAAAATAGTACCAGGCTGAGTCAGAGTCGCAAATAATTTATAAGAGGTATCAATCATGGATAACAAAGAAAGCTATTTAGCTTATCTGCGTGAACAGCTTGATGGTTGGGTGGAAGAACTGAAAGAACTGAAAGATAAAGCTGCTACTGCAGGAAAAGATGTTGCCAGAAATCATCCCGAGCAGATTAAAGCTTTGGAAGGTAAGATTGATGAAGGAAGAAAGAAACTAAAAGAATTTGCCGAAGTAAATGAAGATTCCTGGGATTCCCTGAAAGATGGACTTGAAAAAGCCTGGGATTCACTGGCAGCAGGGTTCAGGGAGGCAGCGAAAAAGTTCAGGTGGGAAAAAGAGAAGATGTAAAAGGATCAGTTGATACTATCAAATGTTAAGGTTCTGTTTTATAGAGATCTGCCTGGATGAAGGGGGAATTGTTTATGACAATTACCAGAATTGCAATACAAGGCTACCGTTCCCTGAAAGATGTTGTGTGGGAGCCGGGCAAATTAAATATCATAATTGGTCCAAACGGTACTGGCAAATCAAATTTACTTAGATTTTTTGAGTTGCTGGTTGCCGCCTCCAGTGGAAAATTAGCAAGATATCTTCAAAAAGCAGGAGGAATCAGGCCGCTGCTCTGGGATGGTAAGGCAGATTCGATCAGTTTTCAATTACACTTGACTTTACCGGCTTTAGACAATGATCACTGGGAAGACTCCTACAGTTATGAAGTTCTGCTCAAAGCGGCAGGGCTTGAAGGCGATTACCTTGTTGAATCAGAATCGCTTAATGTCCTGGTTCAGGAAAAAATGTCGAATGGCAACGAGCTGAACCCACTGTTGAATCGAGATCGTCAAACAGTCACTATTTATGATTTGGCAGGTAAAGAGTTAATAGTTCCTGAAGATTCATTTTCTCAAAGAGAACTGTTACTAGCTACTGCTGCAAATCCTTTTGCCGGAAATAGAATGATTAATGCCTTTCAAAAAGCTTTAAGTGCATTTACAATTTATCATGATTTAAATATTCATCAGGACTCATTGCTCAGGCAGCCTGTTATATCACGTTATGAAACGACCATCACTCCGGACGGCCAGAACCTGGTTTCGGTTTTGCATACTTTATATACTGAAAGCAGGAGCTTCAAAAGTGCTATTGACAGTGCCATGCAAGCAGCTTTTGGTTCTGAATATGAAGAGCTTTTGTTTCCCCCAGCGGCTGATCAGCGAGTTCAGCTCAGGGTAAGGTGGCGGTCACTTGAACGAGAGCAGTCAGCAGCTGACCTTTCAGACGGCACATTATTTTTCTTGCTATTAATGGCTATTCTTAATAATCCCCGGCCACCTCTGCTTATTGCCATTGACGAACCTGAAACTGGTTTACATCCCGGCATGTTAACTGTTGTAGCTGAACATGCTGTCGATGCTTCATGCAGATCGCAAATTATTTTAACCACGCATTCATCGCTCTTTTTAGATGCTTTCAGCGATCAGCAGCCGGTTACTACGGTAGCGCAATGGCATGATGGAGAGACTGAGCTGAAAGTTCTTGATGGTGAAGAGCTGAATTACTGGTTAAGTAATTATACGCTTGGTTCTCTCTTTGCCTCGGGAGAATTGGAGAACATGTGATAATGGTTTTAATCCTGTTTGTTGAAGGTGACACGGAAGATAAGGTCCTGGCAAAATTTCTAACCAGATGGCTTGATAAAAAATTACCAGGTAAATTAACAATTCGAACGGTCAATTTTAAGGGTTACGCCAACCTTTATAAGGATGCTGCGCTAAAGGCTGCGATGCATCTGAAGGGGCCGCGAAGCAATGAACTGGTTGCTGTAATCGGTTTGCTTGACCTGTACGGCCCGACATTCTTCCCTGAAGAGCTTAAGTCAGCTGAAGAAAAGTATCACTGGGGAAAGCAGCACCTGGAAAATAAAGTTGGTTTGCCTCAATTTAAAATGCACTTTGCTGTGCACGAATTTGAAGCCTGGCTGCTCAGTGATCCGGAAATATTCACGGATGCTGTTGCCGCCAGCCTTGAAAAAGCTGCTAAAGCCCCTGAAGAGGTCAACTCCGGTCAGCCTCCGGCCAAATATCTTAACAAGCTGTATCTAAAAAAAATTAATAGAACCTATAAAAAAGTAACAGAAGGTACCAGGCTATTTGCCAAACTTGATCCTGAGATAGTGCGAGCAAAATGCCCTTATTTTAAACTGTTTACGGATGATATCTACAGCTTAACAATGGATTATATTAAAAAAAACAGAACGCATGAAAATTAATGTTTATTCAACTATTCGAAAAGGACAATATGTCAAATGATTAATAGTATTCTAAAGTTAGTTGTCTCGGCATCTGTAGTTGTTATGGCGGTTAAATATCTTTTAATACCAGGAATAGCTAATTTCAGTGCAATATTTAAATTATCGGGTAAAGCAAGGGGGCAGGTGATAGGTTATGCAACCAGTATCCCTGAATTTACTGTTTTAGTTGCCGGTGCCTTTGCCGGAGTATTTAATGCTGGGTTGTGGAATATAGCTTCATCGAATATTATTAATTCGATCTTATTTTTAGTAACCATTACAGTATTTCGTCAGCAATTAGATTTGAAAAAAAAATGGTTTAAGGATGAACTGGCTTTCGGGATTATTTCGATCTTGTTACCTTTATCACTAATTTGGTTTAAAGTAGGTGCTGGGTTATCTGTAGCCCTGGGTCTAATTTTATTTTTTATGGTTTACAGGATATGTGATCAAATATTTAATAAACATGGAAAACCGGCCCCCTTACCTGAAGGCATTGAAAATGGTAATCTTTTTATAGGGCTTGCATTATTGTTAGCCGGAGTTTTTATTATTTTACTAGCTGGCAGGTTTCTTAGCAGCAGTGCTGGAAACCTAATATTAATTTTCAACTTACCTGAATGGGCGGTTGGCTGGGTGTTGGGTTTTATTTCTTCTATCAGTGAACTGACTTCGTTCGTTGAAATATATAAGATTCACAAACCAAAAAGAATCCCAGGTTATATCAAAGATACTCAAGAAGCCATAGATGCTCTGGTGACCTCTAATGTTTCAAATTTAGGATTGATTTTACCACTGGGTATATTTATATACTTACTTATTAGATAATCATTATTTCAGAGGAAGTGATAATGATCTACCTGCAATGCGATGTAAACCATTTATGTAAACAACATTTTAAGAGAAGCTTTTTAGCAATATTGGTGATCAGTATGATCATATTATCGCTTGCCGGACCGGTTTCAGCCGGGAACGGCTACATGAGTCACCTTGCCAAGTATGATGCTGAGGGAATGATTGACTTAAAAAAACAGGCCGGCCATCGCTGTAACAGCGGGGCAGCAATGAAACAAATTATTGCCGGTGATGGAATTTTGGTAAAGGATTCAGATATTTACATAATCAGCGGTTTGCTAAAAGTCAGTGATGAAAATGAAATTGTTACGGATGAATTTGCCACCATCAATTTAACGGCAACGTCAACAATTGAGCTATGTGCCCCACCCAAGCGCATTCTTCTTGAACCACTAAGTTTAAGCCATTACGATTCTAGCAATTTGGAAACCCTGGGCCTTACAGAGCTGTACTACAGTTACCTGAAGGACGAAGCTTTGCCACCGCAGTTAAGCTATTTTCTACCTCAGTATCTGTTGCACAATCTTCCTGATATTAATTTTAATGTTGATAGTTTAACTGAAGCTGTCAGCAGGCAAGTCTGGGCCGCCAGCGTTTCGGCAGATCCGGGCTTTACTGCCAGTTTGGAACAAACATTTACGGCAGCCTATGGCCCTTATAATGGCCTGTTACCTCTCGAAGAAGAAACAGCCGACAATCGTTTTCGGTTCGGAGCAATTAACGGTCTGCAAAACAGCGATCCTAACTATCCCTGGGGTTATGACGCCGATAGCTGGTGGTTATCTTACCTGGACAGAGGGTTGATGCCCGTGCTGGGTAACCAGTATGTGGGTAATTACTTTACTATCGAGCAGTTTTTAACCAACAACCAGGGGGTCAGTAAACGTTATATTGATATCAGCAGTCCTTGGAATCACGGATTTTTATTTGAGGACATGACCGTAACCGGTAAGGCTGAGGTCAGGGAAACCTATGACATGTTGAATTTACCGTCAGGTCATGACCGCCCTGTTGACTGGTGGGTTATTGAACGGGATGCAAGCCGCAATAAAAACCACCGGCTCTATTATGAGCAGTATTTGCCCTCAAATGCTCAGCCTAACATGATTCGTTAAAACTGGCTTGTAAGAAATGGAGGCAAAAAACACGCAAAAAATATGGACCATGGTGTCAGGTCTTGAATTATCACTTTTTTTTCGTATAATCTTACTCACTGTTGTATAGTGAATCCCAAGTGAGTCAGCAATCTCTGCGATCCTGATCATTTTCATAAATATTATTCCCTGCATTATCACAAGAAATAATATGGTAAACTGTTCCTGGGTATTCAATCCGTAGTGGTCTGACCATGCTGAAACTCTATCATTTGAAATCTTATATTTTTAGACCTGACACAGTTTTGCAATCAGGAAAAATCTAGCGGAGCCCAATTATTGCTTTGCACATATTTATGATACATCCCTGATGGATTATGCTATCCCGATGTAAAATTCTCTGCCTGGGTTAAAAAAGCTTAATTGCCTCACTGCTTTTTGTAAACAATGGGGCACTTTCTTTAATTTATGTGCAATAGACTAACACCAGCTAAAACAGTGTGGCACTGCATTGACAGTTGCCCCAAAGAAACACTGGCCTATATAACTAAGCTTAGACCGAGAAAAACCAGTTAAGTATTTTCATCTTCAAAGCGCATAAAAATGCAATGGTACCGGTAGGAAAATGCGGTGAAGGGTTTTTCTTTTGCCCAAAATCCCTGCCACGCTGACGATATCAAGCCACCAGTCCCCTACATTCGGTTGAACCTTTTTTATTATTGGTATATACTATGGTATATATCAATTTTGTTCAGGAGTGGTGTTTGTGGACAGTGCCAAACTTTTTTATAACGGCCGTAGCCAGGCAGTACGCTTGCCCCGGGAATATCGATTTGATGGTGAAGAAGTATACATCAAAAAAATAGGTAATGCCGTTGTTTTAATGCCCAAAGATAAGATCTGGGAAGCGCATGAAACTGGTATGGATTATTTCAGTGAAGATTATATGGATAGCAGAAAACAGCCCGCCTTAAAAAAGAGAGATGATCTGTGATTAGGTACATGCTTGATACGGATATTTGCATCTACCTGATTAAAGAAAAAGACTCCGCTTTGAAATTGAAACTTTATGAAAAAGGGATAGGCTGCTGCGCCATTTCTTCAATTACTCTTGCTGAATTAGCTTATGGTGTACAAAAAAGCAGGAGGGTGGGACAAAACAAGCTGGCTCTCGGTTTGTTCCTTACCCCTTTTGAGCTTCTTCCTTTTTCGACAGAGGCTGCGTTTATTTATGGCAATATACGGCAGCAACTTGAGCTAAGTGGAGAAATAATTGGTGGCTATGATCTGCTTATTGCTGCTCATGCTTTAGCAGAGGGATTAACTCTAGTAACCAATAATACAGCCGAATTTTCCAGAGTTGATGGTCTGTATATTGAGAATTGGATTAATCATATTTAGGATATATGGTTTTTAGGGGAAGCAGGTGTGACAACCCACTAATACCTTTTGAACAACTCCCCTCTTAATTCCCGGCAATCTATCTACCTGGCGGTTTAAACCTTTCGGCAAAACATGGCATATACCGCTTCCATATTTCTTTCTGGCTTGTCTCAGCATTTTATCGTCTTGAGGAATGAACACAAAGGCAATCTGAAGTTGTCAAATCCCCTGTCCCCTTGACACCAGGCCATAATTTTATTTCAGAAGCTCATTGCCCAAACAGCCAGGCTGGAAAAGGCAATCGCCAGGCTAAAGCTTAACAGTGTTCCGATAATAGCATATTCAGCAATTAATTGAACTTTCGATTCTTCGAAACGTAAAATTGATTTTGCTGCCACTAAAAAACCTATGCCTAAAGGTTGACCGATCAAAATCAAGATTAAAACCAACATTCTTTCGAGTTGGCCTATCAACTTGCCACCATTTTTCAGGCCCTCTGTTGGCATATCGTTTTCTTCAAAAATCTCCTTCATGTATCGCCCAATAAAATGGCCGAAGCCAGGCACTATTAGACTAAAAGCAGCCAATATAATTATTGCCTTATAGCCAATTCCAGTAAAAGCTATAATCGGCAAAGTAAGGTATGCAAACAAAACAATTAGCAGCAGCCCAGCTATATGTAACGCCTGATCAATAACCATCACCTTTGCAGAATCTATACCCCCTGTTTTGATCTGCTTTATGTAATCTATCACGAAATGAAAAATAAATACTAACAGGGGAACCAGCCATTCTGTCCAGTTCTGAAGCAATAGATAACGGGAGCATGTTAAAATTTTAGACAATCTGCTAAGGTAGAAGGGACCGAAAAGTCCCAGAAATCGGAGGCAGAAAATGGGAGAGTTCAGAAAGAAGTATGATGAGGAATTTAAGAAGAACGCAGTAAAGCTATCCTATGCCAGTCCCAGGACGGTTAAGG
>CAZBKZ010000050.1:0-16800 GCA_964492615.1 uncultured Syntrophomonadaceae bacterium | reverse complement strand
ATAATAGCAAAGAATAAAAGCAATGGAGTTAAGCACAGAGAAGTTGATGAGTATAATCTACTTGAGAAATGTTTTTATATGGAAGAAGCGGGTCATAAACCGAAGGGTAAAGTTAATAGGCTTTATAAGGCATTTAAGATTTTAATAAAAAATAATGATCGCGCTAAGCTTTTAAAAAGTCTGAATGTATTTAAATATGGAATTGATGCATTAAGCTTGAACTTGTTTTATAAAACTGAAAGATTACTTTCAAAAGGGGTCTGCACTTATGATGTTATTTTATGCCATTTTGGAGTAAACGGAGACGTTGCTGTTAAATTAAGGGATATCGGGGCAATAAAAGGCAAAGTTGTAACTGTTTTTCATGGATATGATATAACGAGTTATATAAAAGATAGAGGCGAAAACGTTTACAATAGGTTATTTAAGAGTGGTGATCTATTTCTACCTGTAAGTGATAACTGGGCAAATAAATTAGTACAGCTTGGTTGTTCTAAAGAAAAAATAATAGTTCATAGAATGGGTGTAGATGTTCAGCGGTTTCACTTTTCTGCTTCAAGCTATTCAAAGTGTGATAAGTTACGTATAGTATCAGTTGCGCGTTTAGTTGAAAAAAAGGGTATAGAATATGGAGTGAAAGCTGTAGCTAAAGCGTCAGAAATAGTTCCAAATATTGAATATCGGATAATAGGTGATGGACCATTAAAAGAGGAAATAAGTAACATCATTAAAAAAAATGGTTTGTCGCTTAGTATACTTTTAGAAGGCAGGAGGAATCAGGATGATGTTATTAAAATCCTGAAGCATCATGCAGATCTATTGTTAATGCCCAGCATAACGGCTGAAAATGGAGATCAAGAAGGGATACCTGTAGTTCTTATGGAAGCTTTGGCTGTGGGCTTGCCTGTGATTGCAACATACCACAGTGGTATCCCGGAAATTATTAAAGACAAAATTACTGGTTACCTGGTGCCCGAGAAAGATGTTGAAGCCCTGAACAAATGTATTCTTGACTTTACCAATAATGTGGAGCTAAATAAGAAAATATCTTTAGAAGGTAGAAAGTTAGTTGAAAATGATTACAATACCAAGATACAGAATAAAAAACTTATAGGAATTTTAGGCAGCTTGATCGATAATTAAAAAGCTAACAATCTATATAGAACCGAGATTATTTTAGATTAATAATTGAGAAGGCGGGTTTATGAAAATTGTTATAACCAACACAGTTTCGCTGAATACAGGAGATGCAGCAATTCTTAAAGGGATCATAAAGATACTTCATGGCGCATTTGGAAGGGATTTCGAGTTGGTAGTTTTTGATTCACATCACAATATTGCCAGGCAACTATACCAGGAGATTGAATTTCGTAATTTAGTTTACAATGATTTATTCGAGTATAAAACAAACATTTTTCTTCGAAGAATACTAAAACTATTTAATCTGTCAAGGTTTCAGGTAGGTCTTTGGGCCTTGAAGAATAGGATTGATTTTATATATAAAACAATACTGCCTCCGACAATAACGGATTCTGTAAATATATATAAAGACGCGGATTTAGTAATTAGCACTGGCGGCACATACCTCGTTGAAAACTACTCATTGGAGCCAAGAATATTTGAATTAAATATAGCGGTTAGGCTCAAAAAGCCTTTACTCTTTTTCACTCAATCCTTGGGCCCTTTTAACAAACACAGGAATAGAAAATTCATTAAACAGATTTTTAATAACGCATTTTTAATATTTCTGAGAGACAATAGATCCAAAGATAATTTGATTTCTATTGGAGTAAAAAAAAGAAAATGCCACGTAACTGCTGATGCTGCATTTGCTTTATCTGATAAAAGTCGGATAGAAAAAGCAAAAGTAACTGATGTCAATTTCATTAAGCCCTCCATTGCTATTTCCGTCAGAGATTGGAGAAAATTTGAAAAGTCTGATTCTGAACTTGGAATGGCAAATTACTTAGATGCTGTTAAGGAAACTTGTATCTATCTAAGCAAAAAGTATGATGCACGTATTACATTCTTATCAACTTGCCAGGGTATAGAAGAATATTGGGCAGATGACTCTAAGATTGCTAGAGAAGTATTCAACATGATCCCAGGAGAATACAGAGAATCAATTGATATTGTAAACTGTCATCATTCACCGGAACAGCTAATGCATGAACTTACCAATTATGACTTTGTGATATCAACCAGGCTGCACATGTCCATTATGTCGCTGAATGTAGGGGTGCCGGTTATACCTATCGCTTATGAATTTAAAACTAAAGAATTGTTTATCAGGTTAGGACAAGAAAAATATATTAATGATATTGAAGATATAAGCAGCGACGGACTTGTTAAAACTATAGATAGTTTCATTGAGGAAATTAATTCAAATAAAACTGAATTGTTTAACAGGGTAGAATCTGAAATAGAACAGGCAGTTAGTAATTCAGATTTAATTAAACAGAAGTATGATTGCTTGAAATCTGCTAGTATAAATTAGAAGTACTATTTGAATGTAAATTGGAGGAGTATTGGTGACTATAAAAAATCATATAAGAGTTAATCAAATAACAATAAAAAACAACAGAATAGATTATTGTTATGAAATCACAGGTGATATTATCAAATATTTTAATCTGGATCAGCAGTTATTTATAGAATATGAGCACGATATTACTAATACTCCTGCAGGGATTGCAATAATTCCTTTTTTAACAAACATATTACCTATAGTATGGTTGAGTGACACAGAAATCTTTTTAGATGATATAGATAGATGTTTTTTCAATAGTCTGGACGGCATAAAAAAGGGTTATGAAGGTATGTACCCCGGGCTGTTGTTTAAAGGTAAGCTATTAGTTGAAAACAAAATTGATTACCGATATGAAAGCAATACCAAATCAGCTTCTTTCTTCAGTGGAGGAGTGGATTCAACTTCAACCTTGTTACGCAGATTGCCTGAAAAGCCTGATTTATTAACAATATGGGGTTCTGATCTATTACATGATCATGTTTCAGGTTGGCAAAAAGTAAAACAATTAGTTGAAAATACATCAAATAGGTTTAATTTGAAACATGTTTTTATTAAATCCAACTTCAGATCGTTTATAAACTATAAAACGTTGGATAATGATTTTAAGGAAAAGCTGAATGATAACTGGTGGCACGGAATACAGCATGGTATTGGCATTATTGGCCATGCGGCACCAATTTCGTTCCAAAATGGTTATGGGAAAATTTATATGCCTTCCACAAGGAGTAAAAAAGACCAACAAAAATTACCCTGCGCATCCGATCCAACGATAGACAACATGGTGCGGTTTGGTGAGACTGTTGTTGAGCATGAGGGTTATGATTATTCAAGGCAAGATAAAATTAAACAAATAATAGATTATAAAGAACAATATCAGGAGAAAATTGATTTGCGAGTATGTTGGAAATCTAAGAAAGGTGATAACTGCTGTGACTGTGAAAAATGTGCGAGAACGATCATGGGCCTAATATCAGATGGAGCTGAACCCAGTGAATTTGGTTTCGAAATATCTGAAAATGATCTATATAGAATAAGAGATAAAGTAAAAAAAGATTGGTGCTTTTCTGAAATAGAAATGACACTATGGAATGATATACAATGCAATATGTCTAGGAATAAGGAGAATATAATTATAAAAGATTCAATAAAATGGATTTTGACCTATGATTTTTTAAAAACAAATAAATCTTTATTAAAAAAAGTAAGAAATAGATTTAATAGAAAAGAGTTGAAGAGATTTATTTATAAAATTATTAAAAGCCTTTTAAAAGGGGTTGTCCCGGTAAGGCAGTAATGATTTTCTTCATACCTGGTTTCCTAAAGTTAAAGTATGTTTTAAAGTATTACTTGCTCAAGGAGATATCACTTGTTTAATTTATCGATAATAATACCCCATTACAATTCACCTTTACTATTAAAGAAACTACTAGTTTCTATACCTGATAAGAATGATATTGAATTACTGGTAATCGATGATAACAGTAATGAAGGGTTAAAAGAGTATGAAGCATTAAAAGAAGAATTCAGGTTTGTTAAATATCTCTCGAACAATAGGATAAACAAAGGTGCAGGTTCTTGCAGAAATATTGGTTTGGATGCTGCAACGGGCAGGTGGCTTTTATTTGCTGATGCAGATGACTATTTTGTTAATGGTTTCTATGAAATTGTAAAGCCATATTTTCAATCTGATTTTGATGTGATTTTCTTTAGGCCAACCAGTTTAGACTTAGAGAGTGGAGCTATTTCAGATAGACACCAACATTACGCAGAAAGGGTGATAAATTATATAAATACTGGTGGGCAAAAAGATGAGCTGGAACTGAGATATAAGTTTTTTATACCCTGGTCAAAGCTGATTAGAAGAGATATTCTTATGGCCAATGATATAAGGTTTGACGAGATAATCGTTGCAAATGATATGATGTTCTCGGTAAAGTTAGGTTATCATATGAAAAAGTTTCATGCATCAAAAGAAACTATATATTGCAACACCAGCAGCCCTGGGACTTTAACGAAAAGAAGTGATGAAAAGCATTTTGATATCAGGGTAGCGGTATATATAGATTACTATAAATATCTAAAAAACAAACTTGATAAAGATCAATTTAAAATTTTAGATGTGAGTGGCAGGGATTATATTCTTAGGGCAATGAGGCAAGGGTTTCCTAGCTCAAAAATACTGAAAACCTATTTATTATTTTTAAGGAATAGAGTGAAGGTGTTTAGAATTAGTGATATTAACTTTATTAAATTAGTAAGAAAGTTGAAGGATAATAAAACTCAACGATAGATAGAGTTTTTGTTTGTACGCGCTTTTTCGAGTAAGTTGGGTCTGAATCAATAATAGGAGGTATGGTTGATTGCCATTACTTAACCTGTGAAAACTAGTATGAAATTATTAAGTATTATTATTCCACATTACAACAGTCCGGTTTTACTGGAAAAATTACTTGAATCAATTCCAGCCTTTGATGAAATCGAAATTATTGTTATCGACGATAATAGCAAAATAAACCTTGATCGGTATGAAAGACTTACTTCATCAGAGAAATATAGTTCAATAACATTTGTTAATAATTATACAGGAAAGCAGGGGGCTGGCGCTGCCAGAAATATAGGCATTGACAAGGCTTCTGGTAAATGGGTTCTATTTGCTGATGCAGATGACTATTTTGTTCCAGGATTTTATGATAAAGTAAAAAAATATTTTAATTCCGATTATGATGTTGTGTTTTTCAAGTCGACAAGTGTATATCTCGACACAGGGCAAGTTGCTGAAAGGCACGTTTTTTATAATAAGCTTATAAATGATTATCTTGCTTCCAGAGAATTGAAACACGAGATGGCTTTACGTTATTATTATCATATACCTTGCGGAAAAATGATCAAAAAGCATTTTCTAAAGAAAAATATTATAAAGTTTGATGAGGTTATAGCTTCAAACGACGTAATGTTTTCTGCAAAAGTGGGTTTTTATATGAAACAATTTGCAATGGATGAGAATGTGATTTATTGTATAACAAGAGGTAGTGGTTCACTCACTATGAGCATTGAAGAACATATTTACGATACCAGGTTAAATGTGTTTATCAATTATTATAAATATCTTGATGATGAACTTACGCGTGAAGAGTTCAGAGCACTTAATTTATATGGTTGGGGAAAAGTTGTCGATGTTCTCAAGTATCGTTTAGGTCTTAAAAAGTTAGTTGAAGTTTTTTTAAAGCTGAAGCGAAATAACATTAGAATAATGGATATTAAATTGTTTAACCCATTTATTTCATTGAAAAAGTTGTTTAATTACATTAAGCGATATAATAATGAAAAGAAATACATGGGTAGAAGCTAGTTGGAGGTTATATTTTGGAACGTACCGGTTTATACTTTTTCCTTCTATTTTTTTTGCCTTTTGTTGGGGCGCTTCTAACAACCCCTTTAATATCCAAGTTTGCACATCAGAAAAAAATAGTCGACCAGCCTGGGTTGCATAAAACACATAAAACATCAACGCCACTACTAGGTGGAGTATCAATTTTTTTATGTTTCGCTGTGGTCTTATTCGTTTTTTTGCCCTTAGATAATAAGCTGCTTTCTTTAATACTGGCTACAATTGTGCTAGTAGCTACCGGATTAATAGATGACCTTATAAATATTAAACCTTTATACAAGTTAACCGGGCAAACTATTGCTGCATTAATAGTTGTGCTTTGGAATGTTCATTTATTCAAGTTTATGGTAGATTATTTTGCCCGCTTTTATTTACCTGAAACAATAGTGATAATTTTAATTATTGGCTGGGTTGTATTAATGGTTAATGCTTTTAACCTGATTGATGGAATAGATGGCTTGGCGGCGGGCACTGCGGCAATAATATTTCTGGCAATGGCAGCGCTATCATTTATTGAAGGTGGAAGGTCTAGCGTTCTTGGGGTGCAGTTAATCGGGGCCGGAGCATGCCTGGGTTTTCTTTTTTTTAATTATCATCCGGCTAAAATATTTATGGGTGATACAGGCAGTATGTTATTAGGTTTTATACTGGCCAGTTCGCACCTGTTTGCAATTAAGTATCCTTTTTCTGCCCAGTTGGTTCTGGGCAGTATGTTTATTTTTGCATATCCTGCACTAGACGTTACCTATGCAATATACAGGCGCATTTGTAATAAAAGCTCAATTTTTAAAGCTGATAAAGGTCATATTCATCATGTTTTAATAAGTTTGGGTTTTTCTGTACGTAAAACAGTTGTCATTATTTATTTAATGAACTTAATATTTGCTTCTATTGCAGTTATACTGCTTAGCTTTGATATTTCCACCAGGGCATTATTTGTAACTGCTATATGCACTTTTATAGGTGTGGTTATTTTGTTTAGAAGGTTACTGATAATTAGTTCTCGTAACGGGCTATCGTTTAAAAATAAATAGAATTTATGAATGGATGGGGTTAAAGTATGTCGGTTAAACAAGAAACTACCGCTATAATCGGTCTTGGTTATGTAGGATTGCCTCTGCTCCTCGATTTTTGTGAATCGGGTTTAAACGTTATCGGTTTTGACATTGATCAAGATAAAATTGAAATGTTAAGGCAGGGTAAAAGTTATATCAGTTACATTTCGGGGCAGAAGATAAGCAGGTATGTGAATAACAAACAGTTTACAGTAACTGCTAATTTCAATAAATTGAAAGAGGCAAAGAATATTATCATAGCAGTTCCCACCCCGTTAAATGATCACCGTGAACCGGATTTGCAGTTTGTAGAAAACACAGCGAGGGCGATAGCAAAATACTTAGTGAGTGGGCAACTGGTAGTATTAGAAAGTACAACTTACCCTGGTACCACCAGGGAAATAGTACAGCCTATTCTTAACGCAAGTGGTTTAACTGTTGGGAAAGATTATTATTTGGCTTACTCGCCCGAAAGGGTTGACCCGAATAATAACAGCTACAGCGCCAGGGATATTCCGAAGGTAATGGGTGGTATAACGAATGAGTGCCTTGCAAGGGTTAAGGCGTTATACGGTATGGTATTTAAGCAGATAGTTCCCGTTTCATCAGTTGAAGCGGCCGAAGCAAGCAAACTGTTAGAGAATATATTTCGTAGTGTAAATATTGCCCTGGTTAACGAAATGAAAATGCTCTTTGACCGTATGGGCATTGATGTCTGGGAAGTAATCAGGGCTTCTTCAACCAAGCCGTTTGGTTTCATGCCGTTTTATCCCGGTCCGGGGCTGGGAGGGCACTGCATACCGATCGATCCTTTCTATTTAACCTGGAAAGCAAGAGAATTTGATTTTTCGACCCGCTTTATTGAGTTAGCCGGAGAAATTAATACACAAATGCCTTATTATGTTGTAAACAAAACTATTGAAGCATTAAATGATAATAATAAGGCCATCAAGGGAGCAAAAATACTTATCCTGGGGGCAGCATACAAGAATGATGTAGATGATGTAAGAGAATCACCGGCTTTAAAAATTATTTCTCTTTTAAAGGAAAGAAAAGCCGAGGTTAATTATTATGATCCCTTTATAAATCATATTACCGATATTAGAAAGTATCCCGATATAAATATGCATTCGGTAGAATTAAATGATGAGATACTTCAGAAACAAGATTGTGTTATCATCCTAACCGCTCATAGTAATATTGATTATCGCCGGCTTTTAAAGCACAGCAAAATGGTAATTGATACCAGAAACGTTTTGTCAGGAATAGATGACGATAAAATTATTAAAGCTTAAGTATTATAATGTAAAGGAAAAGTTCTATGGATCAGTTATTGCCTGTTTCTGTAATAATTCCCTGTTACAGATGTAAAGATACAATCGATAGGGCAGTTAAATCGGTTGCTGAGCAAACGATGCGCCCTGATGAAGTGATCTTGGTTGATGATTGCAGTGAAGACGGCACATTAGAGCTGCTTGAACAATTAAAATCGACATATGTAAAACTTAACATAAGGGTGACTGGTTTAGAAAAAAACAGTGGACCGGCAGCTGCAAGGAATTATGGCTGGGAGATTGCTGTTAATCCATATGTTGCTTTTATTGATGCCGATGATGCCTGGCATCGGCAAAAACTGGAACTTCAATACGGCTTCATGAATTCAGATTTGAGTATTGATATTTGTGGGCATGATCGCTCTATCATTAAAAACAACAGACCGGTTAAGCATGACCCTGAATCAGCAGTTATTGATATAAAAGGAGTCGCTCATACTCAGGTTGGCAAAAGAAAGGCTCTTTTACAAAATCCTTTTGCTTGCAGTACTGTAATGCTTAAACGTGATATTGAATTTAGATTTCAAGCGGATAAGTATCACTCTGAAGATTACTTGTTATGGTTATCCAGTTTGTTGTCCGGTTTAAATGTTTTCTATTTAAGGATTCCACTGACATATAGCTACAAAGAGCCGTTCGGCGAAGGTGGTTTAAGTAAAAATTTAGTTGCCATGCAACGGGGTAATCTAAATACATACACCAGGTTGCATAGGTTGGGGTTTATCAACACAGGTGAAACTATATTTTATAAAAGCTTTTCAATGATAAAATTTACCCGCCGCTTGGTAGTGAGTTTTTTCCGTAAAGTATTGATGAAATAATAAATAGTTTATAGAGGAGGGAAGCATTTGTATTTATTCTTAGTTGCTCTACTGCTGAGCCCTCTTTATCTATGGAAAAGCGGTTTGCCCCAGGCCAGTCACTTCGTAGCTGCTGCTGCAATAGGTTACAGGTACACATTCCTAAAACCCAAACAGGTGTATTTTGAAACAAGCTGGATAGCTCAGCTACTATTTTTAGTATATTCCTTCCTTGTTGCCGCGATTGTTTATGTCACCCATACAGATATAAACACTCTCATCGCACCCTTGTATTATATTTTCGGGTTCCTGGTTTTTGTTGAAATAGTTACTATTTACTCTGAAAAGGGAAAAAAGTTTCTTACTTATACATTGTGGCTGCATATCATTATCCTGGTTGCTGTTATAATATTAAGTATTTTCGGTATTGGACGCAGCTATATCTCTGAATCTGCCGGGCTCAGAATGACTTTTGGTTTTAACAACCCAAACCAGATGGCCAATTGGGTAATCTGGTTCGTGGTTATTATATCAACGACGGGCAGAGCAGTTTATCGCTCATGGTTACCGGGTATAATAGGTTTGCTTATTGGAGCGGTGCTGGTATATTTTACCATGTCCCGTTCGGGTTTTGTCGGCATTGCTGTAATCGTAGCTTTTTATCTGGCTCTGGGGTTAAGAAATTATATATCATGGTATATTAACCATCAGAACCGCAGAATGAAAAGATGGATCTTTCTTGTTACTACTATAATTATATGCTTAATGGCGATTGTAATAGTTGTTATGGTGGTCAATTATATGAATAACGCTACTACAGGTGTAGCCGGCCTGGATAAAATAATTAACCGGGTAATCAATACTGATTTTAACCGTCAAATCCAGTTAAGAGGTTATGATCGCCTCTGGAAATATCCGGAATACTTGTTATTTGGTGCCGGCGAAGGTGCCCGGGAACGCTTTGCGGAAAAAACTTCACATGTATTTTATGAAATTCACTCCAGCTGGGCTGGGTTACTCTTTAATTACGGCTTAGTGGGTTTTGCCCTGTTCTCTGGGTTTTTGCTATCACTGTTAAAAAAAATCAAGTTAACATGGTTCAAGTTTATATTATTAGCCCCTTTCTTTTTTGGTTTAACCAATTACAATATTCGTAACTGGTACTTTTGGATAGGGCTGGCCCTGGTTTACAGCAGCGCCCTGTTGGTGCAGGAAAATGAAGATGGTGAACCGAAAAGTGAAATGATTGTTTTGGGTGTACTGGCTAAAAATTTCCTTGACAAAGTGGGGAGAATTCCAGATCGGCTTTTTAAGAGAGAAACAAGCAGCTGAAACAGTTACGTGTTGATAGAAGCTTAGGGGTTATACGGAGGGGCTCTACTTGTTTAAAATAATGATCATCGGGGGCATTCCTGAATCTCTGGTTAATTTCAGGGGCGACCTGATCAGGAGATGGTGTGCATTAGGGCATAAGGTGGTTGCCTTATCTGCCCCCGCTTCTGAGTCGCTAGTTGAAGCGATTAAACTAACCGGTGCTCGTTTCCGACCAATTCCCATCCGAAGGGCTTCTCTTAATCCATTAAGTGATTTCAAGACTATTATCTCAATGATAAAAATTATCCGCGAAGAAAAGCCTGATAAAATATTTTCTTATACGATCAAACCGGTTATTTATACTGCCTTCAGTCTGATGGTTACCGGGGTTAAGGCTGAATATTACCCCATGATTACCGGTTTAGGTTACACTTTTTCCGGAACTGGTTTAAAGCGCAGCTTACTTAACAAAGTAAGTGTACTGATGTACAGGCTGGCCCTGAAACGCAGCCGGGTTGTTTTCTTCCAGAATAAAGATGATCTACAGATGTTTAAAAACCTGAACATTATCTCACCGGACAAAGAAACAGTGGTGACCAACGGTTCGGGGGTAAACATAGGTATTTTTAATTTCTGTAAAGCTAAAAATAATCAGGAATTAAGCTTTTTATTAATCGGACGTTTGTTATTCAACAAAGGTTTAAGGGAGTATATTGAAGCAGCTAAAATGATTAAAGCCAAATATCCTCTAACTTCTTTTAAACTATTAGGTGCGATGGACCCTTCACCCGATAGTATTAACCAGGCAGATTTAACGGAATGGCAAGAAGAGGGTTTAATAGAACATTATCCGCAAACTGATGAAGTACGGCCTTATCTGAGGTCGTGTTCTGTATATGTTTTGCCTTCATATCGTGAAGGAACTCCACGTTCGGTGCTCGAAGCGATGGCGATGGGCCGGCCGATTATCACAACTGACGCTCCCGGCTGTCGCGAAACGGTGGAGGAAGGGGTTAACGGTTTTCTGGTGCCGGTTAAAGACAGCAGGGCTTTAGCTGAAGCGATGGAACGTTTTATTGACAATCCAGATTTAATAGAGCGAATGGGTAGGGAAAGCAGGCGTATAGCCGAAGAAAAATATGATGTACATAAAGTTAATAACGTGATTAACAGGGCAATGGGGTTGATTTGAATTATACTGAAAAGGTTATTTGATCTTATCCTGAGTTTGCTGTTGCTGATCATCTTTGCTCCGATAATGTTGGTCCTGGCTCTGCTGATCATAAATCAGATGGGACGGCCTGTAGTTTTCAGGCAAAAAAGACCGGGCCTTGGGGGCCAACCCTTTGACCTTTATAAATTCAGAACTATGACTGATCAGCGGGACAGTGACGGCAGGCTGTTGCCCGATGAAAAACGCCTGACTGGCTTGGGGAAGTTTTTGCGCCGCTTCAGCCTGGATGAACTGCCTCAGCTGTTTAATGTGCTGAAAGGTGAATTGAGCTTTGTCGGCCCGCGCCCGCTTTTAATGCAGTATCTGGAACTCTACAGCCCGGAACAGGCCAGGCGGCACGAAGTTAAACCGGGGATAACCGGCTGGGCCCAGGTAAACGGCAGAAATGCGATCAGCTGGGAAGAAAAGTTTGAACTTGATGTTTGGTATGTTGATAACAAGAACTTTCTGCTTGATTTAAAAATATTATATATGACTGTATTAAAGGTATTAAAAGCGGAAGGGATAAGCGGTGATGGTTCAGCAACAATGCCTGAATTTATGGGCTCCGGGAGGAATGACGGTGAATAATAAACTGGTAATTATCGGGGCCGGCGGTTTTGGCCGGGAAGCGAGCCTGCTGGTTGAAGAAATTAACGAGCAAGGCCTGGCTGAAAAGCTAAACCTGGCCGGCTTTATTGATGAAGAAAATGACCTGGCCGGGCAAAATTTGCGCGGTTATCCCGTTCTGGGCAGCTGGGAGGCATTGACTGCTTTAGCAAATGATTGCCGGGCTATATGTGTCGTCGGTGATCCGTCAGCTAAACGCAAATTGGTTAAGCAAGCGAAAAAACTTCAGGTTGCCTTTATTAATTTGGTTCATCCCTCGGTAGAATTGGCACAAGACGTGACACTTGGCTGCGGCGTGCTGATTAATAAGGGTTGCCTGCTGACAATCAACATTTCGATTGGTGAGCACGTTTCTATTAATCCAGGCTGCAGCATTGGACACGATAGCATAATTGGCAGTTATAGCACCCTGATGTGGCGGGTAAATATTTCGGGTAACGTTCAAATAGGCGAGGGCTGTCTGATCGGGAGTGGGGCAACTGTTTTACAGGGCTTAAAGATTGGCCGGGGTGTTACTATCGGGGCTGGGGCAGTGGTGACGAAAGATTTGCCCGATGGTTGCACAGCAGTCGGAGTTCCTGCTCAATTAGTGGAACAACCAGGGAATTAAGCTGTATAATAGAAAAAGTTTGTGATGGCAAGAATGGGGTGTCGAAGTGACCGGGAACAAAAAACGGATTTATCTGTCTTCCCCTCACATGAGCGGGGAAGAACAAAAATATATTGCCGAAGCTTTTGAAGCGAACTGGATTGCCCCCCTGGGGCCGCATGTTGACCGGTTTGAGATAGAGCTGGCTGAATACCTGAATGTCGGGGGAGCGGCCGCGCTCAGTTCCGGTACGGCAGCTATGCATTTAGCTTTACAGCTAGTGGGGGTGAAAGAAAGTGATAAGGTTTTTTGCTCTTCTTTGACCTTTGCTGCATCTTGCAATCCAATTTTATACATGAAGGCTGAACCTGTCTTTATTGATTCCGAGCCACAGAGCTGGAACATGAGCCCTATTGCGCTGGAAAGAGCTCTTTCGGATGCCAAAAAAGCCGGGTTTTTGCCTAAAGCTGTTATCGTAGTTAACCTCTACGGGCAGAGCGCTGATTTGGAACCGATTATTAAGCTCTGTGAGCAGTACGGGGTTGCGTTAATTGAAGACGCGGCTGAGTCGCTGGGAGCAACCTACCGGGGCAGGATGAGTGGATCTTTTGGCCGTTTCGGCATTCTATCTTTTAACGGCAATAAAATAATCACCACTTCGGGCGGGGGAGCTCTCGTTTCAAATGACCTGGAAGCGCTGCAAAGGTCTAGGTACCTGGCAACACAGGCCAGGGAGCCGGCCAGGCATTATGAGCATACAGAGGCCGGTTATAACTACCGGATGAGTAACATACTGGCCGGGATCGGCCGGGGTCAGCTGAAAGTGCTTGAAGAGCGTGTTGCAGCCCGCAGGGCTGTGTTTGACCGTTACTATGAAGCTTTGGCAGGAATTGAAGGGGTTGAATTCATGCCGGAAGCAAGTTATGGACGATCGACACGCTGGCTTACCGTTTTGACTATAGACCCAGAAAAATGCAGGGCAAGCAGGGATGATATAATTGATGCGCTGGAGACTGAAAATATAGAGGCGAGGCCGGTATGGAAACCGATGCACCGGCAGCCGCTTTATGGCGGGTGCGCGTATTATACGCACGAAGGAACGCCTTCACCTCTGAGGATAGAAGGCGGGAATAGCATATCAGATCAGATGTTTGAAAATGGTTTTTGCTTACCGTCAGGTTCAAATCTGACAGCAGATGATCAAAACAGGGTAATTGATATTATTCGCCGCTGCTTAACAGGAGGCTTTAATGGCAAAGTATAACGGAAAGATAGTGCAGCTTGGCTTTGTCTTACTTGATGCCGCGCTGGTAATGGCTTCATTTTCCTTAAGTTTTTACCTGCGCTTTGACAGCAGCATTCCAGCTTTCTGGGTTGCCCGGCTTGAAGCTATATTACTGCCGGCCGTATTTATCAGCCTGGCGGCTTACTTTTTATTCGGTATTTACCGCCGGGTATGGCGTTATGCCGGGATGGATGAATTGATGCTTATAGTGGTGGCTGTGACTACCGGCCTGGCCGGAACATATCTTTACGGCCATTTTTTTGTTGTGCTGCCGCGCAGTGTCTATATTATTGCCTGGTTTTTGCTCCTGATATTTGTCGGAGGGTCCAGGCTGGCTGTGCGTTTTCTGGCAGATAAACTGGTGCGTAAAGGAAAAAAAGAGGACCAAAAAAATGCTTTGATTGTCGGGGCCGGCGAGGCTGGGGTGCTGGTAGCCAGGGAACTGAGGAAACATGGACCGGGTGTAGATCTTAAAGTTGTCGGTTTTGTTGACGATGACCTTTCCAAGCAGAACCAGGTTGTCCAGGGGGTATCTGTACTAGGTACCCGCGAGGAACTTCCGGAACTGGTGAACCGATTAGATATTGAAGAATTAATTATTGCCATGCCTTCAGCGCCATACAGCACCTTGCAGGCAATTATTGCTGAATGTGCCACATTGCCGGTTAAGATAAAAACTGTGCCGGGAATCTATGAAATTGTTAAAGGAAAGGTGAGTATCAGCGCTTTAAAAAAAGTGGAGATCGAGGATCTACTGCAGCGGCTGCCGGTGGAAGTTGACCTGACTAGTATATCTGCCTACCTGGAAAACCAGGTGGTGCTGGTTACCGGGGCAGGGGGATCAATCGGCTCCGAACTGTGCCGCCAGGTTGCCGAGTTGAAGCCGGCCAGGCTGCTGATGTTAGATCACGATGAAAACGGTATATTTTATATTGACATGGAAATTAAAGACCTCGTTCCCGGCTTGGAAGTGGTTCCCCTGGTGCGTGACATCCAGGGCTATGAATCGCTGGAAGGAGTTTTTAAGGATTATAAACCGGGGGTTGTGTTTCATGCTGCCGCGTATAAGCATGTACCTTTGATGGAGCTGAATGCAGCGGAGGCGGTACGTAATAATATTAAAGGCAGCAAAGCTTTAATTGATTTATCAGCAATATACGGAGTTAAGTATTTTGTTTCTGTTTCTACCGACAAGGCGGTTAACCCAAGCAGTGTGATGGGGGCAACCAAGCGGGTGGTGGAGATCTACCTGCAGCAGAAAGCGCGCAGTTGTAGTAGCTGTGTATTTTGTGCGGTACGCTTCGGCAATGTGCTGGGCAGCCAGGGCAGCGTAGTGCACCTGTTCCGCAAGCAGATAGCCAGGGGTGGTCCCGTAACCGTGACCCATCCGGAGATGAAGCGTTATTTTATGATCATACCCGAAGCGGTGCAGCTGGTGATCCAGGCCGGGGCGCTGGGTAAGGGCGGCGAAATATTTGTGCTTGATATGGGTGAACCGGTGAAGATTATTGACCTGGCCAGGGATATGATCATTCTTAGCGGCCTCAAGCCGGATGAGGATGTGGAGATTAAAATTACCGGCTTAAGGCCGGGAGAAAAACTGTATGAAGAGCTGTTCAGTGATCGGGAGAACTTTACCGTAACCAGGCACGAGCGAATTTTCATTGCCCCGGACACTGCCTATGACAGGGCTGAAATAGAAGCTGAAGTGGAAGAGCTATGCAAGAAGCTGGGGAATGGCGAATTAGCTGCGCTGCTGGGCTTTAAAGGAAAAACATCTTAAAGACACCGGATTAAGCTTCAAAAGACTTTTTAATTACCATACAATTAAATTCTTTACTATCAACCAAGCCTTCAGTACTTAGGACGCTGCAGTCCATTTGCCGAGTGTGGGCTACAAACACGATACCTTAAAAAGAGATCATTTGAATGCTTTAGAATGCAAATAAATATATTAATGGCGTTGACATACAATAAGCGTTAAACTTATAATGTGTATGAACTACTGTAAGATTACTGGTTTAATGGCTGTACTGGAGGGATAGTGATGGGTGATAGAATGCTTACACCGGAAGAGGTAGCAGAACGCCTGGCCGTTACTCCGAATACCGTGCGGGGATGGTTGCGCGATGGTACGCTTAAGGGAGTTAAGCTGGGGAAAAGAGTGTGGAGAATAGAAGAGGGTGAAGTAAAGTCACATCTTTGTAGAGAAAATGCGGTGCCTTATGGATCAGAATACAATAGACAGGAAAGTATCATGGAAAAGTTAATAGAGGACCTGGATGAATTAAGCAGTGAAAGTGTTGAAAAAATATATAGGTTAGTTAATGAGTTAATAGAAAAGGAAAGCGAAAAAGAAAAAGTGGTCTCAGGAAAAGCTTATTTGAAAGCACGAAAAGCCTTGAGGCAATATGGTGGTTCTTTAAGTAGAGACATAGAGATAGAAAGAGAAGATAGGTTATGAAAATATTTTTCGATACATCAGCACTTGTAAAGCTATTTCACGAAGAAAATGGGACAGATTCTATAACCAGGCTGGTAGAAAATAATATAGGCGATTTATATATTTCAGAGTTAACAATTCTTGAATTTACATCTGCCCTTCAGAGATTATTTAGAGCAGGTTATATTGAGAAAGAAAATTTGCACATTGCGATGAAAG
>CAZBKZ010000049.1:0-16844 GCA_964492615.1 uncultured Syntrophomonadaceae bacterium | reverse complement strand
GCAGTGCTGTCAGCGGTTGTAGGGTTAATACCTCCCTGACCTTCATTACATTTATACCGAAGCTTTCTTCTCCTATTTTGAACTCTAAAACTTCAAGCTCATTGGTACCGCTTTCCAGTAATATGCCCTTTTTATCGTCCATATCAATCACACCTCGCCGGAATTATATTCCTCATTAAAGCAAATACGTAAAATGTAAATCAACAATACCATTATGTATTGTTAACCGTCAAGGCATCACAAGGACTTGCTTTTAAGCTAAATTAAATCTATCATTTACATGTATAGTTTAGAGAGAAGGAATAAAGTAAATATTGTCGCCCTTGTTGCCTGTTTTATAGCAGCTGGGTGGTAATAATCTGCAAAGATATATAGAGGGAGGGATTTCAGATCATGGCAAATAAACAGTATGATGAACCGGAACTTACAGAACCTGTTAACCTCTGCCTGCCAGATGGAACACTTAACAGGAAAGCAGTCGGCTGGTCGCGTTCACCCTTGCACTACTGTAACCTATCAGGTAGTTTTTTCCGTAAAAAAAGATGGAACTACTGGTGCATTACTACCGATAAATTCCTGTTTTCACTTACCCTTTCCAATATCGATTACATGGGTCTGGCTTTTATCTATTTTCTTGATTTTAACACAAAGGATTTTCATGAATTAACAATAAGCCGCTTATTGGGCAAAGGGTGTAATTTAGGGAATTATACCGATGACGATGCTTTATTCGAAGATCCACGTTTGATGCTCAGTATGAAAACAAAGAACAGCGTCACCCACCTTAAAGTAGAATCACCTGCTTTTGGGGGAGCCCCCCTAAATGCAGACCTGGTTGTCAAAAAACCAGAAGGGCATGAAACCCTTAATGTGGTGATCCCCTGGAGCAAAAAACGATTCCAGTTCACCTCCAAACAAAACACCATGCCTACCTCCGGCTCGGTAGTTGTTGGCAATAAAATCTTTAATGCAGAGCATGGTTTCGCCTGCCTCGACCTGGGACGCGGCAAGTGGCCATTTTCAAGCTTCTGGAACTGGGCTTCCGCATCAGGAATCAGTAAAAACACAACCATTGGTCTCAACCTCGGGGCAGGTTGGACAGATGGAACCGGAATGAACGAAAATGGTTTGTGTATTAATGGCAGGTTGAGTAAAATCAGTGAAGACTTGATTTTTGACTACGACAGGGCTGATTTTATGAAAACCTGGCATATAAGTAGCACGGTATCCGACTCGATCGACCTGCAATTTGAGCCTTTTTTCGAAAGGTTGGCCAAAACAAGCGTCTTATTTCTCGGTTCGGAAGTACACCAGATGATCGGCCGCTTTTCCGGCTCAGTCAGGGACGAGCAGGGAGCAAAATATGAAATCGAAAATCTGATCGGATGGGCAGAAGACCACCATGCCCGCTGGTAAAACTGTTTCGAATTAAAAAGTTGAAGCATTTTAGTCCCATGAAGGAGATTATATGTCTAAAATTGATTTAATCGCCACAGCTACTTTTGGTCTTGAGGCATTGGTCGCTGCTGAATTAAAAGAACTCGGTTATAAAGAGCAAAAAGTTGAAAACGGACGGGTAAATTTTAGCGCCGATGAAAGTGCAATCTGCCGAACCAATCTGTGGCTGCGTACCGCAGACAGGGTTCGCCTGCGCGTTGGAGAGTTTAAGGCAACAAGCTTTGATGAACTATTTGAAAAAACCAGGGCCTTACCGTGGGCCGAACTTATCCCTAAAGATGCTGCTTTTCCAGTTGACGGAAAGTCTGTTCAATCAACCTTGTTCAGCATCTCCGACTGCCAGGCAATCGTTAAGAAAGCAGTTGTTGAAAGCATGAAAAAAACCTACCGTACTGAGTGGTTTAAAGAAACAGGCTCGTTGTTCAAAATAGAAATATCGATGCTGAAGGATATTGCCACCCTGACTATTGATACCAGCGGGCCTGGTTTGCACAAACGCGGTTACCGCACCAGGGCAAGCGAAGCACCTTTAAAGGAAACACTTGCTGCGGCAATGATTATGCTTTCCCGCTGGCAGCCCGGGACAACCCTTGTCGATCCTTTTTGCGGATCGGGGACTATCCCAATTGAAGCAGCTTTAATCGGCCAAAACATCGCCCCGGGCATGAATCGCAACTTTGTTTCTGAAAAATGGCCTCTAATCCCCAGGGAATACTGGCATGAAGCACGCAGAGAATCACACGACAGGGCCAATTACGATATTCCTCTTGATATCACCGGTACTGACTTTAATAACAGGGTGATCGAGACTGCGCGTTATAATGCAGTGCATGCCGGTATTGATGAATCTATCCACTTCCAGGTCAGGCCTTTTGCTGAACTCAGTTCTAAAAAAAAATACGGCAAAATCATCTGTAATCCTCCATATGGCGAAAGACTGGGTAACTCTGAAGAAATTGATAGTTTATACCGGGAAATGCCAGAAGTGCTGTCTAAACTGGACACCTGGTCTTATTATATCCTTACGGCTAATGAAAACTTTGAAAAACTCTTTGGTAAAAAAGCATCTAAAAAACGTAAACTTTATCATGGCAACATTAAAGTGCAATATTACCAGTATTTCGGCCCCCGACCACCCTTCAAAAACAGCAACTAGTCCAGATAAACTTTCCATAGACTGGGCATATATAGCTATAGTTATAAACAATTATTGCCCTTTCCGCAAAAGATATATAATAACTATAGTAACGAACAGGGAGTGTTTCAGTGATAGAACCGGCAGCTAACACATCAATTTCCGGGAGCAGTTCTACTAAAAGCAAGTATATATCCCTGGTTGCTGCTGTTATCATCCTGGGTATTATTTACCTTTTACCTCTCCCTGAGCCTTTGGTGGCTCCCGATGGCCCTGTGGCATTAACCACGGCTGGGAAAACTTCATTAGCTATCCTCTGCTTTGTGATCATTCTATGGCTGACTGAAGCAATGCCTTTTCCAGTTACTGCCCTGGTTGGGCTGTTACTTGCTTTTTTTTTCAAGGTCGGCTCTCTTGCTGAAATCGTCAGCTATGGTTTTGGCAGTTCTGTTACCTTCTTCTTTATCGGTATTCTTACCCTGTCATCCGGATTGACCCGGTCCGGTCTGGCTGACCGTGTAACACATATAATAATCAGTAGAATCGGGTTTAACCCCCGCAAGTTAATTTTTACTTTCATGGCCATGGCCGCATTTCTCTCAATGTGGATCGTTAACATGTCTGTTGCCGCTATTCTGCTGCCTATTGCTACAACCATTCTGAAAAAGGCTGATCAAAAACCGGGTGAAAGTAACTTCGGGAGAGCCCTGCTGATTGCTGTAGCCTGGGGCTCAGCCATTGGAGGAATATCAACCCCGGTTGGCAATGGAGCCAACATCGTAGCTCTCGGTTATCTGCGGGAATTAGCCGGTATCCCAATCAACTTTATAACCTGGATGGTGGTGGGGCTTCCTGCAGCTATCATTATTTTACCTATTGCTTATCTTATTCTGACCCGTGTATATCCACCTGAAACTGTTCCGGGACAAGCTTTTAATTATACAGTAGCAGCCGACAAGAACAGGGGAAAGTTGAATGTTGTTGAAATAAAAGCCCTGGTTATTTTCGCCGTTACGGTATTCTTCTGGCTTGCTGAACCGTTAATTAAAGGTGTAATCGGTATCTCAATCCCAATTGAAATTATCGCAGTTGCATCAGGAACAGCATTCTTTTTACCAGGTGTCAACGTCCTTTCATGGAAAGAAGCACAGCATGATATTGACTGGGGAGGTATTGTTCTCATCGCTGCAGGGCTCTCTCTTGGAATGATAGTTTTTGAAACGGGCGCTGCAAAGTGGTTAGCCATGCTGGCTTTTGCCCCTATCGGAAGCCTTGGTATTGCTTTAAGAATATTTCTGGCAGTGCTTATAGTGGAACTGCTCAAGGTACTGTTCTCCAGTAACACTGTTACCGGAGTGATCCTTATACCGATGATGATTGCTTTTGCAGTCTCCCTGCAAATGAATCCCTGGTACCTGGCCGGCCCAGTTGCCATAGCAACCTCAATGGCCTTCATCCTGGTAACTTCAAGTCCGACTAACGTTATTCCATATTCTGCTGGGTATTTTACTATCAGGGAGTTTGCCAAACCGGGTCTGCTGCTCACCCTAATTATACCTTTTTGCATCACCCTTGTATTCCTGGTTTTTGCCCCTCTAGTTTGGTAACAGGGAACAGTTTGCCGGCAGGAGGGATTAAGCATAGAGTTGAATTAGAAAGGAAAGACACTTTTCATAAAAGCAAGGGAGGGATTCAAGTGGATAATCCGGAAGAGCTGCTCGGCGGAGACTTGGTGGCAAAAGCTTTAAAAAATGAAGGGGTTAAAACAATTTTTGCTCTTAGCGGTGGGCATATTAACCCGATCTTTAACGGCTGCCAGAAGGAAGATATCCGCATAATCGATACTCATCACGAACAGGCCGCGGTTAATATGGCCGAAGGATGGGCCCGTTTTACAGGTCAACCCGGAGTGGCCGTAGTAACAGCAGGCCCGGGCGTAGTAAATGCCCTCCCCGGAGTTGCTGTGGCTGCACAGAGCGGAGTGCCGCTGGTATTAATAGGTGGTCGCAGTTCTTTAGCCCGCCGGGACATCGGCGCCATGCAGGATATAGATCAACTGGAGCTGATGCGACCACTGACAAAATGGGCACGCCAGGTATACCAGGTTGAAAGGATCCCCGAATATATCGCTTCTGCATTCCGGCAGGCTGTCTCAGGAAGACCCGGGCCGGTTTTCCTGGAGATACCGGTCGACATTGTTTGGGCCAAGGCTGGATCTGCCAAAGTCCGATTTCCCTCATCTTATTACTGCAAAGCAAGGCCATACGCAGATTTTGAGCAGGTAAAACTGGCAGCATCCCTGCTCTCCGGGGCAAAAAATCCAGTAATACTGGCCGGAAGCGGAGTTTTCTGGTCCGATGCTGCTGAAGAACTGCTAGAATTCGCTGAACAAACCGGGATCCCAGTTTATACCCGTAACATGGGGCGGGGTTGTTTCCCCGAAAATCATCCCCTGGCCGGCGGCTTTTTTCCTATAGGCCTGATGCAGGCGGATGTGGTGCTTATTCTGGGCACCCGCCTCGATTGGACTGTCGGCTATGGACGGCCTCCCCTTTTAAAGATGTCAACTAAAACAATACATGTTGATATTGAAGCTTCAGAGATTGGGCAGAACCGTCCTGCAGATGTTGGTCTGATTGGCGATATTAAGGCTGTTCTCAGACAGCTAATGGAAAACTTGAAGGGTCGCCGCATGAACCTGGAGACTAACTGGTCTGAAACTGTTCAGATTATGAAAAACGCGGCAAAAGAATCGGCCTTTCAAAATAGCGACCCCGATGCAGAATTAATTCATCCTGTACACCTGTGCAGAGAACTTGGTGAAGCTATGCCGGAAGATGCTTCACTGGTTGTAGACGGCGGAGACATTGCCGGCTTTGCAGTCTTAACGCTAAAAGCTTTATTTCCATCCTCATTGATCTGGATCGGAGCTTTTGGACATCTCGGAGTCGGCCTTCCTTTTGCCCTGGCCGGGAAAATAGCTTTACCTGAAAAACCTGTTGTATTACTTACCGGAGACGGGTCATTTGGTTTCAGCGCCATGGAGTTTAACACAGCTGCAAGACACAACATACCAGTAGTTGTAATTATCTCCAACGATAGCGGCTGGGGACAAATTCGTCGCGGGCAACGCCGCGATTTCGGGAACACTATCGGCGTAGAGCTGCCTTTAACACGTTACGATCAGATTGCCGAAACAATGGGAGGGTTCGGGATTTATATTGAAAATATAACTGACTTTAAACCGGCTTTTGAAGAAGCATTATCCTGCGGCAAACCAGCCCTGATTAATGTACGGACTAATCCGGATACCGGATTCTCCGGTATGGATCTGCCGTGGAAAATCAATTAATTATTTCCCTTAATACCCGATCAATTTAAATAATCCGCAAGAGATCAGTCAGGAGGGATCAGTTTTTATGAAAAGACTTGCAGGGAAAGTTGCCCTGGTTACCGGGGCCGGCCGGGCAAGGGGAATCGGTTCAAGTTGTGCCGTCCGGCTGGCCGAGGAAGGTGCTGCAGTTATAATAACCGATCTCGAAAACAGTGAATTAAATAATGTAGCTGATATTTTAACAAATTACAGTGTTCCTGTTCTGCCTCTATTTGCTGATCTTACCAGCGAAAAATCTGTTGCAGGGATGATTGAAAAAGCAAAGGAAGAATTCGGGCGCATTGATATCCTTGTAAACAACGCGGGAGGATCGCCGGGACCGGCGCCACTGGCCCAGTTTACATTGGAAGCATGGGAAAAAACAGTTGCAATAAACCTGACCGGAACATTTTTATGCTGTCGCGAAGCTGTGCCTCTGATGATTGATCAGGGAGGAGGGAAAATTATTAATATTTCTTCCAGGGCAGCAAGGCGCGGTGCCATCTGGATGCATGCATACAGCGCCGCCAAAGCAGGTGTGCTGGGTTTAACCTGTTCGATGGCCGTGGAACTGGCTCCGTTTAACATTTGCGTAAATGCCCTCTGTCCGGGAGATATAGAAACAGAGCTAAAACAATGGGGGTTGGAAATGGAAGCCCGTGCTAAGGGCACGACCGTTGATGCCCTCCGCAAAGAAATTGCTGCAGCCACACCACTCGGACGCCTGGGAAAGCCGGAAGATGTTGCATCTGCTGTTGCTTTTTTTGCTTCTTCTGATTCAGACTATTTAACCGGGGAAGTGGTTAATATTACTGGGGGTCACGGTTTGGGCAATGCTACGATCAGGCCGGCTTACTGATTAGCGAGTCAAGCTTGACCGCCATATCTATTAATCTTGAAGCGGTCAAGGTAAGCTGGATCTCCGGGAGGCTGGCAACATAGATATCCCGCCTGATTGTGACGCCATCTAAATTTAATATACTGATTGCGTCAAGCTGCACTTCTTTGGCAACAGCCCAGCGGGACATCAGGGCAACACCAAGGTTAGACTCGACAGCGCTTTTAATCGCTTCGGGGCTTTCAAATTCTGCTACTATATTTAGCCCGGCCGGATCAATCCCTAAGCTATATAACGCTTCCTCCATATCTTTGCGGCTACCAGAACCGGGTTCACGCAGGATCAGGGGTAGAGAGGCAATCTCTTCCCCGGTAATAACCTTTTTTTTACTATATTTGTGCTGGGGAGATAGAATTAACACCATTTCATCTTCAAGAATTTTATAGGCTTTAATACGTTTTCCAGGCAGGCTCCCGACTATAAAGGCAACTTCGATTCTGCCTTCCTGTAAGCGGGAGTATATCTGCCGGTTAACACCGCTGTGCAGTTTGTAGGTAACCCCAGGGTATTTTTCATTAAATTTACCCAGTAAATGGGGCAAGATGTAGTCGCCGAAAGTGGGGCTGGACCCAATTAATAAACGGCCATGAGCTTCGTTTTTAATATCCATCATTTCGTTATCAAGATGAACGGCTTTATCCTTCAATTCGCGGAGGTGATAGTATAATAAGTTCCCCGCTGCAGTTAATTCCAAACCACGGGCATTGCGATGAAACAACCTGACCGAGTAATGTTCTTCCAGTTTTTGAATTGCTGCTGTAACAGATGGCTGCGTGATATAAAGATCTCTTGCTGCCTGTGAAATACTAAGGCAGCGCGCTACATGAATAAAAATTTCAGCCCTGTGGTCAATCATAATTTAATGCTCCTCCCGGCTGAAAAGCATAATAAGTTTGCTGTTTATATTTGACACAATTTGCTTAATCCCTGTATTAATCATGCTTCATAAAAAATAGGATGATTCCATTTAAGATCAGGTTTTTCTAAAACTTTTTAAGCAACACGGAAGATATACTATATCACTCATAAAGCAAGCAGGTATTTTGCGGATACTGTCAAATATGAAAAACATTGATTGTCGGAAGAATACAATATATAAACCTTACAATACCAAACCTCTTCCCTTTCTTCGATGCAAAATATCCACACCAACCCGACAAACTTGGTCTGAATTTGTTTTTCAGGGTGTTAAATAATATCAAGAGGAGATGAACAAATGGACACACCATTTCCCTTTGAACCAGTTACGGCTTTTGGTGTGATGTCTGTTATGCTTTTACTAGGCATGCTGCTCAGGTCTAACATAAGGATTTTTCAAAACTTTCTTCTACCCAGCTGTTTCATCGGCGGAGCTATCGGTTTGCTTTTAATCAGTCTTGGCATAATCAACATTTCAACAGACTTACTGGAAACATTTGCATATCATCTTTTTATTATCTCCTTTATATCATTAGGCCTTACCACTGACTTCAATAAAAACAAAAAAATAAAGGTAATATCTCCAGTCAAGGGCGCTTTGTGGATAGGATTGGCCAGCGGGGTTATAATGGCCATGCAGGGCATAATCGGCGCCATATGCGTCTTCCTGTTTAATTTAAGCGGTTATAACCTTAACCCGGTTTTCGGCTTTTTATCTCCACTCGGCTTTACCCAGGGTCCAGGACAAGCCCTTTCAGTTGGTAAGGTTTGGGAAGAGTTTGGTTTTGAACATGCAGCCACTCTGGGGCTTTCTTTTGCTGTTTTTGGCTTTGCTTTTGCTTTCTTTGTCGGTGTTCCCCTCGTTAACTGGGGCATCCGCAAAGGGTTCTCTTCACAAACATCAAAAAGCCTTTCCAATGATATTTTAAAAGGTATCATCCAGAGAGAAAGCAAGAAAGAAAAAGCCGGAGATTTAACAACCCACTCGGGTAATGTCGATACCCTGGCCTTCCATATTTCTTTAGTCGGGTTAGTCTATATTTTAACTTTTCTACTAATGCTGGCAATTGGCAAACTAATATCAGAAGACGTCGCGAAAAGTCTCTGGGCTTTTTTCTTTTTCTTTGGTATCATAGTCGCCCTTTTGATTAAAACTCTAATCAAAAGAATCGGTCTTGGTCACCTGCTTGATCCTGGAGTGCAGCGCAGAATTACAGGATGGTCAGTTGACTTCCTGATCATATCTACGATAATGGCTATTCAGGTTATCATTGTGTGGGAATATATTATACCAATCATGGTAATCGGCCTGGCCAGCGGAATATTAACTACTATGGCTGTGTTTTACCTCGGTCGCAGGGTCTGGTCATATAGCTTTGAGCGAACTATGGGTCTATATGGTATTACAACAGGCACAGCATCTGTAGGCTTATTGTTGCTGAGAATTGCCGACCCTGAATTTGATACTCCGGTCGGCCTGGAGCTTGGCATACAGGCTCTTTTTGCTTCACCTTTTGTTTTGAGTTACATGCTCTTAATGCATGCTCCTATTTGGTGGGGTTGGAGCGTTCAGTTGGTTGTAGCAATTTATGCGGGTGCAATGTTGCTGGCTTTCATCCTTTTGAAAGTATTCAGGTTTATCGGTCCGCGTGCATTCTAAAAAATCGAAAAAGGTGCATACAAATTGAAAGCTTTAGTAATAAACCGTCCCGGCAGTGTACAGGTAGTTGATAAACCCCGGCCACATCCGGGGAGGGGAGAAGTCCTGGTCAAAATCAAATACTGTGGCATATGCGGTTCTGATCTCCATGCCTTCGAAAGTGGTTACCTGGATCCCAGTTTAACAATTGGCCATGAATTTTCCGGGATTGTCTATTCTACAGGTTCTGAGTGTGACCAGTGGAAAGTGGGCGACTATGTTACAGCTAATAATATTATCAGTTGCGGTACCTGTATATGCTGTAGAGATAACCGGGATAATCTCTGCCGCAATATGCGCAGGCTTGGAATAACCGAAAATGGAGCCATGGCAGAATATGCAATAATACCAGAAAAAAACCTGGTCAGGTTAGGTTATAAAAATAATTTGCCCCAGGCTGCGCTGGCAGAACCTTTAAGTGTAGGGCTTCATGCTATCAAAAGGGTAAAAATTAATACAAATGATCGGGTCCTGATCATTGGTGGCGGGACAGTTGGCCTGATTATACTTATGCTCTTAAAATATTCTGATGTAAATACAGTTTTTGTAATGGAACCTAACCATATTCGCCGTTCATACGCAGAATCATTGGGGTCAACCGCAGCTTTCGATCCGGGAAATATGCCAACCAGTCAGGCTATTGAACAGTTAACAGGCGGTGAGGGGTTCAAAATAATTTTTGAATGTGCGGGTAGAGCTGAGACAATTCAGGAAGCCTGTAACCTGGGCACAGCCGGATCAAATATAGTAGTAACCGGTATATGCTCCCAAACGGTTGAAATGAGTTTTTTAAGCCTGGTAACACATGAAGTTGATATGATCACTTCATTCGGAAAAACTTCCTCTGAGTTCAAAGAAGCGGTGAAATTAATTGTCAACCGATCAATCGACCTATCCCCGCTAATAACATCCCTGATTCCGATCGAAAAAGCAGGTGAAGCTTTTAAGAAAACCGGTGACGGACAGATCAAAATTATGGTATCTTTTTAAAATGCTGCAGTCTAGTACCAGGCATATTTTTTCGCAGTTTCGTATATAGCTATGATTTTTTCCGGGGGAACTTCCTCCTGCAAATCATGAATAGGGCAAAATATATAGCCTCCTCCCGGTTTAAATATTTCCATCAGTTCTTTCACTTCGGCTGCGACATCGGCAACTGAGCCCCGCACAAGAGTACTTTGTGTTCTAACTCCCCCACCCCAGAAAGCTATTTCATGCCCAAACTCTTTTTTAAGCCAGGCCGGATCCATGCCTGATGCTGTAATTTGAACCGGGTTTAGCGCATCAATACCGGAATCGATAAAATCGGGGATAATCGGACTAACCGCTCCGCAGGAGTGTAAAAGAATTTTTATATGGGGAGAAAACTCTTTAACCGACCGGCAAACCTTCTCCAGGTAAGGCTTGATCATTTTTCGAAACATCTGCGGAGAAATCTGGAGCATATTTTGGAAACCATAATCATCTCCCATCATGATTACATCAAGGTAAGATCCAAGAACTGCCAGATATTTACCAAGCCTTTCAATACAGGCTGTGGCCAAGAAATCAAACCAGCAATGCATTAAATCAGGTTCAGAAGCAAGCAGAGTAAAAAACTTTTCATAGCCAAATAACTCCTGCCCAACCTGGTAAAGCGAAAAAAAGAGGGGGCCTCCTGTTCCAACCAGGGCATAATCTGTCTGGTTGTATAGAATTTTAGCTCTTTTCTCCAGAACCAGCAGTTCTTCATCACTGATAGAGAAAGCGCCACTTTGCCTGAGAAAAGGGATTATGTTTTCCAGCTGGGACAATTTATCAATAGCTTCAAGAGGCCGGCTGGTCAAGTTAAAATGGTGACCCCTCTGAGGCATTGACAGCACAGCCAGTCCATTCAGGAGAATCATTTCCTGGGAGCCATCTGCTTTAACAGTAGGCTGGAACCCCCCGGGCACCAGGCAGGTGGAACCATCTTTTAATTTCCACTCTTTCCAGTCTTCCACAGGGACACCAAAAACCATGTGCCGGGGCAGGGGTAACAAATCACCACCCATTAGCCGGAGGATTGGCAGGTGATGCTCAAGATCTGGAGATGCCAGCATTGGGATTGGATCACGCATATAAGTAACACTATCAATCCCCAGTTGTTTTTTTAAAGCATTATAAGCAATTACATTGATCCCACTATTATGAGTAGCGCTAAAATCTATAGGTACCCTATCCGGCTCTGTATGATCCAATGCTGCCCGAACCCTGGACCTTGGAGTTATTCCTTCTTTCATGTTCTCAATTCCTTTACCGGCAGACTTGTATTTTTATTTTTTCAACAAAAATGATTTAATATCTTTCAGTTGATCATATATATTAAAAAGCAGGATGATAATTTCCAGGTATATACGCAGGAAAATAACACCAAGCAGGGATGCAAGAGGAACAACTATAATAGCAGCAAGTAATGCTCCTGCTCCTGTTGTGCCAACTGCCAGGATTGCAGAAAGAATAGCCCCCAGCGCACCCAGACCAATTAAAATAATTCCGATCACATAGATAACCCGAATAATCTTAGGCGTTACCATTTCCTTCATGTTAATATCGAAAAGAGATGCAAAAAAACTTTTTCCTTCAGCCTGAAAATTAACCTTGTTTTCACCACGCGAACCGGGCTGGCCCTGGGCTCTCTTATCGAATACCGGTTGGCTATCCGTTGTTATTTCACGGGCCATTATTCCTGCTTCCCATTCACCTTCAATCATTTTTCCATCGGGGTATATTTCTGCCCCCTGCCCATGCCTCTTACCATTCTTCCATTGACCAACATACTTTTTACCATCCGGCCAGGATATTGTACCCTGTCCATCAGGCCGATCATTTTTCCATTCCCCTGCATACCTTGTTCCATCGGGTCTCTGCCATACTCCCTGCCCGTGCCTTTTACCGTCCCAGGTTTCCCCTTTGTATTTACTACCATCAGGATAGTTGATACTTTCCTTGTTCATCTGATCATCCCCCATTCTTTCCCCTTATTCTTCAAAGATCTTTTTTACAGAATATTAATTTCTTTAGAAAATATTTCTACAAGATCCTTTAAAACCCTTCCCTGCGAAGTTTATAAACTTTGCCTGCAGCGCTTTAACATGTTATTATTTTTAAAGTTATTGCGTTGGAGGTCAACATGAAAAACAAGCAAGACCTGGATCAAAACATTTTTCTGGAAGCCCTATTCAATAATTCTATAGATGCTATCGCCTGTATGGATTCAGAATACAGAATTGTAGATATAAATAAATCCTTTGCCGGGCTTTTCGGCTATAGCCTTGAAGAAATTAAAGGTCTTACCCTTGATGATGTTATGGATAAAGGTAAGAATAATTCATCCGACCGCTACATGACTAAAAGAGTAATCAGCGGAGAAAATATCCATCAAGAGGGAATAAGGTACACCAAAAGCGGTGAGCCTTTACATGTTTTAATTAAAGGCATCCCGATAATAGTTGAAAACAAAGTTGTAGGCGCTTACGGTATTTATTCAGATATAACCATTCAGAAAGAAAATGAACAAAAGCTGCAGGCTCAAAAATGGCGTCTGCAAAGTATTATAGAGGGTTCGCATGTAGGAACCTGGGAATTTAATCTTCAAAGCGGTGAAGCTGTTTATAACCAGACCTGGGCCGATATAGTCGGTTATTCTCTGGATGAGCTTGAACATATGAAAAATCATGTTTTTGATACACTGGCCCATCCTGATGATTTAAAAAAATCTTATGCCCTAATCGAAAAACATATAGCCGGAGAACTTCCTTACTACGATATGGAATGCCGGATGAAGCATAAGAAAGGCCACTGGATCTGGGTCCATGACAGGGGAAAAGTTATGACCTATACCCCCGAAGGGGAACCGCTTATGATGTTTGGGACTCATTCTGATATAACTGAACGTAAAAATAATGAAGAAAAAATACTTTTCGCAAGTCATCACGACAACCTTACCGGCCTCTATAATCGTAACTATCTTGACGAGGAAGCCAGGAGGATTGAATCAGAAAACATATTTCCGGTAAGTGTTATTATGGCCGATTTAAACGGCCTGAAACTTGTTAATGATACTTATGGCCATGCCCGCGGAGATGAAATGCTAATCGAAGCTGCGGGCATCCTTAAAAATAACTGTCGACTTGAGGATGCAATTGCCCGCTGGGGAGGAGATGAATTTGTTATTCTTTTACCGGAGACTTCTGCCGATGATGCCTGGTTAGTATGCAAACGCATATCTTCAAGCTTTAGGGAAGCAACAGTCGAAGAAATTCCAATATCTATGGCCCTCGGTGTTGCCTGTAGAGAGAATGATACTGAAAAGCTGATTGAAACAATACGTAATGCCGAAAACAATATGTATAAACAAAAGCTTACTGAAAGCCGCAGCACCAAGAATACAGTCTTAAAAGCGCTCCTCAAAACGCTGGAAGCTAAAAGCTTCGAGACAGAAGCACACACCAGGCGTATGCAGGATATCGCCCATCAAATGGGTGAAGAAATCAGTTTGTCAGATGCTGAAATGAACCGGCTGCACCTGCTGATCACCCTGCACGATATCGGAAAAATTAATGTTTCTGAGAAGATATTAAGCAGCAGAAACCAGTTAAATGCTGATGAATGGAAAGAAATCAAAAAACATCCGGAAATAGGTTCCCGCATAGCCAGGGCAACAGAAGAGTTTGCTCATGTAGCAGATGATATTCTCGCTCACCATGAACGCTGGGACGGAAATGGTTATCCCAGGGGTTTAAAAGGGACTGAAATCCCTCTCCTGGCCAGGATAACCGCCATTGCTGATGCTTTTGAGGTTATGACTAATGGCCGCCCTTATAAAAAATCAATGGAACCTTCTGAAGTAGCTGCTGAATTCCTTAGATGTGCCGGTAGTCAGTTTGATCCCGGATTGATTAAGGTTCTTTTCAAGCTTGAACCATTTACATCAATAAAAACTTACTATTAATAAATCACTCAGATACTTTTATAAACGCTACAATAAAAGTGATTCATTTTTAAGTGAAACGCCAGGAAAAAAGTGATCCACTTCCAAAAATAACCTGTATAGTCATAAGAGTCAACTAAAATGGCTAGACAGGGGTGAGAAGGTGACAATAGAAGTGGACCTTTACCAAGAGATCCGTAATTTAAATGAACATGAAAAGCTTTCACAAAGAGCAATTGCCAAAAGACTTGGCGTATCAAGAAACACAGTTAAAAAATACTATTCAGGAGATCAGGTTCCCTGGCAACGCCAAGGTGTAAGCGGCAGAACGAAATATGTAATCACCGCAGAAATAGTTGAATTTATCACAACCTGTCTCACAGAAGATGAGTTAGAGAATATTAAAAAACAGAGCCACACAGCCAAAAGAATCTATGACCGGCTAATAGCTGAGCTTAACTTTAGCGGCGGAGAATCGACAGTCCGCGAGATAGTCGCTGAACTAAAAAACAAACAGAGCAAAGTATACATTCCCCTTTCTTTTGAGCCCGGCGAGGCTTACCAAATTGACTGGGGAGAAGTAACCATATACTTAGACGGTATAAAGATAAAACTGCATATCTTTTGCATGCGGGAATGCTACAGCGCTGATATCTTTGTTAAAGCATTCTTCCGCCCGAACCAGGAAAGCTTTTTGGAAGCCCAAATTGAAGGGATGGAATTCTTCGGCGGGGCTGCCAAGCGCATGATCTTTGACAAGGCCAAAGTAGCGGTAAAAGAAGGCTTTGGCGCTCATGCTAAAATTCAGGACCGCTACAAAGCTTTAGCTGCGCACTATGCCTTTGGCTGTGACTTTTGCAATATCTCTGCCGGGTATGAAAAAGGCCTGGTTGAGGGGCTGGTTGGCTGGGCCAGGCGCAATATCTTTGTACCCATACCTCGTGTTGAAAGCATCGCCCAGTTAAATGCCGAACTGATTAAAAGATGCCTTGCCTACCGCACCCACCGGATCAGTGGTCGTGAACAAACTGTTGGCCAGATGGCCCTGGTAGCAAAAGCAGCAATGACCAAGTTACCACCCTACCGCTTTGACTCAAGCCGTACGCTTACCAACTCTGTCAGCACTTATTCAACCGTCCGGTTCGACTACAACAACTACTCTGTTCCGGTCATTTATGCCGGTAAAGAAGTTGCCGTTAAAGGCTACGGCAATGAAATTGTCATCTACCACCGTGGTAGTGAGATCGCCCGTTATGTTCGCTGCTATGAGCGGGGTAAAACCAAATACCAGCTTGAACACTATCTCGATCTAATTGAAAAGCGCCCCCGCAGTGTTTTTAATGCCCGGCCGGTTAAAGAAAATATCAGCCAAAAAATACTCAGTGCAGGAAGAAGGCTATCCGGCCCACGGGAAATGGTCAAACTCCTTCGTCTCTGTGTCGATTACGGTCAGGAAGAAGTAATGAGAATACTGGAAAATATCCCGGCTCAGAACTTAAGTATTGCCCGGATTGAAGCCTACCTGGTTCCGGTAAGTGAGAAACCTAAGATTGATGTCCACTCTGAGGTTAAGGTACCAAAACCAACGTTTGACAGCTATGATGCGCTTCTGCTGCAGGAGGTCGCCTTATGAGTGAACGAATCGACCCGGTCCAGGAGACAATCCGCCTGTATGCCAAGCAGTTAAGAGTGCCCACCTTTCCAGGCTATGAACAGGTAATCAGGCAGCTCGGCCCCGGAGAAGGCTATGACCAGTTTCTTTTAGAGCTAATGAAAATTGAGCTCAGACAGCGTCAGGAAGCAGGGCAACAAAGAAGAATAAAGAAAGCCCGTTTCCCTTACAACAAAACCATGGAAGAATTTGAATACGAAAGGCTTAAGCATGTTTCCAAGGCCTTGATTAATGAACTGACGTCTTGTGATTTCATCAGTAAAAGACAGAACATCGCCATGGTTGGCAATTCCGGATCCGGTAAAACACACTTAAGTATTGCCTTTGGGATGAAAGCCTGCTATTTAGGCTTTAACGTCAGGTTCTTCACTGCCATGAATCTGGCTAATGAGCTGGCTGAAGCGATTAATGCTCATCGTCTTTCGAAACTGGAGAAAACTCTGGCCAATGTAGACCTTTTGATTATTGATGAATTAAGCTATTTGACTTTTAACCGCCATCAATCTGAAATGCTCTTTCAGGTTATCTCAGAAAGATCGGAGCGGGCCAGCGTAATTATCACCACCAATCTGGAATTCTCAAGATGGACGGAGCTATTTGAAAACGAATTGCTAATCGCGGCCCTAATCGATCGGATCACCTTCCGGTCACATATATTGAACATGAATGTCAAAGAATCATACCAGCTTGCGGAATCATTGAAAAAGGAAAAAGCTAATGTTAAACAAACTAAGATTTCG
>CAZBKZ010000048.1:0-18462 GCA_964492615.1 uncultured Syntrophomonadaceae bacterium | reverse complement strand
TCCGCTATCTCAGCTTCCATGATCAATTAACCGGCCTTTATAATCGCAGATTCTATGAAGAAGAGCTAAACCGTTTGAATACAGAAAGAAACCACCCGATCAGCCTGCTCATGGCCGATTTGAATGGACTAAAAATAACGAATGATGCTTTTGGCCATATCGAAGGTGATAACCTGCTGATCGATTTTGCAGAAATATTGAGGAATGAATGCCGGGCAGATGATATCATCTCCCGGGTAGGAGGCGACGAATTTGTCATCCTTCTTCCAAAAACTGATTCGACCAGCGCAAATTCAATCAAGAAGAGGATTAAAAAATCGATTGCCGATAAAAAACCAAGAAAAATAAAGCTTTCAGTTTCATTTGGTTTAAAAACAAAAAAAAGCTTAAAAGAACCGTTTAATGATATTTACAAACAGGCTGAAGACTCCATGTACAGGGATAAAATAAAGGAAAGCGGCACTTACAAAAGCAAAGTAATTAAATTATTAACTGCCAGTCTCTATGAAAAATTTCCCAGTGAAGAGGACCACAGTAAAAATGTAAGCATCATCTGCAGGGAATTTGGGAAAACCCTCGGTATGGATGAAAGCGCAGTAAAGGAGTTAGAAATTGCCGGGTTAATGCACAACATTGGCTGGATAGGAATAGAAAGCAAACTGGATGATCCAGGAGAAAGGAACAATCTAAATTGTATCGTCAACAAAAAACCAAACCGTCACCCTGAAATCGGTTATAAACTGCTGCAATCAATCAGTGAATTCTCAGATATAGCTAGTTATATTTTAGCCCATCATGAAAGATATGATGGCAGGGGTTACCCTAGTGGTCTTAAGGCTGAAAATATTCCCCTGCAGGCAAGAATTATCAGGATTGCCAGTGATTATGACTGGATGTCCCGGGTGGGAAAAATGGGCAACAAAGAAATAAAAGAAATCATTGCCGGTAACGGGGGAGTAATTTACGATCCATACCTGGTAAAAATCTTTGTCACCTCTAAAATCGATCAACTATAAGCTTTTTAGTTACTTTTCTCGGTCATCAAAAAATTTTACTTCAGTCTCTCTTCCAGCTTGTCGCTTTCAGCTTCAATTTCTACAGGCAGGCGTGAACCAAATTGGCTAAAAAAATGTCTGTTTTCAGCCACTTCATCCAGCCAGAGATCACGGTTCACTTCAAACAGCGGTTTCAAGTCAGTCTGTCTGAGATTAGTTCCATCCAGATTCAAAGCTCCTTGTGAAGGCATAAAACCCAGGGGAGTTTTAACAGCTGCACCCTCTCCCCGAACTCTATTTAGAATCCATTCAAGAACACGCAGGTTTTCACCAAACCCAGGCCAGATGAAATTCCCGCATTCATCTTTTCGGAACCAGTTCACATGAAATATTTTTGGTGCCTGATCAAGCCGCTGCCCAATATTTAACCAGTGCTGAAAGTAATCACCCATATTGTAACCGCAAAAAGGCATCATCGCCATTGGATCGTGCCTAACCCTGCCAAGTTTTCCATACTGGGCGGCCGTTAACTCGGAAGACATTGTAGCACCGATATAAACCCCGTGATTCCAGTTAAATGCTTCGTAAACCAGGGGCACTACATCTGACCGACGCCCGCCGAATACAATAGCTGAAAGTGGAACTCCCCGAGGGTTTTCCCATTCGGGAGAAGCAATCGGGCAGTTGGTTATCGGGGCGGTAAACCGTGAATTAGGGTGTGCGCCAGGCACAGGTTTGCCGGATTCATCAACCATGCCCCATTTCCAGGGACGTCCGTCCCAGGCGATGCCTTCAGCCGGGGGGGAGCCTTCTCCTTTTTCCCACCAGACATCACCATCTTCCGTAAGCAATACATTGGTAAAAATAGTGTCCCGACGGATTGTTGCCAGGGCATTGGGGTTCGACTGAGAGTTGGTGCCGGGTGCCACCCCGAAAAAACCGCTTTCTGGGTTAACTGCCCATAAACGCCCGTCTTTGCCTATCCTGATCCACGCTATATCATCGCCTACTGTCCAGATTTTATAACCCCGAGAAAGGTAAGGTTCCGGGGGAACAAGCATGGCTAGGTTGGTTTTTCCACAAGCACTGGGAAAAGCAGCGGCAATGTAATCTATACGACCCTTAGGATCTTCAATACCCATAATCAGCATATGCTCTGCAAGCCATCCTTCATTCAAGCCAAAGTAGCTGGCTATACGCAGGCTAAGGCATTTTTTGCCAAGTAGAACATTTCCTCCGTAACCGGATCCCACACTCCATATGGTATTTTCTTCCGGAAAGTGCAGAATCAGACGTTTATCAACTTGGAGATCCGCCTTTCCATGTAGGCATTTGCAAAAATCCCCGTCAGAACCAAGTTCCTGCAATACCTCCTGCCCTACCCGGGTCATGATCAACATATTTAACACTACATAAATGCTATCAGTTAGCTCAACTCCGATTTTACTAAAAGGAGAACCAACAGGACCCATGGAGAAAGGAATAACATACATGGTCCGCCCAATCATAGAATCTTTAAAGATGTCGCCTGCTCTTTTGTATGCTTTAGCCGGGCTCATCCAGCGATTATTCGGACCTGCATCCCCTTCCCTGGAAGTGCAGATATAGGTCAGATTTTCTGTGCGAGCCACATCGTTAACAGCAGTACGGTGAAAAAGACATCCCGGCCATTTCTTTTGATTAAGCCTTACCAATTCCCCGCTTTGTAACGCTTCAGTTTCAAGCTTTTTACGTTGTTCAGAACTTCCATCAATCCATTCAATCCGTTCTGGTTTGCACATTTCTGCCATTTTATCGATCCAGTTGTTCAGTAATTGATGGCTCATTTTGGCTTCCTCACATTTTTACAAATTCTAAATCACTAAAAAGTGCCAGGAGCAAGCCCCTGACACCTTCTGCTGACTCACAGTTGCCTAGCATTATACCACGAGGGGTGAAAGCTCTCAACAATCTAAATTCATTATCATACTTCCTGTAACTTCCACTAAAGATGACCCCGGTGAAAATATTGATGCCCTTTTAGATAAAGCCGGGAAAAACTTGTACGAAGCCAAGCAGCACAGCAGTGACTTAATTTCATGATGCCTATAATCTCTCCGGCACATCCCCACTTCCGGTTCATTTGTCTGAATTATTTTAGCTCCAGTATTCCGCACGATCCAAAGCAGCTGCACATGAAACCCTGCCATTATACCTATCTGCAGCACCGGCTTTTAACTCCTGAAACATCCATGCGTCTGCATTTTCGGCCGGAAGGGGATAGGGAGTTGTGTAACCGCGGCTGCCTGCCACCTGGAAACCATAACGCGGATAATAACCTGGATGGCCAAGAACAAAAACGAGCTCAAATCCTCTTTGAGAAAGCATAGCCAATCCTTCTGTTATTAACCTGCCCCCTATACCCTGCTTTTGAAGATCAGGAGCTACAGCCAATGGAGCCAGTATAGAAACTACCGGTTTCTCCCGGGAACCAACCCGCGCACTGGTGAACAAAATGTGTCCTTCGATTTCTCCTTCAATCATGGCCACGAGGGAAAGCAGGGGTTCTGCTGTGGGATCATTAAACAGGTTATTAACCAGTTGGATTATTTCAGGCCCTTCACCCGGCCCAAAAGCTTCAAGCTCCACTTTAAGAATTTTATCCAGATCTTCAATTGTTGATTCCCTGATGGTAAATTTGTTCTTCAAACAGCACACCTCCTGAAAATATTATACTCCAATTCCTCAAATGCCGACATTCAGCGAATAGATATGCATCAGGCATATCTATATTTTAATTAACAATTGTCAAAATACAGTGCGTTTTGCTAATTAGAATAGTTTATACAGAAGGATTTAATCATCTGCTAAGCGAACATCTTAAAGATTATGGAACATTTGTATTTGTAAAGCGGTATTTCATGTACTGCTATAAAGGCAATTTTCAACAAACTCAGGGGAAAGAAGTGAAAAAAATGGTTAAGATACCAACCAGGGAAGAAGCTATGGCACTGCTTAAAAAGTATAATCAGAACGAAGCGCTAATTAAACATGCCCTGGCTGTAGAAGCTGTAATGGTTCATTTTGCTAAAAAGTTGAATGAAAAAGACATTGAAAAGTGGAGTGTAGTAGGATTGGCCCACGATCTCGATTATGAAAAATACCCGGAGCAGCACTGTGCAAAAACAAAAGAAATATTAACAGATGAAGACTGGCCGGAAGATTATATTCGGGCTATAGTCAGCCATGGCTGGAAAATCTGTTCAGATGTTGAACCGGTTGAAATGATGGAAAAAGTACTTTATACCATTGATGAATTGACCGGTTTGATAGTTGCCACAGTTTTGATGCGACCCGGCAAAAGCATCCTTGATTTAAAAACAAGCTCGGTCAGGAAAAAATATAAAAATAAAAATTTTGCTGCAGGGGTAGATCGTCAAATAATTGAAGAGGGCGCCGCCATGCTGGGCATGGAATTGAATAAAATTATCGAAGAATCTATAAAGGGAATGCAGGCAGCAGCAGACGATCTCGGTCTGCGTGGCGAGCTATAAAAATAATAACTTATAAGATAAAGCTTCCGTTTTGCATGATAAAGAATAACGGAAGCTTTTATTTTCTAACCTTTTGATCTTCAACAAAAGCATCGATCAACTTGCGGGCAATACTGATCGGTCCCGGCAGATTGGGAAAGTTGTCTGGTGTAAACCAATCGGCATCAGATATTTCAATTCCATCAACCTGCAGTTCTCCACCAGCATAATCTGCGGTAAAGCCAACCATCAGCGAGTTGGGAAACGGCCAGGGCTGACTGCCAAAATAACGTATATTCTTTACTTCTATGCCTGCCTCTTCCTTAACTTCTCTAACCAGGCATTCTTCCAGTGACTCTCCCGGCTCGACAAATCCGGCCAGTACACTATAGAAATCTCTCTTAAACTGCTTATTTTTTAAAAGCAGCAGTTCATCTCCCCTGCGTATAGCTACTATTACTGCTGGAGAAATACGGGGATAATAAACAGATCCGCACTTATTGCAAATTTTTGCCCTTTCCGTACCGGAATAATCAGTTATAGCGCCGCATCTACCGCAATACTTGTGCATCCTGGCCCAGTTAACAACCTGCGATCCTGTAAGCGCCGCCCTGAAATGCTGATCATCCAGTTCCCCGTATAGCTCACGCAGCCCGATCAGGTAGTAACTCTCCTCAGGAATAAATACTTCATCAAGCTCCACAGTATAGCATGGTTTTTCTTCAAGATTACCTATATAATGCATTTTGCTTTTCTTAAAAACCATACCGCATGCATCTGTTAAGTGAGGAACCTGATACCAATCATCCCACTTATTAACCAAAAGTTCTTCGTTCCTGAAAGCAAATAACAGACCTTTATCTCTTTCTGCATCTGCCTGAGGATTTACTGCCGGTGAAAAAGTCAAATGCCTCTCTCCCTTTGGTTCACTGTGCTCTTGAAACAGCTTATCTTAGTATACCAGTAATCCTGAAATGTTTTAACCTTAAGCAGATTAATTCTTCTCAAAGAAATTCTAAAAATATTCTAAAATTAAACCAGCAAACTTTATAAGAACGCTCATTTGCAATGCAAAAGCTTTTTAATAATCTAAAATTGTGCTATATTATTTTTGTAAAAGGCAGCAATTAAAATCGCTGAAATAGTGATCCAGGCAAGGAGGTCAGGAAGTGGCGAATAAATATCCCTTTTGGAAACCCTTTCTCGTTTTATCAGCTATTGGATTGATCGGTGTGTTATCGCTTCTGTGGCAGCTATTGCCTCAGCTTGACCAAACCCTGGCTATGCTGCCTGAAGAGCCCGAGCTGCCAGTTTCACTACTGGTTATCCTCTCGCTTCTGCAATCAGCGATACTTGTTCTGGTTGCTGTCGCAATAGGCTGCCTAACTGCTCCCCGGGTAGGCCTTGTATCGCTGCTTTACGAAAAAAGCGCTTACGGAGCTGAAGTTTTAACCCGGTTTAAAAAACAGCTGACAAGGGCAGTTGTCATAGGGCTTCTTTTTGCCCTTTTTGCAGTAGTATTCGACCTGATCGTTATGCCTTTTGCCGGTTCAGCAATCAGTAACATCGATGCCGGGGATAGCAGCCTTCTGGGACAACTGGGCCTGGGGCTTCTCTATGGTGGGATAACCGAAGAGCTTCTGCTGCGCTGGGGGATAATGTCTCTGCTGGTCTGGCTCGGCTGGAAGATATTTAATCGGTCGGCAGGAAAACCGGCACCAGCCCTGATCTGGACCTGTAATATCATTGCAGCAGTCCTTTTTGGTCTGGGTCACCTACCTGCTCTCGCAGCGATAGCTCCTCTTACAACGGTTCTTGTCCTGAGAACCGTATTCCTGAACGCTATTGGCGGAGTTGCTTTTGGCTGGCTTTTTTGGCGCCATAGTCTCGAAGCGGCTATGACTGCCCATGCCTTTACCCATATAGGTTTCTTCATTATCAGGGTCATTTTCATTTTCATTCTATAAATACCTTTCCCAATAATAATCTTTTTAAAAAAAATTGATCTTTTTGTGAATTTATGATATAAATATTCACAGGTTCACAAAGGAGGCTGTTTATGCCCAGAGCTTTCGGCGAAGAAGAAAAAGAGCAGATTCAAAACTTTCTGATCGAAAAAGGGAAAGAACTCTTCAGCCTCTACGGTTTCAAAAAAACCGGAGTTTCTGACCTGACCAGCGCAGCAGGTATTGCCCAGGGTTCTTTCTATCTATTTTTTAATTCTAAAGAGGAGCTCTATTTCGAAATTATGGAGCGGGAAGAAAAAAATGTCCGGGAGAAATTCGTTCACTGGTTAAATAACAGCGGGCCGATGACGCGTTCCCGTTTCAGAGAGTTTTTGCGTCTGGCATTAAACATATTTCAGGAAAACCACTTTTTGCGCAGGTTGATGATGGAAAACGAGTTGACTGAGATCCTGAAAAGGCTGCCGCCAGACTTGATGGATAAACATGCTAAGCGCGATGCCGCTTTTATGGAACCTCTGATCAGGCATTGGCAGGAAACCGGAGTTATGATCGACAGTTCTCCGGATGCAATTGCCGGAGTTATTCGTTCTCTCTTTATCCTTCCTCTCTACCAAAAAGAGATAGGCGAGGAGGTCTTCACTGAAGTGATGGAGCTTTACATCAGTTCAATCGCCTGCGGTTTAATTATGGAAACCGGGCAAACCGAATAGCAGGTTACTACTATTGCAGCTAATCGGTTTATTGAAAGGAGCCAGATCATGATCAGGGTTACTAACCTGGAATACAACTACAGGCAGTCTGTTAAACCAGCAATCAGGGGTATCTCTTTTAGCATCAGGGAGGGAGAGATATTTGGTTTTCTGGGGCCGAGCGGAGCGGGTAAGACTACAACCCAGCGCATTATAATCGGTTTACTTCGCGGATACAGGGGCAGCGTTGAAGTGATGGGCAAGGAAAGAAATATATGGAGTAAAGATATATTCGAAAAGATTGGGGTTGCCTTTGATTTTCCCAACCTTTACGAAAAACTTACAGCACATGAAAACCTCGAACTCCTCGGCTCTTACTATCAGAATAACAGCCTCAACAAGGACCAGCTGCTGGACAGTGTAGGGCTCCTTCCCGACAGGGATAAAAGGGTTGAAACATTTTCCAAGGGAATGAAAATGCGTTTAAATTTTGTCCGCTCCATAATGCATGATCCATCTATTATATTTTTTGACGAACCAACCTCAGGTCTTGATCCGGTTAATGCCAGGATAATCAGGGACATGATCCTTGGTTTCAGGAAAAAAGGCAAAACAGTTTTCCTTACCACGCATAATATGACCGAAGCAGAATACCTCTGTGACAGGGTTGCTTTTATCGTAGAAGGAATGGTCCCTGTAATCGACCGGCCCGAAGAACTAAAAATCAAGCACGGTCAAAGAATAGTTAAGGTCACTTACATCAACAATGGCATCAATAACGAAGAACAGTTTCCAGTTGCCGGAATCGGGCGGAACAGACGTTTTATGGAAATACTTAGCGGAGAGGAAGTTAGAACTATTCATACCCAGGAAGCAACCCTGGAAGATATTTTCATTAAACTCACCGGGAGAGAACTGGCATGAGAATTACAAATGCTATCAGGGCAGATATCCGCTTTCAGTTCAAACAGGGTTTTTACTATGTTTATATCCTGTTAACAATAATCTACATGGTTATCCTGGGCAAACTGCCACAAGAATGGAAAAGTTATGTAGTTCCCCTTGTTCTTTTTTCCGACCCTTCCATGGTCGGCTTTTTCTTTATAGGTGCCCTGGTTATGCTGGAAAAGGTTCAGGGTGTCATTCAGTATGTAGCGGTAACCCCACTGCGTTCTATTGAATACCTGCTTTCGAAAGCCGTTTCCCTTACCCTGCTGGCCCTGGCGGCTACTGTAACTATTACGCTGGCTACCTACGGAACCGCTTTAAACTGGGCACTGCTTTTGGCTGGAGTTATTCTAACTTCATTCTTTTTCGTTTTCTACGGCTTCATCGTCGCCGTTCGTTGCACTACCCTTAACCAATATTTCATAAAAATGATCCCCTACCTGCTGCTTATAGTGTTACCATGTTTCAGTCTGACCGGCTTCCCGTTCGCCTGGATTTTTAACATATTCCCGTCTGTTGCAGGTCTGAAGCTGATATACGGAGCATTCAATGGTCTCGACTTTTTCAGTACTGCCGGTTTCTTAACATATCTCTTGGTAGCCAACCTGGCCATAGCACGTTATGTTGAAAAGCTATTTGATCATATGGCAGAGGGGGCCTGAACTTATGTTAAACCAAACGGCAATCAGGGCTGATTTTAAGCTGATCATCAGGGAGCCAATTCTGATCCTGTTCATGATTCTACCCCTGTTTATTATCTTTATCACCAGGCTATTTATTCAACTCGGCGCTCCCCTATTGATTCAATATAACGGCTTTGATTTGTCACCTTACTACAGCTATGTCCTGGCCATGTCATTTTTAATGGCTCCTTTTATGTTGGGCACTGTCTGCGGTTTCCTGATGATTGATGATCGCGATGCGCGTATGTATGAACTGATGTCTGTTACACCATTAGGGTATCTGGGTTACTTGGTGATGAGATCACTTATACCTTTTTGCGCTGCTTTTATCTATACCTTTATCGGCTATTTAATAATAAACATCCATTATATAAACCCACTGCTGCTGGTCTTGATAGCCCTGCTCAACGGCACAACCGGAATAATTCTCGGCTTACTATTATTTAATTTTGCCGGTGATAAGGTAAAAGCGGTAGCTTCATCCAAGGGCTTGAGCCTTCTGAATGTTTTTGCCGTAGCAGACCTTTTTCAGCTATCGTGGCTGAGCCTGCTGGCTGCCATGACTCCCCTTTACTGGATCGTCAGGATTATCACAGTATCAGCGGGTCTCCTCAATATAACTATAGCTATTCTGGTGCACCTGATCTGGCTTGTGGTAATGCTAAATATGATTTATCGACGCAGTAATATTAATACTGCTTAATAGCAGCACCGATTGCAGTTCCAAGGACCAGACCGATACCTGCACCAAGTCCAATGTTGTTCATTACAGCACCAATAGCTGTTCCCAAAACCAGACCTATGGCAATACCTACCCCCATATTACTTTTTGCTTTTTCTCCATTCATAAAGGTTCCTCCCCGTTTAACCAAAAAAAATCTACCGAACCTTCAAGACGGCGGTAAAAGCCTCCTGGGGGATTTCTACCCTGCCTATCTGCTTCATTTTTTTCTTACCTTCTTTTTGTTTCTCTAGTAGCTTCCGTTTTCGGGTAACGTCGCCACCATAGAGCTTCTCTGTTACATTTTTGCGCAACGCCTTGATAGTTTCCCGGGCAATTATCTTGTTGTCTATTGCAGCCTGAATAGGTATATCGAACATCTGTCGCGGGATGATCTCCCTGAGCTTTTCTATCATTTCCCGGCCGCGCTGGTAAGCCTTATCCCTGTGAATAACAAAATAAAGGGCATCTACCTTTTCCGCATTGACCAGTATATCCATTAAAACCAGGTCTGACTGCCTGTAGCCATGCATCTCATAATCAAGGGAAGCATAACCCCTGGTGCGCGACTTAAGCAGATCAAAAAAATCATAAATTATTTCTGCAAGGGGCATTTTATACATTAGCCTGACTCTTCCGGAATCAAGATATTCAGTATTATGCAGATCACCTCTTTTATCCTGGGAAAGCTCCATCACAGCACCTATATACTCGGCCGGTATCAGGATTGTAGCCAGCACATAAGGTTCTTCAATCACATCTCGTTCCCCCGCCTCCGGTATCAGGGCCGGGTTATCCACCTCTGTTATCTCACCGTTTCGGAGATGAACCTTATATACCACACTGGGAGCCGAAACAATCAAATCAAGATCATACTCCCTTTCCAGCCTTTCCCGGACGATATCCATGTGCAGCAGACCAAGAAAACCACAACGAAAACCGAGGCCCAGCGCTGTTGATTTTTCCGGTTCGGAAGTCAGGGCAGAATCATTTAAAGTCAGTTTATCAATTGCATCACGCAGTGTAGAAAAATCATTGCTGTCACGTGGAAAAAGGCCGCAGAAAACCATCGGCACCACTTTACGGTATCCGGCAAGTGCCTTTTGGGCAGGCTTTTCTGCCCCGGTTACTGTATCACCGACCTGCGCATCTTTCACATTTTTTATTGAAGCAATCAGGTAACCAACCTCCCCTGTATCAAGTTTTTCAACTGCCTGCATGGCAGGACGGAAAACACCGATTTCTGCAACTTCAAAAATTTTTCCTGTATTTATAAACTTAACCCGGTCACCAGCGTTTACACTGCCTTCAACAACACGAATATAAGCAATAACCCCACGATACTGATCGTAATGTGAATCGAAGATCAATGCTTTCAAGGGCTGATCTTCTTTTCCGGCGGAAGGAGGTGGAATTTTCCTTACCACTGCCTCCAGAACCTCGCCAATTCCGGTGCCATTTTTAGCCGATACCGGCAGAGCACTTTCCGCTTCATCACCAATTAAACCGAATAATTCATTTTTAACTTTTTCCGGATCAGCATTATCCAAATCAATCTTGTTGATCACCGGCACTATGGTCAGCCCCTGTTCAAGGGCCAGAAAAGTATTGGCCAGGGTCTGGGCTTCTATCCCCTGGGCGGCATCAACAACAAGAATAGCCCCTTCACAAGCGGCAAGGCTCCGCGACACCTCGTAATTAAAATCAACATGGCCAGGTGTATCGATCAGATTAAGTATATATTCTTCGCCGTCTGCAGCTTCATAAGAAAGGCGAACTGCTTTTAGCTTGATTGTTATACCCCTTTCCCTTTCCAAATCCATCTGATCCAGCACCTGTTCTTTCATCTGCCGGGCAGTAAGGGTCCCTGTTGCTTCCAGTAGACGGTCAGCCAGGGTAGATTTACCGTGATCAATATGAGCTATAATACAAAAATTCCTTATCCTTTTTTCTTTCAACTTATAAACTCCTAATCTTTTCCAGTTCAGCAAGCTTATTAGAGATCCCGCTGTCTGCAAAAATAATTTTTTTCTAAAACCTATTATACAACATAAAAATCCGGATCCAGGTCTGTATTAATAATTGCAATCAGATCCGGATCCGGCTTTCTTTAAATAAAATTTTTAATTAAGCAACTTTATGAAATCCGGTTATGAAAATGTTTTGAGTAATGAACAGGCAATCAGTTACTACACAGGCTGCATAACCCCGAAAAAAACCAGCCAGGCTAATACACTTTTCGCCACCAGGCTTAAAATAATATAACCTCTTTCGCCATAAAGATAATCAGCCCATCTGCCTACTTTCTTATACTGTAAAACCATATTAATCGGAAATAGATTAAAAAAGACAAAATATGAAGCGATAATCGCATAAACAAAGCCGGGAACTTCAGCAGGATCTGCATTACCAAGGGCATGCATAATTATTACTATCCAGGGCCCTATACCGGCAAAACAGCCGAATAGAAAAGGTGACCAGTTTACTTTCTTTGTGTTCTGGTTGATCTTTTCCATTAAAAGGCCAAACCAGTTCATAGATGCATTGAGAATAAAAATTGCAATTAAAGCACCTATGTCATAAACGCCAAAAAGCATGGCAATTAATACAATCATCAGCGAAGAACTAAGTGCGTATTCATGCCAGCGAAAAACATTGATCCCTTTTTGAAGATCTCTTACGTAAATAGCATTAGCAGCGGGAGATACAATAATAAAGTGCGCCAGCGCTGAAAGAAACAGGAAGAACGATACAAACATGGCAAATGGTACTTCTCCGATCTGTTCCGGCCTGGTTACCAGGCGCATCAGATCACTGTTGAATTCCAGGAAATAAGACCAGACAGGTATTTTAAAATCCCTGACTTGATCAATACGCAGGGCAAATATCAGCATTAATAATCCCTGGACAAGATGAAGTATACCCATAACAGCATTAAACCTTTTAAGGTAGGCAAAGCTAACCTTCTTCTTGTTTTTACCAGCTTTTTGCACACCTTCCTCGAGTGCAGCTACTCTCTGTTTGAGTTCCCAATTATCCTGTTCCAATTCACGGCAGTGATCTATATCACCTGCTGCTGCCTCTTCTTCACCAAGATATCTGCCTTCTTTCCAAATGCCAAACCGGATTTTACCGTCATCAAATGTTAATGTGCCCCGGCCATCTCTTTTTCCGGCTTTCCATGTGCCGGCATATGTCGCACCATCAGGGCCGGTCAGGGCACCGTATCCATCCGGCTTGTTTTCTCTCCATTCACCCACATACCTGGTTCCGTCAGGTCGGTTCCAAACTCCATAACCATGACGAACATTATCTTTCCACTCACCTTCGTACCTTGAACCATCCGGGTAAGTATATGACTTTTTGTTCATATTTGCCTTCTCCAATCAAATTTTTAAAAAGTATGCTTAAAATATTGGAAGACTTACCTGGATTATAACACTAACTATACTTCGATAATTCATAATTTAAACAGTAGAAATATTATTTTCCCAGGGCAAAACTTAATTCTGCTTCACAAACCAGCTTTTCACCAACTATAGCCCTGGCTGACCCCATACCCAGGGAGGCTTTGAAACGGCCAATTTCTACCTCTAGACGCAGAAGATCCCCCGGGATCACTTTGCCCCGGAAGCGCGCTTTTTTTATCCCGGCAAAATAAGCAATTTTTCCCTTATGCTCTTCACACGACAGTATAGCCACTGCCCCGGTCTGGGCCAATGCCTCGAGAATCAAAACTCCGGGCATAACATGTTCCTGTGGGAAATGACCGGTGAAATACATTTCATTTGCAGATACAGCTTTTTCACCAACAGCACTTAAGCCCGGCTCAAGTTTCACAATTCGATCTATCATCAAAAAGGGATAACGGTGAGGAATAACCTCCTGAATTTGATTACTGTTCAAAATCATTATCTGCATCTCCTCAAACAAAATATTTATAGTATTTGCAGCTTCTGACGATATTCATCAACCGGTTCAAACAACGATTTAATTATCTCCGACACAGGACGCACCCGGTTAATCATACCGGCAACCTGCCCGGCCATAAAAGAACCAGTATCGATATTTCCATCTAATACTGCCCTTTTCAAAGACCCGAGAGTCATTTTCTCAAGTTCTTCCAGGGCAGCTCCCTCCTCAGCAAGCTTATTATATTGTCGGGCCATCCTGTTTTTCAATACCCGCACCGGAGCTCCGGTCTGCCTGCCTGTAACAATGGTATCAGTATCTTTTGCCCTGATTACATACTGTTTATAATTTTCATGAACCGGGCACTCCTCTGCGGACAAAAATATTGTACCGGCCTGGACGCCCTGTGCTCCCAGGGCAAAAGCTGCGAGCACCTGCCGATAATCGGCGATACCTCCTGCGGCAATAACAGGTATCGATACAGCATCTACCACCTGCGGCACCAAAGCCATTGTGGTTAGCTCACCGATGTGACCCCCAGCTTCGGTTCCTTCGACAATCACCGCATTTGCTCCCGCTCTTTCCATGCGTCGGGCAAAAGCAACGCTCGGCATAACCGGTATAGAAATAATCCCGGCTTCTTTCCAGGCAGGAATATATTGTCCTGGATTACCTGCCCCGGTAGTTACAACACTTACATTTTCTTCAATAACTAACCGGGCAATTGCCCGGGCATGAGGGCTCATCAACATTATATTTACACCAAATGGTGCGTCGGTTATCTTACGGTAGAGACGAATCTCCTCCCGCACTTTCTCCGGATCATCCCCACCTGCGGCGATAATCCCGAGAGCACCACCATTACTTACAGCAGAAGCTAACCGGTGATCAGCAATATTGGCCATACCACCCTGTATCAACGGGTAACGGGTTTTTATCAGGTTACAGATATTAATTATAATCATCTCCTTGAATATTGTTTGACAGGGTTTAGTGATCTATGTATAATCAACCTATTGAGCTGAATTGACGCACAAATCAATTATATTTATATAAGACGTCATTTAAGCTTTAATGATTATAACATATCAGGGTGATAAAACACAGCTATGACTAAAGAAGCAAACAAGACAAAAATCACTGGAACCGGAATGGCCATACCGCAAAAGGTTGTAACCAATTCAGACCTGGAAAAAATGGTTGATACCAGCGACAGCTGGATTATCTCCCGCACTGGTATCCGCGAAAGACGAATTCTCGAAAAAGAGCTGGCCTGCTCTGCTCTTGCTTTAGAAGCATCAGCCCAGGCCCTGGAAAAGGCCCACTTTGATCCTGCTGGCCTTGATTTGATAGTTGTTTCAACTGTAACTCCCGACTATCCCACCCCCTCAACCGCCTGCCTGGTCCAGGCAGGGTTAAAAGCAAACAAGGCAGCAGCATTTGACATCTCTGCCGGCTGCAGCGGTTTTATTTATGGTCTGGCTGCAGCTGAAAGCTTTATCAGCAGTGGCTTATACCGCAATGCCCTGGTGATTGGATCAGAGGTTTTATCCAGGGTAACCGATTGGCAGGATCGCTCTACCTGTGTTCTGTTCGGGGACGGAGCAGGCGCTGTTTTACTCGAAGCTAATACTGAAAAAGATAACAGGGGTATTATCGATATTATCCTTGGCTCTGACGGGCGGGGTGCTGAAGAACTATATATCCCGGGCGGGGGCAGCAAAAACCCTGCATCAGAAGAAAGCATCGCAGCTAAGCTGCATTCCATTAAAATGAACGGCAATGAAATCTTCAAATTTGCCGTCAGGGTGGTGGAAGATACGCTGTACGAGCTTTTAGAACGTCACGCTCTTAAATCTGACCTGCTCGACCACCTTTTTCTTCACCAGGCAAACGAACGTATTATAAGGCATATCCAAAAACGCCTTGGCTTGCCGACAGAAAAAATACCGCTGAACCTGGACCGTTACGGAAACACTTCATCGGCAAGCATCCCTATCACCCTGCATGAAGAATTGACATCAGGTCGGCTAAGAGAAAATGACCTGATAGCCCTGGTTGGTTTCGGGTCAGGTCTGACCTGGGGCGGAGCGCTGATTAGGTGGTAATAAGTAATCTGGCTTACCATTAGCTTAAGATACATTAAACCAGATGAGGTGAAAATTTGACAAAAAAAGCATTGCTTTTCCCCGGTCAGGGAGCACAACAGCCCGGCATGGGACTTGATATATATAATGAATTCAGCGAAGCCCGTGCGGTTTTTGATGAAGCTGAATCAGTAATGGGACCCGGTTTTATTGATATTATTTTCAGCGACCCGGACAACAGGCTCGGAGAAACATCCATAACCCAGCCGGCAATCCTTACAGTCAGCACGGCAATTCAACGGATATTAGTTGCAAACGGCATTAATGCTGAAGGAGCAGCAGGTTTAAGCCTGGGAGAATACAGCGCTCTTGTTGCTGCCGGAGTCATATCATTTCGGGATGCCCTTCCGCTTGTAGCAAAACGCGGGAAACTCATGCAGCAGGCAACACCACCCGGAATGGGCGGCATGACCGCCGTAATGGGCCTTAATCACAGGCAGGTTAAGGATATCTGTATGGAAGCTTCGAAGATTGGTATTGTTATGCCGGCCAACTTTAATTGCCCAGGTCAAATAGTTATCTCCGGTGAAAATAAAGCCCTGGCAGCAGCATGTAAACTGGCCAGCTCTGCAGGCGCTAAAAGAATCACCCCTTTGAAGGTAAGCACACCTTTTCACAGCACTCTTCTGAAGCCCATTGAGAAGAAACTGGCGGCAGAACTCGACCAGGTTCCTTTCAGCGAACCCGACATGACGGTTGTCTTTAATATAGATGCCGAACCAGCCTGTCATAAAGAAAAGATAAAAAACAACCTGGTTCAGCAGGTGAGTAACCCCATCCTTTGGGAACAATCGGTGATAAAACTGCTCCATTACGGTTTCAACCATTTTGCAGCCATAGGCCCGGGCACTTCGCCGGCCCGGCTGATGAAAAGAATATCACCGGAATCAAAAACTGTAGCGCTTGACAGCGCCAGAGCGATAAATGAATACCTGGAGAGTGTAAAAAAATGAATCTCAAAGAGAAAACTGCAATAGTAACAGGCGCTTCACGCGGTATAGGGCGGGCAACTGCCTTAGCACTGGCCCATGCAGGGGCAAACGTTATTGTTAACTACAGCGGCAGTAAAACTTCAGCAGAAGAGCTGTGCAGACTGATTAAGCAAGAAGGTTGTCAAGCTGCAATCTATCAGGCCGATATAGCAGTATACGCTGAGGCGGAAAAGATGATCAGTTTCTGTATTGATAATTTTGGAGTTCCAGATATCCTGGTCAATAACGCCGGTATAACCCGGGACAACATCCTCGCCAGAATGAAATCAGATGAGTGGCAGGCCGTGATTGATGTAAATCTTACCGGCACATTTAACTGCTGTAAAGCAGTGCTTCGTCCAATGCTAAAAGCAAAAAAAGGAGGCAGAATTATAAACATTGCCTCTGTCGCAGGGATTCACGGCAACAGCGGCCAAACCAACTATGCCGCCTCTAAAGGTGGTATAATTGCCTTCACCCGCAGTCTGGCTAAAGAAGTAGGATCACGCAACATCACGGTGAACGCTGTTGCGCCAGGCTTCATTGAAACAGATATGACATCGAAACTCCCTGCATCTATAACAGATGCTGTAAAGAGTCAAATCCCACTCGGCCGCCTGGGTTCAGTGGAAGATGTGGCAGAAACTGTACTATTTTTGGCTTCCGGGGCCAATTACATTACCGGACAGGTCATCGCCGTTGACGGCGGCCTGATCATGTAACTGAACAGAGGTGTATCAATGCGCAGAGTAGTAATAACCGGGATTGGAGCAGTAACCCCTTTGGGGTTGGACAAGGAAACCCTGTGGAAAAATCTTGTTGCAGGGAAAAGTGGTATTTCACTGGTTGAAAATATAATAGACGTATCCGCATACCCTACAAAAATCGGTGGAGAGATCAAGGATTTCGATCCCCACAAATGGCTGGAAAAAAGGGAAGCAAAAAAAATTGATCGTTTTACCCAACTTGCGGTTGCAGCGGCAGTGCAAGCCTGGCAGGATGCCAAGCTCGACGGGTCGGCGAATGATCCGGATAGAGCAGGTGTGTTGATCGGCTCGGGGATTGGCGGCATAAGAACTATTGAAACTCAGCTGCAGGTACTTTTCGAAAAAGGCCCCCGCCGGGTCAGTCCTTTTCTTGTACCTGCCCTGATTGCAAACATGGGGTCTGGTTATGTATCTATGACCCTGGGGCTTCGGGGGCCAAATGCAACAACCGTTACTGCCTGTGCATCAGGCAGCCATGCTATAGGTGATGCGTGCAACATAATCCGCCGTGGTGATGCTGACCTTATGGTTGCCGGTGGAGCTGAAGCAGCTATCAGCCATCTGGCCTATTCAGGTTTCAGTGCAGCCAGGGCTCTATCTCAACGTAATGATGAGCCTGAAAAAGCTTCACGGCCCTTCGACAGGGATCGTGACGGGTTTGTAATCAGTGAGGGAGCAGGAATCGTTATCCTCGAAGATCTTGACAGGGCTCTTGCCCGTCAGGCGCATATCTATGGTGAGATTACCGGTTACGGGATGTCCGGTGACGCTTATCATATTACCGCGCCAGACCCGGAAGGCAAGGGCGCATGTCTCTGCATGGAACGAGCCCTGAGCGATGCAGGTCTGCAGCCCGATGCAATTGATTATATCAACGCGCACGGGACATCAACAGAACATAATGATAAAATTGAAACAATGGCCATAAAGAAAGTCTTTGGTAAACATGCTCATAAAATTGCAATAAGCTCGACCAAATCAATGACCGGACATTTACTTGGTGCTGCAGGAGCAGTTGAACTGATCGCCTGCCTGCTCTCTTTTAAGAACGAGGCTATTCACCCCACTATAAATTATGAAAACCCCGACCCGGACTGCGATCTTGATTATGTTCCGAATGAAGCCCGTAAATTTTCTGTTTCAACTGTCC
>CAZBKZ010000047.1:0-18789 GCA_964492615.1 uncultured Syntrophomonadaceae bacterium | reverse complement strand
CCTGTCTTATCCCTGTCTTAATATGATGCAGGGTGATGTGTTATAATCTTTAAGGGTAGAAAATTTTATCCGGTTAAACTTAAACAGTCGGGCGCAGATATCTGCGCCATTTGCTTTGATCTTGTTTGCTATAGCTATAAACCATGCTATAAGGAGTTTGCTCTTGTCCGGTTATATTGATTTGCACAACCATATTTTACACAATATAGACGATGGCCCCGCCACTTTAAGCGAGTCTGTTTTTCAGGCGCAGGCCATGGTAGAAGCAGGCTATTCAACCGTGGTAGTAACCCCTCATGTAGTCGAAGGCGAGCCGGTCCCGCAGGTTATCCTTGAGCGCCTCCGTGAACTGCAGCAGGAGCTCGACCGTCGTCAGATAAACCTCACCCTTTTGCCCGGTGCAGAACACCATATCGAGCCGCGCATTCTCGAACGCCTCCAGGCTGATCAGGGTCTAACCCTGGCCGGCAGCCGTTACCTGCTATTAGAGCTGCCTTTTAATCAACCATTGCCAATTTATACAGAAAAGTTGATTCACGACTTAACAGCCAAAGGTTACTGTGCCGTAATTCCTCATCCGGAAAGGACTGCCGCTCTGCAGGTCGATACCCGTTTAATTCATCGCCTGCACCAGTCAGGGGCAATTTACCAGCTTACCTGGGGTGCATTAACCGGCCGCCTCGGGCCCCGTCCCGAAAAAACAGCACGCCACATAATTGAAGCAAAAGTGGCTCATCTTTTTGCTACCGATGCCCACAACTTTGACGGTCGTCTCCAGGAAGTCGAAAAGGCGACAGCCCGGCTCGCCGATCTGCTCGGTTCCGACAAAGTCGATTCCTTTCTGCGAGAAAGACCCCTTGCTGTAATCAATGACCAGCCGCTCAATTTAGAACCGGCAGGCAAACCACTTCCACAAAAAAGTAAAAAATTTACCTTCTTTAAACGCTCGCACTAAGCACTTGCAGCAGCAAATCGAATGAAAACAGTATAACCAAGCAACTCTTGGACCGCGTGATAAAGACCTTGTTTATCAGCGAGCAGTAAAAAGACTATTTGAAAAAGAGTTGTAATGTTTCTTTCACCGATACCTCGTGCTATAATCGGTTCAACTAAATATTTTAAAAAGCAGGTGAACAAAATGGGTCACCCGGATCGCAGGCCGAAACGGGAACGTAAAAAAAAGAGACAAAAAATGCTCTCCCGCCGCAATCTTTACGAACGCACTCTCGATTTAACCCCCTACAACGCCGTCGGCCCCATGGTTAAAGGCGAAGAATTCACCATCAAATACAAATAAAATAAGACAGGGGACAGTTCTCTGTCTTATTTTAATTAACAACCACAAAACACTGCCACAATAAATTAAATAGCTCAGCCAGATCAACCAGACCAGCCCATGCTGATCGGAAAGGCACTTATCTGCCACCTTTCAGTGCGGGTTTTTTCGTATCACCGAAAGGAGAAAGAAGGCGGTTCAATAATAACCGGTCAGGGGTGAAAATTTGCATCTCCGGCGAATGAGACAGAGAACCGTCCCCTGTCTTATCCGCTGTTTTGTTCTCGGCTTATGGTTTACAGCGAACATGCGTTCGGGTATAATATGAGAAAACGAACTGGAGGTAGAGTGCGATAGACCTCGCCCGAATTATACCTGATATTGCCGCAATTGAACCTTACTACGGAGAAAATGGAGGAAACTGTACCCGAATCTATACCAGGCGGGGGTCTGTATTACAAGATAAGCGCAGGCCGATAACGGTTCTCAAACAGGCTGTATCCTTTTACGGTTATGCTCTACCCGCCCTGCGAAAAAAATATGGATATCTTCTTGGCTGCAGGCTTAATGTGCCGCTGCCCCTATCGGCAGACCTGGTATTAGTGCCCCTGAAAATGCGCAGGCCCAGGTTTGAACAGGACGGGGCTACAGGCTATATTAATTCCCGCGCCGTAAAAAATGTTGAGCCGTTCCGACCTGCAAACCCTAAACGGAAAACGAACACACCCCCGGGTATCAGATGCCTTCTCTACCTGCAGGGAGGAGCCATTCTGCACAGCTATTACTCAAAGCAGAACACTGAAAAACGCCTACTGAACGGACGCCTTGCACTCGCTCACTATTTCAGCCTGCAGAGTCGCGAAAGTAGAGGAGGGAACGGCCCGGTTATTGAACAGGCCTCAGCCGATGCCCTGGATAAAGTGGCAACCGCCAGCCGCATACTTTATGAACTACTCGTTGATCGGCCCAACCAAAACCTGGCCTGCGAATCAGTCAGGCAGGAATACTGGCCAGTCCCGGTCAACGATGAAACAAAGCAGCAGCCCTAATCCAACCCGACTATTAAAAAAGGGGCCCCGTTTACAGGGCCCCTGATTACTAAACTTGTTTCTGGTAGATGTAGGCGTCGTTAAAACCGGCTGCCCTCGCTTCAGATAACCTTTGCCGGGCATTTTCGATATAGGCAAATGCCCCTACCTGCACTGTGTATAGAATTTGAGGGTCAGCCGGCGTTCCACCCCCTGTGCAGTTGCCTTCGCCGGCAACACCGGCAGAACCCTCGGTTACAGCACCCCGCCCTTCTACTGTTATTCCCCCGGAAGAAGGAAGGAAGGAGGCAGCCGGATCCGTATACCCCTGCTTCACCAGGGCTTCCTTTACTCCCCGGGCTACACCTGCAGCCAGAGTTTCGCCGAAAATAGGTTCCCTCCAGATGCCCGCTTCGCGCACATTATCAATAAAGAGAGATTCAATCAGCACCGCCGGTACGGGGTTGTACTTCAACACGTAAAAAGAAGCCCGTTTTAAACCCCTGTCGACAATTTCCCAGCGCGCAAGCGACGCCATAATTTCTTTGTGAACCGCTTTCTGTATTCCCACGGCAGGATCCTTGGCCCCCAGGCCGCTGTAGATAAACGATTCAAAGCCCCTTCCACCACCGGCATTGGCATGCAGTGATAAGAAAAGGTCTGGCTCAGCCCTCCTGCTCATAGCCACCCGGTCAGCCAGGGATACGTAGGTATCCCGCTCACGAGTCATCAGCACTTTAACTCCATCAAGCCTGTCAGCCACTTTCAGAGCCAGTGCCAGGTTCAAGTCTTTTTCTTTCAAACCGTTATACGATGCTCCCGGATCATAACCGCCATGACCGGGATCCAGTAAAACAACTGGTTTACTCATTGTTCTCACCTCGTTATTTGTTAAATTATTAACTGCTCGCAGATTATTCTCCACGCTGCGCCCGCTATCTTCATCCGGTTAATGTTTTACGATTGCTTCCGACAGGGAATGGATGCTATCGGTTAACGTTTCCAGCTTCCCCTCCAAACGGATTAACAGGTAAATGCTCACCGCCACTGGAAAACCGAAATTACCAATAAGTACAACCAATTCCTCCATACCTTTCAACACCTCTCTTCTCGAAAAAACAGGGACGGCTCTATCTCACTCTTTCACCAGGCGCTACCGGAACCCCCGGTTCTACTGTAACTGCTTTCGGCTCCCAGGGAACAACTACCCATTCCCCCCCCGACCAATTAACCGGTTTTTATTTTCCAGCCCTGCGCTTGGTTTCTGATCCCCCGGGCTTAACCCTGGGAAATGAGACAGAGAACCGTCCCTTGTCTTATTTATTTAGAATTCACTTAAAACATCTACTGTTCTTGATACCACCTGGGCTCTTACCTTGCCGGTAATATCGCCGCCGGTTGTCTGGAACACATTCTTGTCTATGACCGAATCCATCACTGCTTCCACTTCAACTGCTGTAATTTCAGGGTTCGGATCGGTTACCGAAAGGGTGCTGTTGCGCCCCTCGGCGTTGCTGAAAATCATCTGCAGAGTTTCACTCATTAATTTCACCTCCTTTCATGCTGGCCTTTTTCACCCCCGCCCGCCTAACTCTCAACTTCCCCAACAACCCGGAAAAATCTTGAAGTTAAGCCCCCTCCCCGCAGGGAGAGGGGCAGGTTGAAACAGTCTTTTTACTCTTCTTCCAGTTCTACTTCATCCAGCCGGCGCACAGCTTCCAGGTTGTGCACCTGCAGGTCGCCAATCTCCTGGGCCAGCTCGAACAAATCTTCGTTGTCGGCTGCCGGCTTAACATTGGAGAAAGAGCGGGTGCGGTAAACCGGGTTCAGGTTTTCATCAAGCCCGGTGTTTAACCTCAACTGCAAACGGGCACTTACCGGTATAACGTTAACAGCCATTCTTACACCTCCTTTCCTCAAACGGGGCGGCCCCTGCTTTAAAATCCACTCATAATCCCGGCTTTACTGCCGCCCTCTCTGCCAGGCATGTGCCATTTTAGCCCGCCATAACCATTACTGGCAAAAGCCGGGTTGCAGTTAAAAAGTGGTGGGAACAGGCTAACTCTAACACCGACTTGCGCCAACTCGAACAAAAAGATTAAGGGTTAGCGCAACTCGAACATCGAGTTAGGCCAACTGGTAATCTTCAATTAAATAAAAAATCACCATTCCACCCAAAAAAGTTGCAGCCAGGTGGTGATTGTAATATTATGGGTATATTAAAAACTGAATAACATCTGGATATATCTGAGCAGCACTGAACACACTCTAATTGAAGCACCATACACTGAAAGGATGATATATGCCGTGAACAATAATGCGCCGCGCCGTATGCTTGCCATTTTGCTTGTTACCCTCTTTATCCTTAACCTGTTACCCCTGTCTGTTGTTGTCGCAGAAGAATTGCTCCCCGGAGAACATACTGAAAGCAGCCCCGGTGAAGAAAGCGAGGCGGAACCTTCACTTCTGCAGGACCAGGCTTCACAAGAAGCAACAGACGCTTGCGGCCAGCTTCCCCCTGGCTCAAACCCTAATGAACCCGCAGTACCACCGGAGCAGGATTCCGACCCCTGCCCACTCGGAGAACAATCTCCGCTTTCCGAACCGGATACCCCGCCTGCCGGAACCGAAACAGCATCCACCCCGGAACCGGTTTCCGCCCCCAATCCGGATGAAGCCCCGCCCCTCGAACCAGGCAACTCATATGTAGCCACGGTAATTCCGGAGGACGGCAAGGAAGTGAAAGCCGGTGAAGAAACCACCCTGACCGTAACCTTTACCGAGGTGGGCAGCGATACCAACACTGCATCCGCCCGGCTCTATATACCCGATACTTTAAGCGTTAACCGCAACGAAGAACTGGAACCCACCCCGGGCTGGGCCTATAGCTGGGAGGACCCCCAGCCAAACAGCAGCTTCAGCGCAGTGCTTTCGCTCTGGGCCATTCTTGAAAGCGCCATCCTCGGCCGCAACCAATCTGTTTCAGTCGATATATCGGTAACTGCCTCAGCAGATGAAACACACACTTTTCAGGCTGAAGCCTGGCAAGACCGAGCCGTCGAAAACGGTAGCGGCACGGGGATTGGCTCCTTTCCCAATGAAAAGGCAGCCGGTTACAGTGAACCGCGAATCAATGTGCCGGTCAGTAGCGCAGAAGAACTTGACTCTGTTCGTCAGAACCTTAACTGGCACTACGTTCAGCAGCAGAATATTGATCTAAGCGCTTCTGCCGCGGGGCAGGACTGGCAGCCGATCGGCAGCTCCGCCGCTCCCTTTGCCGGGGCCTACAACGGCGGCAATCACACTATCAGCAACCTGACTATCAATAATCCTGACGAAAACTATAGGGGGCTGTTCGGACAGGCCGACCCAACCTCAATAATCTGCGACCTTACCCTGGAAAGCTTCTCAATTGAAGGTAAACAGTTTGTCGGCGGCCTGGTCGCCTGGCTGCAGGGCGGTGTAATTCGCAATGTAAGCGCTTCAGGTGCTATCACGGCCAACAGCTCATATGCCGGAGGCATTGCCGGCAGAAACTACGGCGGCTTAATCACTAACAGCCACACCAATGTAACAGTACAAGGCACAACCCTGGTCGGGGGTCTTTGTGGCCAAAACTATGAAGGGCAGGTAGTTAATTCTTCCGCAGCGGGCACCTTCAACGGAAACAGCCAGGTTGGCGGCCTGATCGGTTCCAACTTTCGCAGCTTGGTTAAAGGCTCAAACTCCTCCGGGTCAGTAAACGCTACATTAACCGGTGATGCCCAGGCCGGAGGGCTGATCGGTTATAACCGCAATGACAGTATAGTGAATAACTGTTTTTCAACCGCAGCAGTTTTTGCCGTAACGGGCAGCAGGGCCGGCGGCCTGGTCGGAGAGAACAACAGCTCTGCTATAAACTTCAGCTATGCTACAGGCGCGGTTGATGGTATTTCTGAACTGGGCGGACTTGTCGGCTGTAATTTCTCGGACGGGGAGGTTTCAAACTGTTACGCCACCGGTAATATTAGCGGTACCAGTATGGTCGGCGGTCTGGCCGGCTTAAATGCAGGCACAATTGCTTCCAGCTATGCTCTCGGCACCGTTACGGCAGAAAGCGCTTCCGGAGGCCTGGTCGGAGCCACGAATAACCAAAACAACGACGGTTTTTATGACAATAACCAACCGGAAAACAACCTGGGTAACCCTTTATCGGTGACAGCTTTAAAAACTCTTTCTACATATAGCAATGCCGGCTGGAGCATAGCCGATCTGGCTGAATTTGACTTATCAGACCCCTCTGCCTATTACTGGTATATTGAACCAGGCATCAGCTTCCCTACCCTCTGGTGGCAGCACCTGCCGCCTGCCGAACCCCCGTTAGAAGAAGGGGAGGAGGGGCAGGGTAATAACCCGCAGCCTGCCCCCGGTCCCGGAAATTTTAATGAGAATAGCAACTACAATAATCCCAATAACCTGTTCCATTTACAGCTACTAAACAGGCAGACGGCTTTTGGTATCCCCGGTTTCCTGGTAATGACCGGTTCTGCCCGCACCAGCGGAAAGCCCCTGTTTAACTCTTACCTGGTTACCAGCGGCAGTTCCAGCGATCTTTTTCAGGCCGAAGCTGCTTACAACAAAGCTTTTAGTAACTATATTTTTCTTAAAGAAACTAATCCGCTTGCCGTTCACCCGCTACATTTGCTCGATCTGGCTTTAGCCCGCGCAGCCATTCTGGCCCTGCACCTGCGTTTAAACTCTGACCTGGCTCTGTTGCCGGCAGCCCAGGAAGCTTATCGTCAGAGCTTACAGCTGTTCAACCAATACAGCCACCTCTTAACCGAAAGCCAGAAGCTGCAGGCAGAAACCATGCTGAGCGAAATCTGGAAGGTGCTTAGCAACTTAAACATACAGCAGTTAAGGCCAATAATAGTAGGCGGTTTTTCTGTCGAAATATACTGATGAGGCTTATTCTACTCGTGATATTGACATTATTTCAGATGAAAGAAATAGAGTTGTGAAAATGCTTAGAGATTTAGGCTTCACTGCTGACGAGAGGCACATGGTGAATGAGGCACATGAAATAGCGATAAAATTTCCTGATGATGAACTGGCTGGCTCATACAAAAAGGTGAAAGTAATCAATTTGGATGAGCAAGGGAATCTATACGTTTATGTTATATCCCCGGAAGACATTATTATGGATAGGTTGCGAGCATATTTATACTGGCGTGAAGGTTATTCCAAGAAGTGAGGAATGCAAATATTAGCTCTTTATTACAATCAGTTAGATAAAGCATACATGACAAAAGTTGGCAAGGGTTCTGCAACAGAAGAAGAATCAAAGCAAATAAATAAATGGTTTAAAGAAATTGAAAGCCTGCTTGATAAATAGATATATTATCAAAATGCAGATAGCTGAAGAAATAGAACTGCAGCACAAACAATTTGAAAAAATAGCCGCTGAAAATGAAAAAATCTATGAGATGCTATTATCTTAGTAACGCTCCATCCCCCTCCGCTAGTATATTACCGGCAACTCTTCAGGTGCTAAATAAACGCTGCGGGCAAGCACTCCGGTAAGATAATACTGCAATTACAGTCCACCATCAAGCCGGTGGAACCACTGAAGCCAAGCGCGCCAAACACCATAAATAAATTATGCCAAACAACTGAAAAATAATTAGCCAAATCACTGAAAAGTGTTGCTGCGGTTAGAAATATCTTATATAATCAAGGCGAGGTGGAGTAAATGAAATGGTATCGAAATAGGATTGCCGACAAATTATTGCAGGATAAGCTGGAAGCTAAAGGTGCGGTGCTAATAGAGGGTTCAAAGTGGTGCGGGAAAACTACGACAGCCAGCCAAATTGCCGAAAGTATTCTATATATGCAGGATCCAGCAAAAAAAGCTCACAATTTAAAAATGGCCGAGATTGATCCTGCCTTGTTGTTGGAAGGCGATACGCCGCGATTGATTGATGAATGGCAGCTTGCACCTCAGTTATGGGATGCTGTTCGGTTTGAGGTAGATAAAAGAGACCAGTTTAACCAATTTATCCTAACCGGTTCTTCAGTTCCAGTTGCTGACATGACAACATCACATTCAGGCACGGGCAGAATATCAAGAATGACCATGAGGCCAATGACTCTCTACGAATCTGGCGATTCAAACGGATCAATTTCTCTAGGTGAACTATTTAGTAAGCAACAAGAAATCGCTGTTAAAAGTGCATTAGATATCCGCCGCATTGCATACTTGATCTGCAGGGGGGGGTGGCCCAAAGCGCTTGATCAAAGTGAAAGGATAGCTCTCCGGCAAGCCTATGATTACTATGATGCTGTTGTCGAATCAGATATCTCAAGTGCGGATGGAGTAAAAAAGAATCCGCAGCGGGTAAAACTATTAATGCGCTCACTATCAAGATTTACTGCTTCAGATGCCAAAGTCACCAATATAAAGTCTGATATGGTCTCTAACGATCTTGATTCACTCGATGAGAACACTATCTATTCGTATATTAACGCCTTAATAAGAATATTTGTCGTTGAAGATTTGCCGGCATGGAGCCCTAACTTAAGATCGCGAACTGCTATCAGGACATCAGGTAAGCGGCACTTTGTCGATCCCTCAATTGCAGTAGCAGCACTCGGTATAGGGCCTGATGATCTGCTGAACGATTTAAACACCACCGGTTTGCTTTTTGAATCAATGTGTATTCGAGATTTAAGAGTGTTTGCAGAAGCCCTGGACGGAACGGTATACCATTACCGTGACAAAGCAGGCCTTGAATGCGATGCAGTTGTCCACTTGCGCGACGGTTCCTATGCGCTAATAGAGGCAAAGCTCGGTGGCAGTGAAATTGAAGATGCTGCCAACAACTTGATCGCATTGAAAAACAAGATCGACACCGACCGCATGAAACCGCCTTCTTTCCTCATGATTCTAACAGCTACAGGATACGGCTATCAAAGAGAAGACGGGGTCTATATCGCTCCAATCGGATGTCTCAAAAACTAAATCCAAGAAGTGTCAACGGGGGACGGGGCGCTCTGACATGTGGATTGCGTGTCAAGTATCCTGTCCTCAGCCCCATCCCCCTCACCGCTGGAAAACTACCGGCAGCTTTTTAGGTGCTAAATAGGCACTGCGGCCAAGCATCCCGGCAAGATGAAACTAAAAATCGCTGCCACTGACAATAAAGCAATTATTTCTTGACAACCTTCCCCTCTCGGGTTATTATAGTTCACAAGATGAACAATGCTTTATTTGCTATATTTTTGAACTGTTCAATTGCTTTTTATTTTAATATGTAGGGGCGCAACATACCGCACCCGATAGTGCCTGTGGGGACAGGGTGCCCTGACACGTGTTTTCCGTGTAAGGTACCCCGTTCCTCTGGCACTAATGAATTAAATAGTTGTTGCATTTAACTGGTTTTATATGGTTTTGTAGGGGCGAAGCGCGCTGCGCCCGATAGTGTCCCCTGGCACTAAAAAAAGAATCGAGGTTTCTTTGTGGAAAGTGAATACCAGATTCTAACCCACCTGCAGGAGAACGAGATAACCACTCAACGCCGTATCTCCTCGAATACCGGTCTTTCCCTGGGCGCGGTCAATCTGCTCTTAAAAAAAATGATCCGCAAAGGCCTGGTCAAGGTGGAAAAACTCAATGCCCGCACCATGCGCTATATCCTCACCCCCCAGGGAATGAAAGAAAAAACCAGGCTAACCTACCAGTTTGTCCGCAGCTCATACCGTCAAATCTTAAATATCACCAATGCTGTGGAAAACCTGATCACCGCTGAACAATCAACCAACGGCAATCAAGAAGTAGTGCTCTACGGCCCTGCCGACGAAATAGAAGCAATATTAAAAAACACTTTACGCGGTTTAAATATCAAGCCGCTCATCAAGCGCCCGGAAGAAGATAACTACAAACCAACACCCGAACAGCTAATTTTAACCTGGCGCCACGAAGACGAAGAAACCCTGCCCGCTAACAGCGGCGCAGTAAACATAATGAACCTGGTATAACTAAGCATGGAGGAATGATTAATATGTCAAAAATTGAGACATTAACTGAAAGTATTGAATCTCTTTCGAAAGATGAACAGAGAGAATTGGTAAAAAAGCTTCTTGAGAAAATGACCAGCGATGAAATTAGAATGCTACTAGAAAAAATAAAAGACAACCAAGAGCTTATAGGAATACTAAAAACAATTGAACCGGTTTTTCAAGATTGGGTTAATGAAGAGGACAGCATCTATGACAGTTTATAAACGTAGGGATATTATACTTGTACCATTAAAGAAGAATTTGAAATTATTATAAGTAAGTTGGTTGAGCTTTTTAAATCCGAATAGTTTACTAAGGTGACTGCGGGGACGGTTCGAGCGTCACCGTAGCGTAGCGAAGGTCCGAAGGGCGAAGCCCGAGGGAAGACGATGGAACTGTCCCCCTGTCACCTTCAACAATGATAGATGTGTCCGCCCCACTTGCTGATGTGCTAACCGCTTTCCGGCAAGCCCTGGCATCCTTATGCCCTTTGATTAACACCTAAGTTCAAGGAGAGGATTACATATGAAATTTTTAATTACCATTTTTCAAGACGAAGATGGCGTGTATATTGCTGAGTGCCCCTCAATACCAGGCTGTTTCAGCCAGGGTGCCACTGAGCATGAAGCAGAAAAGAATATACAGGAAGCAATCAAGGAGTGTCTTGAGGTACGTGCAGAAAAAGGGATACCTCTTACTGTGGCTGTTAAACAAGTAGAGGTAGCTCTGTAATGCCAGCTATCCCGTTATTAAAACCATCACAAGTAGTTAAAGCCTTTGAGAATTTGGGATGGGAAGTAGTTCGCCAAAAAGGCAGTCATATAATTATGACCAGAGAAGGGCATATTGCTACCTTGTCAATACCAAAGCACAAGGAAGTTGCACGTGGGACACTTAGAGGTTTAATAAACCGATCTGGTTTAACAGTCGATGAATTTCTTGATGTGCTTTAGTATATAAAAATTTCCGGAGGAGCATAAAGTGCCTGCGGGATGAAGGTGACCGTAGGGGCGGTTCGAGTGTCACCGAATTGCACTTACCGGGGACATTCCTCTGTAGGAGGTGTGTCCCCACCAGGACGATGGAACTGTCCCCCTGTCACCTTCATCCGTCCCACTTGCTGATGTGCTAACCGCTTTCCGGCAAGAATTGGATGCCCTGTGCCCAAAAACAAGTCCCCATGAAGATATCGGCAGCACTGAAATCTACGCCCACGTCGGCATCAGCGATGTCTGCAACGCAAAAGGAAACTCACCCCCTGGGGTAGTTGAGGATAAGAGTTAATTCGCTCCTCTTGACAAATAGAACTAATTAGTTATATTATTAAAATGAAAAGGATATAGTAACTAGATGTTCGAAATCGAAATATATGAAGACGCAAAAGGAAACTCACCAATCTCAGATTATTTTGAGAGACTTAACGAAAAAGCTCAGACCAGCAAAAATGAACGAATTCGGTTGAAAAAAATATCTGAATATATAGAGTTGCTAAAGCATTATGGTACAAGAATCGGGTTGCCGGTTACTAAACATATAGAAGATAAAATATGGGAGCTCAGGCCAACCAATGATCGGATACTGTTTGCTCATTGGAAAGGGAATACATTTATATTGCTTCATCATTTTGTGAAAAAAACTAAAAAAACACCAAAAAGTGAAATAGAAAAGGCCAAGCACAATTTAAAAGATTTTTTGGGGAGGAGTCAGTAAAATGAGTACAAAAACCAGAAAATGGGAAGATGTATATAACAATTTAGACTCCTTAACTCCTGAAGATAGGGATGAGATTGCACTTAAAGTTAAGATAGTTGGAGAAATATTAAAAGCACGTAAAGAGAAAGGGATAACCCAAGCAGAGCTTGAAGCTATAAGCGGAGTAAAGCAAAGTTTTATCGCAAGGCTTGAAAATAATAGAATGGATCCGCAGCTCACCACAGTATTAAAAGTGCTTAAGCCTTTTGGATTGACCTTGTCTGTGGTTCCAATTGATTCATGTCAATTTGAGGAAAAGAGCAATTGTAGGTAGAGAGATGTTTGTCCTGGATAAGTGTTCAAAATGCGCAAAATTAGATTGGAAATGAGCTATTGGCATTTGCAAAGCGCCCCGTGGATTAACCACGAGGGCGCTTTGCATTGAAGTATAGATAAGTTGCAAACATTGTTAAGTAGATGCGCGCAATACTTTATTAAGGCAAAAATTGTAGCGGCACAGCTTGCGGTGCCCTTAATTAAAAGGAAGCGAGTAACATGTCTAATCTAAGGGAAAAAGCTCATCAAATAATTGACAGCTTGTCAGATAAAAGATTGGAAGATATCTATGAATATCTGCAGTTTATTAAACTTAAAGACAACCAAGAACTTATAGGAATACTAAAAACAATTGAACCGGTTTTTCAAGATTGGGTTAATGAAGAGGACAGCATCTATGACAGCTTATAAACGTAGGGATATTATACTTGTTCCACTAAAGAAGAACTTGAAGTTATTATAAGTAAATTGGTTGAGCTTTTTAAATCCGAATAGTTTACTAAAGTGCCTGTGGGACGGGGTGCTCTGACACGTGTTTTCCGTGTCAAGTACCCCGTCCCACTGGCACTTTAGTGGCACAGTAATACGCTTCTTAATACAAAAACCTGAATCGAGGCCACAAATTTTGCGCGATACAATAAAAAAACTGAGAGGAATCCTTACCCGCCGCGAAAAAATACAGGTTGGCCTACTGCTGATCGCTATTATCGCTATGGCCTTTTCCCAGGCTATCGGGGTCGCCTCTGTGCTGCCCTTTATCAGCCTGGTGATGGACCAAAATATGGTTTTCGAAAACCGCTGGCTCAATATGGCATATGAAACATTTAATTTTACCAGCGTCAACCGCTTCATCATTTTTATCGGAGTGGCTATGTTCGTAATCATATTTTTCTCAAATGCCATTTCAGCCTTTGCCACCTGGCTGAAACTGCGCTTTGTCTGGATGAATAACCACCGACTTTCCAGACGCCTGCTTGAAAAATACCTGGCTATGCCCTATGCATTTTTCCTCAACCAGAACAGCGCTGATTTGAGCAAGAATGTTTTAACTGAAGTTAACAACCTGACAAACAGTTTTCTTATTCCCTTACTTAACGTTATTACCCGGGGCATGGTTACACTAATTATGCTGACAATGCTTTTCTGGGTAGATGTTGCAGTTACTGTAATTGCCATCCTGTTCCTTGGTGGAGCATACATCCTGATTATTCTCAGGGTTAATCGCAACCTGAAAACTCGGGGTAAACTGCGTATAGAAGCCAACCAAATGCGTTTCAAAGCAGTCAGTGAAGCCTTCGGGGGTATTAAAGAGATCAAGGTAATGAACCGTGAACCCTATTTTCTCGATCGCTATTCGACCTATTCCTACCGGTTAGCCCGCCTGATGTCCTGGAATGCAGTTATCGGACAGATTCCCCGTTTTGCCCTTGAAGCTATCGCTTTTGGAGGCATTATAGTTTTTGTCCTGGCCCTGCTTTTAACCAGGGAGAATGCCGGCCAGGTTATACCCCTGGTCAGTTTATTCGCTTTTGCCGGATACCGCCTGATGCCTGCCTTGCAGGATCTTTTTACTTCCTTCGCGCAGATGCAGTTTAACCGGGCAGTTTTGGATCGAATCTATACAGATTTTAAACGCAAGGAAAAAGATCTTCCCACAGGAACATATGCAAAACTAAATAAAGACGATGCGATTTACCTGAAAAAAGAAATCTCCCTGAATGGAGTTTCTTTCAACTACCCCAATACAAAAACACCTGTCATATCAAACCTTAACCTAATCATTCCGGTGAACAGCGCTGTAGCTTTTGTCGGCCCCACCGGGGCCGGAAAAACAACCCTGGTTGATATAATCCTCGGCCTGCTCACCCCCGGCGAAGGTAAACTTCTTGTTGACGGAGTGGTAATTAATAAAGACAATATCATCAAGTGGCAGAAAAATATCGGTTATGTACCCCAGCATATTTATTTAAGCGATGATACTGTAGCCCGTAATATAGCATTCGGAGTTGCCGACAGCGATATAGACCAAAACTCCTTGGAAAAGGTTGCCCGCATAGCCAATATACATGATTTTATTACCAATGAAATGCCGGAAGGATATAATACTCTGGTTGGAGAAAGAGGTATTCGCCTTTCCGGCGGCCAACGCCAGCGTATCGGTATAGCCCGGGCTTTATACCACGACCCGGATGTACTGGTATTCGATGAAGCTACCAGCGCTCTCGATGGAGCTACAGAAGATGCAGTACTGCAGGCTATGAATAATGCTGCAGAACTTAAAACACTGATAGTAATTGCCCACAGACTGACCACAGTAAAGAACTGTGACAAGATTTACATGCTTGAGAAGGGCAGAATTACTGCAGAAGGTAGATATGAAGAACTGCTTAGTTCCAATGAGCAGTTTAAAAGTATGGCAAAAAATGTAGATAAATCTATCAACCAAAAAAATGACTAAGAAAATTGAGTATATAAAAATTAATAATAGATTAGTGCGTTTATTAAGGATTTATCGGCGCTTTGAAAATAAAGTAAAGTATGGATTAAATGCTCCAGTGCATAGAGAGCATATCTGGATCAATCCTGCTGATTGTAATTTATACTTAGAGCCATCAGTAATAAATAAAATGTTTAATTGTACTAGTGTAAGAGATACTTCAGGAAGAGTTATTGTTTCAGCCTGGCCCGATTGTTTTGCTTATCCTGTTGACGATTTTGTTAAGATCAATTATTGCATCAAGCATTGGGTTGAAGGACAAACCTGGGAGCAAGCCGGGGCATTTGAGTATATGATATCTTTGATAAAGAAGAAAGGCGAAGTTGATGGTTGTAAAAATATTGAAGATATAATAAAACGTTACGATAATTTAGATAAGATTTATTCTATGGTGAAAAAAGAAAGAAAGTTAAGAGACGCAAAAGATATAGATGATGACTTGCATAGGCTCGGAGGTGAGCCTATTATACATATTGGTCCGGAAGGTATTCTATATTTCAGTGGAGCAGGTAGTCATAGGTTTGCCATGGCAAGAATAATTAGATTACCATTAATTGAAGCTGAGCTAGGCTGTATCCATGCATCTGCGATACAGCACCTGCAAATATATCGACAGAATAAAAGACCTTGATATTTTTTTTATGGTATTTGATGAAGCTACGAAGGATGCAGTACTGCAGGCTATGAATAACGCAGCAGAACTTAAAACACTGATAGTAATTGCCCACAGACTGACTACGGTGAAAAGTTGCAGTAAAAATTTACCTGCTTGAGAAAGGCAGAATCGTGGCCGAAGGCACCTATGATGAGTTGATGCAGAGCAACGAAAAGTTTTAGAAGATGGCCAAGGTGGGCACAGGCACCAACATTTCAGGCAGCAGCAGTTGAAGGAGAATTGTTAATGAAACGAATTCTGGTAACAGGTGGCGCAGGTTTTATAGGTTCACACCTTTGCGAACGATTACTTGAGAAAGGCGAAGAAGTATTATGCTGTGACAACTTTTTTACCGGCCAAAAGCGAAACATTTCGCACCTTTTAGGTGAACCAAGATTTGAACTAATCCGGCATGATATTACCTTTCCCCTTTACCTGGAGGTCGATGAAATTTATAATCTGGCTTGCCCGGCCTCACCGGTTCATTACCAGTTTAACCCGGTGCAAACAATAAAAACCAGCGTGCATGGCTCAATTAACATGCTCGGGTTAGCCAAGCGAACCAAGGCAAAAATATTACAGGCCTCAACAAGCGAAGTTTATGGAGATCCGGAAATCCATCCACAGGTTGAAAGCTACTGGGACAATGTTAATCCAATCGGACCCCGTGCCTGCTATGATGAAGGCAAGCGATGTTCTGAAACACTCTTTATGAGTTACTATCATCAAAACAATGTTCCAGTAAAAATAGCCCGTATATTTAACACATACGGGCCCAGGATGCACCCCGACGACGGCAGGGTTATTTCAAACTTTATCGTTCAGGCGCTGGGTAATGATCCAATTACAATTTACGGGGATGGCAGTCAAACCCGTTCTTTTTGTTTTGTTGATGATACAGTAAGCGGGTTGATTGAATTAATGCAATTGCCGCGTGATTTTACCGGCCCGGTAAACCTTGGCAATCCAGTGGAGTTAACAATCATGCAAATCGCCAGGCTGATCATAGAGCTCACCAGCTCATCATCTACAGTTATATTTGAACAACTGCCTGAAAATGATCCGGTTAGAAGATGCCCTGACATCACCCTGGCCAATGACTTAATAAAGTGGCAGCCTTCAGTCCAGCTAAAAGAGGGCTTGCTGAAAACAATCGACTATTTTTCTAAGTCGCTGCAGGAGCCGACAAATAGTTATAAGAAAAGAAAACTTTAAAATCACTGGTTGATCAGAAAGGGATACGAATTGAAGTTATCGGTAGTCGTTCCGGTTTATAACGAAGTTGATACAATAAGAACAATAATTGACCGCATAAAAGCATCAACAGTCAGCAACCTTGAAATTATCGTTGTCGATGACTATTCAACTGATGGCACCCGAGAAATACTGAAAAAAGAAATCAGCCAAGAGGTTGACCATCTGATCTATCATGATCGAAACTATGGTAAAGGCGCTGCTTTAAGAACGGGTTTTAAAGCAGCAACCGGCGATTGTGTAATTGTTCAGGATGCTGACCTGGAATATGATCCTGCTGACTACCCGCTTTTAATAGCTCCCATCGAAGCCGGTAAGGCCGATGTAGTTTACGGGTCAAGATTTGCCGGCACAGGCCCGCACAGGGTCTTGTATTTCTGGCACTATGCCGGTAACAGGTTTTTAACCTTACTATCCAATATGTTTACAAATTTGAACCTGACTGATATGGAAACCTGTTACAAGATGTTCAGGCGCGAGATCATCCAATCAATTACTATAAAAGAAAACAGGTTTGGTTTTGAGCCTGAAGTAACAGCAAAAATTGCGAGAATGAAATGCAGAATCTATGAAGTGGGCATTTCATATTATGGTCGTACCTACGAAGAGGGCAAAAAAATTGGCTGGAGGGATGGCTGCAGGGCAATATATGTAATTTTAAAGTACGGTATTTTTGTAAGAAAGGATTAAATGTTACAGCCATTATGCTAAAAACCGACCAGGGTAACTATACCCAGTTGTTTATCGATAAATTTTTCAGGTTGCCGACCCAAAGCTCCATAATTCGTTTTTTTCGCTACCTGATCGCTGGTGGGTGTGCTGCGCTGGTAGACTGGTTACTTTATTACCTGGCAGTTGTGTTTTTAAGCTTTCATTATTTGCTCGCCGCCATTATTTCATTTATTGCGGCAACTGCCTTGAACTACTACCTTTCTAAGGTGTGGGTCTTTGTCGGTAACGGCAGGTTTAAGCGTATTACAGAAATTTCATTAGTTTATTTAATCAGCGCAGCAGGTTTGCTGATTAATATATTATCCCTGTCGCTATTGATTGAAATCTATGCAATAAACTTTTTATGGTCAAAAATTATTGCGACAGCAGTAGTTTTTATTTGGAATTTTACAATGCGGAAATATTTTGTTTTCAAAGGTGTTTGTTAATTTAAGCTTTCACAATAATGCTTATTCCGGTGGTCATATTTTAGATGAAATTAGATAAACTATACACATCAATCAAAAGCGCTTTGCTGCACCCTGCGTTTATCTGGGCTGTTATTAGCTTTGGCATAATAATCAGGCTTGTTGTCTACCTTGAAAATCGCTCATTTTGGACGGACGAGATAAGCCTGGCTATGAATATGGTAGAGTTAAACTGGTCTCAATTGCATGAGCCTTTACACTATGGGCAGGCGGCACCGCTCTTATTTTTATATTTAACCAAGGCAATTGCAGAGCTGTTCGGTATCAGCGAAATGACGCTCAGGTTTATACCCTTTCTTGGCGGTTGCCTGGCCCTGGTTGTCTTTCACTACCTTGCCCGCGAAATGCTCAGCAAACAGGCAGCATTGTTGGCGGTAGCTTTGCTTGTATTTTCCCGCTACAGCATTTATTACTCGGCAGAGTTTAAGCAGTATTCAACAGACCTGCTCTGCACCGCAATAATTCTGTTGCTTGCGATTAAAGCTTATAAATCTGAATACAAGGTTTCAAATATTGCTTTATTGTCTTTAACCGGGTTCACATTAATCTGGCTTTCCCATACTTCAATCTTCATCTTAGCCGGTTCCGGTCTGGCTTTATTTTTATATCTTGTTACCAACAAAGAACTGTACAGCAATAACTACAGCAGTAAGATTATATCTTTATTAATCATGGGCACTGTCTGGCTGGCAAGTTTTAGCTTGCACTACTTTTTAGTCCTAAATAATTCCGCTCACGACATGTTTTATGATTATTGGGTTAACGGGTTCGCTCCATTTTTACCAACCTCATTAGCCGATCTGTTATGGTACAGT
>CAZBKZ010000046.1:0-18992 GCA_964492615.1 uncultured Syntrophomonadaceae bacterium | reverse complement strand
TCAATGAATACTCCTGTGCACTATACGATATATTTGATCATGTACTACAACAACTGAAAAGTTACTGATGCAACTTGGCTTTTTTCTCCGCAGAAAGTATAGCACTGTCATGTTTTTGATGTCAATCATAAAATACTGCAATATATTCAGGCTACATATTGGCAAGTTAAGGGAAAATCAAATGCGCACTTATGATTTTCTGTTGCAACTTGATCTTGCTGGAAAAGTAATTTTCTTAAAACATCTTGCAACTATTGCGACTTATCCGGGTATACTACTATTAGAGTTTACTTTTTCTGTTTGGAGGCGGACAAGCTGGTTAATGATGCCACAACAGCCCTGGTCAGGCGCTGCAAAAACAATGATGATGCTCCTCTTCGTGCTTGCCTTTCAACACAGCAAATCTGCCGGCTATATTGTCGGTGGGGCTTTATCGCTGGTAAGTTCTGTCGAAGAACGTTACCTGGCTTTGGGAGGCGAAATCAATTACAACTCCCGGGCAGATAAAATCCTTGTCGAAAATGACCGGGCTGTTGGCATCCGCCTGGCTGATGGAACTGAACATCGGGCTGACTGGGTTATTTCCGCAGCCGACGGCCGCACTACCATATTCGATATGCTTGGTGGCGCTTATCTTGATGAAAATATTAAAAGCAAATATAATAATCCAAAACTTTTTCAACCCCTGGTTTACGTAGGTCTGAGAATAGCGTGTAAGCTCGAAGATTTACCAGCATCAGTCGGGGGATTAAATTACCCCCTTTCAACACCGATTATGGTGGCGGGAGAAGAGATGGACACTATAGATGTTCGCTCCTACTGTTTTGATCCCTCTATGGCGCCACAAGGAAAAACCACGCTGGTTGTCCAGTTCACAACTGATTATGATTACTGGCATAAGCTCAGGCAGGATCTTAAATTATACCATGCAGAAAAAGCAGCTATTGTACAGGGAGTAATCAACGGGCTGGAAGAACGCTTTCCTGGAATTACCGGGCAGGTGGAAATAACTGACGTTGCCACACCTATTACTTGGGAGAGGTATACAGGGAACTGGAGAGGCTCCTATGAAGGATGGATGTTCGACAGCGATTTTTCGATGATGTCTTCCATGCGAAAGACACTACCCGGTTTGGACAAATTCTACATGGCAGGGCAGTGGGTCAACCCCGGAGGAGGCATGCCGACTGCAGTTATGTCCGGAAACCATACTATACAAATGATTTGCAGGAAGGATAAAAAGATTTTTAAAAGCTATAAACCCTAAACTTTCAAGATATATGGATTACAGTGATGTCTAATATGAACGTGGAGTAACATTTCACCATCATTGGCCACCTGGCTTTGCTAGCCTTTTTATTCTATGCAAAAATGGGAACAGGCAATACTCAGTGAAATGTCATAAAGCTTTCTGATGTATCAATAAAGCTATAACTATGTCGGGTAACAGATACACGAAATATATATTAAGATGGTGGCAATTAATTATGCAAGTGACACGCCACACCATGTCCATTTCCTGTATCAATTAGTCGCGGCATAGTCTTAACACAAACATCCATACAGTATTTACACCTTGGGTGAAATGGACAACCAGATGGTGCATTAATAGGACTTGGAACTTCTCCCTCCAAAGAAATTCGCTTTCGTTTCTTTTCAAGATAATAGTTAGTTGAAGGAACCGCTGATAATAATGCCTTTGTATAAGGGTGCAGGGGGTTACTAAAAATTTCCCAGGCATCCATAACTTCCACAACTTTTCCTAGATACATAACACCAATACGATCAGCTATATGTTGAACCACTGCAATGTCATGAGCAATAAATAGATAGGTAAGCCCGAGCTTTTTCTGTAAGTCCATAAACAGATTAATTATTTGCGCTTGGATTGAAACATCAAGAGCTGAAACTGGCTCATCGCAAACGATCAGTTTGGGATTGCAGGCAAGTGCTCTGGCAATACCTAAACGTTGCCTCTGCCCTCCACTCATTTCATGAGGATAACGAAAACTCATATAGATATCAAGTTCTACAAGATTTAAAAGCTCTTCTACTCTTATTCTTATTTCCTGTGGTGAATGTTTCATATGATTCGATACAATAGCTTCTTTTAAAATAGAAAAAACCGATTGCCTGGGATCAAGTGAACTGCAGGGATCCTGAAATATAAGCTGTAGTTCACGACGATACATTTTCATCGTTGATAAGGGGACTCTTGAAATATCTTTTCCATTATATAATATTTTTCCATCGGTTGGATCTAAAACACGTAAAACACACTTTCCGGCTGTAGTTTTACCACATCCACTTTCCCCTACAAGACCAAAAGTCTCATTTTTATTTATACTAAAACTAATATCATCTACCGCTTTCACTTGTCCATAAGTTTTATTAAAAAGCCCCTTTGTTAGAGGAAAATATTTTTTTAAGTGTTCCACTCTTAGTATAGGCTCTTGCATATTCATACTATCCACTATTACAACCACCCTTTCACCGGCTCAATTGATGCCAAATTTCTACCTGCACTGTAATAATTTAAAGTTACATTAAGACTGCTGGGCTATTTGACAAACAACTTAAACAGGTTGCCTTTACCCTGTATGAAATTATAGTTTTGCTACTACATCTAGATGGCATGCAGCATAATGGCTGTTGTCACCAACCTGCCTCAGTTCAGGAAACTGCATTGTTTTACATTCTTCGCCAGCACACGAACACCTGGGTAAAAAAGAACAGACAGGCGGTAGATCAATAAGACTCGGGGGAAGGCCATCAATTGGCATTAGCCTTTCTTTTCTTTTTTCTTCAAGTTTAGGCACTGAATTTAGCAATCCAATAGTATAAGGGTGTTTTGGGTTTGTCATAAGATCTTCAGTCGCACCAGATTCAATAATCCTGCCCGCATACATTACATAGATTCTCTCAGTATAACGGGTAACCAAACCCAAGTTATGTGTGATAAAAACTAATGTTTTATTATGCTCCTCGACCAGAGACATCATGAGATCTATTACTTGTGCCTGTGTAGTAACATCAAGTGCAGTAGTAGGCTCATCTGCAACAATTATGTCAGAATCACAAGCTATAGCCATGGCAATCATGACTCTTTGCCTCATGCCTCCACTTAATTCAAAAGGATAATTATTCATTCTGGATACAGGATCTGGTATGTCAACACTTTTTAATGCAGAAATACCCATATCCCATGCTTGCTTCTTATTAACCTTTTTATGCAAGCTTATTATTTCACTGATTTGATGTCCAACAGTAAAAACCGGGTTCAATGAAGTCATTGGTTCCTGAAATATCATGGCTATACCTGCACCACGAATTTTTCTCATCTCATTTGAATTTGGCTTATATTTAAGAAGGTTATCTCCTTTAAATAATACTTCTCCTCCAAGGATCCTGCCAGGTGGACTCTGTACCAATTGCAATACAGATAGCTGGGTTACTGATTTGCCACATCCGCTTTCACCAACAATTGCTATAGACTCCTTTTCGCAAACATAGTAGGATACATCGTTAACAGCCTTTACTTCTCCCGCGCTGGTAAAAAAAGATACTTTCAGGTTATTTACTTTCAGGAGTTCTTTGTTCATCTTATAACTTCCCCCTCAACCTGGGATCAAGAGCATCACGCAGGCCATCACCAACAATACTTAATGAAACTATTAGGGCTATCAAACACAATCCAGGCAAAATAGCAAGGTGCGGTGCAGAAAATAAATAATTATACCCTTCTGCAATCATAGTACCCCATGCCGGTGTTGGTGGAGTTATACCTACACCGATAAATGCTAATGCTGATTCAATCATAACAGCCACACTGACACTCATTGTAACCATAACAATAAGAGTAGGAAAACAGTTAGGTAATAAATGTTTTAGCATAATGTTAAAATTGTTCTGCCCAACCAGAGAAGCTGCTGTAATATAATCTTCTTCTCGTAACGATAAAACCTGTCCATAAACCATACGTACATAGCTGGGCACTGCAGAAATACCAATACCAAGACTTATTCCAAGGATCGTGCCACCCAGAATAGGAACTAAAACCATTACCAGAATAAGAGGGGGTATAGATAGTTGAGCATCTGTAAGTCGCATTATAGTTCCACCGACATGTCCTCCAAAGTATCCTGCGATGAGACCTAATGTAACCCCTATTAAGGCTGCCCAAAAACTTGAGAGTAAGCCGGTAAAAATTGAAATTCTGGCTCCAAACATAAGTCTGGTTAGAACATCACGGCCAACACTGTCAGTTCCCAGTAAGTACTTTGCAGAAGGACCCTGAAGCCTCTCAGCCAAAGACTGCGTAAAGGGTGAATGAGGTGTAAGCAAAGGACAGAAAATAGCAATAAATATAAAAAGCACTATTATCATAAAACTGATTTTTATTATTAACCCACTACCAAAGAATACCCTTGCCTTTTCACGAATATTATTCCACTTATGTTCCCTTTCTTTTGCTTTTATCTTTTCCTGGGTAATATTTATTCTATTATTCATGCTACGACCTCCCTCCTGTACGCGCCAGCCTTATCCGCGGATCGAGAACCCCATATAATATATCCACAGCTAAGTTAACCATTACAGTAAACAATGATATTAAAAGCACGGTATTTTGAATGACAAAATAATCCCTGTGTCTGATAGTATCAACTAAAAGAGTCCCAATACCAGGAATATTAAAAACTTGTTCAATAAGTAAAGAACCGCCTATTATTACTCTCATCTGCAATCCAATAATTGTAATAACAGGTATCAAAGCATTTTTTAATGCATACTTGAATTGAATTCTGCTCTCTGAAACACCATATGCCCTGGCAGTTCTTACATAATCCTGATTAATCGCTTCAAGCATATTAGTACGCGTCTGTCTTGCCACCCCGGCAACCATGGTTACCGATAGACAGCTAACTGGCAATATGGCTTTATATACATATTGACCAAAATCTTCAAAAGGATTTGTAAAACCCTGGATAGGTAAAATACCTAACCAAATAGCAAAAATATATATACTGAAAATACCAAGCCAAAACACTGGTGTTCCCAAGCCAAGCGTCATAAAAAAGGTTATTACCTGATCAGCAAGTTTACCCCGTTTTATTGCACAGATAATACCGAAAAGGATAGCCAGTGGAGCAGATAACAGTAACGCAGGAAGACCTATAGCTATGGATCTGGGCAATCTTTCTGCTAATACATCCTGAATTGGTCTGTTGTATAGTACTGATGTTCCCATATCTCCCCTAATCAGACCACTGACCCAAATAATATATTGTTCTGGAATCGGCTTATCTAAATTCATACTTTCGCGGAATTTTTGAACATCCTCTTCTTTCGCTTCATAACCCATAGCCATTCTGGCTGGATCACCAGGTAAAAGATGCATGAGAGATTTAGCAAAAACAGAAACAATAAAAACTATCAGGATAGATATAAGTATCCTTTTTAAGATGTAAGTGCCCATTTACATACCGCCTTACGTTTGTATGAAAACAATTTAATTATAGATATTTTAGAAAGCCGGTGTTCTTTATATTATAATACAGAACACCGGCCTGATAACGCGATTTTTACACGCTTGCCGCATTAAGAAAGACTATTAACTATTCTTTAAACCATGCTTTATAGAAGGAATGCATCCGATCCTGAACTTTGCAATAATCATGCTCTTGCACCTCAGGCCTTGTTATACCTGTAGAATGAACTACAGCGATTGTTTTCATAAAGACGTAGTCATCAAAAACAACCTTCTGTACCTCCCTGAAAATTCCAGCCACTTCATCTTCGGGAGCAACAGTTGCCTCTCTGATCATTTGATCCAGATCATCAGGGTGTATAAAGCTTTCGACTCCTAATGCAAAACCTAATCCCTGCACAAAAGTAGATGCCAGCTGGGAAGCTGCGCCATTTTCCATACCCATCGGATGTAACAGCATACCTTCTTCCCATCCACCAATGAAGTTAACAAACCCTGCACCTTCAGCAGGCCTTAAAGTTACATTAATCCCAATAGCTGCTAACATCTCAGCAATAGCCTGTGGATAATCTGCACTTATAGCATGGCTGGGATAAGTCAGAGTAGTACTAAATCCATCAGCGTACCCTGCTTCGGCCATTAGTTCCAGTGCCTTTTCAAGATTGTAAGGTTGTCCTTCAACCTGAGGGTTGTAAAACTCGGAATCTTCAGTTCCCCACTGGTTGGAAACACTCCCGTATCCATACATCAATGCATCAACAATAGCATCCCTGTCTACAGCGTATGATGCTGCCTGACGAACGAGTATATTACTAAAAGGATCATTAGGATCTGACATGTTAAAACAAAGTGTATATGCAGAAGAGGGTACGGCAGAACTGTAAATAGTGAAACCTGTTTGGCTGTTAGCCATATTGTTAACCAAGTCGTAATTCGTTGTATTCATTGCATGAAGTTCTCCCGCCTCCATAGCCGCTTGCATAACCAGTTCGTTCTCATATATTACGACTTCGACTCCGTCGACTTTTGGCACTCCCCGCCAGTAATATGGGTTACTGCTATAAACCAGTCTTACATCATGCTCTTCCACATCGAGTACAAATGGCCCAGTTCCAATTGGATTGCTTCCCAGGTATTCTTCTCCATAGGTATCAAATGCTTCTTTAGATGCGATTAGGCAGGATCGGGCAAGCGTATATGGGAAAAGACTGTCCCATGAGCTCATATTGACAATTACGGTGTAATCATCAACGGCTTCAGCATAATCCACCGGAGCGAAAAAAGACTCAGCAAAGATTCCTTTTTCCCTGTAAATATTAATATTCCATGCAACAACTTCCGCATTTAAATCACTTCCATCTGAGAACTTAATACCCTCTCTAACTTTCAGAGTCCAGGTGTTTTCTTCCCTGTTTGGCTCAAGAGACTCAAGCAGGAATGGCTCTGGAACACCACTATCATTATATCTCATCAACGTTTCCTGAGTTAAAGAGGAATAAGCTATCTCCCAAACAGCACGAACCTGATGCCATAAATGTGTGGTAGGATGTACTTTTTCACCAACTACTATGATACCACCCTCAACCGGTTCATCAACAACACCATTCTCATCCTCTGAGGTATCTATACTTTCCGATGTATCACTTCCACAACCGGTAACAAATGCAAATAACATGACTACTAAACATAGTAAAACCAGTGTTTTTTTCACGAACAATACCCCCAAACATTTTTTATTAATCTATTTAAGATACTATTTTAAATAGATTTCTGGATTGTATCAGCCGATTCCTGAAATTATGATAGAATGATTTGTTTCTGCAAACTAAACATCCTCAAATTTCTTTTCCAAATCGAGCCACCAGTCAAGATTCATATCCATAGCCATTTCTCTTTCCTCAGGAGTCAACTCCATATCGTGCTCGTCGGGATAAACTGTTGTACGGTCTTTTACCACATGTTTGCTATATTTTAGCATGCCATACATTGAGCCCTTCTCAAGATAATGCATAGTCACAAGGTTAAACCCTAGTGGTTCAATATCATGTAACCATACATCAGGCTCTCCATTTTTAGACATAACATCAGGCCACATCTTCCAACCTATATCATATTTAGCTACTTTCTCAGCTTCTTCAAGCGTTTTCAACCCGATTATAAGAGTCATTTCTGCACCCAACTCACGGGCCCTTATACAACGTTCGATAGCTTCATCAAGACCGTGCTTAAGTTTACACTCCGTACGGGCAATTAGCAGACAGTCGGTCCCCTCACATGCTTCCAAAGAAGCCTTGATTTTTTGCAACCAGTTTTTCTTTGGAATGACCGGATGATTAATCTCGCCGTCACTATATCCGGCAACCATCTGACTTCCCCAGCGGTTCCACCCCCTATATCCGGTTGTATCGTCAAGGGTAAGGGCCATCGCACCCGCCCTTGCAAGACGATATGTCAAACGGTATGAAGCCAGGGGAGTTTCACCAAAACCATCATCAGCATCAATGATGATCGGCAAAGGTGAATACTCACAAATACGCTCTGTAGATTGAACCAAATCGTCTGCTGTTATAAGACCGATATCCGGTACACCACATACACTTTCAGCAAGTTGTCCACCTGATAGCAAAGCAGCCTCAAAACCTGCAAGTTCAGCAACCCGTGCAGTCCGGCAATCCCAGATACACGGAGCAAAAACCTGCTTCTCAGAAACTAAACTTTTTAAGGTAACTCTATTTCCTTTAAACATACTCACTCCCTTTCTTCTTTTCTGCTTATTAATAAACGCACCACTTACCTATATATAACCACAGTGGAACATAGCCTTATGAAAATTCTGCCAGGCCTTCAATGGCATAAGCTCTAACAGGAGAAGAGTCGAGCCCCTTTATATATAAGGGTGAATAAGACATGAAAAATACATCATTACTCAACAACTCCAAATTTTTCAATACCTCGATAAATAAAATATTTTCTGCCAGCAAAACATCATGAAAAGGACAAACATCTTCATTTCTGTTTTCAATTGATACGCCATCGCCAAATCCTACACACTTCACTTTTTTATCTCTTAACCACAAAGCCGTATCTTTGTTTATTAAAAGTCTTTTATCTTCATCAGTATTAGTTTTACTTGTAAAGGGATCCAGTTTAAAAGGAGAATCAAGGATAACTATGTCATCCCTTTTAAGCATATCTGCACTTTTTTGTTCCAATGCTTCAGGTGAAATATATGAATTAGGTTTCAAATTATCAAAGCTAAGATAAACTGCACGTCCAAAAAAATGTGTTATAGGAAGTTCAGAAACATCCGGCCAGTCATCTTCATGATGGTATGGGCATTCTACATGAGTTCCCAGGTGGCTGGTAATATCCATGTCCGTGTGAAAATCAGGTATAGGCCCACCAGTATTGAAACGTTCCAAACTACAACGTCTTGTTTCTGTTTCGGGGTCTATAAATTTCGTAAGATCAACCACTCTTAACTTACCCATATTGTATACAGTCATAAGTTCCCTCCATACTGAATTTACAGCATTAATTCCTGCTTCTTCTTGCCTTCCCAGGCATGGACCAGGTCCACGATAAACTCATGATTCGGAACCGAAATGCCATACTGTTTTGCAATCCTTACTATGGAACCGTTGATTGTATCAACTTCAGTAGAGATACCATTCTGTATGTCTGCGTAAATTGAAGTATAACCTTCTCTGACGTTCTCAAGAATTTCTTTCACACTTGTATAAACATTATCTGGATCAAAATTCATACCATCGGCATTTGCAACACCTACTGCCTCAAAAATAAGTCGCTTCATTAAACGACCGGCAAACTGATTGTCAAGCATAAACCCAAGCTTCACCTGTAAAACAGCCGTTAGCACACTTGCTGAGACATTTAAAAAAAGTTTATTCCATATGATTTTTTTCACATTGTCCGATATAATAGTATCAATTCCACATATAATAAAAGAGTCTGCAACCGACTGCAGACTTTCGCTGTTACCATTCAACAACCCAATATTTGTTTTTCCTCCACCGCCATGGTGAATATGCTTTTCTTCAGTTATAGAACTGTTATGCTGGGTGGCGCCTATAATAATACGCTCTCTCGGGACAAAACCTAAAAGTGTATCTTCGTGTCCGATACCGTTTTGCAGGGACATTACATATGTATTGCTGCCAATTAACAATTTATTGTCTGAAAGGGCTTTTGCGGAAAACATTGATTTGACAAATATAATTATTAAATCGATGTCCTCCAAAGCAGTGCCGCTCTTAACTGCTGTGGGATAGAATGTTTTATGCTTCCCATCCAGCTCATTAATAGTTACTCCTTCACGATTTATTCTGGAGATTTTTTCTTCGTTAACATCAATTAGCCAGACATTATTATGCTGGGATAAATATCCCCCAAAGAGTGATCCCATTGCTCCGGCTCCAAGAATTGCTATATTGATAGACCATACCTCCCAACATTAATGCAGTTTAGATACTGGGAACAATTTTGGCATCGATTGCAGTTATAGTATAGCACATGAAATTAATACAAACAATAGTATTTAGATTAATTTGAAATTTTAATTTGAAGTCTGCTGAATGTCGTTACAAGGCTTTAAAATAAGCGTAGAAGAATGATTTTACTTATATCACAAGAGGATTTTTCTGCACTTTTAATCATTAGCTAACGCAGTAGCAAAGTGATAGAAAACATAAATGTTAATAAATCCTTAAATATAATTGCAAAAAAACACTATTTAAAGGAATCGATTGCATCTGTTTTATTCTCAAATAAATAGAACTAAACATTTTGCATTTATGTTGTCTCTCTTTCTACAATAGAAGAATATATAAGCACTTTTTTATTTGGTTGCTCACCATTCAAAGCTCTAATCAAGTTATGAGCTGCTGTAGTGCTCAGGTTAAGAAGCTTGTTGTCAAGCGACGTAAGTTTTGGATTGCATATTTCCGCGTATATTGAGTTATCCACTCCGATAACTCCCACCTGCCCTGGAATAGAAACTCCCATATCAATCAGCGAACGAATACCGGCAGCAGCCAAAAGATCAATTGCATAAACAATCCCGTCAACATCAGGGTGTTCATCCATTATTTTTTTCGTAATATCATAAGCTCCCTGAAGAGTTCTTTCTGTTTTATATACCAGGGGCTCAGCATCAAGTCCAAGCTTTAGAACCGCCTCTTCAAAACCCTGCTTCTTCAATTTGTTGCTTGGTGTATATGCATCAATCACAAATGCAGGACGCTTATAACCTTTTTCATGCAAAAGCTGAACACAGTTGGATACCCCGTCTTTCTCCTCTGCCAGCACACCATAGACATTTGGCAGGTCGATATAACCATTAGCCATAACAATAGGTGAATCATTCAAGTGTTTTTGAATAGCCTCTTCTACCGTTTTTGATTGAAACGACGAGCCTATAAGCACTGTGCCTTCAACCCTTCTGCGTTGGAGGATTTTAATATACTCAGCCTTGGAAGTATTATCTGTGCCTGTATTGAATATAATACAGCAATAGCCAAGCTTCACCAGCTCCCTTTCAATAATATACGCTCCATCAGTATGATGGGCAGTACGAATATCATCCACAAGGATGCCAATAATCTTAGATGCTTTATTTACCAGGCCTCTTGCAGTTTCATTAGGAGTATAATTATACTCTGCTAGCAGTTGTTTAACTTTCTTTCTTGTTTTCAGACGAACACCTGGTTTATTATTAATTACTCGTGATACAGTACTGGCGGATACTTCTGCTTTTTTTGCGATATCGTAAATGTTCATTCTGTTCCTCCATATTAAAAGTACTAACAGCTTCTCCCGTTAATACACCGTGAGCCTTGTATACTGAACCAGCGAATAAGAATAATTTGGCTTTTATATTGCAGGTATGCACAAACCAACCACTCCATATTTAAGTATATTTTAATACAGGCTACTGTCAAGCTATAACTTGCAATCGATTTTATTTTATTGACAATTTTTATAATTAGCTTTAACATTAGTAGAAAATATAAGATAGGAGGACTCATCGGTGATAAGGAAAAACAAAGAAATAAATATTGAATACAGGCCTAAACCTTTTCAGGGAGAAGGAGGAGTGACTGTCAGAGACCTGCTTAACGGTCACGATGAAATGTACGGAAAAGGACGTGTTTTTGCTCATTCAACTCTTCAACCTGGCTGCTCAATTGGCTATCATGTGCACCAAGATGAATCAGAAACATACTACATCTATAGTGGCACAGGCGAATTTAATGATAACGGAACACTCGTAAAAGTTAGCACAGGTGATGTTACTTTTACTCCGGCTGGAGAAGGACATGGTATAAAAAATATTGGCTCCGAACCGTTGGAGTTCATTGCCTTAATACTTTACAAGTAGATATACTGGTAATAATCACTGACAAGATATCGACATGCAGCTCTAATCAACCGGTAATTCTCAATCCGCTTAGGCTGGTTATATAAATGAATTAAAATCTATCTCTGGACCCTCCCTGAAGCATCTCCTTTTGCCAGCTGCTCCACTTCACTTACGGTTACATGATTAAAATCTCCGGGGATAGTTTGTTTCATACATGAAGCTGCTACTGCGAAATCAAGGGCTTCCTGATGAGGCTTCTTCCGGATCATAGAGTAAATCAATCCACCGCAGAAAGAATCACCACCTCCGATTCTATCAACAATAGTAATCCTGTATTCTTTAGACTTATAAAACTCTTCGCCATCACAGAGAAGAGCCGACCAACCGTTTTCACTAGCAGAATAACTCACTCTTAAAGTGATCGCTACAGCTTTCAAACTAAAACGTTCCTTCAACTCCCGCATAACGCCATGATAACCGGCATCATCAATTTTTGCTGAAGTAACATCACTGCCAGCAGCTTTAATACCAAATACTTTTTCGGCATCCTCCTCATTTCCTACTACTATATCAACATATTCCATAAGCTCCGACATAACCTCGGAAGCCTGCTCAGGTGTCCATAGTTTTTTACGGTAATTAAGGTCACAGCTCACGGTGAGCCCCATTGCCTTAGCCTGCCGCACAGCCTCAAGAGTTGCTTTTGCAGCCCCTTGCCCAAGAGCGGGAGTAATACCGGTAAAATGAAACCATTGACTTTCCTGGAATATTTTCGCCCACGGGACCATCCCCTCTCCTACCTCTGAAATAGCTGAGCCCTCCCTATCGTAGACCACAACCGACGGTCTTTGGGACGCACCTTTCTCAGCAAAATAAATGCCCAGACGATTGCCTCCAAAGAGAATATTAGTTGTATCCACTCCAAAGCGGCGCAGATGGTTTAAAGCTGACTTGCCCAGAAGATTATCGGGAAGCCGGGTGATAAAAACGCTATGAAGGCCATAGTTGGCAAGTGATACAGCAACATTGGCTTCGCCACCTCCGTATGTAGCCTCCAGGGTTTCCGTCTGAATCAGGCGTAAATAATCAGGTGGTGAAAGTCTAAGCATTATTTCTCCAAAAGTCACAACTCGATTTTTCATTTTCTCATCCTCCATTTTCGTTATCCTTCCTGGCTTTAGTAATTTTTTCAACAAAGCTCCTTGCCGTGGAGGATACCAGTTTATAATTATTTTCATCTGCACCCCTGGTTAACTCTGAGCCGACACCCACTGCCAGTGAACCATTTTTTATCCACTCAATAACATTGTCCAGACTGACCCCTCCCGTGGGAACCAGTTTGGCATGTGGCAATGGTCCTTTTACCGCTTTTATAAATCCGGGACCCAATACATTCCCCGGGAAAACCTTTATTACATCAGCCCCCGCTTCCATACCGTTTACAATCTCTGTGATGGTCATGGCTCCAGGCATAGTTAATATACGATATCGATTGCAAGTTCTAACAACTTCAACATTTAAGCAGGGACTGACAACAAAATCAGCCCCGGCAAGGATTGCATGTCTTGCTGTTTCGCTATCCAAAACAGTACCGGCTCCGATAAGCGTATTTTCCTCTTTATTTTTAACAAGATGTTCTATTACTTCCAAAGCACCGGGAACGGTCATGGTTACCTCTATGGCATTTACGCCCCCTATATATACGGCCTTGGTTATATTCAAAGCCTGCTCTTTATTTCTGGCTCTGATTACAGCTATCAATGCTGCATCTGCAATAATTTTCATACACATTTCTTTATCCATATAACTTCTACCTCCTTGTTATAAAGTAACACCCTTTTTAAAAATTGCAATCTCTCTAAAACCAAATTCTTCGGCTTTAGTTAGCTTACCTGAGGCTATTGAAAGAATACAATTTTTTAGCTCTTCTACCATTAGTTCAACAGAGTTACCCTGCAGTAAGGAGCCTGCATTAAAGTCAAACCAGTTATTTTTCCGCTCGTAAATATTACTATTAGTAGCAATTTTAACGGTTGGTACGCAGGTGCCCAGGGGAGTTCCCCTACCGGTAGTAAAGAGAACTATCTGACATCCCGCAGCAGCAAGAGCAGTGGAAGCGACAAGATCATTTCCCGGAGCGCTGAGAAGATTAAGCCCCCTGTTACAAACATGATCCGTGTATCCCAGGACCCCTTCCACAATGCTATCCCCACCTTTAGTTACGCAACCTAAAGATTTCTCCTCCAGGGTGGTAATACCACCTTCTTTATTACCTGGTGAAGGATTTTCAAAAATAGGTTGGCCATTTTCTTTATAGTAAGATTTAAAATCGTTAATAAGTTTCACTATATCCAAGAAAATATCCCGGGTTCTTGCCCGGTTCATGAGTATGGTTTCTGCGCCAAACATTTCCGGCACCTCTGTCAGGATGGCAGTACCTCCCTGGCTGACCAGCATGTCACTCAGTTTGCCCACCAGAGGATTGGCAGTTATACCAGAAAAAGCATCGGAACCACCGCACTTATGGCCTACAACCAGGTTTTCTATAGAACATTTCTCTCTTTCGAACCCTGAGGCATAATCTACCAACTCATTTATCAAGCTGACACCTGCCTCTATTTCATCTTCAACTTCCTGAGCTACAAGAAATTTAACCTGCATGGGGTTATAGTCACCCAAAATCTTTATCATATCTTTAACCTGGTTGTTTTCACAACCTAAACCTATAACCAGAACTCCGCCGGCATTAGGGTGCATAACAAGATTTGCCAGTATCTTTTGCGTAGCCTGATGGTCTTCTCCCACCTGCGAACAACCATAAGGGTGTTTAAATTCATAAATACCATCAATATTATCTTTACCGGAATGATCTTCTGAAGCCCGCCTGGCAATTATTTCTGCTATCCTGTTTACACAGCTGACAGTCGGTATCACCCAGATTTCATTGCGGATTCCAGTTTTACCATTCTCCCTTTTATAACCCATAAAGGTATCCAGTGGTTCTTTTTTCTCGATAAGGGAAAATACTGGTTTATAATCATATTGCAGTAAATCAGAAAGCCCGGTACACAGATTATGGCTATGAACCCATTCTCCTTTTTTAATATCTGTCACTGCTTTACCTATGGCATAACCATATTTAACAATATTCTCCCCTTTGTTTATATCCATCAGAGCCAGCTTATGACCAGCTTTAACAGACTCCCTGGCCCTGATAACAGTATCTCCCACTTTTACTTGATCATCTACATCTATATCTTTCAAAGCAACTACAACATTATCTCTCCGGTTAATCCTTAAAGTCTGCATCATTTTCCTTCCGCTCCCGACATTAATCTCTCATCCTTAATGTATCAGTCAGCGCTTTTTCCATTCCATCATTTATGATAGCTGCCAACAGATCAGCAACTTTTTCTCCCAAACCATCAACCCTGGTTAAATCCTGATCCCACAGGTTTGCGTTCTCTAATACATTTTTTACTACTCTGACTGAAGCAGTGTAGCTGCCATCATAACCAGACCACAGGCTTTTAAAAAACTCCAGGATATTTGGATCGTCCTGAAAGATAAGACTATTTTCACTCATAACATTTTCTTTATATACAGCCAACAAGGAAGCCAGTGACAGAGCTAATCTTTCAGGAATTTCACCTCTCTTTTCAATATATCCGAGTAAGGAAGGCAATACCCTGGTTTTATATTTCGAAATACTATTTAGCATAATGCTGGTCAAGTAATGTTTAATAAAAGGATTTCTAAACCTCTTCAGAACATCTTCGGCATAATCCTTCAACATATCCTCTTCCAGGTCAATAGAGGGGATTATTTCTTCGAATATTATTTCATTAACAAACCTGCCTAGATAAGGGTGTTCCATCATTTGCTGTACTGTATCCAAACCCATGAGATATGAAAGAGTTACAGAAGAAGTGTGAGCACCATTCAGTATTCGCACTTTTCTGGTACGGTAGGGTGATAAATCATCAGTCCAAATAACATTCAGCCCGGCCTCTTTAAAGGGAAGCCGCTGAGAGAGTTCCTGCGAACCTTCTATTACCCATAAATGAAAATTCTCTGCAGTCGATATCAGTTTGTCTGTATACCCAAGTTGTTCGGTTAGCTCTTCAATTTCTTCTTTCGGATAGCCGGGAACTACACGGTCAACCAGGGTGTTAACAAAAGTATTAGCATTCTCTATCCATTGAATAAAATCCTTTTCTAAATCCCAGTCTGCAGCAAGCTTAAGTATTATTTGCTTCAGGTTATCACCATTACGATCTATAAGTTCACATGGTATAACGACCATGCCTTTAGCTTTATCCCCGGAAAAGTGGCGGTAGCGATGATAAAGATAAACAGCAAGTTTGCCGGGAAAAGAATTGGGCGGCATTAGATCAGGATTGTCTTGTGAATCATAAGCAATTCCTGCCTCGGTTGTGTTCGATATTATATATTCTATAGATGGCTCTTCAGCCAGATTCAACATTTCCTGCCAATCTTCATATGGATTTATACCCCGGCTTATACTAGAAATTATCTCCTTTTTATTTACAATTACATCTCCCTCATATCCCCTGAGAAATAATGTATAGAGACCGTCCTGTTGATTTAACTGATCTATCATGCCCTCTGCCAGGGGTTGTATAATCACAACCTTACCGCCAAAAGAACCATTATCATTGATTTTTTGAAACATCCAGTCTACAAAAGAACGTAGAAAATTGCCTTCACCAAACTGGATTACCCTCTCTGGAAAGTCATCTTCCAGGCCTGGAACTTTTAATCCTTTTGGAAAAATGTCACTATCCTGCAACAAATCTCTGTTCAATTGCGGATATTTCATATGCACAATCCCTCCTGCTTATCTATGAAGTTCAGAAAAATTCGGGTCATCATTTGGTAAAAGCTCCCTGCCTCCGCTCCCAGCCATGCACCACAGGTAGTAAAGCCTTACTCCGGGAGGTGCAGCAACAGGGTGATAGCCATATGGAATACTACAAGAATCCTTATCCTTTAATAAGTATGCTTCACCCAATTCATAACCATCGTTATACCACATCTGAACACCAAACCGATCTTTTGGATCCAGACGAAAATGATATATCTCATGCATAGCTGTTTCCTTGCCGGGAACAAATTTGTCATGCTTGTGAGGTGGGTAACCTGACCAGTTGCCTGGAACATTTATCGTTTCACCCAGCACAATTTTATCCACTTTGCCTTCAACATTTTCAGTAAATACATCAAAAACATCTCTTTGCCACAAATCTTTCCCACGCTTATGAACCACGACATCTTCAGGTTTTACAATAAATGGAGATAGTTTTTTCTCCGCTTTAACTTTACAGATTGCTCCTTCAAAATGATTATAGCCTACCACTTCATAACTACTATCTCGTGGAATATAAACAGTAGTGGCTTTTCCTGAAAAAACATCTTCACGATCTCCCAAATCCATATAACTATTTCCTTCTACATGAACATTAGCTTTACCACTGAGAATAACCAGACCGACCTCAAACTCACCTGATTGTGAATGATAGGATTCTCCCTCACTAAGCTTGATGAGACTAAAAGCCATCAGATCGGCAGCTCCTCCAGGGGCAATGATTTCTTTATACCCGGAATATTCTGGTAAGGGGTATTGAAACTTCAATGTATATTCCTCCTTTTCAGCAATACTTAATTAAATATTTTAATTAACTTCGCGCGATCTATTTCTATAAATATTTACATTTAAAACGACAAATTGAAATGAAAACAGCTTTAAAAACCTTTTATGCTTAAGCTGATTAATTAAAAAAATTGAGAGACATTGTTTCTGAAGATTCTACAGCAAACAGCTTGTTAATTGCACTGATACAAGCCCCATAGTATCCGGCTTCTTCACCCAGGCCAGATATTTCAATGCGAGTTATTTCTGCTATTTCCGAAAAAGCATGAGTTGCTACACTCTTTAATAAAGGTTTGATCAGGCTGTCCTTCGCTTTGGTTAAAACACCTCCCAAACAAACTGTTTCAGGATTATAAAAATTGATGATCCCTGCAACTACTGTACCTATTGACCAGCCTGCCTGATTTATTAATTTCTGGGAGTAAGAACCATCTTCAGAGGCCGTTGCAATAATATCATCTATGGTGACTTTACCTTCCCTTAGCCATACCTGTTTAAGCTTGTCGCTGTTATCGTACAATGGGAGTTCCCTGTTTGCACGTTTTACCAGGGAAGGGACTGCACACAGGGCTTCCAAACAACCCCTGTTACCACAATTACAAAGTGGTCCGTTCTCCATGATAACAGTATGACCCACTTCACCAAGAAAACCGGAAAAGCCATGAGAAATCCTACCGTTCATGACCACTCCGGCACTTATACCTTCACCTAAGTTTATATAAACCATATAATCTATTTCTTTTTCTAAGCCAAAGGATCTGGCGGCCAAAGCCGCAGCATTAGCATTATGTTCTACCAGGATTGGCCGATCGATATATTTACTAATAAGTGTAGCTACAGGTACATTTCTCCAGTTAACACCCAGATTTGGAGATCGCTTAATTTCCATTGTGCGAATATCCAAAAGTCCGGGAAAGGCAAACCCCACCTTTAATACTTTCTCCCAATCTATTCCAGCTTTTTTGACTGTTGAGCCTATCTCTTCGCACAGTTTGCGTATGCCCTCTTCCGGTTCACTCATATCAATAGAGATATCCCTTTTTACTATCAACTGAGACATCAGGTTAACTATCCCCAGAAACGTCTTTTTGTTGGTAACTTCAACACCAACTACAAAACCTGATTCAGGATTTAACACCAGATTAATTGGCGGACGACCACCATTAGACAATCCTGGACCAGTTTCTATTACAAACCCCATATTTGTGAGGTCTCTAACAATGCCAGTTATGGCTGCAGGAGTCAAACCTGTTGCTTCCGCCAGTTCCTTCCTGGAGATAGAAGTTTTTTTTCTGATTATATCAAGCACCTTAAGCCTGTTAATTCTTTTAACACGAACAAGATTTCCAACACCAATCTCCACCCGGGACCCTCCTGCTTTATTATAACTGGATATCCTAACGCAAGAATATCATATTTAATTCATTTAATAAAGTTAGGTCCAAATC
>CAZBKZ010000045.1:0-19879 GCA_964492615.1 uncultured Syntrophomonadaceae bacterium | reverse complement strand
GTTTCAATCCACGCCCCCGCGAAGGGGGCGACTAAATAAAGGCTTAAAACCTAACCGCACTTATGGAGTTTCAATCCACGCCCCCGCGAAGGGGGCGACATAATTGATATTAAAACTTCCAATGCAATATATGTTTCAATCCACGCCCCCGCGAAGGGGGCGACCTGCCCGGCCTGTCAGAAAAAGGAGGCAGTATAAATGTTTCAATCCACGCCCCCGCGAAGGGGGCGACCATCAAACATGGTTGTTTATTAACCGTAACAGATGTTTCAATCCACGCCCCCGCGAAGGGGGCGACTCAAGCAAGCACAAAACGCCTTTACCGCCTTTTGCGTTTCAATCCACGCCCCCGCGAAGGGGGCGACGATAATTGAAAATGTAAGGAGGTGTAAGCATGGAAGTTTCAATCCACGCCCCCGCGAAGGGGGCGACTTACGCAAATCAACTTCGTGGCGAATGGTCATGCTTGTTTCAATCCACGCCCCCGCGAAGGGGGCGACTAATAGCCTGTGTTAGACAGTTGCATCAATCAAAAAGTTTCAATCCACGCCCCCGCGAAGGGGGCGACCTGTGTGAGTGTAGTCTTTGCCCGGTGATACTTTGTTTCAATCCACGCCCCCGCGAAGGGGGCGACATGAGCAGTTACCTGTATTAACTATTGAAAAAAGTTTCAATCCACGCCCCCGCGAAGGGGGCGACGGCGAGGGTTGCCCCCGTCAATTGTGGCTAAAGTTGTTTCAATCCACGCCCCCGCGAAGGGGGCGACCAACAACGGCAACAGGGGTGCAGACAGTTTTCTTAGTTTCAATCCACGCCCCCGCGAAGGGGGCGACGGTCAACGGAAAAGAACAGTCTGATATTGTAAAGGTTTCAATCCACGCCCCCGCGAAGGGGGCGACAAGATATTTAATGGCAAAGCACGGCATGACTCAAGTTTCAATCCACGCCCCCGCGAAGGGGGCGACTTCAAGCAGGAATTGACTTTGTAAAAAGAACTATTGTTTCAATCCACGCCCCCGCGAAGGGGGCGACTAAAGACAAGGGAACAAGGGCTGACGGTTACCCGGTTTCAATCCACGCCCCCGCGAAGGGGGCGACCTGTTTCACCTCCAATATATTCTTCACTATAGTGTTTCAATCCACGCCCCCGCGAAGGGGGCGACATCCAAACTAATACCGTTACTGTCTAATATGTTGTTTCAATCCACGCCCCCGCGAAGGGGGCGACCAGATTGCCTTATTAAAGATATAGCCTTATAAGTGTTTCAATCCACGCCCCCGCGAAGGGGGCGACCACTGAAGCCTGTTTTCCATGCTGTGTTCATAACGTTTCAATCCACGCCCCCGCGAAGGGGGCGACATACCCTGGCTTGATAGTTAGAGCGCACAATGTTGTTTCAATCCACGCCCCCGCGAAGGGGGCGACAGATGATCTGCCTGAATCTGCTGTTGTTACAGATAGTTTCAATCCACGCCCCCGCGAAGGGGGCGACAGTATATACAATAACGCTTTAGACAGTGAGTCTTTTAACTGTATTTATGCGAACCTGTTTTCACAGTGAATTGAAAACAGGTCTTAAACGTCAAATATTTAATTTTTCGTGTATTTATTGACTTGCGAAACTCCTTATATTTTCTGGGAGCTTGTGGTTCGCATACTTACACTATTAAAGAACCTTCAGGATCAAAAGTAGCTTTAGCACCTATATGCTCTACTCGTTTCTTCCAATTACTTCCTAAATAATAGTAGCGTAAGCTATCTTCTTCAACATTAATAATCTTCTCTAGCTTACTTCTCAAAACTACGAACTGTGCAGGATCAAGTAGGCACTCAAACACAGAATTCTGGACTCTTTGTCCATAATTAACACATTGCTTCGCTACTTTTCTTAAACGAGTTTTCCCATCGGACGTTATTGTGCTAACATCATATGTGATCAATACCATCATAATAATATGCTCCTTTATCATTTTTCAAAGAACAATAAACTACCGCACTTATACCAGCTATTTCCAAATGAATGGAGGGTAGTTGTCCAGATCTCCTCTTAAAAACCTTGCCAATAATAGTGCTTGAACATATGGAAGCAATCCTAATTTAATTTTCTCGGATAGGAATGGATGCATTGTTTCATCTGCCTTTCTCTTTTGCCATGCTTCCAGGATAACTTTTCTGGCATCATCTTTTAAAATAATACCGCCTGATTCTTTATGTATAAAATCTTTTTTACTTACTTGTTGTCTGTTTATTAAACTTAAAACCAATCGATCAGCCAAGTAAGGTCTAAACTCTTCCATTAAATCAAGCGCAAGACCCAACCGGCCAGGTCGGTCTCTATGCAAAAAACCTACATATGGGTCTAAACCAACTGTCATTAACGCCGATTTCGTTTCATGCAACAACAATGTATAAATAAAGGATAAAAGCGCATTTACATTATCCTGTGGTGGTCTTCTATTTCTGTCTTTCAAGAAAAAGTACTCTTTCTGGTTTAAAATTAAATTGTCAAACTCGGCGAAGTAAATTCGCGCGCTGTCACCTTCTAAGCCCCTTATTTTATCAAGATCATGCTCATTTTCAAGTTTTAGCATATTACGTGCTAAAAGCTTACATGCCTTATTTATACTGGTTGTTTCAATGGCTGTACCATAATCACTAATAAACCGTCTTAATACAGTTCGGCACCCAGCTAATTTCCCAAGTATGAAAGATCTCGCCATTTTAGCCGATTCACTCTTATCATCCGCCATTCGGTATTGTTTTCGTCTAAGCAAAACATTCCCTTTAGGTAGACCTTCTATTGTTGCCATATGTTTCCCAAAAGGGGTGAGCATTGATACTGCAATCTGTTTTTCTATGCACATACCCAATAATGCAGGGCTAAGTCCTGTATAACCGAATGTAACAATACCTTCAAGATAGTGGGCAGGCGCCCTGAATGCTTCCTTGTCATCTAACCTGACAACAACATTTTCTCCATCTTTTGCAAGATACGCTTCGGGGTTAGTAACAAAAAGTATATTTAGCAGTTTTTTCATTTTCTTAACCCTATCTATTCTTCAGATCTTAATTCAGAAAAGTAGTTAGTGATAAACTTATTTGCCTTGCCTTTTAGCTTCTCTAACTTTGGCATACATATATCAAACAATGAGCAATTTCTACATTTACTACTTTTTTTTAATACAGGAGTAATGCCATTTCTAAAGTAATAATGCATAGCATCTGAGAGTTCTTTCACCTGTGCTCGTAATAGTTCTGTAAACTCTACTTTTTGACGATGTTTCACCATATCGTAGAAGAAATAGCCATAGTGCAACTTAACTTCTCGCATCTCTTCAATACAGATAGCCTGAGCACATAATTGAACCTGATCTCGATCATCTACTTTAGGCTTACCTCTTTTATATTCAACAAGATGGTAGCTTTTAGTATTATCATCGTCTTTTTCAACTATTTCCATTAAGTCAGCCACACCGTATAAGCCCAATGTTTTTGATACTAGAGGTATAGCCCTTTCTACTCTTAAGTGACCACGCGATTCATTATAATATGGATCATCAACTCTATGATGAACAAGTCTACCTTCAGCTGTACCTAAATTTTCAAGCCATTGTTGCTCAACATGAATCAACGCCCATTGTCTTGGGCAATAGGCAAAATGTTGAATACCTGACAGCGGTAGAAGATCATCTTCTGCATAATTCATAGTTTTTATACTCTTTCAACTAAATTAATGCTATCTGGAATTGCAGACTTATCTATTATTACCTCATAATCACTATAGTCTCTTGCAGGTTTGTTGTTATCTTTTTTTGCCACTTTAAAAGCGTCAAACAGGTCCTGTGCCTGTGCATTTCCCATTTTTGACTGATGTTCAAATATAACTAGTTTACGAGTGGCCATTAGCCCCCGCGCCGCAGAGCGGTCATGTTCAAACATTACTTCAATTGATTCCCAAAAAAGTTCAAGATCCTCATAAGTAAATCCCGTTTGGTTCGCCAATGGAGCAGATATAAAACCGTAAGCTCTATAAAGACCATATGGCACTGTAAATTTTCGACCCATGGTCCTATTGTCACCACCCATCTTTTCTGCTTCAGCAGGTGTGGCAACAGCCATTCGAGTAATACTATGTTCTAAAGTAACAATTGGATCTACAGATCGGGCAAAAGTTAGCTGAACTGGGCCCCTCACCTGGCCTGCATTTGGTCCAATCGAAAGCACTGCCCCAAAGGCCCTGATATCAAAGAAGTTTTTACAAAGAAACAGTTTGGCTTTTTCAATTTCCTGCCCCTGTCCTTTGCCAGGTTTATTTCTTTTTTTTCCGTCAGCTTGATCAATTGGGTCATTTTGTAAATCAATATTGAGGCTTTGATATGCTTGCTCGATTGTATTACCTAATATCGCTTTTTCTTTAACAAACATGCTAAATGGTGGTTTATCCTCGTGTTTCAAAGTAACATAATTCCTGATTTTTCTTTTAATACATACGTCTGTAACCATACCACTGCCAGTTTCAGCATCAATACGCGGTAAATTACCTGCATCTGGATCACCGTTTGGATTGCCGTCTTTTACATCAAAAAGCAGTATAAAATCATATCGCTTATCAACTGTTAATCCTGACATCAAGATCATCCCTTCAAATGTTTTTAAATTGCCTGCTCAACGATATCTACGCCAGTTTCTTTCTTTTTATAGAAATCCTGACGTTGGTGATAATAACCGATTGCAAAACGACCTTGTTCATGTAAATCCAAATGAGCAGGAAAGTCGCTAAGATTACTCATAATTTCCCCTATCAACCTCTCGAAATTGATAACTCTTCCTCTGTTTTCTAACTTCGATAAATGGTGATTTTTCAATCGAGTTAATATGGGGAAAACAGAGACGGGCATTGCACACGCTGCTCCGTAATATCGGTCTCTTATTGTCGCATTAAGCCCAGGGTTTGCTTCCTCCTGTATTTTTTCAAACGTAGCGAAAAGCCTCCCTAGCTGATAACCAATAGATGGCTGATTATGATCCAATTCGATCCCTACCTCCTTTACATTGTGGTTAGAATAAAATTTGTAATAACGATTCAAATAGGCTTTGATGAGAGCAGCTCTAACAGGTTTAACTCTGTTCTGGCTATCACTACGAATACGCCTTAATGTTGCTTGTAACAAAGTCGCTGGATAAAGCGTTCCCTCCAATATAGCCCGTAAAAATTCACCGGCAAGATTCGGGGGGATATTTTCACTTTTATCTTGTGTTGATATATTAACCAGTAATCTCCATAATGAATAATATTCTTGCTCATTGGGTGGTTTGATTATCATTAAATCTTCAAAATGCTGCCTAATTCTACTTGCAAACAGAGCAACGGTACCAACATGCCAAAAACGAACAGAAATCCTGGCAGAATTTGGTGAGAGCCCTAATATATAGAAACGGGTATCTCCATCGTCATCCAGATAGGTACCGCTATGAATAGAGTTTAAAACTGCCCTTACTTTTTCATTTTTACTATTGGGATCATCTTTTTCTGGTTCCTGAAACAGTGAAGTAACATCCTTTTCAAAAGACGTTTCTTTTTCTGACCAGAATACAGTAACTACATCACCAACATTCATTCGTTGTGAAGAAGATTTAAGTAATGTATTAAGAGCAGTAACATAAGCAAACTCTGTCTGCTCAATAATTGGCGCATTATAACCTTGTTCTTTGCCGTAAGAATCATAACCACTGTTTTTTTGGAAACTCACCAAGCTTTTTGAGTCTTTGTTTATGGATGTATTTCCATGAGTTCTAGCTATTACCCCCTTTACACCGGTTACTAAACAGGTTCCTATTGACTTACCGGTATCATCTGACATTCCATTAGGTTGTAAATTATCTACATCTGGGCCGTTCATATTAACAAATTTACGTACAGCTTCGCGGCATGGAACTGGGATATCACCAGTAATGCGAAAAGTCATATTACACTGAACTGACTTAAGGCATTCTTCTATAACAGGCGAACTAAGAGCATTTTTGTCTTCTTCATATTTATAAAACTTGATGATAGCGGCAACACCCTGATCCTGTGTTAATTCTTCAGGCAATGATTCAAGCATTGCTAACCAGGTATTATGCTGTTTAGTTGACTTCTCATCTTCAGTTGGTAATCCCAGCAAATAACCAACATGATCCCAAAGCAAAAAAGTGCTTGCATAGCTTTTACTTCCTGATCTTTTTTTTGCACGAGGTAATAAAAAATTTTTACCGGTTAACCTAGATCCTGTTTTTTCTCTAACATCTTCTATATTAATAAAATGACCATCTCGATCAATAACTATTAAAAATTGCAATGGTTTTATTTCAAATCCATAAGGTGCAATTTCCTTATCTGGATTTGCCATCATTCGATCATAGTACTCAACAAGTGATTGTAAGATCATCCTCTGAGTTCCACCTCCCGACGATCGGTATTAAGAACTCCGTTATGCAAACAGGCTCTAAAAAATAGTGGCTTAGGATTATCAGGATCTTCTGAAAAATCCAGATCGTAAAGCATATAACCCAGATCTTTAGTTAATTCAATAGGTTTATCAACAGCCTCATTTTGCTCGATTAACCTGAAGTTGCAAGCAAATTCACGACAACCGAGGTAAGGACGATGAAAGCATTGCCCTTTTTTAACACGACGATCAAACATGGCTGCATACTTAGCCTGTGTTTCGTCGTGTCTTTCAATTAACCGTTGTTCCTGTGTATCAGCCCAAAACTCAGGTGATGCAGACTTGTTATAAACCCTAGTCTCTGGAGGAATAAAATCAAAATACCCATGGACCCTATATTTTACATCTCTTAAGAACAATCCAGCTTTTTGTTGACGCACATCTTCAATATTAAATCCAAGTGGATCTCCTTTTTCACCTGCCATTTGGCTAGCAGTAGGGCTGTAGACCACTCGGCCAACTTCATTACGCCTGACTGATACCCATTTGATTGGGTTAAGTACTTCAATTTTGGTTATATACCAGTTTATTGCGGGTTTCCATAGAATTGCTTCAAAAATCGCTCTGGCTGCTGAAGGAGTAATTACATCATAACTAACCCGCTCTACTTTCATTTCCGGCCGGGTGAAGCAAGCATAGTCACCCCATATTTCTAAACACCAGTTAGGCACACAACCCTCTCCTTTCTAAATAATGAAACTATCAGGTTCAAAAATGTTCATATTTACCAGCAAACCGACCTCCTCGTTATATAAATTGTCATTTCTTAATGAATAGATACCCTTGTGAGGTTCATAGATCTCTCCGTCTTTGAGTAACTGGTCAAACTCATGCTTGTAAATATTGACAGTATAGCGTTGCAATTTATGCATTAACTCACGGTTCGGACCGTAACTCTCAAGTTTTTTTAATAAACATTTGCCATCTGAATAGGGCACCAAAACCGTTTCCTGCATGCTATCGTCAATTATTTTAAATTTGTTAGCAGCAGTCCTGAAAAATATACTTAATTCGCTTCTATCATTAGGTCTCAATAAATTCACAATATCTTTTTGATCAAGTGAGTTGGTTTTCCAAAACAACTCGGTAAAGTATTGTCTGAAACGTTTAAAATCAAGAGGATCTTGTGGATCAACTGAAAGCAAATTATATGATGTTTCAGCTGCTTTGCGCAGATGACCAACAGGTGCTTTTTTAGGCGGAATAAACACCACCATTTTCCCAAATTCAGGCAGACGCCCTTCGCGATTGCAGCGCCCTGCTGCTTGTGCTATAGAATCAAGACCAGCAAATGCACGATAAACAACCGGAAAATCAAAATCAACCCCTGCTTCTACTAATTGTGTGCTAATAACCTGTACTGTTTTTCCTTGTACCAAATTATTTTTGATTTCTGCTATAATTTTACTTCGATGTTGCCCGCACATTAAAGATGATAAATGATAAGTGCCCTTAGGCATTAAGCTGTGTAACTCTCTACAACTTTTCCTTTCCGACACAATACAGAGAACTTGTTTATATTGTTTTAAACTATCTGCAACTTCTAACCACTCAGTTGGAGTACTTAAATCAGATGGTAAAGCAACTTTAACCCTTTCTAGTTTATTAAAAATAGTTTCTACATGTTGACCCATAATTTCCGTAGAGTTTTGCAATGCAGGAAATTTTCTATCCAACATGTATTCACTATCAAAAACCGGTTGAGTTGCAGTGCACAAAACTATGCTTACACCATAATGATCGACTAATAACTGTAGTGTCCTAAGGATAGGTTCCAGAAAATCAATAGGTGTCAATTGAGCTTCATCTAATATAATCACTGAATTACAAATATTGTGCAGTTTTCGACAACGACCGGGCTTTGCAGCAAAAAGAGACTCGAAAAACTGTACTGCAGTTGTTACGATTAAAGGAGCATCCCAATTTTCTGACGCTACCCGGTTTTTAGGGGTGTTATCGTTTTCTGTAAGATTGGAATGATGTTCTGTTACTTGTTCGTTACCAAAGATTTTGCGAAACACATCCACATTCTGTTCTATAATACTTGTAAATGGTATTACATATATTATACGATCTAAGTCGTGTTTAACAGCATGCTCTAAAGAAAAAGATAAGCTTGAAAGAGTTTTTCCCCCACCTGTAGGCACAGTAAGTTTAAAGATCCCTTGCTCCTTAATTCCCATATTGGCACATTGAGTGCGAACAAACTTTCTAATTTTATTGACATCAGTTTTTTCAGCATTGCTCTCTAAACAATTTATATAATCATTAAAAATATTCAGTAACTCTAGCATGCCTAAATGGTTACCCCTCAGGTCTTTCTTGCTATGATCCATATAAGCTTCCGTATCAAGAAAATCTGCATCTACAAGACTTGAGAAAAGCATTCTTATCCACAATGATAAGTCAAGATAATCATCAAAATGCCATGGAGGTTGTTCAGGTTTACTTTCTCTAACCATATTACTTATGGTTTCTGTCACGTCAGTCCAATCTTTACATTGGCTCAGCCTAAACTGAAGAGAAGACTGGGAGCTTTCCTCTGCGGATGACCAATCAGGAAGCCCCGCATGATGACCAGCAACACAATAAGCTATTAAGCGACCATATGTTTTCCCATATAACTGTTCAGCAAGCTTAGCACCATGAATAGCATGTTGTTTCTTACCATACTGGCCTTCTAAGTGAGCATCGTCATAACCATAGCCACTTTGCAGTTTAAGGTATTTTTGCCATTCCAGCATACCTTTTCCGGCATCATGTGCAAAACCGAGTGCTCTACCCCAGGAAGGTGAATCAAATTTTGCAGAAAATCGCTCGGCTAAAACCGCTGTGCCGGATAAGTGTTCAAATAGCCAATGTGGTTCAAGCCAAACACTATTATCTTTTTTTACATGAGCAATTGGCTCTTTCATCATTTATAACACCTTACTAAACAAATACTAAAAATTATAACAGTTTCATGCAATAGATAATTAATGCTTCTATACTAATAAAAGAACACCTCTTAAAAATTTATAAATAATTAACAAAATTACAATTCCTTTAGATCTGGGGACTTAATAAGTAAAAGTAGTTGATGAGCTTAATAATATAAGAATACTTCTTTTTTGGGGCAGGCAACCTATTTTTCCCATTAGAATTTAGGATAATTTGTTCCAAATACATATAACCGTAGCAAGCTGGGCAGGATGTCTGCTTATTGCTCAAAATAATTAAACTAGCAGTTTACTGTATAATAGTATATCCCGACAGAAATGCAAATTACTTTCTTTCCCTATAAAAAGCGAAAAGCCATAAACCGTGATCATGTTTATAATTATCTGTTAGAATACCAACTATTTACTCAGTATAAAAATCAGGGTGTTTTAATTATTCTACCGGTATTGTCATAGCAGGATTACAAGCTCTTATCGTTGAATGATTAATTTATCTGCAAGATATATGGTTAACTACACTTTTTTAGGAGCTGAGATATTGAGCAAGAGAGTCTTCATCTCGCACTCCTCTGAAGACAGCAAGATAGCTGAGCAGGTTTGCCAGTCCCTGGAATCTGCCGGTATTCAGTGCTGGATGGCACCACGTGATATAATGTCCGGTGAAAAATGGGCGGAAGCTATAGCTTCAGCAGTTCTGAGTAGCTCAGCACTTATCATTATATTCTCCGATAATGCAAATCAATCGAAACATGTTGCCCACGAATTAACTATGGCATACAGCAAGGGCATTCAGATTATACCCTATAAAATAGAAGAGGTTGAACCTGACGGTGCATTACAATTCTACCTTACCGGGGCACACTGGCTTGAAGCAAAATCACCCACTGCCACCGAAAGTCTTGACCAATTAGTTGCAGTAATTTCATCTTGCTTTGGGCCACAACAGCGGCAGACCGAACATAATACATCGCCGAAAGCATCAAAAGTTAAATGGGCAGACCTGATTTTAGCCCTTGCTTTGTTGACGCTGGTAGGATTGGCGGCCATGGTCTACTTTTTTGATCAACCTGTTGCCCTGGATACTTTCTTCGGTCAGGTTACTGTTGAAGAAACTTCAATTAACTGGCATATCCGAGGTAATAGCAGCGGGAATATTGCTAATTTAGGCCTTGTAGCAACAGACGGTGACCGGGTTTATTTCAGTAATGTGGGGAAAAACTTTTATTTATATAGCATGCATCCTGACGGGACGATAATTGAACAACTTAATGAAGACCAGACTTATTACATCAATTTAGTGGGAGACTGGATTTACTACGTTAACGGTTCTGATAACGATACTATCTATAAAATAAAAACCGATGGCAGTGAAAAAGAACGAATGGGTGAAGAGTCTTCAGCATACCTGCAGCTTGTCGGTGAATGGCTTTTTTATGCAGATTTCAGTGACGGCGGACACGGCCACGTTCACCGGTTAAACTTAAATAGCGGAGAGCGCAGGGTTCTATTCCATTACGGCGGCGCACATTTAAATTTTACAAACGAGTATATTTACTACATCAATCGGGAAGATGGGGAAAAAGTATATCGTCAAAATCTGGCCGGTTTTAATGAAAGAGTAGATACCTTAGACTCTTACCGGGCTGTGTCTCTGCTGGCAAATGAACACGGACTCTATTTCATTAATGCTACTATGGGGGAAGAACTTTGGGGGATGATTGACAGTGGTGACGCACAAGAATTGGTTGACGGGCCGGTTAAATTCATAAACTGTGATGATCAGGGCTTATATTATATCAGTAGCCGCGATAACCCTGAAATATACCGAATTGATTATGACGGGCAGAACAGGATGAAGCTAAATAATAATACAGAGCTTAACCCCTTTTACCTTAATATTGCCGGCAACTGGGTTTACTATATCGACAGGTCGTCAAAAACTGAGCAGCTCTATCGCATCCATAAAGATGGGGGCCAACCTGAACTGGTTGGAGGTGAATATAATGGCCCATAGCACTTTTATTTCACACTCCAGCAAGAATAAACTGGTGGCAGAGAAAATCTGTGCAGCCTTGGAAAGAGCCGGCCAAAAATGCTGGATTGCCCCACGCGATATCCGCTCCGGTGAAAGTTGGCCCGCAGCAATTGCCGCAGCGGTATCGGCCAGTGAAGTGATGGTTCTGGTATTTTCTGCACATGCCAACGAATCGAAAGATGTGGCAAATGAAGTTGTTTTAGCCATGGAAGCCGGCATTCCTGTTCTGCCGGTTAAAATAGAGAATGTTGAACCGAAAGGGGTTTTGCAATACTACCTGGCTGGTGCTCAATGGCAGGTGGTCAACAACCCTCCCATCGAATACCAGCTGCTTTCCCTGGCCAAAACGGTAGAAAAAACCATAATAAATCTGCCCGAGCGCCGTAAAGCTGCAGAATTGAAGAGGTTGTCAGAGAGCACTAAACCTAAAAGTGCCTGGCAGGTCTGGAAAGAACAGCGCCACCCACTAATTTGGATTACTGTATTATTAACGCTAGCGCTCCTGGCAGGAACATGGTTATATAAAAATTACAACACGGGAAATGGCATTGCTTTCAACCAGGGCCAGCAGGAGCAAATACCCTCTGATTTTGTTGGCAGACAATTGCTTGAATACTACGAAGTAACCGAAGACTGGGGGAATCTTGGCGGGAATCTGATAAACGGTGGCTTTGTTGTCAGCTACGGTGATCATGTATATTATTTGAATAGAGGAAGGGGACGGGTACGCAAGATCAATCTGGATGGGTATGAGAAAAAGATTGTAACCAGCGTAGACGCCTATTCCCTCAACATAGTTGATAACTGGCTTTTTTATTTGAATCATGCTGAAGAGGGTAAAATCTATAAATTAAACCTTGACGGTTTATCCGGTGAAGAAAATATTGGGAATAAGCTGTTAGATGACCACACTGATTTAATAATGGTTGTCGGTAGCTGGATTTACTATATAAACAGCAGTCACGAAAACAGACTATACAGGGTACGGACCGACGGCAGTGAACGATCCCGCCTTTCCACAGACCCGGCCGGGCAGCTTTATGTTGCAGAAAACCACGTTTATTTTACCAACCAATACGACCATAATAAAATCTACCGCGTTGGTCTGGACGGTCGGGGGCTATATGCTTTACAGTCTGACAGCGCCAGGAGTATACAGGTTGTGGATGGCTGGATCTATTATATCAATGAAAGCAAAGCCGACCTGATCTATAAGGTTAATACAGAGGGCTATTATAATCAGAATGTGATCGAGGATAGGGCAACTCAATTCATAGTATTTGAGGAAATGCTCTACTATCTGGATAAGCAGGGTATAGTGAAAGAGTATGATCTTATCACCAATAAAACAGAGCAAAAAACTAAGATCCAGCCGGCCAGGCTTATAAATGTTTGCGAACCCTGGCTCTATTTTGTTGAACTTGGCAGTGATCACGTTTTTCGTACCAGCCTTCAGGGAGACGATAATGCTGAACCTGTTGATTAACATAGTAACCGATGCTGGCTTGCGTTCGTTAAAATCAGCTAAAATACAACCAGATTGGAGAACATGATTTGACCAGAATAAAAGGTTATAGAAAAACCTTTAGAAATAAAATAGGGCTATTCAAGCGGAAAAAACTATTTCCCTTATGGCATAATATCCGCTGGCCTCTGGTCGGGTTACTATTCGTTTTTACCCTGTCTCTCGGCTATATCGGTTTCGAAAAACATTCAGTTTTAACCGGGCAAGAGGCAACCGGATCTGATATTTTTTACCGCGCCATCAGGTTAATTTACTTTGAGTCGGGAGATGTTGAAGGGCCGGTGCCCTGGGAGCTCGATCTTGCCCGTTATATGGTTCCTTTTTTGGCAGCATTTGCTGCTTTGCAAGCCCTGGTAAGCCTTTTGAAGGAGCAGTGGCAGCAATTCAAACTACGATTTATCAGTAATCATGTGGTAATCTGCGGTTTAGGGGAAAGGGGTCTTAGAATCAGTGAAGAATTTCTTGAGCAGGGTAACCGGGTCGTGGTAGTAGAGAATGATGGAAATAATAATTTTATAAATAATATACATGAACAGGGTGCCTACATTGTTATCGGTGATGCCACTGATGAGTTTATCTTACGTCAGGCCGGCCTCCATAGAGCATCTATTTTATTTTCGGTTTGCCCAGATGACAGCACTAATGCAGAGGTTGCCATAAAAGCTCATGGATTAGTAGTGAATCGGCACTGGAATCCGCTAAGAGCGTATATTCACCTGGCTGATCAGAACCTGATCAACCTGCTGCTAAATTGGCAGCTAAACGTTAGCGCCAACGATGCCTTTCGCGTAGAATTGTTTAACGTTTCTTCCAGTGGTGCTCGTATTGCCCTGTCCGAAAATTTGCAAGCTTTTTCTGCTGAAGAATCACTTTCCGGAAAGCCGCTGATTTTAATAGCCGGGCTAGGTGGTATGGGCCGAAGTTTACTGCTGACTGCAGTTCGGTTGCAGCGCGCTAATGCTTTGGCAGCCGCTGGTCTGAAATTTATCCTGGTAGATCGTTCGGCATCAGCAATATTCGATAGCATAAGGGCGACAAACGAAGAAATTGCAACTACCTGTGATATTTATTGTTGCGATCTGGACCTCGGTGAACCCCGGGACGACCAGCTTGAATATATGAAAAATTTACTTGCCCGCCAGGCGTTCAATGCTGCTTTTATCTGTTTCGATCACGAGAGCCGGGCCTTAACCACTGCGAAACTTGTACAAACTATTACAGCTGATTCAACAGCGCCGATCATTGTCCGGGTAAAAAATAGTTCAGGTCTGGCCAGCCTTTTTAGCCTGGTCGAAACCCCGGCAACAACGGACCGGTTCAGGCTATTCCCCCTGTTAGACAAAACCTGTAATCTGGATGTGCTACTTAACGGCATGAATGAGACAATCGCCCGCTCCATTCATGAAAACTACCTTTACTGGCATCGCAATAAAGGGATACATCCTGCAGATAACCCCTCACTAGTCAGCTGGGATGAACTGCCAGAAGGATTGCGGGAGTCTAACCGCCATCAGGCTTCACGCATCATTACCCGCTTGAAAGCAATAGGCTGTATCATCGAACACGATTTTGGCATAAATAAATGCCAGGAAGCAACTTTTTCTGATACCGAGCTGGAGATGCTGGCGCTAATGGAGCATCAACGCTGGTGTGATGAAAGACTGAAACAGGGATGGAAGTATGCTGAAGGCAATAAGAATATCGATAAAAAGACCAGCCCCCATTTGGTGCCCTGGGATAAGCTAGATGAAGAAATCAGGGAGCTGGATCGGGAAACAATAAGAGGAATGTTTAAGTATCTGAGCCTGGCGGGTTTGCGTATAATTCGCGAAAAGAACCATGTGTCGTAACCGAGAGGTATCCAACAATGACCTACCAACCAAAGCCCATTGATACGGGTAAGGTAAAGCTACCTACTGAACTGGAGGATCTGACTGAAAAATTGGCCGAACATGTTCACGATATCTGGGCACAGAGGCGTTTGTCCGAAGGCTGGATCTACGGACCAGATTATGATGAAACTAAAAAAATAAGGCCCGATCTTGTTTCTTACCAAAAGCTTTCAGAACAGCTGAAAGACTACGACCGCTCGACGGCACTGGAAACAATAAAAGCTATTATTGCCCTTGGCTATAGTATAAAAATAGATGATTAGAATTAATTATATGCTGGTTTCCTCTAATCTACATAAGGGATGATTTCTGCTTTTACCAGGTCAAGAACCTTGTAAACCAAAAGCAGTTCCAGCCTGGTATTGTAATTGTCAAGATCAAGATTAAATATCTCGGTTATCTTTTCTATGCGATACAAAACTGTATTGCGGTGTAAATGAAGTTTATTCCCAGCTTCTGTTGCCTTACGATCACAAATAAGGAAAGTATACAAAACATCCAGGTTGTTAGTATTATTATCTCTGTCATAGTTTTCGATCTGGGTTAACAGATGATTATCAATACTGTTTTTAACTACTTCCGAATCTGTTCTGTTACTTGTCAGCAAATAATAAATAAAATAATCCTTAAAATGATAAACCGGCAAGTTAAATGGTTTTGAATTCTGGATATCTGTAATACCTGCTGATTTGCTGCCATAGTTTAAAGCAATTTTAGATAGTTTTGGAAACTTCCTTTCTGTTAGCCGGATCCCTTTATTAATATCAGAACAAATGGTTACTATGCCGCCTTATTTATTGATGGTCGCTATATTTGCCTGCTATTTTATTGCCGGTTTTTTTATGGACGAAATGGCAACATTAATTATTTTTACAAGCCTTTTTTACCCTTTAGTCATTGCAGCAGGCTATGATGGAATCTGGTATGGAGTGGTCACGATCATGATGATCCTGATAGGATTTCTCACCCCCCCGGTAGGAGTAGTTAGCCTGGTAACAGCCGGAATTACAAAAATTCGGGTGGAAACAGTATTCAGGGGAGTAACTCCCTTCTGGCTAGCATTGATTGTCTCTACATTTATTGTTATAACATTTCCCAAAATCGCAACTTATTTACCTGGATTGATGCGCTAACCATTTAAGCTCTTTATTGAATAGATTATAACTGTGCTGTGGCTTAACAACCAATTTAGAGAAAGCCGTTTAGGCCACAGCGTGGTTTTTTATACTAGGGTTTCTTCTTGAAATAAGTTTAAGAAAGTCGCAGCAACTTATCAGTAAAATTTTAAATACCCATATTGCCTTCTCTTTCGTAAGAGATAATACAATTAAATTAGCTATCGCACATTATAAAATGTATTCTTCCCAATTTGCCGACTATTAGAGAAAGCTGTGCGAAGTTTATTATATATTAGTAAATCTTAGGCAGGAATTCCAGATCTTATGTCGAAACTGGGGAAAATAACTTATATCTTGCGGATGAACCTCATGGGAGAGTTCCGTATTGCGGACACCGAAGGAGAAACCCTGCGCATGGCAGTTGTGGGGGAAACTCTCAGGTTTCAGTACCATCAGGGGACGCGACTCTGGAGAGCAACTGCACGGGCAGAGCGCCGACGGGGAAAGTCTCTTAGAAATTAAGGGAGCAATCTCTCAGGTAACAGGGACAGAGAACAAGCCATTTGGCTTTCTCTGTCTTTTTGTTTTTATAATAGGAGATACTAAGAATAATCGTCCCAGGATCATTATTTCTACTTTAAATATTTGATTTATAACCTGCCTTTGGTTCGGCCTGGTGAAAGGAGATTAAAGCGTGGCCCGTTTTGTTACTGCCTTAAAAATTGTACTAGTTTGCCTTCCGGTAGCGTTTCTTTTTTTCTATTTCAGCCCCCTTGATCTTATCTATACAATCATTGTCCTTATTGTCACCCTGCTTCTTTCAGTTGTCCTGTTTCTTATGCTGAAAATAACTGGCAATACTTTACCAACCATAAGAAAAGGCGGCGGCTTAACTCAGGAGTTTAGAGACCTGCTGTCTCATACTTCCGGTACCGGGAATACGATGGTTTTTTCTTCACGGAAAATAACCAGAAGTACTCAAAAAATAAAAGAAGAGCTGGAAGATACGGCAATAGCTCTTAACGGTGTGGCAGATGGCAACACCAGGGTAGTTGGTGCCGTAGAAGAGGTAAGCAGTCGTATTAAAGTGATCGAGCAACAGATGCAGTCGGCCGTGCAAGCAGGCGAAGAGCTTATGCACCATGCTAAAGAAAACCAGTTGGCAGTTGATGCAGGAATGCTTGCCCTGCAGCAGGCAGAGGGAAATATGGCTGAAAATACAGTATTAATTAATGAAACCGGTGAAGCGGTGGAACTGTTGACCGCTTTTTCCAAGAATATATTTTCCGTGGTTAAAACTATTAAAGGTTTTGCCCGTCAGACCAACTTGCTCGCCCTTAACGCTGCAATTGAGGCTGCCCGGGCCGGTGAAGCCGGGCGCGGTTTTGCCATTGTAGCCCGGGAAGTAAGTAAGCTGGCCGAAAATTCAGCCCGTGCTGCCGAAGAAATTGGCAACTTAATAAGTGAAATAGAACAGCTGATGGATGGAGTGAAAGAGAAGACCGACCAGTCAAAAGAGTCTCTGACCAGACAGAATAAAAATACAGGAGAGCTGAGGATTACCTTTGACAATATCAGTTCACGTACTGAAGGAACGGCAGGCCAGGTCGGTGAGATTAACCGGGTTAATGAAAATTTATACGAGGCTGTAGTAGGGATCAGAGATGCCGCCGAAAGTGTTTTTGAAACAACCCAGCAAACTGCTGCCGCTTCGGAAGAAATTAGCGCATCATCCAATCGCCAGCAGGAAATGATTCATGAAATCGCTGATGCTTCCAGCAGCCTGACCAGGTTAATTGAAAACTTTAAAAAGAGTACCGACCGCTACAATATTCCCAAAGTGGGCTACATTAACTGGACCAGTGAAATTGCCAGCGCTCACCTTTTTAAACATTGGTACCGCAGGGATAGTGGCGAAGAGGTAATCCTGGTGGAAATTGAAGGCGATGCAATCAGTGAAATGTACGCCGCCCTGGCTGGTGGTGAATTTGATTCCACTGTATCATGCTGGACCCCCGGGATGCATGATGGTTATCTTGAACAGTATCCCGGTAAACTTGAAGTGCTCGGTTCCAACCTGGCCGGAGCCAGGACTGGATTAGTCGTTCCTGATTATGTAACCATAAGCAGCATTGAAGAACTATATCGCCATGCAGACCAGTTCGGCGGGGTGATTCATGCAATTGAAAAAGAGGCGGGGGTAAGTAAACAAGCTGTTTCTGCTGTAAAAGAATATGGACTTGGTATGACCGTTAAGTTCGGCAACAATCAGGATGTCTGCAATGCTCTTGACCAGGCTGAGAAGCAGAAAAGCTGGGTTGTGGTAACCGGCTGGGTTCCTGAATCGATGTTTGAAAAATGGAAACTTAAGTTCCTGGAAGATCCGAAAAACTGTTTCGGCGGGGAAAAATTTATTAAAACCATTGCCCGTCTCGGCCTTAAAAAGGACCATCCCAAGTTGTACCGGGCGCTCCAGAATTTCCGCTGGAGCGTGGAAGATGCTACAGCTTTCATGTCTCAGATGAACAAAGGTATTAATCCCGATGAAGCAGCCAGTCATACTCTTACAAAAATAAAAAACTCTCTGCTTTAATTATCAGTCATCACCTTAACTTATCAGTTGATCCATGGTTCTAAAAATAACCCAGTAATATTGTTTTTATATCAGTTTCACCGAAGAATCCCCGTCCAAATAAACTGTTCAGGCGGGTAGTTTAATTTGTTATATGGTAGTATGTTGCAGTATATAAATTAATTCTTCCCTGGCCTTGATTAACTGTGCCGGATGCCTGCTATCCAGAGTCCGTTTAGCTTGACGCACTGCTACATAGCGTAGTAGTATATTCCCAACAGAAAAGCAGATTTTTGTTAAAAGCCGGTTAATTAATGATCTTAAATATTTAACTTCGGGCAGCCCGCTTTAATGCAGCGGATATTATACTTTTTGAGATGGTTTTAGGCAGGGATAAACTGTTTTTTTTTGAATATAGATGAACAGCAATATAAACTAACCGGAAAGGGTGGGAGGGTTGTATCGAATATTATTAGCAACAGATGGTTCTGAGAATTCGCAAAGAGTTGTTGAGGAAGTTTTAAGAATTGCCGAAGCGCTTAAAGCAGAGGTTACCGCTTTACATGTAATTGAGCAATACGACCGCAGCTACATGGCATACACCCCCTATAAAGTTGAAATCAGGGATGACCTTAACCATATAAAACAACTGGAAGCGGATAGAATAATAGAAGAGGCCGCCAAACCCTTCAGAGATAAAGGATTAGCGATCAAAACAGAGATTATTGTTAGTAAAGACAAATCACCTGCTGATATAATCTGCGACATTGCTTCCAGGGGTGAATACAACTTAATTGCCATCGGCAGCAGGGGGTTGCGGGGAGTAAAAGAGCTTTTCCTTGGTAGCGTAAGCAACAAGGTTGCACATATTGGCTGCACCAACGTTCTAATTGTCAGGTAGCTTTAGCAAAACTGACAGTAAAGGCCACCTTGGGTGGATCTATGAAGCTATGGGGTTTATAACATTTAATGAAATATAAAAGGGTTTTGGCTTATGTTTTTCTTCCCGGAAGCTCAAAACCCCTTTATTTACTGGTGCGCCCGGCAGGATTTGAACCTGCGACCTCCTGATTCGTAGTCAGTTACTCTATCCGGACTGAGCTACGGGCGCATGTGGCGGAGAGAGAGGGATTCGAACCCTCGAAGCAGGCTTTTACCCACTTAATCGCTTAGCAGGCGACCGCCTTCGACCTCTCGGCCATCTCTCCGTGTATTTAGTGGCGGAGGGGGTGGGATTCGAACCCACGGCCCTTTCGGGTCACTAGTTTTCAAGACTAGCTCCTTAAACCGCTCGGACACCCCTCCTAAA
>CAZBKZ010000044.1:0-20335 GCA_964492615.1 uncultured Syntrophomonadaceae bacterium | reverse complement strand
AAAGATCGTTACCGTAAACACTGTTTCTAACCTGCAGGTATCCTTCAGATGTCATGACCCGGCCATTCCTGGCGATACGGGTCGGCAATACGCAATCAAATATGTCTATTCCGTACCTGACTCCTTCCAGCAGGGCGTCCGGTGAGCCAACGCCCATCAGGTAGCGGACTTTTTCTGCCGGAAGTTCGGGAACAGTTGCGGCCAGGGTTTCATACATTAAATCTTTCGGTTCACCAACACTCAATCCCCCGACAGCATAACCGGGAAAATCCATTTCAACCAGTTCTGCCGCTGACTGGCGCCGCAGATCACTGTATATGCCTCCCTGAATTATGGCAAAAAGAGCTTGTTTGTCATTAAGATGCGCCTCTTTACAGCGCTGCGCCCACTTCGTTGTGCGCCTGACTGCATCGGCAACCTGCTCTTTTTCAGCAGGATAGGGCGGACATTGATCTAGAACCATGGCAATATCGGAATTGATCATGTTCTGCAAACGGGTTACCCGCTCGGGGCTGAGAAAATGCGTGGCCCCATCTAGATGTGATGTAAAAGTAACCCCGCTGTCATCTACCCTGCGCATACCGCCCAGGCTGAAAACCTGGAACCCTCCGCTGTCGGTCAGGATAGAGCCACTCCAGTTCATAAAACCATGCAGCCCGCCGTGGCGGGCAATTATTTCAACCCCTGGACGTAAAAACAGGTGGTAGCAGTTGGCAAGGATTAAGCCGATTCCCATTCCGGCCAGTTCATCAGTTGATACTGTTTTTACAGTTCCCTGGGTCCCGACAGGCATAAAAGCAGGTGTTTCTATTACACCATGTTTTGTCTGCAGGGTTCCGAGCCTGGCCGATGTTTGCGGGCACTCTTTGTTCAGTTTGTATATTACCGGTACGCTTTTCATCCAAATTATAGCTTATATCAAGGAGGCCTTACTGTCAATTAAACTTTAATACTGCCTGATCTTTAAAGGATAAACATGCAGTCACCGAAACTGAAAAATCGGTATTTTTCCGCTACAGCCATCCTGTAAGCTTCCATTATTAAATCATGCCCGGCCAGGGCGCTGACCAGCATCAGCAGCGAAGAACGCGGCAGGTGAAAGTTGGTGAGCATGGCATCAACTGCCCTGAACCGAAACCCGGGATATATATATAATTCTGTTGAACCATCAGCGCTATGCACTAAACCATGCTGATCAGCTAATGTTTCAAGAACGCGGCTGACAGTAGTTCCCACGGCAACAATCCTTCCGCCTGCCGCCCTGGTTTCGTTAATTTTAGCCGCTGTTTCTTCGTTAACTGAAAAGTATTCCCTGTGCATGACATGTTCCCTGATATCTTCGGTTTTAACCCGTTGAAAGGTCCCGGGGCCGATATGCAGGGTAATAAAGGTTTTTTCAACACCCACGGCATCAAGGCGGGTGAAGGTATCATCTGTAAAATGAAACCCGGCAGTCGGGGCGGCCGCTGAACCGTTTTCACGGGCGTAAACTGTCTGGTACTGATCAGGGTCTTCCACTTCTTTTTTTATATAAGGCGGAAGCGGTACCTGCCCCAGGCGGGTCAACATCTTTTCAAAAGGCTCGCTGCAGTCAAACTCAACAATCCGCAGCCCTTCTTCCGCATGACCGGTTATTCTTGCCCGCACATCTTCTTTGAACAGAACAGCGCTGCCCGGTTTAAGATAACGGCCCGGTCTGACCATACATACCCAGCTCTGGTCCGGCAGCTTGCGTAACAGCAATAATTCGGCTTCTTTTTCTTTACCCTCTACCATGCCGATCAGCCTGGCCGGAATCACCCTGGTATTATTTAACACCAGCAGATCACCTTTTTCCAGGCAGTCAGGAAACGATTCAAAACTACTGTTTTCAATGGTTTTCTTCGCCCGGTTGAGAATCATCATTCTTGAAGCATCTCTCTGCTTTAATGGTTCCTGGGCAATTAATTCCGAGGGAAGATTGTAATCATATTCGCTTAAACTGTATTGGGTCATCTGGCTCTGCTTTCCTGGTTATTAATTTTGACAAGCTGATATTAAGGCTTTTCACCTTCTAAACAGGTTAATTACTATGGTCAGGATTATGCTGAGGAGCAGCATTGTAGCAAGGGGGAAATAAAAGGTTATACTATCTTTTTCGATAACAATATCACCGGGCAGCCGACCGAGGCCGAGACGATTAAGCAGTAGTAGCAGTAGTCCCGCCGCAGCAAGCGCCGCCCCGCAAATCAATAAGAATTTACCGAGAGACTCTAGATTGATCATAACTATACCTCACTACGGTTCTTTTAAAACAGCTTCTGCTGCCCTTCCTCTTTCGGTTTCAGGTTTAAGTATTTATAGGCTTCACCGGTCACCATCCGGCCACGCGACGTTCTTTTTAAGAAGCCGAGCTGCATCAGGTAAGGTTCGTAGACATCTTCGAGGGTTTCCGGTTCCTCACTGATGCAGGTAGCCAGAGTGTCAAGCCCTACGGGACCACCATCGTACTTTTCAATTAAGGCCAGCAGCAGCCTCCTGTCTATTTCATCAAGACCAAGGTTATCCAACTGCAACATTTCGAGCGCTTCCCCGGCAACTGGTCTGGTGATTATATTATCTGCCTTAACCTGGGCATAATCCCTGACCCTTTTTAAAAGACGGTTGGCCACACGAGGAGTACCTCGTGAAGCAGCGGCAATCATTTCGGCCCCTTCTGTTTTGATCTTTACATCTAAAATACCGGCCGATCTGGTAATAATCTGCACGAGCTCGGCAGGCGAGTAGAACTCCAGCCTGTCAACCACTCCAAAGCGATCGCGAAGCGGTGATGTAAGCATTCCGGCACGAACCGTAGCCCCAATCAGGGTAAAGGGCGGCAGGTCGAGACGTAGTGATCGCGCTCCCGGTCCTTTACCGATAATTATGTCGAGGGCATTATCTTCCATGGCCGGGTAAAGTATTTCCTCTACTGTCCGGTTGAGCCTGTGTATTTCATCAACGAAAAGAACGTCGCCCTGCCCCAGGTTGGTAAGGATGGCGGCAAGATCTCCCGGACGTTCAATGGCTGGGCCGGCTGTTACCCGGATGTTTACTCCCAGTTCCCAAGCGATGATGTGGGCAAGGGTGGTTTTCCCCAGGCCGGGCGGACCATAGAGCAGTACGTGATCAAGCGCTTCTCCGCGGTCCAGGGCGGCCCTGATGTATATACTAAGTTTTTCCTTAATCTTCTCCTGGCCTACGTACTCCCGGAGTGATCGCGGCCTTAAACCGTATTCAATCTGCGGATCATCTTCAGATTGTCTCTGGGCTGATACAATCCTATCCTGCATCAGTTATCTCCTTTCACCCTGCCTTGCTGACTTTTAATTCCCAGCCATGCTTTTCAGGGCGTCTTTCAAAAGCTCTTCGCGGGTTGCTTCCTTGGTCTTTTCATATGCTTTTCCTGCCGCCTTAATCGCTTCTGCCGGTGAGTAACCCAGTGAACATAAAGCTTCAGTAACTTCGTCCAGCAGTGAAGAACCACTTTTGCTTACAGCGCCGGTAGCCAGTTCTTCGGGCGATAGTACCCCGGGCAGTTTTTCTTTCAATTCCAGGATTAATCTCTGGGCAGCTTTTTTGCCTATTCCATGAGCCCGGCAAAGCTGGGGTATGTTCTCTTCAAGAATTGCCATGTAAAGCTGCGACACACTGAAAAGCCCCAGCAGCGAAAGGGCCAGCCTGGGGCCAAAACCACTTACCCCCAGGGTAAGGTTAAACAATTTTCTTTCCTCGGCAGTTTTAAAACCGTAGAGATGAATTTCATCTTCCCGGATCAACAGCCGGGTATAGAGGGTTACAATTTCTCCAGGTTTCATTGCTGCAATATTTTCGGAGGGAGGAGTTAAAATACCGATACCGATACCGTTAACTTCAACAATCGCATTGCCGACAGCAGCAGAAATCAGCTTTCCCCTGACATAATCAATCAACTTTTTCAGCCCCCCTTTATCGCATCGTTAAAACGACGGGCCTGCAGGTGACAGAGGGCAACAGCCATGGCGTCAGCCTCGTCGTCAACTGAGGGGATATTGGCAAGCTGCAAAAGTATTTTGACCATATTCTGCACCTGAATTTTTTCAGCCTTTCCGTAACCGGCTACCGCCTGCTTTATTTGCAGAGGAGTATACTGGTGTATCTGAAGATTTTTCCTCGTGGCTGCCAGGATAACTACCCCGCGAGCTTCTCCAACCTGAAAAGCAGTGCGCACATTTTTACTGAAAAATATCTTTTCTATCGACAACGCGGCAGGGGCGTACTGATTAATTAAATCGGTAACCGCTTCATAAATTATTTCCAGCCTCAGGGCAGAATCAACGTTGCTTTTTGTCCTGATACAGCCCGAATCCAGGCAGGTATATTGATTGTTTTCTTCCTCGATAATGCTGTATCCGGTTATCGCTACACCGGGATCAATACCCAGGATTCTCATTGCCGCACCAGACCTTTCTCCTTGAAACAATCTTAGTTCATCAACTCTTCAGGCATGTCAAAGTTGGCATATACATTTTGCACATCGTCATGATCGTCAAGCGCTTCCATGAGCCTGATTATTTTTGAGGCTACGTCCTGGTCATCAATATCAATTGAATTACTGGGCACCATGGTTATGTCAAAAGAATCAATAGGAACACCCTGATCCTGTAACTCTTTTCTAACCTCTTCAAATTCGTCAATACTGGCTATAATGCTGTATTTACCATCTTCGTCAGTTTTAACGTCTTCAGCACCTGCTTCAAGAGCGAGCAGCATAAAATCATCTTCATCAAGATTAAGGCCTTCTTTATTCACGGTAACCAGACCCTTGCGGCTGAACATCCATGAAACACATCCCGACTCGCCCAGGCTTCCGCCGTGGCGTGAAAAGATGTGCCTGATTTCAGCAACCGTGCGGTTTTTATTGTCGGTCATTGCTTCGAGCAGCACGGCAACTCCCCCGGCTGCATAACCTTCATAATTGGTCTGCTCATAACCGGAACCTTCCTGCCCACCTGCGCCTTTTTGGATGGCACGCTGAATATTATCATTGGGCATATTGTTTTCACGCGCTTTCTGAACAGCCAGCCTGAGGCGAAAGTTAGCATCTATATCTTCTCCGCCTTCACGGGCAGCTACAGTAAGTTCCCTCGCAATTTTGGTAAATATTTTTCCTTTCTGTGCATCAACCCTGGCTTTACGATGCTTTGTATTAGCCCATTTTGAGTGTCCGGCCATGGGCATCCCTCCTTAACTTTGTCTGGTTTTATTTAAATATATAATCATGCTTCTGAAGCAACAATAGCAACGGTAATCCCAAGCCGTAGCAGGCAAGCAGCTGGCCGAGGCCAACCCAGGCTGCGGTCAGGTAAAAGGGCAGCTCCAACACCAGGTGAAGCACCATCCCGACAATCAGGGCATTGATTAATACCGGTGACAGCGGAACCAGGTACCTGTTTGCTGTTTTCTGAACAATTAAAGCAGAAATCAGTGTGGCGAGGCTGCCAAATACTATATCAAGAATACCGTGTCCGCCATAAATGTTTGCGATCAGGCAACCGACAAATAAACCGGGAGTAGCCGCAGGGGTAAAAAACGGCAATACCATCAAAGCTTCAGCTACCCTGACCTGAATCATCCCGTAACTGATCGGGGCCAGTAAGATTGTCAGCAGGGCATAAACCGCGCCAATCATCGCTGCCCTGGTCCAGTAGTTAAACTGCCTGCTATTTTTCAATTTATATCAGTTTCCCTGTTTTTTTATTAAGCAGGGTATCTTCGACCTGCTGTATCTATTATAAAGTGTCATAAGACAAAAAAAAAGTACGTAAACCATTATTAAGTATATCGTTCATTGCCATAACCTGCAAACCGGCTTAATGCTCATTAGCGCCGCATCGGTTTAATTTGTTTGCTTGATTAAACAGGTGAAGATTACCGCTGGATGCTATTACCCCCGGAAAGATAACGGTGAACTGAGATAGCAGCTTTTTTACCATCAGCCATAGCTCTTACTACAAGCGACTGCCCCCTGGCCATATCTCCCGCTGCAAATACTCCTTCCACGCTGGTCATGTTGTTTTTATCTACCTGAAGGTTACTACGGGTGTCGCGTTCCAGTTGAAGCAGGTCAGCCAAAGGGTTATCCCCGGGTCCGACAAAACCCATCGCCAGCAAGATTATATCAGCTTCAAGATTAAATTCAGTACCAGGCTGGTCCAGGGGTATTTTTTTACCATCATTATTTGCCCATTTCACTTTTATACATTTTAACTGTGATACCCTGCCACTCCCGTTATCCTCAACCTGAACCGGCCTAACCTGCCATAAGCGTTCCCCACCTTCAAGGTGACTGCTAGAAACACGGTCAATAAATGGCCAGTTTGGCCATGGATTGTTTTCAGCCCTGTTTTTGGGGGATCTCGGCATTATTTCAACCTGGGTTACACTCTGTGCACCCTGCCTCAGTGCAGTGCCAAGGCAGTCAGAACCGGTATCACCTCCACCTATTATCACAACCTTTTTACCGGCGGCATCCATAACCGCTTCCTCACGCGAGAGCTCGCCTATAATAAGACGGTTTTGTTCACGCAGGTAGTCTACAGCAAAATATACACCGTCCAGGTTGCGTCCGGGAACCTTGAGATCTCTCGGCTGCTGAGTACCACCACTCAGGATAAGAGCGCCGGCATGATTCTTTATAAAACGGTATGATATATCCAACCCGGCCATAATATTATTTTCAAAAACTACCCCTTCATCCATCATCAGTTTAATGCGGCGGCTGATCACTTTTTTATCTAATTTAAAATTAGGTATTCCATAAGTCAGCAACCCTCCGGGTGTCTTTTCCTTATCATATACAGTAACATGATAACCAAGTTTATTTAAATAATCTGCGGCTGCCAGACCGGCTGGACCGGAACCGATAACAGCAACATATTTTTCATATCTAACCTGTGGTGGTTTAGCCTTTATCCAGCCACGTTCAAAACCTTTTTCCACTATTTCTTTTTCTATCTGCCTTATGGAAACCGGCTGTTCATTGATACCAAGCACGCAGGAACCTTCACACAGAGCAGGGCATATTCGAGCTGTAAATTCAGGAAACTGGTGTGTTAATAAAAGAATTTCCAGGGCTTCCCTGAAACGTCCTTCACTAACCAGTTGGTTTGTTTCCGGAATTACATTGGCGAGGGGACAGGCAAATCCGTGGCAAAAGGGCGTGCCACAGTTTAAGCACCGTGAGGCTTGTTCCATTATTTCTTCTTCAGATAACCGCTTTTCGACTTCATTGAAATCTTTCAGCCGAACTTCAACATCCCTGTATCCAGGGTCTCGCCTTGCATTGACTTTACCTGCGTTTACTATGGTCATGGTCTCTCCTCCTCCTTAATTTTCCTGGGGAAGAGCTCTTTTCACAGCTACATCTTCCCTGCTCATTTTACCCAGGACCTGCCTGTATTCCATTGGAAATACCTTAATGAAAAACGGCAGGCATTGCTGCCAGTTTTCTAAAATATATGCAGCTTTCGGACTGCCGGTATGCTCTAAGTGTTTATTAATCATAGCCTTCAATTCAGATATATCTTCTTCTTCGGTTAGCGGCTCAAGATCAATCGTATCCAGGTTGCATTTACTATCCAGTATACCTTCGTGGTCATAAATATAAGCAATGCCGCCGCTCATCCCAGCCCCGAAGTTTACCCCTGTAGGTCCGAGGATAACCACCCTGCCACCGGTCATATACTCGCAGCCGTGATCACCTATACCTTCAACCACTGCGCTGACCCCGCTGTTACGAATAGCAAACCGTTCGCCGACCAACCCATTGGCATAAAACTCACCGGAGGTGCCACCATACAAAATTACATTACCGCAAATTGTATTGTGTGCAGGATCAATAGAAACTCCGCTAAATGGCTTAACGGTAATAATTCCTCCCGAAAGACCTTTGCCTACATAATCATTTGCTTCACCTGTCAGGTTAAGAGTCAAGCCCCTGGCAGCAAATGCGCCAAAACTCTGCCCGGCTGTACCCTTATAGTTAATGGTAATTGTGCCGTCAGGTAAGCCACTGCCACCATGTTTTTTTACGATGCGGTTCGAAATAATAGTACCGGCTGTTCTATTGCTGTTATTAATCGGCAAGCGGAGTGTTACAGGGCTTCCGTTTTCAATATGTTCTTCCAGCTGAGGTAATATCTGATAATCGAGAGCTTTCTCTATCATATTTAAATGAGGTGTTGTGAAACGCCTTTCCCCGGAATCATCGACCGGGATTGCCAGAAGTCTTTCCAGGCTTATGTTTTCTGCTTTCCAGAAACCGATATTACTGCTTTGCTGCAGAAGATCTGAACGGCCAACCATTTCATCAACAGATGAAAGGCCAAGCATTGCCATAATTTCGCGTAATTCTTCTGCAATAAAATAAAATAAATTTCTTACGTGTTCCGGTTTTCCTTTAAATCTCTGCCTTAATTCTTCTTCCTGTGTTGCTACTCCAACCGGACAGCGATTGGAGTGACAGTCTCTCATCATCACACAACCCAGACTGATCAATGCTGCAGTAGCAAATCCATATTCTTCTGCCCCAAGCAGGGCAGCCACTGCTACATCCCGGCCGGTTTTTAAGCCTCCATCAACCTGAAGGCGAATATGCTTGCGCAACCTGTTTAATACCAGGGTTTGCTGAGCCTCGGCAAGCCCGAGTTCCCATGGTACCCCGGTGTGTTTGATTGAAGACAGAGGTGCGGCCCCGGTGCCACCATCATAACCGCTGATCAGTATTGTATCTGCTTTCCCCTTAGCCACACCTGCAGCAACGGTGCCTACCCCTGCTTCGGATACAAGCTTTACAGAAACCTTGCTTTCCGGGTTGGCATTTTTTAAGTCATATATAAGCTGGGCTATATCCTCGATAGAATAGATATCATGATGCGGCGGCGGTGAAATAAGAGTTACCCCGGGAGTGGAGTGCCTGACCCTGGCTATCACTTCATTAACCTTATGGCCGGGAAGCTGCCCTCCCTCGCCCGGTTTCGCTCCCTGGGCTATCTTAATCTGTATTTCCGATGCACTGGCCAGGTATTCGGCAGTAACACCAAACCTTCCGCTTGCAACCTGCTTAATGGCGCTGCAATAGTTTGTTCCCGATTGATCCACCCTGTATCTGGCGGGATCTTCTCCACCTTCACCAGAATTACTCTTTCCACCTATACTGTTCATAGCAGCAGCAAGCGTCATATGCGCTTCAGGGCTGAGAGAACCAAATGACATGGCCCCGGTAACAAACCGCCTGACAATTTCATCAGCTGGCTCCACATCGTTTATAGCAATAGCTTTTTCTTTTTTAAATTTCAGCAGGCTTCGCAAGGTAAATCGGGATTGATCCTGATCATTAATCAGGTCGGCATATTGCTTGTATATCTCGTAATCACCTGTTCTGACAGCATTTTGGAGCAGGCTGATCGTCCGAGGTGACCAGATATGTCTTTCCCCATCTTTACGGAAGCTATACTGGCCACCTGTAGGCAGAAGGGCTTTATTGTTATTTTCTTTTTTATACTCACTATGTTTATCACAACGCAGGTTAGTCTCCCGTGCCAGTTCGTCAAAACCGATACCGCCAATACGCGAGCTGGTTCCTGTAAAGTATTGATTAACCAGCTCGTCGTTTAGCCCCAAAGCTTCAAAGACCTGCCCATTGCGGTAGCTGCGTAATGTTGATATGCCTATTTTAGACATTATTTTTAAGAGTCCCCTGCAAAGGGCTTTTACATAGTTTTCCATGGCAATCTGGGAAGATACCTGGCGCCCAAGTTTGGCATTATTAGCCATATAAGCAATCGTTTCGAAAGCCAGGTAAGGGTTGACAGCTGAAGCGCCGTATCCAAAGAGCAGAGCCATATGCATTACTTCCCTCGCTTCTCCGGTTTCAGCAAGTATACCTATGCTTGTCCGCAGGCGTTTCTCAACAAGGTGCTTGTTAACGGCAGCAACTGCCAGCAGGGAAGGAATTGGATACATACCGGGATCAAGGTTCCTATCGCTTAAAACTAGCAGCCCGTAGCCTTCGCCAACTGCAGCTTCAGCCTCCCTGCACAACTGATCAAGAGCAGTTTTAAGCTCTTTACCCTTTCCGCCGGCAGGGAACTGCATTTTAAGGTGGACACTTTTGTATCCTCTCTCTTCAAGACTGCAAAGTCTGCTTAAATCATCATTGGAAAGGATGGGATGACTGAGCTTAATTAAATGGGCATGACCTGGTGATTCCATTAACAAGTTATCAGCGCAGCCAATAAAAGTCATTAAAGACATCACTAACTCTTCGCGGTGGGGATCGATTGCCGGATTTGTAACCTGGGCAAAGCTCTGCTTGAAATACCAGAATAGCAACTGTTCTTTTTCTGAAAAAATAGCCAGCGGTTGATCAGCCCCCATTGATCCAACCGGTTCGTAACCATCAAGAGCCATTTTTTTTAATATAACATTCACATCTTCACGACTGTAACCGTATAGTATTTGTTTTTCAAGAAGTTCATGGTGATTAACATCCAGGGGAGCCATGGCATTGAAGAAACCATGGATTGTGATTTGGTTCTCCTGGGTCCAGCGGCGATAGGGTTTTCTTCTTGCAAGGCGCATTTTCAATTCAGTATTCTCTACAAGCCTATTCTCCTCGAAGTCAATTAACAACATTTCACCGGGACGCAGGGCCCCTTTTTCCCGGACTTCTTCAGCAGGAATATCGTAAACTCCAGCTTCAGAAGCAAAAACCATTAACCCTGACTTACTGATCGTGTAGCGAGCCGGACGCAGCCCATTACGATCCAGAATAGCACCCAGTGACCTGCCATCGGTATAGATAACCGCTGCAGGACCGTCCCACGGTTCCATAATGCCGGCATGATACTCATAGAAACCACGCAGGTCTGGTCCGATTGGATATTTATCGCCCCAGGCCTGGGGAATGAGCATGGCCATGGCGTGCTCTATAGAACGGCCGCCATTAACAAGCAGCTCCAGGGCATTATCCAGGTTCGCCGAATCACTGACACCATTTTCTAAGACAGGTAATATTTTTTCTATATTCTCACCAAATAGTGGCGATTGCATATCCCTTTCTCTTGATGCCATCCAGTTGCGGTTGCCTTTTATTGTATTTATTTCGCCGTTATGACAAAGATACCTGAAGGGATGAGCAAGAGGCCAGGAAGGAAAGGTGTTTGTACTGTAACGCTGATGGACAACAACAAAAGCGCTTTCTACTAAATTGTCGTTAAGATCAGGATAAAACCTCATCACCTGGTCGGGCATTAACAATCCTTTGTAAACTATAGTCCGGCAGGAAAGGCTGCAAATATAAAAACTATCACGGCTTAAACCATAATTCTCAGCTGCACGCTCAATTTGTTTACGGATAATGTATAGTTTTCTCTCCAGGTCATCATTGGCATAACCACAACCATCGACCATGCACTGAGAGATAAAAGGCAGGGTTTCAAGTGAAGTGCCGCTTAATATTTCACTGCGGATAGGCACTTCCCGCCAACCGATAACGTTAAGACCTTCTTTTTCGATATAATCAGAAACCAGTTTTATACATTTTTCGCGCTGCATTTTATTAGTCGGTAAAAAAAACATACCTGCCCCATAAAGACCGCAGGCAGGCAGGTTCCAGTTGTAATCTTTGCTCAGCCGTTGGAAAAAGCGGTCCGGTATTTGAAACTGCAGCCCGGCACCGTCTCCGTTCGTCTGATCAGCGCTGGTAGCGCCGCGGTGAAGCAGGTTCTGAAGAATTGTGATGCCGCTATTTATTATTGCATGATTTTTTCCCCCGTTTAAATTGGCGAGGAAACCAAGTCCGCAGGCATCATGTTCGTTAGAACAATCGTAAAGACCGTTTTCCGATAAGCTTTCTTTTTCGTTGTTATAATAACTCAAAACATACCAGCCCCAATCCAGATCTTGTTTTTTTGATAAAATCTTTTATTCTATAAAAAACACGATACTCCTTCACGCCCTTGCAATTATTTTGCCAATTATGGTATCGATTAAGCATTAAACCTTTGGTATTTTCTTAAATAATAATTTAAGACTACTATAATAATTATTAATACCGGAACATTTGCAAATATAATTTATTTATATTACCCAATAACGGCTATTTATGTTTGACTAAGTAAGCAGGTCGGTTAAAATAATAACGGAAGATCTCACACTGCTTCCACCCTGAGGGAATTCACAAACTGTATGATTACACTTTTGCGAAAGGATATTTAATGACCTACAACTGCTATATCACATTTCCCACAATATTTTATGCCATTCGCGCCGAAGAAATTCTTAAAACATCCTCTTACAGCGCTAAGATGGTACCTGTGCCGCGCAGCATCAGTTCGAGTTGCGGAACAGCTCTGCAGTGCAATTGCAATGATGTTTTTTCAATTAAAAATCATTTGCTTGATAATAACTGTAAAATTGAAGGCTGTTACAAAATTGGTGAAGAAGGGTTGAATACCCTGTCAATCGAGGAGTTGTTCAAAGATGAATGATGTCGCTTCAGGTGATGGGGTTAATAAAAACTACTATTTCGACAATGCAGCCACCTCATGGCCAAAACCGGAGAATGTATACAAGGCTGCAGACAATCAAATGCGCAACATGTTTGGTAACCCGGGCCGCTCGGGCCATACCAGGACCCTGGAAGCAGATCGACTGATCTATAAAACCCGGGCCGCGATAGGCCGGTTTTTCAACATAGACGACCCGGCCAGGATCGCTTTTACCCTGAACGCTACTGATGCTTTGAATATGGCCCTGAAAGGTTATCTTAAGCAAGGGGATCTTGTTCTGCACACGGCAATGGATCACAATTCAGTACTCCGGCCTCTCAGCAGGTTATCTAAAGAAAATTTTATTACAATGACAACAATACCCTGCTCGGAGGAAGGTTACCCTTCGCTTGACTTTCTTGAATCTGCTTTAAAAAGAAAATCCAGCCTGCTGGTTATCAACCATGCCTCGAATGTGACAGGAACGATTGCGCCCCTGCATGAAATGGTTAACCTTGCTCATTCTTATGGAGCAGCGGTACTTGTTGATGCTGCCCAGACAGCGGGGTCAATACCTATAGATGCAGGAACTTTAGGTATAGACATGCTGGCATTTACCGGACACAAGGGTCTTCTCGGACCGACAGGAACAGGAGGCCTTTATATTCGCCCCGGGCTTGAAATTAAATCGATGCGAGAAGGAGGTACCGGCAGTCAGTCGGAACTTGACACGCACCCGGAAGATATGCCGGAGAGGCTTGAGGCCGGCACCCTGAACAGCGCCGGACTGGCCGGCCTATTCGAAGGAGTTACATATATTATGGAAACGGGTCTGGATAAGATTAGAAAGCATGAACAGAACCTTCGTTTCTACCTCTGTAACAAACTTGCGGAATTCCCCGGAATAAAACTATACGGACCTCCGGCAGAACAGCACTGCGCCTGCATAGTTTCCATTACTATCGACCATGTCGATAGCGGCGAAATTGGCTATATCCTTGAAAACAACTATTCCATTCTCTGCAGAACGGGATTACACTGTGCTCCTCTGGCCCACCAGGCAATCGGTTCGTTCCCCGCGGGAACTATACGCTTTAGCCCCGGTCCTTTCAGCACAACTGAAGATATTGATTATCTTATTAATGCCTTACAGGAAATCATCACCCTGGTTCGACGATAGGAGGATTATCTATGGAAATAATTGATTGCAGCGGTTTAAACTGCCCTGAACCTGTTTTACAGACCAGGGAAGCCTTGTCAAAACACCCGGGACAGGCACTGTCAATACTTGTTGATAATGAAACAGCCCGTGAAAATGTACTCAGGTTTGTTCAAAAACAGGGACGGGTAGCCAACTGGGTCAAAGATGGCGATAAAATAGTAATCTCTGTTGAAGCTGACAGCGCTACCTTAAATAATAACGATGTGGCGCCTGATGTAAGACCGATAAAGGCAGAGATTTCTGTTGTTTTACTAACATCAAAACTGCTCGGGCAGGGCAGTGACGAACTTGGTTCCATTCTAATGCGCAGCTTTCTCTACACCCTGACCAAGAGTGAAGCACCCCCTTCAGCTATGGTGCTGATGAATTCCGGGGTCAAACTGGCCGTAAACAATGCCGCCGTGCAGGAAGAAATGGCAGAACTTAAAAACATGGGAATAAAAATACTTGTTTGTGGGACATGCCTTGATTATTACGGGCTAAAAAAAGAATTAAACTGTGGTGAAATAAGCAACATGTACGACATATCTGCGCTTTTGCTCACTGCTGAAAAAGTTATCACCATATAATTAAAGCTGTTTGTTATAATAGAGCAGGCGGTAAATACCAGGGATTCAGCATTATTAATTCAGTGCGCCGGAGGTTGTTCATGCCTGCAGCTATATCACCTTTACCTGATGCTCAACGAAATAAAGCGCTGCTTGGCATACTCTTTGCCGCATTCCTGTGGAGCAGCAGCGGCCTCTTTATCAAATTGATAGCAATGAATCCCCTGGCTATAGCCGGACTGCGCAGCGCTATAGCCGCCATATTTATAATAATCCTGATGAAAGGCAAATTGCGCTTTAATATATGCTGGATACAGATATCCGGTGCTGTCGCTTATGCCTTAACGATGATTCTCTTTGTTGCCGCAACCAAGTCAACCACTGCTGCAAATGCCATTCTCTTACAATATACAGCCCCCGTACCGACAGCCTTGCTTGGCTACTGGATTCTCAAAGAAAAAGTAACCCGTTTCGACTGGATAATAATAACCCTGGTTATCAGCGGGATGTTTCTATTTTTCGTAGACCAAATCTCACCGGCCGGTATTTATGGCAACCTGCTGGCCATAGCCAGCGGTGTAACTTTATCTTACTTTATTATTTGCATGCGAGTACAAAAAGATAGCTCATCAGTGGAGACTGTAGTACTGGGGAATGTAATTACGGCAGTGATTTGCATCCCTTTTTATTTTCAGGCAGCACCTTCAGGTATAGAATGGATGATCCTTCTTTACATGGGAATATTCCAAATTGGCCTTTCTTTTTTTATTTTTTCCAGGGCAATCAAATACGTTGCCGCCCTTGAATCAATTTTAATCCAGACTCTTGATCCACTGCTTAACCCGATCTGGGTCTGGCTGGTAATCGGGGAAACACCAGGAAAGTGGGCTTTAATCGGAGGTGTAATTGTTATAGTCGCTGTTACATACCGCAGTATCAGCTTAAATAAAAAAGCGCCTGTAGAGGCGCCTGCTGCTCATTAATAATTACTATACTTCTACTTTTTATAACCTGCTTTACCCGCCAAGGTAAGCTTTTTTAATTTCTTCAGTTTGTGAAAGTTCGGATGCTGTTCCTTCATAAACAATTTTTCCCGTCTCCAAAACATAACCCTTATCGGCAATGGATAAAGCCAGGTGCGCATTCTGCTCGATCAGGAGTATTGTTGTCCCTTCACGGTGAAATTCTTCGATAATAGAAAATATCTGCCTGACTAAAATAGGTGCGAGACCCATTGATGGTTCGTCTAGCATCATCAACCGGGGTTTTGACATTAGGGCCCTGCCCATCGAGAGCATCTGCTGTTCTCCGCCGGACAAAGTTCCGGCTGACTGGTTACGCCTTTCATAGAGCCGGGGAAAAGCTTCAAATACTCTTTCAAGACTTTCGTTAATAACCTTTTTATCTTTTGTGAAGTAAGCACCCAAATCAAGGTTTTCGAGAACTGATAAATCGGTGAAAACACGCCGCCCTTCCGGAACCTGCGATATACCGATTTTAACAATGTCTTCAGCCTGCATCGTGCCGATATTCTTGCCTTCAAAAGTAATTGAACCTTCCCTGGCTTTTTCAAGACCGGATATAGTGCGCAGTATCGTAGTTTTGCCTGCTCCGTTTGCTCCAATCAGGGTAACTATTTGCCCTTCCTTAACCTCGAGGGAGATTCCTTTGACCGCATGTATTGCTCCGTAGTAAACGTGCATATCTTCAATCTTAAGCATACTAGACCTCCTCCCCAAGGTAGGCTTCAATCACCTTTGGATGCTGACGGATTTCTTCAGGCAGGCCCTGGGCTATTGTTTTGCCATAGTCGAGGACATAAATACGCTCGCACACTCCCATAACCAGGTGCATATCATGCTCAATCAGCAGAATGGTAAGCTTAAATCTTTCCCTGATAAACTTTATCAGTTCCATCAGGTTGTGAGTTTCCTGGGGGTTCATACCGGCTGCCGGTTCATCCAGTAATAAAAGCTTCGGATTGGTAGCCAGGGCCCTGGCAATCTCCAGGCGGCGCTGTTCCCCATAAGGAAGATTTTTGGCCAATTCTTCTTTCTTGGTATGCAAATTAAATATCTTTAAAAACTCGTGGGCAAGATTTTCTATTTCTGCTTCTTCTTTTGTGTATACATTTGAATGTAAAATACTTGGGATAAAACCATAAGTTACATTTTTATTATACGCAACCTTAACATTTTCAATTACAGTCATCTCTTTGAACAACCTGATGTTCTGAAAGGTCCTGGCAATACCGAGGTTTGTCACCTGGTAAGGTTTAAGAGCTTTTACGGGTGAGCTGAACAGATTGTCGTAAAAATAAACCTCGCCTTCGGAAGGTTCATATACCCCGGTTAAAACGTTAAATACTGTGGTTTTCCCGGCTCCGTTCGGTCCGATTAACCCAACCAGTTCACCTTCTTCAAGGTTAATTGAAAAGTCCGAAACAGCTGTTAAACCACCAAAGCGTATCCCCATTTTTTTTGTTGTTAGAACTGACATTTAGCTCACCCCCTTACCGTTTTCTGTATTTTTACTAAATCTTTTTTTAATCCGATCGGGAAATTCCCTTAGATCATTAAAACCCTGGCGTACCAGTGATACCGAAATCTCTTTTGAACCGAGCAAACCCTTGGGCCGGAAAAGCATTATTAAAACCATCAGCAAAGAATAAAAAATCATCCGGACCGCGCCAAAATCACGGAACCACTCCGAGAAAAAGGTGAGAAATACAGCAGCAGCTATAGAACCACTAATACTGCCCAGCCCTCCCAGGACTACCATCAACAACACCTCTACAGAGAGCATAAAAGTAAACATAGTCGGGTGGGCCAACCTTAACATGTGCACTAATAGCGCTCCGCTGATTCCTGCAAAGAAAGCACCAATCACAAAGGCGGTTACTTTATACTTTGTAGTATTGATACCCATTGTTTCTGCAGCAATTTCATCTTCCCTGATCGATTTACAAGCCCTGCCGTGAGATGAATTAATATAATTTTTGATCACAATTACAGTTAGAGCAGCCAGGGTAAAAGCCCAGACAAAGGTAGACATGCGGGGAACCCCGGAATACCCGGCAGCCCCACCGACAAATTGCCAATTGAGAAACAGAACCCTGATAATTTCACCAAAACCGAGAGTTGCTATACCTAGATAATCGCCTCGCAGGCGCAGGGTGGGCATGCCGATTAAAAAACCGGCAAATGCTGCAATTATTCCCCCGATAAGAAGAGCTATAATAAAAAGGATAATGTCTGGAAACACAGCCCTGTCAACTATGCCAAAAAGACTAGTCTTGGTTATGATAGCGGAAAAATAGCCTCCGATAGCCATAAAACCAGCATGACCAATTGAAAACTGGCCGGTTATACCCAGCACAAGGTTAAGACTGACGGCAGCGATCACGGATATACACATGTAGGTAATAACCATAGCCACGTAGCTCGATAATGTCCCGCTATTGATCAGCATTTGAACTATACTGGCAAAAAGGAAAGCCCCGATCAAGTATAGACCGTATTTCATAAAAGGGTGTTTATTTAACATAGAGAGCTACACCTTCTCTCGGACATTCTTACCCAGAATACCTGTAGGTTTGATTAAAAGAACCAGAATTAATATGGCAAAGGCAACCGCATCACGAATCATGGAATAACCAAAAGCGCTGACAGTAACTTCGGTAACACCAAGCAGCATTCCACCGATAGCTGCGCCCGGGATAATACCTATTCCACCTAACACAGCAGCCACAAAAGCTTTTAACCCCGGCATCAAGCCAATCAGCGGGTTAACCTGCCCGTAGTTCATCGCAAACAAAATGCCACCCGCTGCAGCCATTGCTGAACCGATGGCAAATGTAAAAGCAATGGTTGCATTTACATTGATGCCCATCAACCTGGCGGCATCCTTATCAAGCGAAGCAGCTCGCATTGATCTGCCCATCCTGGTTTTATGAACAATAAATTGTAACAGTAAAATCAGAAGTAATGTAGTAATTAAAATGAATATCTGCCGGTTAGATATGATCGCTCCAAAGATTTCATAGCTTTTTGTAGGCAACAGCTGCGGGTAACCACGCGGCGCTGCGCCGAGAAAGTAAACACCCAGGTTTTGCAGAAGCATTGAAACACCGACTGCAGTCATCAGGGCTGCCAGCCTGGGAGCAAACCTGAGCGGTTTGTAAGCAAACCTTTCAATAATTACCCCAAAAATAGCGGCAACAGCCATGGCTACAACCAGGGTAACGATAACATCTATAGCGTAAAGGATAAAAGTGCCTTCCAACGCCGGGCTGGAGGCTGCAATTTTTTCGTATATATTTACACCGTTCTTAAAATAAAAACCGGTGAAAGCACCGATCATAAATATTTCGCCATGGGCAAAATTTATTAATTTAATAATTCCGTATACCATTGTATAGCCCAGAGCGATGAGCGCATAAACAGACCCCAGGGAAATACCATTAATAAACTGCTGTATAATTTGCTCGAGCAATCTGCTTCAACCCCCACAGAGTATTACAAGACCCGGAGAAGCCCAAAGGCTTCTCCGGTTTACTTCTTTTTCTCAAAACAAATTACTAAGGCTGAATTGTGGTATGAAGAACCACTTCACCGTCTACAAAAGTATTTACAACAAGTGATTTAATCGGGTTACGATTTTCATCAAAGGCAAAAGTACCGCTGGCGCCTTCAAAGCCTTCGGTTGCCCAGAGAGCATCGCGAATAGCTTCCGAGTCAGTTGAACCGGCAACTTCGATTGCATTAAAGATCAGTTTGGCTGCATCATATGCAAGAACAGCCAGGGCATCAGGAACTTCTCCGCCGTATGCAGCAGCATAACCGGCCAGCAGGTTTTGCACTTCCGGTTTGGGATCTGCAGGAGTATAGTGGTTGGTAAAGAAGTTGCCTTCCGCAGCCTCTCCGGCCAACTCAATAAACTGTGAAGAATCCCAGCCATCGGAACCAATAAATACCGCTTCGATGCCGAGGTCGGCAGCCTGCCTCAGAATTGGTCCTGCTGTTCCATAGTAAGAAGGAACATAAACAACATCCGGATTCTTATCTTTAACACGGGTCAGAATTGCAGAATAATCGGTTTCTGTATCTACGAATTCGCCTATTTCAAGAACTTCTCCGCCTTCAGCTGTAAAGTATTCTTCAAAGTTGTCGGCCAGGCCTTTACTGTAGTCACTACCGGTATCAAAAAGAATGGCTGCAGTTTGCGCGCCTACTTCATCAATAGACAGTCTAACGGCGCTATATGCCTGGAACGGGTCGAGGAAGCAAGCCCGGAAAATGTAGTCACCAACGAGGGTAACATCCGGGTTGGTTGAAGTCGGGCTCATAAGAACAATTCCTGCTTCCTGGGCTATCGGCGCTGCTGCAAGGGTGTTGGAACTTGCAACTGGACCCAATATAGCCACTACACCGGCACCAATCAGCTTTTCTGCTGCCAGCGCCGATTCAGGAGCGGTACTCTTGTTATCCAGGAAAATTATCTGGACCTCTTTACCAAGAACTCCGCCTGCTTCATTAATTTCATCTAAAGCAAGTTCGATTGCATTTTTACTGGATTGACCGTAAGTTGCAATCGCACCGGTCAGCGGGAATATCCCACCGATAACTATCGCGTCTTCATCGACTACGATATCTTCAAGATCACCTTCCACAGCATCGCCGGCATCAGCATCTCCGCCGGGATCAGCAGCAGGTCCTCCACCACAGCCTGCCACAGAAAAGATCATGGCAACCAGCAGTATTACGGCAAGTAAGAAATAATACCTCTTTGACATCAATACCCCTCCCAATATGAAATATATGTTTAAATACATTTATGCGAAACCTCAGGGATTTCACATAAAAGATATTCAATTATAAGCTTATAGGATTGAAGATGTCAATTATTATTTGTTAATTTTTCCCCACGATTGTCTTTTCTTTGTTTTCATTAAGTAAGAGATCAAAAATCAGGCCTCCCTGGAAACAGGGAGGCCTGATAGAAAATATTTTCTG
>CAZBKZ010000043.1:0-20405 GCA_964492615.1 uncultured Syntrophomonadaceae bacterium | reverse complement strand
CCATAAGCAGGCCTGCCTGCTGGTTGTATATTTTAATCACCCAGTGGCCTGGGTTTAAGGGTTGGGAAAAGGATTACGTCACGAATTGAGATGTTATCGGTCAATAACATGATCATCCTGTCAATGCCAATACCCAACCCCCCGGCAGGTGGCATCCCATATTCAAGGGCATTAATAAAGTCTTCGTCCATCACGTGAGCTTCATCGTCGCCCGCTTCTCTCTTGCTCAGCTGCTGTTCGAAGCGCTCCCGTTGATCAATCGGATCATTAAGTTCTGTAAAAGCATTTGCTATTTCCCAGCCGGCAATGAAGGACTCAAAGCGTAATGTCAGGCGTGAATCTTCAGGCATTTTTTTTGCCAGTGGCGACACCTCTACCGGAAAACCGGTTACAAAAATGGGGGACAACAATTGCTCTTCGCAAAATTCTTCGAAAAACATGTATAGAATCTCACCCCAGGGCAGACCCTTATCAGGATCCAGGCCTGCCTTGCGGGCAGCCTCGAATGCAGCCTGATCATCAGGAATCTTCTTAAAATCAACCCCTGAATATCTACGCACAATTTCTATCATTGATTCACGGGGCCAGGGAGGGGTAAGATCGAGCTCTTTTCCCTGAAAAGTTATTTTTCCGCTGCCGAGTACTTTCTCGGCTATCTGGAAAATAAGGTTTTCGGTTATCCACATCATATCTTCATAATCGGCATAGTTCTGGTAAATTTCTACCGAGGTGAATTCAGGATTATGAATCGTTGAAATTCCTTCGTTACGAAAGATACGGCCTATTTCATATACCCTGTCAAGCCCGCCAACCAGCAATCTTTTAAGATGCAGTTCAGTCGCAATACGAAGGTATAGCTTGATATCTAGGGCATTGTGATGTGTAACAAATGGGCGGGCCAGGGCACCGCCGGCTATGGTCTGCATAATAGGTGTTTCTACTTCCAAGAACCCCCAGCCGTTTAATATATCCCGCATTGTGGAAATCATTTTGCTTCTTTTAATAAATGTATCTCTGACTTCCTTGTTTACAATCATGTCTACGTATCGCTGACGATATCGCAACTCAACATCCTTTAGACCGTGCCATTTTTCGGGTAATGGACGCAAGGCTTTTACCAGGTATGAAAAATCGTTAACCTGCACGGTAACTTCACCTTTACGGGTGCGAAATACCTCACCAACCACACCAATAAAATCCCCGATATCGACAAGATCGAATATCTCATACTTCTCAGGACCAACTTGATCCTGGCGGATGTATATCTGAACCTGCCCCTTGTAGTCCTGAAGGTGAGCAAAAGCAGCTTTACCATGTGAGCGTATAGAAATTAACCGACCGGCTATGGTCACCTTTTTGCCTTCGAGCTGTTCAAAGTTATCAATTACATCGGTAGAATAATGATCTGCTTCAAATTTTTTACCGAAGGGCTCTATTCCTTTTTCCCTTAAGGTTTCCATTTTACGCCGTCTGACCTGTAACAGTTCATGCAGCTGCTGTTGTTCCTGATCCATTTTTCACCCTCCAGAACAATTTCTTTGACGCTGTAGTTTAGCTAATTGATTCTATCCGGTATTTAAAAGTTCCTGCCGGCACCTTAACCTCAACCTGATCTCCGGCCGAAAGACCCATAATAGCCTTTCCTACGGGAGACTCATTAGATATTTTCTTCTCCGTCGGGTCGGCTTCTGCAGTACTTACTATTGTATATTCATAATTCTTATCATGATCAATATCTTTCAGTATTACTGTTGATCCAAGAGTAACGTGATAATCGCCATTATCTTCTTTTTCAAGAAGCCTGGCCCTGCGCAGCATCTTTTCCAGCGTAATAATTCTGCCTTCAATAAAAGCCTGTTCATTTTTAGCATCTTCATATTCCGAGTTATCGGTAATATCACCAAATGAAATAGCATCTTTTATTCTGGCAGCAACCTCTTTGCGTTTAACTGTCCGAAGATGGTTTAATTCGTTTTCCAGTTTTTCAAGCCCGTCTTTCGTCAGTAACAGCTCACTGTTATCCATTTTCGATTGCCTCCCTGCCTGTAACCATATTCAGCGATCTTTTCACATTAATCTCGCTGTTAATCCTGTTTTGTCCGTGTCGACAAAATAAAGAACGGCTTCATCCAGCAACGAAGCCTGATCAGAAAAAACATTTGTGCCAGGCCAATCCTGACACTTTATTCTTTCGAACATAAATTTTGATATATTATAAGTTGTCTGCCTGACATTGTCAAGAATCTGTAAAAGTATAGCTAATTCAAGGTGGTTTTCCGGAAAAATTACCTTTCTCAAAACTCTAAGACATATTCTATAAGTCAAGTATCCTTGGCTTAAGATTTAGTTCTTTCAGCAACATGTTATATTGCTCTTCGCTCAGCTCGTGATCTCCTTCAGCCATACAAACCAGGAGCGCTTCCATAATATTAGTACCGAATGAGCGTCCATTCATCTCGGGTGTTGTGGTTATCAAGGTTTTCAAACCCCTTTCCCTGAGAAAATCAACATCTGCCGCAGTTACTGTATTGGTTATAATTATCTTGCCCGGCAGCTCTTCCGGCATGTAGCGGTGAATAAAGTGAAAATCACCGGCGATCACATCATTTTCCAGAAAATAGCGGGTGAAACGAGGTTTGTTTACAGTCTGCTTTTCTCCGGTCGGGTAAATCATTTGAAAAGGCAGCTGGCAGACAAGTGGGGCAAGAATCCGGGCGGCAAAAGCTAGAGTTCTAAGCGATTTCAGTGGTAAAGGCACTCCGATTGTATAGGGAAAGTCGCCATAGGTCATCATACCACCGGCCGCCTCAAGGGCCTGGGCCATGCCAAGGCGATCCATTGCGCTCATCAACAATACTTTTTTTGGTTTGTCAAATATGTCAGTGTTGCGGGCTACATACTCAATTGCCCTTCTTTCAAGCGTATTCTTTAAACCAGACCCATCAACAATCGGTGTTTTTTGCGCTGCCTTAACTATTCTTTTTGCATCACGGAAGGAATAACGTCGATCAACTGCATATATATAAAGGTCCATCCCACCCAACCCGAAAGCTTCTACTTTGCCGTCAAGCTCTTTGATTATTTCAACCATTTTATTCATGTTGCCATCAGTGCCAATCCGTTCGATTTTATATTCCTGTCCCATAAGTTCCACAGTGACTTCATGGTTTCTTTTTGAAGAACCCAGGCTGATACCAACTACCCTTTTCAAGTTTATACGCGCTCCTTTCACTTTCGTGAAAATACCTGTTCAATGGTATCCTTAAGTAATTGTGGATCAATTGTCCGATCACTTTCAATCGGGGTTTGACCAAGATCTATCTGGATGATCTGCAAATCTAGTAACGCTTCTGCAAGACGGTACCACTTGTCGGATGTGATCATAATCAGGGTATCAAATTCACGCAACCTGGTTACCAGGTTCAACGCAGTATTAAAAAAATCAAGTGCCTGCTTATCCTGAACCAGCTCCCAGCGCTGTTCGTTATTGAGCAGAAGATAAAAATCAAGGCCATATTCACGACATATTGCAGTGAGCAGCTCATTGTTGGCCAGAGGAAACCCAATAACGGCTATCCGGTTGCCCTTACGAATTTCACCAATCGTTTCCAGGCGGGAAACAAAACTTCGATCCAAGCGAAGTTTTTTCGCCGTCTCCTGCTGGGAAGCTCCTTTTTCACGCAGCTCGAGTGTTTTTTCGATCAGGCGGACAGCCTTGTTGAGACTGATTAGTTTTTCTCCCACACGAAAGATTCTGTCTGTTATCAAAAAAACACCTCCGCCCTATAAGACAATTGATAGGCCAGAACAATGTGCACAGATTTGTGCTCGCTACTATTTTAGCATTTGAGCTTTAAGGTGGCAACTGATTAACCGCGATTCTTTCCGAGTAAAAACTCTTCAAGAATTGCTTCAGTTTCAGCCAGATTTTTCGCCCTGATCAGCCTCTGACGGACAGCAGCAGATCCGGTATACCCCTTAATATACCAGGCGCTGTGACGGCGCATTTCGCGGGAAGCTATCGCTTCTCCCTTAAGTTCTGCAAGCATCACAAAATGTTTAATAATTGTATGAAATACTTCTTCGACAGTCGGTTTTGCCGGAGGCGGCTTGCCCTGGATTGCAGAGAGCACTTCAGCAAAAATCCACGGATTACCGCGAGCCGCCCGACCAATCATCACCCCGTCACAGGAACATTTTTCAATCATAGACAGGGCATCATCAGCTGTAACGATATCACCGTTACCGATAACAGGTATTTTTACTGATTCTTTTACCCTGGCAACGATATTCCAGTCAGCTCTGCCGCTGTAACCCTGCTCAACTGTTCGCCCGTGCACAGTAACAGCTGATATGCCAGCTTGCTCTGCCCTCGAAGAAATTTCTAGCACGGTAACCGACTGATCATCCCATCCTTTACGCAGTTTAACCGTAACCGGACAACTGACTGCCTTTGTAACAGCATTGAATATTTTACTGCACAGTTTCGGGTCGCGCAGCAAAGCGCCTCCATCACCGTTTCTTGTGACTTTTCTGGTCGGGCAACCCATATTCAAATCAATAAAATCTGGATTCAATCTCTCCAACCGGGCTGCTGCGGAGGCTAAAATATCGGGACCATTGCCAAATATTTGCAGACCTATCGGCTTTTCTTCTTCTGAAAAATAAAACAGAGAGCGATTACGTCTGTTATCATAAATTAAACCCCTGGCGCTGATCATCTCTGATATAAAAAGACGGCAGCCCTGCTCCCTGGCTAAGAGCCGGAAAGGCTGGCTGGTAATTCCGGCCATCGGAGCAAGCACAAGGCCCGGTTCGATTTTTTTATCGCCGATTTTTAATGACATAACACTGCAATTCAGTTTAACCACCTGCCCGCAGTTACTGGTAAGAAAAACAAGGGGCGCGGCATTCCGCGCCCTCAAAAACTTTTAACTGGCAATTAGAAGAGTCTGCCGGCAAAGATTATAATCAGGTATATTTTGCAAACTGATGCCCCGGAGAGGCCTCAGGCGCCGATCCCGACATTACGGCTGCGTCGTTGTTCCATCAGATCTACAAATGCCTCCAGCCTGGTTTGAATGCCTGCCGCTCCGGTTTGTTCATCTATGAAAAGGGTCAGCACAGGGATACCGTGATCTTTACTTAACCTGGGAACAAAACTTTTAGCCACAATTTCAGGGATACATGAAAAGGGAGCCAGTTGAACCACACCATCATAACCTTTCTGAGCATAGCGAATAATATCACCGACACTGTTCTGTCCGTGCCCCCCAACTTTCTGCCCCAGGTAGGGAAGCGCCAGTTTGCGGCTGCCCATATCTCCCTTGGTAGAAAGCACATCATGGCGGGTATAGCTGGTCAGGTAAATACTTCTGCGTACCTGAACTCCCATATGGCCTAACTGCTCTTCCAGGAAAAAGTTAGCAAATGGTTCAAGTTGAACATAGATTTCCCCGATTATACCCACTTTTAAAGGCTGGAGACTTTCATCAACCGGAATCTGCCTAAGCTGCGCTTTTGCCTCTTCCCCGGCTGTTCTTATTTCAGTAATAGTTTTTGCTTCACGCATCATTTTCATGGCCCGGTCAAATGCTTTTGAAGCGCTGCCGGTTTTATATTCCAGAGGCCTGATATCCTGGGTCATCATCTCCAGCTCATCCAGGTATGAGAGCTTAAGATAGGCTTTTTTTATCACTTTCCAAAGCTTGCTCCAGGAATTATTACCTTTCAACTTTTTCATCTGACGGTAAAAGTGGACCGGCTTCTTCAGGGGAGGCCAGAAAAATATTGTATCGAATTTATAACCGAGATCTCTTAGGATTCGACCATGCATTTCTCCGTACAGGCCAGCCCGGCAGGGGCCGTACCCTCCACCGCTGGCCAATGTATCGGCACCGCGTTCCAGACATTCAAGAAATGTTCCCAGTACAATCTTAAAAGGGATACAGGCAAATTCCGGTGCATACTTCGCTCCAAGAGCAAGTGTTTTGCGGGTTGGTCGATCGGGTGTGATCGATTCGTGTCCCAGGTCTTCAAGGATCATTTCCATGATCGGAGTCAATGTACCCATGTGCCCATATGCTACTTTCATAGTATGCACCTCTACCTTCCTGCCCAGAATACACCCAAATCCTCTGTAAATCAATCATCTTTAGATCCCGGTCAATAATTTTATCAGAATACATGGATGCTTAAATAAGATAACGCCTGGCCAGTTCTTTCAAAAACAATGTTTTGAGATGAAGGCTTTCTATATCAGTTCTTTCATTGCGACCGTGAACAGTTGTCCTGGCACTCTGATCAAACCCTCTGGCCATGTGTCCAATGCCATAAGCGGGTATTGAAGCCCCGCGCAGATACTTTGAATCGGTCGAACCGGAGGATATTGCCGGGAGGCAAACAGCCCCATTACCAGCAAGTTCTAGGGTTATCTCTTCCATAAGACGGTAATAAGGTTCCTCCGAACTGGAAAATGTAGGAGCCCTGTATTCATTAAATTCAATTTCAATATCTTTGCTGATTATCAAACGCAGTTCTTTCTCTACATATTCACAGTCCTGCCCGGGTAGGATACGAATATCCACATCAGCTTCGCAATAATCGGGAACAATATTGGTTTTAGTTCCACCGCGAATCTGATTTGGAGAAACTGTCATCCGGGTCATTGACCGCAGGGCTTCAACAAAAGCTTTTTCCAGGGGCAGTTGCTCAAGAAGACCATCAACACTTTCAGCGCTAAAATCACTGATTTCCAAGTTGCACAGCTCGGCCAGTTTTTTTAAAAGCATCTCTACTTCCGGTACTACCACAACTTCAGCCCTGTAATTATTCAGACGGCTAACGGCGCGGGCCATTTTAACCACTGCGTTGTCAGCAAGCGTTGGTATAGAGCCGTGGCCGGCTATACCGTGGGCCTTGAGCGTGCACCAGGCAGTGCCTTTTTCACCAACCTGCAGGAAATATACCATTTTGTCGCCAATCATAATCGGCTGATCGGCTCCTTCATTTACAGCAAAATCAGCCCTGAGTAAATCGGGTTGTTTTTCAGTAAGATAACCCGCACCAAGGCTGCCTCCCCTTTCTTCATCAGCAGTGGCAGCAATAATCAATTCACCCTGCAGGGGAACTTTGTCTTCAATCAATTGTAGGGCGGCAGAAGCCTGGGCGGCAATGAGATCCTTGCAATCCAGGGCACCTCGACCGCAGATAACTCCGTTTTTTATGTCGCCACAAAATGGTTCAAACTCCCAATCGTCTCCAACGGGAACCACATCGGAATGCGCGATGTAAAGCATTTTTTTCTTTCCACTGCCAATTTTAACCACAAAGCTACCGCGGCCTTCTTCGGGCTCGATTATTTCTCCTTTAACTCCCGCCTGTTCAAAAAGATTCTGCAGGTATTTCGCAACTGCAGTTTCATTACCCGGCGGGTTTGTGCTATCAATCCGGATCAAATCGCAGAGGATTTGCTCAGGGGGTTTACTCATTACCAGATCACTCCCGGGATATTTATTAGGGGAAACTCCTCCCCATGACACAGGGAGGAGTTATTTATCAAGATTTTCGAGCTTCTGTTTGCTCTGCAGCCTGGTTTTCCAGGCATGCATAGCCAGGGTTAGACCAATAACTCCGTAAGCTACAAAAACCCGGAAATACTCACCAATTTGAGCATCACCATACAGCTCACGACCTGCTGCCGGAGCAACAATAAACAGGGTGTGGAAAAGGAATACTCCGAGCAAAGCCTGACCTATTGTAGCCCTGGACACTGTTGCGCCGCCAATCAAGATAGCTGCGGTGGCATAAAAACCGATCTGTTCATGGCTTCCATAGGTGCTCCAGGCTCCCATATTCTGCAGGAATATTATATGTCCCCAGGAAGCAAAAACCATGGAAAGGATTATTGCAATTATTCTGATCTTATCCACTTCTATGCCTGAAACAGCAGCAACATGCCGGTCCTGGCCAACCGTGCGCATATCCTGACCCAGCTTGGTCTTGGTGAAAAAATGCAGGAAGAGGCACAAGCCGGTTATGGCAATCCAGGTGGCAGCAGGGACGTTGATATTATTAATCATGGAACTGGAGGAGTTCATTATCAAAATCCCTGCTATAATAGCGGCCAGCGAAAGGACCGCACCGTATATAAAACTGGTTTTTGACTCCCCTTTTCGATCAGATTTAATGTAAGTAAACATTTTAATCAGGATATATATAGCTCCCATAACCACCATAACCGTGGGCAAAGAGAGACGCCAAACATCATCAAGGCCATAACGCAATCCCCCGGTCAGGTCTATAGTTGTTCTTACTCCCACGCCTGAACTTAAGAGCAGAACTTCATTATCCATTGGGATTATCCCGCCAACCAGCTGAAGGAAGATAAACCAGTATATACCTGCAGCAAAAAAGCCTAATATCAAGCCGGTAATCATTTCCTGACCCTTGGTTTTATTTAACAGCTTGCCGGTCAGGTAACCGAGAAGAATTGCCAGCGGCGTAACAAGCACAATACAGAGCATTATGCCTGGAAATCCGCCAACACCCCAATCGGTAACAAAAATAATCACTGCCTGTGCTGCCATAGCTCCAAGAACCATGGCAAAATTTAATCCCATTCCTGCTATAACAGGAATGATTAAAGAGAGGACCAGGAAAGAGTTACGAGATATTCTGGAAATTATATCACTGAGGTACAGAGTTGAGTTCATTCCAGACAGATAAAGACCAAGGGCGCTAAGGATTACAAACATAATTGTAACCATATGCTTGGTTAAAAAACCAACAACGGCCCGTTTGTATTTGCCTGATGAATTACCTGTATTTGCCTTAACAGCTGTTTTGCTCATCTCAGTCCCCCCCCGAAACGATCTGGGTCAGCGCATACAGAATAATCCCGTTCTGAATCACTACCCTGGAGATTTCAGCCATACTGGCCATATCCTGCGTAAATACATTAAATACGGGCATCGCAACAACCAGGATGCCCTGGAACAAAATAACTCCAACAATCACATTGGCAATAGAGGCTTTTTTAATTGAGGCCCCGCCGATCAATATGGCAGCGACGGCTATCATGGGCATGAAATGAGGCCCTTCATAGAGCTGGTAAAAACCAAAACTTTGGGCATAGACAATTATCCCTATTGCCCCAAGCATAGTAGAGACAACCGAACCGATAATCCTCTGCCTGTCTACATTAATACCCGCAGCAGTGGCGAAACGCGGGTTGTCACCCGCTGCCTGCATAGCCACCCCAGTCTTGGAACGCATGAAGAGCCAAACCAGTAAACAACAAAAGAGGAAAAACACAATTAATCCGGTTGGGATTGTTAAGTCGCCTATCTTAAAAGACCAGGTGTTATTCAAAAGTTGGGCCACTCCGCGGTTAACAAGTGAGATGGTTACCCTGACACCCCGGCCGATCGGCCAGGCCATCTCAGGGTTTTTAAACGGAGCCAGCAGCCAAAATATCTTCATCAGGGATACGGCAGACCAGCCAATGAACATGGCAAACATCATCTCAGAACCTTTAACCTTATTCATAACAAAGCCGTAACCAAGCCCGACCGCTATGGCAAAGGGCATTGAAAATATTATTGCCATGAAAAAATTCGTATATGCATCAAGCTGCAGTTCCATAGCAATTAACCCACCGACCAGGCCGCAGAGTATCCCCAGGGAAACCCCAAAATTAGGGCCTGTTCCACAGGCAATCGATGGTAATATTGCCAGAACCAGGACACCGTTCATTGCTATCCTGACCAGGCTGGATGACATCAGCTCCGAAAAATTTAATTCCAGCATGACCGCCATTACACATAACAGAAGGAAGAAGCCCAATATAATCAACCTGGGAAGACCAAAGTTGCGATACAGATTTTTTAAAAAGTTACCCATATATTATGCCCCCTTCCTGCTCTTTTGACCGGCCATTAATAAACCGTAGTCCGCATCGGAATCATCCGGCTTTAGAATCCCGGCCAGGATGCCGTCGGTGATAATGGCAATACGATCTGAAATACTGCGCAGTTCTGCAAGTTCGCTGGAAGTCATAATAATGGTCATCCCCAACTCTTCATTAAGTTTGACCAGGGTATCCAGAACCAGCTTTTTAGCCCCGATATCAATACCTCTTGTCGGCTCAGAAACAAGCAGAATATCCGGATCAAGAGTTAGAGCCCTGGCAATACATACTTTTTGCTGATTCCCTCCACTCAACCTGCGAGCCAGCTGACCAGGCCCTGTACAGCGTATATCCAGCTCCTGGATCATTTTAAGAGCATGCTCCCTGATCGCTCTATTATCTATCTGGGAGAGAAACAAGACCTTGCGCAGGTAACGGTTCTGATTTTCTATAGCGGTAATGACTATATTCATTTCAACTGAAGAATCGAGCAAAAGACCAACACCACGCCTGTCTTCAGAAAGAAAAGCAATCTTTTTCTTCATGGAATCGCGGGGACTGTTCAAATTTAGGGCTTCACCGTTAACCATTACCGAACCGCTGGCAGGGTAAAGACCCATAATACCGTTTGCCAACCCAATTTTCCCCTGCCCGGCAAGACCGCCTACTCCCAATATTTCTCCTTTATAAACTTCAAGACTAAGTTGTTTCAGTTCCTCTCCGGGCATTTTCACATTAAAATTATTGACACTGACAACAACTTCATCTTTTATAACACGTTCGCTGCTCTTGCTAACCTTGTCAATTTTTCGGCCAACCATTAACTCTGCCAGCTCAACAATATTTGTCTCTTCTTTCTTTTTGGTTGCAACAAGGTTTCCATCGCGCAATACTGTAATGTTATCGGCTATATCAATTACTTCATCAAGCCTGTGGGTAATAAAAAGTATAGCTATCCCCTGGCTCGCAATTTTCTTCATCGCTTTAAGCAGGTTACCTGCTTCACTTTCGGCCAAAACCGCAGTCGGCTCGTCAAAAACCATAATTTTTATATTTGCTTTATCAATTTCCCGGGCAATTTCAGTGAACTGCATATGCCCGACGGGCAATCCCGCTACAGTAACGAACTCTTCTATATCAAGGTCAAGGGTATTTAGAGCTTTTCGGGCATCTTTATTCATTGCTTTATAATCAAGCGATTTCATTTTTCTTCCAAATACCCGGCTGATCAAATTATCCTTTAATATTTCACGGTTTAGCTTAATATTTTCTGTTATTGTGTAATTAGGTAGCAGCATAAATTCCTGGTGAACCATACCGATACCTGCTTCCATAGCCTGCTGAGGTGAAGTAATGTCGACTTTTTCCCCCTGAATCAGAACCTCGCCTGCATACCCTCCTGTTGCATGAATAACGGGCATCCCGAACAAAATATTCATCAGGGTCGACTTGCCTGCTCCGTTTTCACCGACCAGGGCATGTATTTCGCCCGGCTTCAAGTCCAGATTAATATCATGCAGAACAGTTGTGCCGTAATATTTTTTACCGACATTTTTCATCTGCAGCAGATATTGCTGCTCAGACATGCATCCACCTCCTTAAACGTTTAATTGAAATACGGGGTTGCCCGTTGAGAGCAACCCCATACTCGAACCTTACTTATAGGTATTAAAAAATGTAGTGATCGGAAAGATAGAGGAAGTAGTTGTCTGTGCCGGGATATTCGGTAAGACTTACCTGGCTACCAGCAATATCTTCCATAATTGAAACTAACTTTGCCTTGTCAACGTTACCGTTGGTTTCACCGTTAATCCAGTCAATGGCGTATTCAACACCGGCTTCAATGTACATCATGTTAACCGGCACCGGCCAGGTTGCTACACGGCCGGTTGCCCCGGCTTCTGCACACTTAATACCGATTTGCTCAAGCATCCAGGGAACATCACCCTTTTTGTCCTCGGGAACTTCGATGCCGAGAGCAGCAGGCATAGCGTGATATGGAGAGGGGCAGCACTGAACCGGGAAAATTCCCCCGTAATCTACTGCCTGGCGAATCAGCGGCTCCATCATGGCACAGTTGGTGCCAAAAACTGCGGTATTGGTACCATACTGATCGATCTTACGGGGAACGTCTTCCATAATAAACTGCTGGGTTCCGGGAACACCTGCATCGCCGGTGGGGTCGGGAGCATCTTCATCAACAAAGATCATGCCCAGTTCTTCAGCTTTCTCTTTCATTAAGCGGCGGCGCTCGGCCAGCATTTCAATTGACATGTGGCGCGGGAAGGAATAGTGAACCAGTACTTCTGCACCCAGGTCCTTAGCATGTTCGGCAATCTGCTCACCACGACCAAGGTCGTCGGTGTTGATAACGATATCGCCCTTCTGTGCGATAATGTCAGGGTCTTCCTGCGGCGAACCGAGAATAATCAGCATGTCGGGGCGAATTTCTCTTACTTTATCAACAGCTGCTACTGCACCCGGCACTGCCTGAACCATGACAATAGCTTTCACGAGAGGATCAGAAGCCATTTCCAGCATGTTGGTAATAGTTGTTTCCTGCTCCTGCATAAAACGGTCAGGATAGGTAGTGTGCAGAATTCTTTCAGCACCATATCTCTCCTGCATTTCAGCTGCCATACGGAATTCCTCTTCGTTCTGGGTTACCGTGCTGGACATGATCCCAATCTTCCAATCAATTTCTTCAACTACCTCATCTTCACCTTCTGCTTCATCAACAGCTCCATCATCGGGAGCAGCTGTATCCTGTCCGCAGCCGAAAAGGCCAAGGATCATGATAAGCGCTAACATAACAAGTAAACTCTTTTTAAACATTGTCACCCTCCTGTTTTCTTTTTAAAATAAGTAATTAAAACCGTAAGTACATAACTATAGTGCCTTTCATCACCCCTTCCAACAGGAAATTATATGATCAAATAATATCGTAGTCAAATAAGAATAATTCAACATAAAAACATAAAACCCTTTTTCCCGGAATTTAGAAGTGATTAAAACAATTATATAAAGTTAGACCTATACTATATCTCAATTAAATTTCTATTAAAAGATGTTAACTGCCGGGCACCGTTATCAGTCATAACTACCGTATCCTCAATGCGTACCCCGAATGAACCGGGGATATAAATACCCGGCTCTATTGTAAAAGCCATTCCCGGTTTCAGCACTTCAGAATTACCTTCTACCAGGTAAGGCGCTTCGTGCACTTCGAGCCCTATACCGTGACCCAACCTGTGAATAAAACGCGAACCGAACCCCGCTTCCGTGATTACCTGGCGGGCGATACCATCGGCAGCCTCACCGCTTAACGGATTTTTTTCGTTCAATCTCTGGAAAGGCTCAAAATTAGCTTTCTGAACTGCTGTATATACTGCTCTCATCTCATCAGAGGCCTGCCCCAGGCAGAAAGTGCGGGTGATGTCGGAACAGTATCCTTCAATTAGCGCACCGCTGTCGATAATAATAAAGTCACCTTTTTCAAGTATGCGATCACCGGGGCTGTGATGAGGCATAGCCGCATTGGGGCCGGAAGCCACAATAGGCTTGAAGGATATATCGTCAGCCAGTTTTTTATACTCAATTTCCACCATCAGCGCTACTTCTTTTTCAGCCATTCCGGGACGCAGCTTGCTGACAATGATCTCCATCACCTGGTCTGACACCTGACCTGCCCTGTGCATCATCTCTATTTCATGTTCATCCTTGTAAATTCTTAATTTGTCCATCAGGCTGCTTGCCGGCTCGAAAAATGCCCCGGGCATCACCCTGCCAATCCCCATAAAATGATCTGCCCGCAGGGTGTCATCAATAGCAATGCGGTCTGCTTTACCTTTAACAATTTCAGCCAACATTTTATATGGATCTTTCTGATCAGACCAGCCTGCAATAGTGAAATCACTGCCAAGCACAGGCTCGGCAGCCTTGATATACATTTCAGGCAGCAGGGCTGAAGGAGCTCCATCTGCCGGGATTATTAGCAGTTGCAGCCTTTCATCGGGAGAAGTCATTAGTCCGGAAAGGTAGTTCATATTTGCTGTCGGGCCGATCAGCATGTAATCATATTCGCCTTCCTGCATCATTTTCTGGGCCCTGACCAATCTATTACTGTAAAGATTCATTATCATACTCCTTTCGGTAATTAAGATCAATCTACATTTTCCCACTTGCCACAGCGCCCTCCCCAGCGGGCAAGCAGCTTACCATCAAGAGAGAGATTAACAATTTCACAGATGTTCGGGCAGCCATCACAGGTAAAAGTACTGGCCTCAAACTCCAGATCACTCAGGGCAAAACCGCGAAATAACGAATCGCCCCCATCATCTATCTTTGCATAGCGGGCCAGGACAGCTGAACCGAGCGCCCCCATAACGTGGTAGTGTTCCGGTACAATCACTTCCCGGTCAAGCGCTTTTTCGAAAGCAGCCTTGATTCCCACATTGGCCGCCACCCCACCCTGAAATACAACCGGGGCTAGAATTTCCTTGCCTTTGCCCACATTATTAAGGTAATTTCGCACCAGGGCATCACTCAAACCGGCGATAATATCTTCTATAGAATGACCCATCTGCTGTTTATGCACCATATCAGACTCAGCAAAAACCGAACAGCGACCGGCTATATGCACAGGGTTCTTGCTTTTCAGAGCCAGAGAACCAAAATCTTCAATGGGAATACCCAAACGAGCTGCCTGGTGATCGAGAAAAGAGCCGGTTCCCGCCGCACAAACTGTATTCATGGCAAAATCTACCACTACCCCGTGACGCAGAATAATGATTTTTGAGTCCTGCCCGCCGATTTCAATCACAGTCTGCACACCCGGCTCAATCAGGTCGGCAGCTATGGCATGGGCAGTAATTTCATTTTTAACCACATCTGCCCCAACTGCAACCCCGATTAAATTGCGGGCGCTTCCGGTCACCCCAACTCCGGCTATAACTGCGCCGGTCGGCAATTTAGGACCCAGGCTGCGCAAACCCTCCTGAACTACCTTAATTGGCTGGCCGCGCGTACGTAAATACTCGAATGCTATTACATTATTTTCTTTGTCAACCATAATCAGGTTGGTACTAACTGAACCGACATCTATACCCAGGTAAATATCGCTCATCTATTCAACTCGCCCTGCTTTTTGCCCTTAACATATCGACAAAAGCTTCCAGGCGGGTTTGCACACCTCCCTCACCGGTATGTTCATCAATGGTCAGGCTTAAAAAAGGCACTTTTGCCGTCTTCGACTCCAGTTCCAAGGTTTTATCGACCATGGAATCAGGCCCGCAGCCAAAAGCAGTAACATGAATAATTCCATCAACTATGTTTTTTTCATCCAACAAATACAGGCCGGCCCAGCAGACCTGGTTGCTGTAATACCAGAAAAAGTTCTGCGGCATCACCTTTGAGTAACGCTTCATAATCTGCAGGGGAATCTGCTCAAAGGTAACCACATTTACCCCAAGCTTAACCAGTTTGTTGTATACTCCTGCACTAATGTAAGGATCAAAAACAGCGTAAGGATAGCCGAGCAGAGCTATAGATATATCGTTTCCCGGCCCTTGGCCCTGCAGGGTCGATTTGTCCGGTTGATTCACTTTCTTCCAGGAATCAAAAAGATATTCCATGGCATCACCCGGCGTCATACCTTCGGACAAAAGAGCCTGGTATTTTTTTTGGGCTACCCGGGCCTTGATCGCAGCCCTGACAATAAGAAACGGATTTTTAACCTTTATTGCCACGGCAACCGACCATAAAAAACGGAATAATCCTCCCGGCCACCTGTGAATGTTAAAACGGGTATCGATTACAGGTGGAATGTGATCCTGTGCAAAGCGGACCATATCCGGGAGCCCCAAGAACTTGGGGCAGAATGTTACCCGGCCATCAGCGCTGACCATGCGCGGAATAAACAGGTAATCTACCCGGCCGATTAAATCAAAAGCATGACCGTGAAATACTTTGATCGGTATGCAGGCATCATTTACAGTTTCCTTGATACCAGCATCAAGAATATCCCGGTTCGTCTGCCTGGACAATATGACTTCCGCGCCCAGTTGTTCTAAAAATACTTTCCAGAGTGGGAAAAATGTGTAGTAAGACAAAGCTCGTGGAATACCTACTTTAACTCGCCTGTTCAAGCAACTTCACCTCTTAAAGATGTCAGAGAAAAAAAGATAAAGGGATGTCTGCGACACCCCTCTAATAATACCCTATTCAAATAAAAAAAACAAAAACTTTTACATCTGCTTTATAATCCAGTAAAGCCGGCTAACCGGCCCGGCGCGTATCTTTGCTTGCAATATACTTAAGCATCAGGATTACCGAAACCAATACAACGACAAATATTATACCGTTTATCATGTTTCACCATCTCCTTTTAGCATGTATTTATCTTTTCTTTTTCTGGCGTCACAATGAATTAAAATCCTTGTCCCCACTGTTATAAGAAGGATTACACCCATAAAAGCAGCGTATGTCGGCAACATTTTAATTAACCTGCCTTCCAGCATTTTTTCTGATAAATGATACCTGTACACTTTCTATTAAAAATTATAGCGACATTAAATTCCTCTGTCAAGTAAATTGCAAATATTTAGTCAAGTTATTATTTTCTCAAGCAGCTAAACATCCGCAAGGGTTTACCAACTGGTTTGTTGACTATTGTTTAGAAAAATCCACTATGCTATAATCAGGATACAAAGCTACGGGGCGTAGCGCAGTTTGGTAGCGCGCTTGGTTCGGGACCAAGAGGCCGGAGGTTCAAATCCTCTCGCTCCGACCAAAAAACAGGGTTTGAAGGGTAGTTAACCTTCAAACCCTTTCTATTGACTATCTTAAGATAAACAGCGAATTTGACGCTCGATTAGCAGGCTGGTATCTTATTATTAAGTTACGCTAGATTGCAATCGATACAGGAACGGAGGTTCAAACAGCGATGAAAGGTAAAACTATTGAAGAAAGCAGTGTAGTAACAGTGCAGCAAATGAGCCAGGCTGACGCCAATCTTTCCGGCAATGTTCACGGTGGTATTATCATGAAATTAATTGATACTACAGCAGGGATAGTGGCCAGGCGGCACTCTTCCAACAGTGTGGTTACAGCATCCATCGAAAGGCTTGATTTCCATAATCCCGTATATGTAGGTGATCTTTTAATGATTAGCGCATCCATCAATTTCGTAGGAAACACCTCGATGGAGATCGGAGCCAGGGTTGAAGCTGAAAACGTAAAAACCGGAGAAAGACGCCATACGGCTTCAGCTTACCTGACATTCGTCGCGCTGGACAACCGGGGCAAACCAACCAAGGTACCACCTTTGGACCTGATCAACGATGAAGAAAAAAGACGTTTCAGTGAGGCCGAAAAAAGGCATATAACGAGACGGGAAGAGCGAAAACGGGAAGAGCGCTCCCAGGAATAAATACCATTCCTGTGATAAAAGAGGTTTATTATCTTGACCAATAGAAAAACCAGGCGGGAAATTAAAACCCTGAAGGTAATGATTGCAGAATACTGCCGCAATCACCATGGCCCACGTGCAGAGATCTGTCATGATTGTGAAGAGATGCTATCCTATGCTCTTGACCGAATTTTAAGGTGCCCTTTGGGTGATAAAAAAACCACCTGTGCCAGGTGTTCAATACACTGTTTTACAATTGAACAGCGCACAAAAATACGTGAAGTGATGAAATATGCAGGGCCACGCATGCTCTACAAACACCCCGTCCTGGCCATCTGCCACTTGATCGATGCCAAATCCTGGAAGAAAAATATTTGAATTAGGTAAACATCCGGCTGACCAACTGGTTTTAAATAATATACTATTGGTATTTGCCTGCGAAGCATTGCTGTGTTAATATATAACTAAATCTACATATAGTTATTTGAATAACAAAATTTACAGGGGGTTTAAAATGGACAACGAGTTAAATTCACTGCAGGCCGACCTCTTCAAAGCAATCGCCCACCCTACAAGGATTGCGGTTCTCCACTTTTTGCGTGATGGCGAAAAATGTGTTTGTGAAATATTTCCTGCACTCAAAATTGAGCAGCCTAACCTGTCGCGGCACTTATCCGTTTTGAAAAAAGAAGGGATTTTATCTTCCCGTAAAGATGGATTAAAAGTAATCTACCGCGTTGCCAATCCACAAATATTTGAACTGCTCGATTTAACAACCAAAATATTAAAAAACCACTGGAGCAAAAAAGAAAAAATACTGCTATAAGGAGGCAAAATAATGGAAGTAAGTATTCTGGGCACCGGCTGCCCCAAGTGTAATAAGCTTGAAAGAGTGGTCAGTGAAGTAATTAAGGAAAACAGAATAGAAGCCACAGTGAAAAAGATTAAGGATGTAAATGAAATTGCTAAAGCCGGAGTAATGCTTACCCCGGCCCTGATGATTGGCGGAGATGTAAAATTTTCCGGCAAGCTACCTTCAAAAGATGATTTAGTAACCCTGCTGAATAAAAAGTAAGCACATAGATGGGAGGTTTTCAAATGAGAATGCTGGCTGAATTTTTCCCCGAGTTTGTGGATAAGCTGGATGAAATTGACGAGCTTTACAAAGAAAAACGCCTGATTGACGAAAAAACCTACCAGTTTATCTGCTTTGCCCTATCTATCAAGGGACGTTCTAAACCCTGTGTTCTGAAGCATTTCAAAGAAGCGCTCGAAGCAGGGGCTACGGTGAAGGAGCTGTCTTACATATTTGCCCTGGTCATGCGCGAAGCGGCCGGCGCAGATGATTGTTGGACTCATGATGTTTTAGGAGACTGGCAGGAAATAGTTGCCGGTAACATCAGCTGCGACTGTCAGAAATAGAAAATGTTTTAATAATTATCTAAACGGCACGTTCTGTCCCAGGAGCGGGCCGTTTATGCCGATGATCGGAATCAGGTTAAATTTAATCTTCTGGAAGCCAAAAACAAAAGATGACCAGGTAACTTTTAGAATTAACTACATTCTCGCTTTTCAGATAGAAGGAAGATTATACTAATATCAAGTAAAGCGATATTCAAAAGCACCCTTTCGACATAGGCCATAGATAGAAAGAAATTGTTATCTGCATTATGAATCTTCGTTAAGGGGAAAGGTGCATGTTATGTTCTTGCCGCTCAGGCTAGATGAAATTGCATCCCCGGTTGTTAAGGGTTGATCAAGCCAAATATCAGGCCGGATATGGTGGCCATAATAATCACCAGGGCAATAAATAGTAATGTTTTCCTGATGCCCAGAACAGAACGAATCACCAGCATGTTCGGCAAACTTAGTGCGGGGCCAGCCAGCAATAAAGCCAGAGCCGGACCGTTTCCCATCCCTGCACCGAGTAAACCCTGCAAAATCGGCACTTCTGTAAGAGTGGCAAAATACATGAAAGCACCAACAACAGAAGCAATCAGGTTAGCCTGCAGCGAATTGCCACCAACCAGTGTTTCAATGTAGCGAGCCGGGATCAAACCGGCATCCGATTCCGGGCGGCCCATCAACAGCCCGGCCACCAGAACACCGGCAAAGAGCAGGGGTAAAATCTGCTTGGTAAATTCCCAGGTTGTATCAACCCAGTCAACTCTTTCTTCCCTGTCAAACCAGCGTACCAAAATGTAACCCAGGATGGCCAGCAGAATGGCTACGACATACCACTTCACCAGATAAACAGCATACCAAAATCCTTTCGCTTCAACCGGATGGCCCCAGGCAGCAAAAATCAGGACCAGCACCAGGGTGGCAAAAAATAGCAGGTTTTGAGCGGGCGAACGTTTTTCTTCTTCAGCATCATCCTTATCCAGGCAGTCCTGCATCCGTTCCTCTTCCTCCTTGCGACAGAGCCAGGCCATCAACAGGCCAATTACAATAGCAAAAATCACCGCACCCAGGGCACGCGCCACGCCCATCTGCCAACCGAGAATGCGGGCGGTTAAAATTATGGCCAGCACATTTATCGCAGGACCGGCATAAAGGAAAGCAACCGCCGGACCAATACCGGCTCCCCGGCGGTAAATGCCAGCAAATAAAGGCAGCACAGTGCAGGAACAGACTGCAAGAACAGTACCGGAAACAGAGGCGACAGAGTAAGCGATCCATTTCTTTGCCCCACCACCGAAATATTTGATCACCGCTCCCTGGGAGATAAAATTAGCAATCGCTCCGGCAATAAAGAAAGCGGGCACCAGGCAGAATAAAACATGTTCGCGGGCATATTCCTGGAGCATATAAAACGCTTCCATAATCGCCCCACCAACCTGGGGGTTTGCAAAGGGAATGAAGTAAGCAGCAAGAAACACAACAATAATCACGATCAATTTCTGCCATTCTTTCACGGGCTTGAACACTCCCTGCATTAAATTGTTTATATACTTATATATGCATATAGTAACACATGATTTATTCTCTGGCAATATGAATCATAAGAAAAATCAATGAATTTTTTATCTCGTAAATTCCCAAAGTAAGTTCCACAGTGGGAAGCGCGTTGCGATAACCCTGAAA
>CAZBKZ010000042.1:0-20831 GCA_964492615.1 uncultured Syntrophomonadaceae bacterium | reverse complement strand
TTTTCGATACTCCGCCGCGATTCACTTCCCAAAAGGCTTTTACTTGGGGTATTATAATCTAAGTGATGCTGACAGGGTAAAAAAGGTTTAACTCGGCATCACAACTATAAACCGGGAACATCCGGTTTATTATATTATTTCCGGTTGGCGCGTTCGACGGGAAAAGCTTATACAAATGGAGGATAAAATAACATGTACAAAATTGCTGTGATTCCGGGCGACGGCACCGGACCCGAGATGGTAAACGAAGGGTTGAAGGTATTAAAAGCAGCCCAGGATAAATTCGGATTTAAAATTGAAAACACCGATTACGATCTCGGCGGTGAAAGATATAAACGCAGCGGGGAAGTTCTTCCTGAAAGCGTACTGGAAGAACTAAAACAATTTGATGCAATCTTTCTCGGCGCCATCGGTCATCCCGATGTTAAACCGGGCATCCTTGAAAAAGGACTGCTTTTAAAAATGCGCTTTGATCTTGATTTATACATAAACCTGCGCCCGGTAAAACTTTTCCCCGGTGTTGACACCCCGCTGAAAGATAAAAAACCTGAAGATATTGACTTTGTTGTAGTAAGGGAAAACACCGAGGGCTTGTATGCAGGGGCCGGCGGATTTCTGCGCCAGGGCACACCGCAGGAAGTGGCCGTGCAGGAATCGATAAACACCCGCTACGGGGTTGAACGCTGTCTCCGTTATGCATTTGAATACTGCCGCGATAAAAGAGAAAACAAAAAACTTACGCTCTGCGGTAAAACAAACGTGCTTACCTATGCCTTTGACCTCTGGGAAAGAACTTTTCATGAAATCGGCCCTGAATACCCCGAGGTAGCGCGCGATTATGCCCATGTTGATGCAATCAGCATGTGGATGGTAAAAAACCCGGAGTGGTTTGATGTTATTGTAACCGATAACCTGTTCGGCGACATCATTACCGACCTGGGGGCAATGATCCAGGGCGGTATGGGTATTGCCGCCGGCGGCAACATCCACCCCGGCCGGGTCTCCATGTTCGAACCGATTGGCGGTTCGGCTCCCAAGTATACCGGAATGGGGATTATCAACCCGCTGGCCTCAATTTGCGCCGGGGCCATGATGCTGGAACACCTCGGGGAGTATGAGGCCGCAGAGGCAATCGAAAAAAGCGTGGCCGAAATCTGCAAAAACAAACTGAAAGCGCTCGGTGCAGGGCAGATGGGGTATAGTACGGCAGAGGTTGGCGACCTGGTTGCTGAAAATCTTTAAAGCAACTCGCCCCGGGCAGTAAGGATACAACTACCACCAACCCAAACATTGATTACGCCTCTCTCTTCTTTCGCTTCAAGCAAAAGGAGCGAGGGGCGTTTAATTTCATAGCCCTGTTCTACCCTGACCCTGATTTCACTACTGCCGAAGTAGCGATGCCTGACCAGGTAAGCAGCCAGGCAGCCGTTAGCGCTGCCGGTGGCCGGGTCTTCGGGGATGCCGTGATAGTGGTCAAACATGCGGCAGTTAAGCTGGTTTTCCTCGCGGTAGGTTTCCGGAGCGAAGATGAGCAGAGATTTTGCCTCTGCTTTTTCAATCAGGGCATGGTAAGCCGGAAGATCAACGCTGCCCTGCCGTACAGCTTCCAGACTGACCAGGGGAATAATGATGAAAGGCAAACCGGTTGAGACTTCTTCCACTGGGAAACGCCGGTCAACCAGCTGCGGATCTAAGCTTATTGCAGCCGCCGCTTCTTCTGCAGATAATTTTTGACCAAACTGCGGTTCCACCTGTTTCATTGTTAAGAGATCGGGACTGCCGTTATTATAACTGAAACTGACCGGGATTTGTCCGACCGGCAGATTTAGACGTATTTCCGGCACTTCTTTCCCGATTACCTCCTGTTGAAGGATATAGGCAGTTCCCAGGGTAGGGTGACCGGCAAAGGGCAATTCTTCATCCAGCGAAAATATTCTTACATTAAAACCACCGTTATATTCCCGGGTATCCTGAATAAAAGTAGTTTCTGAATAGTTCATTTCCAGGGCTATTTGCTGCATATCCTGCTCATCCAGGCCGCCATCGTTTATTATAACCGCCAGTTGGTTACCACCGTATTTCTTTTCGGCAAAAACATCAACAATATAAAAAGGGTAAGCGATTTCAAACACCCCTGTCATAAATTGTATTCACAACCATTCCAATCTGAACACTAACCAGGCCCTTATTTAACTTGATAAGCTAATAACAAGGGCCCGGCAGAACCGGACCCGCAATATTTAGATTAATGTCGATATGCATTTAAATTATTCAAATTCATCTGCAGCGGCTGAATATCCGGCTTTTCTTTTTTTCTTTTTACTCCCGTCTCCGTCGGTTAAATATTTCATTATTTTACCCAGTTCGAAAACTATGATCAGAATGCCTGGTATAAAGATCAGGAAGATTAAACCCTGGCGGGTTTGAACAAAGTTCAGCAGGTAACCGATATAGGGAATGGATCCGGTTACCCTGCCGACTACATTATCGGCAAGAACAGGATACGGGTCGTTAACATTGTTTGCATCTCCCCGGGTGACAAAACTGAGTTCCCCCTCCCGCAATACTTCAACCACGCGGTGTGTGGTCAGGCTATCCGAACCCGACTGGGTCCGGAAAGTGATAATATCACCGACTACAATTTCTTCCGGCCCGGTTTCCCTGACAAAAGCAAGGCTTCCGGTATCAAATTCAGGGCTCATACTACCGCTTAATACAATATACATCTGGTACCCGGCAACAGTGGGCGCTCCACCCGATATTTTACTCTGGATTAAGAAAAAAGAAAGCACAGCCATCATCAACAGAAGCAGGACAAAAACCACGTTACCGATGGTGTTAAAAATTCTTCCCAGCCCGCTTTTTTTACCTTTACTTTTTTCCGCCCGTCTTTGAGCTGGTTTCCTGCCGGGCCCGGCTTCATGATCAAAGTCGAAATCATCCGGGAAAAGGTCTTCATCGTCAACGCTTTTTTTTTCTCCCGCCTGCCGGTAAACCACGTAGCGCTTTACCGTCTCCGGCACCTGTTCATAATCACTCTCTTCTGAATCACCGAAAAGAAAATCATCTGCAGATTGTCCGGGTAAAGGTGATTTTCTTTTAGAGGGTGGCTCTTCAGGAGACGTTTTAGTTTTTTCATCGAATAGATCATCATCAAAAAGATCATTAAAAAATTCATCATCCGCTATATCTTCACCGGCTTCAGCTGCAACAGCAGGTTGATCAAATAACAATTCATCTCCTGCTTCCTTAAACAGATCAGCGGGCGGCTCTGCCTTCTGCTGTTCCTTAAGCAGGTCGTCTTCGGGGAAATCCCAGGTTTCTACCGCTTCCGGTTCACTGGGCGGTGAAACTTTCTCTGTGCTCTCACCACTCTCTTCGAAGAAATCCGGCTCATCTTCCTCCTGCTGTCCCGACTTGTCTGCCGGTACATCATCAAACAGGGTGTCAAATTTAGTTTTAGCTTCAGGTATCGGTCCGGAGATCAAATCCAGCTTATTGTCAAACAGCCCGTTAAAGTCAGGTTCAGCCTGCTGTTCAACCGGGACTTCTTCATCTTCATCTATTTTTTCAACCTCTTCTGCCTGATCAAGCTGCAGTTCTTCCTCATCAACTTCAAGGTCTTCAAACAAGTCAGTGTCTTCATCCATAATGCTGCTGTCTGGCTGGTCTTTATATTCATCTGTTTCTCCGGGCTCTACAGGCTCTTCCCGGTCAAAAAAATCTGATTGGGGTTCGGCAGTTTTTTCTTCTTCTCCTTCTTCAGGCACCGGCTCCGGTTCAAAAAGATCCTGTTCTTCAAACAGACTGTCTTCAACTGCAGGCTCAGGCTCACCGTTAAAACTTAAACTATCCAGGCCAGTTGTTATTTCATCTTCTGCTGCTGTTTCACTTTCCTGGTCTCCGGTTTCAAACAAGAGTTCTTCTTCCTCTTCCTCGAACAAAAACTGATCTTCATCACTGTCCCCGGCATGCGGCTCGTCTGGATCTTCTTTTGCTGCGGGAGATTCATCCGCCGGCGGTCCGAGGGGAATTGCTGCCTGGGCAGGCTTTTCATAAGCCTGATCAGCGCTTTTTGTTCCGGCTTCCCCAATACGCCTGCCAGCAATGTGCACCCTGGCCATGAAATCTTCTTTCTGAATAGGCTTGGCTATATAGTCGTCAATTCCCCCTGATTCAATTACATCGTTTAAGCGCTGGTAATCACCGGGATCAATTAATGCTATCAGGTGGGCCCGGCTGCTTTTTTCGCGAATTGATTTAAACAGGCTGTCAATATCCTCCCCGACCATGTCGAAGTCGACAATTACAATATCGGGGCTAACCTTTTCAGCAATTTTTAAAAGTGTTTCCGTGGAAAAGCAATTGACAATGTCTGTGCCTGCCGGCGACTTTTCGATCATGCTCTTGAGATCGTCCGAGGTAATAAACTTCTGATCTACCAGCAGAAGATACATAGAAATACCCCCTTAAAGCAGCATGCTTTTTCCTATTATAACAGAAATTATTCATAAAATTCCACTATTGGTAACTCTAATCAAAATTTAATCCGCACTAATGCTGCAAGATGAATACCCGGCTGTGTTATAATCTACAAAAATAAAAGATCGGCTGACAGATGATGATTAAAAGACTACTTATATACATACTGGTAATTTCCCTGCCTTTTTTACTATTTATCACCATTTTTGATCCTTTCGGACTGCTCTGGCTGGCATCTTTGAAAGGGCTGGAAACCGGCAGCCACCTCCCGCGCACTGGCAGCGAAACCAAGCCCCCCCCTTACCTGCTCCAGGATGAGGATATGGAGTTTTTTGCCCTGTATATACACTCTCTCTGGTCGGGTCGTGATGCAGAGATCAACTTACCTTCTGATCTTGAGCGCCGTTTTGCCTACCCTGCCCAGGCTATTTACCTGGCGGTGCGCAGCGAAGGAAGACGGCTGGCTGAATTCTGGTCAGTGGAAGGGACAACTGCCGAAGCTTTAGCCTCGCTTACCGAACAGGCCTCTAAAACATTAAACAGCCAACAGCTGGCTTCTGTCGATCTGCTGGAACTGTCACTCTGCCACACTTTTATTCAGCATGACCTGGACAAGCCGGCTTCGCGCAGCGAGCTGTTATCTAACATTCATCGCGGTGTGCGAGGTATGGAAATTGTTTATCGCAACAGGATAATTGAGAGATATGCCCCGACTTATATAGTGGCGAGTAACAGGAGTTTCCCCCGCCTGGTTGAACTATTCAGGAATAAATACCGCTTAAATGAAAGTGCCTTTACCCGTAATGCCGAACTCTACTCATTCCAGGCTGAACAGGTGCTGGTATTCCTTGAAGATCAACCCCGCGCGGTTTTAATGGAGAGAGGCAACCGCTATATTCCCCTTGAAACTGTAGATCGCCATAGCCTGCAAAATTTTATTAACCTGGGTGGAAAATGGCTGATTAACAATGTTGGCGATGATGGACGCATGACCTACAAGTACTGGCCTGCATCAGCTTCGGAATCAACAGCAAACAACATGATCAGGCAGTGGATGGCCACCACAGCGTTGATCCGTTTTGCCCGGTCGGAAAATGATCCTGCACTATTGCGGCTGGCCTCCAAGAACATTCAATACAACCTGGATAATTTTTACCGGGAAGAAAATGGGTTAGGCCTGATCGAGTATGCTGAACAGGTGAAACTAGGTTCGGTTGCCCTGGCTGCCCTGGCTATTCTAGAGCATCCGGAAAGGGATAGATGGCAAAAAGAAGAGGAAGCCCTGCAAAAGACTATCGAATTCCTGTGGAATGAGGATGGTTCGCTGACCAGCTTCTACCTGCCCGCAGGAGATATGCGCTTTCAGAATTTTTACCCCGGAGAAGCCCTGCTCTACTGGGCTCACCTGTATGCAACTGATCCTGATCCGGGTTTGCTGGAACGCTTCATGCGTTCTTTCGCTTATTACCGTGAATGGCACCTCAACCCGCAGAACCGCAACCCGGCTTTTATACCCTGGCATACCCAAGCTTATTTTATAATTTGGCAGCAAACAGGCAATCCAGAATTGGCTGATTTTATTTTTGCGATGAATGACTGGCTGCTTCCGATCCAGGAGTGGCCGGAAAAACCACTATACAGGGATACTGCCGGCCGTTTTTACGACCCCGGCCGCCCTTTCGGACCTCCCCATTCTTCCTCGACAGGGGTGTATCTAGAAGGTTTGATTGACGCTTATTCCCTGGCGGTTGAAATGGGCGACAGCAACAGGGCCGACAACTACAGGCTGGCCATAATCAGGGGGCTGCGCAGCGTTATGCAGCTTCAATTTGCCGATGAGATTGATATGTATTATATTTCACCTTCCATGCTCCGCTATGTTGAAGGGGGAATCAGGACCACCGTCTATAACAATGAAATACGCTGCGACAACGTTCAGCACAACGTCATGGCAGCGCTTATAATAATCAGTGTTTTTGATGAGAACGACTACCTTATTAATAATTAAGGGTCTCTAAATTATTCGCTGTAGCTTCTCTTCAAACTGCCCCCAATCAGGATGAGCAGCAAACCGGCAACAAACAGGGTGATCGAAACACCGTCAGTCCGGGGCAGGGGAGGTCCGGACTGGGGATCTTCCGGTTCGATAATAATGCTTGATGCATCATCCTCTTCCTCTTCCTCGGGATCCGGTTGCACTCCAGGGTCTTCTGTTTCAAATTCATCTTCCCTGTCGCCATCACCATCTCCGTCGCCATCACCGTCACCATCTCCGTCACCATCGCCGTCACCATCGCCGTCGCCATCACCGTCACCATCGCCGTCGCCATCACCGTCACCGCCACCGGGGCACTGGGTGTAAAAGACCAGTTCTGCAGTAACAGAAGTACCCTGGTATTCATTACCTGTCTCCGGGCCAGGCAGGGTTATCTTAAAGTGGAATTCAATACTTTCCCCCACTTCAATATACTTGACAAAGTAGGCGCTGTGAGCGGCATTCTCATTCCCATCATAAAGCCACTCGCTCATTTTACCTTCAAAGATAGGCGGATCTTCATTAATCCAGATCACCATGTGCAACTGCTCATATAGTTCAGGATCTCCATCCACCATTTTCCAGGTAAAATAAAGGTTTGCCGGAATAGTTCCTTCCTTGGTTACCACAACACTGTTTTCATATACATCGCCAGGGTTCATATTTTCAATTTCAAAAAGCGGTGTTTCAGGTATCACCGAAACCCGGCAGGGACGGTTATTCATTTCCTGGGCCCAGGTGTAGTAAGGTTCAACTGCCCACATCAGCCCGGCCAGGAACATGAAAGCTCCGATTAGAATCATTATTTTGCTATGTCTCGTCATAATATTTAACACCACTCTTTGAAATTGGGGGCGGGAAGGAAGACCCGCCCCTTTTAAATATCGTTTCTGCTTTACTTGGCTGTTTTATTCGATCACTTCTGGAACAGGTGTCCAGTTTGTTCCATCAAAAGCCATCTTCCACTGGTCATCTGAGGCTTCATTTGAAGCCTGGATTGCTTCGAATAATGTATAGAGATGATAGGAAGCTGCCTGGTAATCATTACCGGTAGTTGCTCCATCAAGGCAAAGTTTAAAATCAAAACATATTTTCTGCTCAATGCCGTCATTGCTGAAAGTACCGGGTATTTCACCCTTGTAATACCACCAGCCGTCATCTCCCTCTTCCCATTCATCGCCGAGCGAGAAATTAACATTGCCCAATTCAAGATCGGCATTGTCATATACATCATCAACAATTTCCTTGGCTTTGTCAGAGATTGTTACCTGTCCGCCGCCGCTTACCTTGTATTGGTACTTGCTGCTGCCCGGGTTGGTAAAGCTCCAGATCGCATCCTGAATGTCGTCCTTGGTAACACCGTCTACCCCGACAAAGTAATTATTGATTATATAATCAAGGCGGTGCCAGGGAATGGCGGCCCATCTGGTCTGGGTAGCCTCTTCGTCATACCAGTCAGAGTTGCAGTAAGGATCGTAAACAAATACCGGATCGTGATCTCCATAGCTTATTTGGGTTAAAGTATCAACGCACCAGAGTGAATATGGAGTGTTAAGCAATAACCAGTCTGGATCTTTAATGAAATTAAAACTCGTAAAGACCCCCTTAAAATATGAGGTGCTCCATTGAGAGAGATTAAGAACGCCTTCAGCTATGTAACCATCTTTTCCGGTGCAGCCTTTACAGAATGAATTCCAGTCAAGCGCCAGAAGTTGGATGTTCTGGCCTGTATAAATAACCAGCATTCGCTGATCGCCGGGAACCCAGCGCCCTTCAAACTGGGCGCGCACCCTGATGGTTTTGCTGCCTTTATTGGTTAAGCATACTTTAAAATCAGTACAATCACCGGGGTTCCAATTCTCAGTAATAATTTTACCTACGTCTTCCTGCCAACCTGCTTCAATTTCCACAGTTCCGGCCTCAAAACTATTGGTTGGCGTTTCTGCCGAATCGGTAAACCAGGCCAGGGTCGCTCCCCCAACCAGGGCTACCGCCAGCACTATAATCATCAAGCTTAAAAATAATTTTATACGCGGCATTTTTTATTCCCCTATCTTTATAGTCTGGAGATAAGGCCCTATTGGGGCAGGGTTCCCTGCCCCTTCATGCCTGTTGACTAATGTCAAACGCTAATTGCTCACTTAACATGCCTTTCAGAATGATTTATTCTGATTCGACAAGTCCGGTTTCAAAATCAATTTCATCCCATTCCCATACATCGTTGTGCGATGCCTGGATAGCCTGGAATAGAACCTTCAGGGTATAGGTTGCGCCCTGGTAATCATTGCCGGTTTCCGGCCCGTCAAGGCAAACCCTGGCAACTATGATAATTTCTTCAGCATCTTCCAGATCTTCTACACCGGAGATTGAGTTAATAGTAAACTCTTCACCTTCATCGCCAATCTCTGTCGAGTAGGTATCATCATCTCCGTTATAGTACCACCAACCATCATAATACAACCATTTGCCGTCAACATTCCAGTCTTCCCATACTGGCTCTTCTTCGGTTCCGGTGTTAATTTTCCACTCAATATTGGGAACATCGCGATCAAACCAGGGGCTGTCTTCCATCTCTTGCTCATCTGCATCTACCCAGGTTTCAGTAATCTGCATCCTGATGAAAGCTTTTTTAGAGCCTTCATATTTAAGCTTAATTAATTTAGGTGTGCAGTCACCGGGGTTCCAGTTTTTTAGGCCTTCTTCACCAAATTCCCACTCTTCATCAGCATCTAAAATTACCGTTCCGGCCGTAAATACATTTTCTACCGGTGCGCTCTGGTCGGTAAACCAGGCGTAGGTTGCCCCCAGTGAAGCGGCAATTACCATAACAATGATGAAAACACTTAAAATGATTTTTTTATTCATAGCTGTCTTCCTCCATTTTTTGTTGTTCCGGCGGCCAGGCTGCCTTAAATGAAGGTCCTTGGCTTTGCGTCCCTGCCTTTCGACAGGTTTGCCTTTATCGTTTTATGCCCTGACTATTTTCGCCAGCCACATACTGACATCCGTATACTGCTTTAAGCTTAATCTCTGCTGCCGTTATCACTTCCTTTAATAATGACTTTCTATAAACTGGATATTTTTATATCTATTTTTACCAGGGATGCATTCCGCTCCAGACTTGTTGATATGCCTGATGTGAACTCTGCACCGCCTGGGCCTCCAACCTTAAGGTTATGTCATCCGAAGTTGACGGGTAACAATAACGGAAACAGACGATAACTTCACCGCCGTTTTTAACCACGTTGATTGGACCGGAAGAAGTTCCATAATACCACCAGCCGTCTTTTTCCTGCCAGTATTCTTCATAATCCGGGCAAAGGGTTATATCCACGCCGATCGTATGGCTGTTGTAAAGGCTCGACAGTAGAATGTCTGCTTGCGGTTTCGTCTGACCCGGTACTGGCTGATAAGGATAAATAGTGCTGGTCGAAAAAGTGTATTGACTTTGATTAGGATTTCCCTCATTCCATCCGAAATGCCCTGGGTTTGAATGGGTGGGAGGCATTAATCCTGCATATATATGGAGGTCTTTAATTATTCGTTCCTGGTTTGCATTAATCTCGATAAATAAATCTGTTCCATCATCCCAAATTTTAGCAGTACCATAATTCATAAAGTTGTTCCCCGCCCATATATTTAGAGATAATGGCGAACCAGCTGTATATACACCAAGGGGATAAGCCAGGTACTGCCCAAACTGATGACCGGGTAAAGGCAAATATTGATCAGAGCTTCTATTAACTCCCACGAATGCAGTTTCTCCCCCAATTGCCAAATGTACAGCGATATAGATAATTTTGTTCTGGTCAGCATAAGGTCTCACCCGGACATAGGCATCTTTGCTGCCGCTGTTCTGGAAAGTCCAGACAACCTTTTTGCAGGTAGGGGCAACTGTTTTCAGGGTTACCTGTTCATCAGTTTCTTTTTCATAAACTCCTTCGGCTGGGCTTGTCAATCCATTGTCGCCATTAATAAAAAGGTCATCGCTGTATACATACTCTGCAGGGCTCACTACTTGATCATTTTCACCCTGTGCCAGATCGTCACTGTAAACGAAATCTGACGGGCTCTGCTTTTCAGGAGCATCTGCAGTTTTTGTTTCGACTTCACCTGACCTGACTTTTGAAACTGCTCCTATTGGCTCGCTTAACCTGACGATACCGGCAGTAAAGATATTCCCAGGTGTTTCATCTTCAGAAGTAAACCAGGCTAACGTAGCCCCTGTTATGGATAAAGAAATGATCATTATTAAAGCCATTCCGGCCATTATATTCTTTATAAGTAGGTTGTGATTGTGCCGCCGTTCAGTTCTTTTCATTGTCAATCTCCTCAATTCCCTGCTGACTCTGTTTATTCGGCATTTGCCACAGTCGAACCGGTTATGCTGTATGTAAACCAGGCATTGGTTTCCGGGGTCCCGGCAAAAACAGTCAAGAATGCAGATACAACTACCACAACAACAGCTATTGCGAGTAGTATTCCTATTGATTTAGGTGTCTTTTTGTGCTCTTTATTCATCTCTTCACCCCATCAGGCAAAATATCATTTATGAAACGCTTTCTTTATCTTCCCACTTATCAATATTGCTGGAGTTAATGTCCAAACCGGAGGATAACTGCTTTGCGTCATTAATCAGGTTTCCCAGCTCAAGAATACTGCGGAATGTTTCTGTTTTTTTACCATCCATCCACTGGATGGTACCCTGCATGCTGGAATTACATCTGAATTGAACTTTTATGTAAAAAACAAGGTCCTGTTCTTTCTTCGTATCAGCAGTTAAATCTCGTTTCATTGGTTCCTCCTAAAGAAACACTTATTCACAAAATGTTCTGTTTTCTGTATCGCACTGCGGATAGTTGCTTTGATCCAGTTTGTTTTGCATCAAGAGGATTAGTTCGAGAAAATCGTTAAAATACTGGACCTGGCCGGTATGAATATGTTCTATTTTTCCTTTAACAGATATACCCTGTCCGCCGTTGATCCTGACGATAAATTCTGAACCGCTTCCCCTGTGCTGCTTCCGATTTTTTTCGATTATGGCCATGGTTTTCTCCATATAACATATTTTCTAATTTCATTATACTGAGTTCCCGTTATAAACTTGTTACAAATGGCGTGCTAACAATATTATTAAAATATTCCTGCTTGCGGGTGCAGCACGCTGCACCCCTACTTATGGCGCTTTTATTGATTTGCGTTACATCATTAGAAACAGGAGTGTTCTGATGCACCATGTTATTTATTATAACCAGGTAGCGTTACAAGTTTGTTATAAAATAGAGTGAATATAAAATTGCAAGCAAATAGGTAGGTAGGCAAGCGGGCAATTTATACAGGAGTAACAATTGATTATAAATGGATACATGTTATAAGGGTTTAACACAAGTTAGCTGTGGAATAAAGTAAGATTTAAAAAAAGTGAGAATCGCCTTCGAGGGGAAGAACTGTTTCCACTTTTTTATGGAGGTAAAGGTCTTCAAAATTGTATTCTTTGCGGTAGCTATTCTCAATTCTATCCATAACACTCATTGCCTGTTCCCGGTTAAGGCCGGGCAGCAGCATCAGAAACTGGGCGTCGTTCCAGCGGGTAACAATGTCACCTTTGCGCAGCGAATCGAGAATCACCTGCTGAAAATTGTTCATTACTTTTTTCAGTTTTTCGGCCGCGGGCATACTATAATCAGGGTTTGTCAGGGTCATCAGGCAGAGCAGAATTGATTTGCCGCTTCTCTCACCACGCACCCTTTCAAGCTTGTAAAAATAACGAAACAGTTCCGCATCGCAAAAATAAGCCCCGTTTACCACTTCCTTGCCTTTCAGCCCTTCCTGGATAGCTCCGAGATCCAGCTCAAAGCTGCCCGATTCAAGACCGATGAGACGGTAAATGCTTTTCATGGCATCAGAGGGTTTAACGCCCATTTCGCGGTAATAGGCTGATGTGACTTCGTTGTAGTGAGCCCTGGCCCGTGTGGTCAGACCTTCGGCCAGCAGGGCTTCAATCAGGCGAATGTGGATTTTTTCTTCAAAATAGTCTATGGCAGCAGCTTGTTCACACACTCTGATTATTTCATTGTTATTGTGCCTGGCCCGGTATAGATCGGTCAGTTCAAAAACAGATTTGAGGAAGATATCGTGGTAATAAGTCCTGACAGGAATAACCCATTCGCTAAAAGCCGATTCAGGCAGGTATTCTCCCTTGTAAAGGTTTAAAGCGCTATTGTAATACTCAATGGCCTGCTCCGGATTGGTTTTGCTTTCTTTTGAAGCCCTGTCTGCCAGCTCTGCAAAATCATCTACATCTACCCAGCATTCTATTTTATTCTCCCATCTGTAACATCCGCGGGAGAAAACAATATTGGAAGCCAGGTTGGCATCTGTATTGTCGTTATTTAAAGCCTGGCGCAGGCGAAACATTTGCGCTCGCATTACTGTATTGGGATCGCTGTAATCTTTTTCCGGCCAGATATTGTCAAGGATTTCTTCTGGGAAAAAAGATTTATCGCGGTTGGAAAGCAGGTATTTAAAGACCTCCCACATGCGGCGTGAGCGGCTGCTGTTTTCAGAAAGCACAGAATCGCCCCTGCGGATAAAAAACTTACCGAGGGTATGAATATTTATCTGCTGTTTTATAGCACTTATTTCCATATTTAGTGTGACAGCCCCTGCTTATATCTATTTTTTTCTAATTATGCTTTTTAATTCTACTGAATTAATTCAAATCCTTCCTTAAAAACATATAATTTTAAGAAATATGCATATCTACAATAATTTTATAACATATTTAACAAAAGCTCCTGTTTCTACTAACAGGAGCCGCATTCTATTGAAGATTTGCTTCTGCACGGGAAACATTCTGATTGTGTTCCTGCAAGGTTTTTGAAAAAAAATGCTCTCCGCTGCCGTCATACTTATAGTTAAAGTAATAGTAATCTGATTGCTCCGGGTAGAGCGCGGCATTTATTGAACTTTCTCCTGCTGCCGCTATCGGTCCGGGCGGTAAGCCGGCATGCTGGTATGTATTATATGGAGAAGGTATCTCAAGATCCTGGTAAGATAAAAATTCTTTGTATTCGCCAAGTATATACTGGATAGTTGCGCATGATTCAAGGCGCTGCCCAATCTGCAAGCGGTTATAGAAAACTCCGGCAATCAGGGGGCGTTCGTGATCTACCCTGGCTTCTCTTTCAACAATAGAAGCCATAGTCAGTATTTCATGCAACGACCTGTCCATTTCGGCCACCCTGTTCAGACCTTCCTCCCCGATTACCTGAAAAAGCCTTTCCACCATCAACCTGATAATATCTTCTTCACCGGCATCAAGGTAAATTTCATAGGTATCGGGAAAGAGATAGCCTTCAAGCAGGTATTCAATTTCCGGCGAGCTAAATTCAGCCAGTAGAGGATACTTTTCCACTAAATCGGAAGGAGGGTTATTTACCAGTTCAAGAAAACGACTGCTGTTGACCAACCCGTTTTCCTCAAGACGCAGGGCAATTTCCCCGACGGTAAAACCTTCCGGGATGGTAAACCAAACTGTTTCGCTGTATACCTCCCCGCCGGCAATAATCCGGGCCTGTTCTTCCATGCTCATGGCCGGATTCAACGCATACCTGCCGGCCATAAAACGATGGTCATAATCATTCATCCTGGACATAAACCTGAAAGCAAGCGTGTTATTGATCAAACCATGATCAAAAAGTATTTCAGCAATAGTTTCCGTACCGGCTCCGGTTGGAATATTAACTATAACCTGGGTGCCCGATGCCGAGCTGTCGACTGGTTGAAGCATTTGTTTATAGGCACTGTTCAGCAACACTGCTGCAGCAATTGCGCCAACCATTATAATGATCAAAAACCATTTAACTGCTTTCATTTGCAGTATTCACCCACTTAAATTGGTTCTTCTTCGTCTTCATACTCCAGAACCTGTAATCTTTCTTCCCAGACTGAAGCTACTTCATTCCATTCACTTTCGTCTTCGACCTCAACCAGGGTTTCTTCTCCTTCATCAAGGTCAATGCGAAAGATATAAGCTTCATCTTCAAAATCTATTTCATCGCCTTCTTCATCATCATCCAGGTAAATAACCGGGACTAACACGGCATAATCTTTTATATCAACCTGAAACCTGTCGACAAGGGCAAAATTATGCTCATTACCCTCTTCATCCACCAGGATAACAATGTCTGTTCTCTCTTCACCATTCGTGCTCATTAATTACACCCCGTTCTCATTATTCTTTTCTGAAGCCATAAACGACTCCAGTATTAAAGCCGCCGCCAGTTTGTCTTTAACCCGGCGTCTTTTTTCTCTTCTTAACCCGCCCTCAATCAGTAACTTTTCTGCCCTGCCGCTCGTCAGCCTTTCATCGTGCAGGTAAACAGGCAAACCGGTTTTTTCTTTCAGGAGGATGGCGAGTTTTTCTGCCTTTTCTGCGGCAGGGCCACACGACCCATTCATGTTGATCGGGTTACCGACCACAATCCTTGAAATTTCATATTCGCTGCAGATACTCGCTATTCGTTTCAGGGCAAGTTCAAGGTCTTCAAAATGAACAGTTTCCAACCCCCGGGCAGTTATCCCCAGGGGATCACTGACCGCCAGGCCGATCCTTTTTTCTCCCGGATCAACACCTAATATTCTCAATTACTTATACACTCCGTTATAGCTGCTTCTTTTCAGCGAGTTCCAGGTATATTCCCACTATCTCCTCAAGCAGTTCATCACGCTCGACCTGCCTGATCAGGCTGCGAGCATTCTGATGGCTGGTAACATAAGCAGGGTCACCGGAAAGAAGGTAACCGACAAGCTGGTTTAAAGGATTATATCCTTTTTCTTTCAGGGCCTGGTACACAGTAAGCAGAATTGCCCTGGCCTTGTTATCAACCTCTTCGGCATCAACTCTGAATAATACGGTTTCTTCATTGTTTTCACTCATCAACAGCACCTCCCGGTCCCTCTGTATATCTATAATATGTTTATCTATTTAAAGCATACTCTTTACCAGGTTTTCAACCGATGCTATGGCTTCCGGAAGGGCTGCCGGGTTTTTACCCCCGGCCTGGGCCAGTTCCGGCTTACCACCACCACCGCCGCCGACAAGGCCAGCTACCTGCTTGATAACCTTGTTGGCCTGGATGCCTTTAGCAATAACTTCTGGGCTGGCTGAGCCCACCAGGAAAACCTTTCCGTCGTTTTCTGATCCAAGGACAACCAAAGCCGGGCCAAGCTTGTTTCTGACCTCATCCATGATCAGCCGCAGAGATTCCACGCTGTCTGCAGCAACAATAGCTGACAACATCCTAACTCCATCTATCTCTTTTACACTGTCCAGCAGTGAACCGATCTCTGAACCGGCCATTTTTTGTTTCAGTTCCTGGTTCTGTTTCTGCAGCTGCTTATAGCCGTTTACATATTCTTCAACTTTCTCTTCAATCCTTTTCTCAGAGGTATGCATTTTTTCAGCTATATTTTTCAATAGCTGTTCCTGTTCAACTGCCTGCTGGTATGCTATCATGCCGGTTACTGCTTCAATACGGCGCAACCCGGAACCGATACCCTCTTCAGATAATATTCTGAAAAGCCCTATACTACCAGTTGCCGGAACATGGGTACCCCCGCAAAGTTCACAGGTGTAATCACCTGCCGAAACAACCCTTACTTCTTCTTCATATTTATCGGTAAATAGAGCAGTGGCCCCCTTCTCTTTGGCTTCGTCGAGACTGTTTATTTCTATTTTAACCGGAAGGTTGTCTAGGATTCTTTTATTAACTTCCTGTTCAACTTCCTTTAAATCATCGGCAGAAAGCGCTGAAAAATGGTTAAAGTCGAATCGAAGGCGATCTGATGCCACCAGCGAACCGGCCTGGTTAACATGATCACCAAGGCGATTGCGCAGGGCCCTGTGCAGCAAATGGGTTGAGGTGTGGCTGCGGCATATTCCGGCGCGGCGGCCTCCGTCTACCCGGGCAGTGATACTATCGCCGGCAGCGAGACGGCCTTCTTCCAATACACCCTGGTGAACAATTTGCCCTCCGGATGTAAAGAAGGTATTAACGATACGAACCAGAGCCGCTTCGTTTTTTAATTGCCCCGTATCGCCTACCTGGCCCCCTGCCTCGGCATAAAAAGGTGTTTTATCAAGCACTATTTCAATTTTATCACCAGGTTTAATCTCTTTTGTTTCTCCGCCTTCGGCCAGGATCATTAAAACCTCTGCTTCCTGGACAAGGGTATCGTAACCGGTAAAAGAAGATGATAACTTTTCTGCTTCTTTATAGCGATCAGCAGAGACGGAACCGTTGTTATCTCTTGCAGCAGCCCGGGCTCTTTCCTGCTGCACCTTCAAATTGCTGTCGAAGGAATTACGATCAACGGACAGCCCTTTTTCCTGAAGTATTTCCGCGGTTAAATCAAGCGGGAAACCATAAGTGTCGTAGAGCTTGAAGGCCTGCTCTCCGGGTAATGATTTTTGGCCGCTTTGAGCCAGATCTTCAATGTAGCTGTCGAGGATCTCCATACCCTGGGTTAGTGTTTCCCTGAATTTTTTCTCCTCCAGGCCGACAATCTGTGAAATATAAGCCTGGCGTTCTTTTAACTCGGGGTAATCATCGCCCATCAGGTCTATAACCATATTGGCAGCATCGGTCATGAAGTTATCTTCTATGCCGAGAATACGACCATAGCGAATGGCCCTCCTCAGGAGTCGGCGCAGCACATATCCCCTTCCTTCGTTAGAGGGAAGCACACCGTCGGCAATTAAAAACGCAGTTCCCCTGCTGTGCTCAGACACGATACGCAGTGGTATTTCCTGGTCTCTTCTGCCAGCATCGGCCAGGCTTTTAAAATGGCTGTATATAGGTTTGACCAGGTCTGTATCGTAAAGTGTGCTGACTCCCTGCATGGCCATAGCCATTCTTTCCAGTCCGGCTCCTGTATCAATATTCTTCTGCTCCAGTTCAACCAGCTCGCCTGACGGTTCACGGCTGAACTGGGTGAAAACCAGGTTCCATATTTCCAGGTACCGATCGCAGTCACAGCCGACTGCGCAGTCGGGACTTCCACAGCCTGCCTCTTCCCCTAAATCTATATATATTTCAGAACAGGGGCCACAGGGTCCAAGGCCAATCTCCCAGAAGTTATCTTGTTTTCCCAACCGAACTATACGCTCAGAAGGGACGCCAATCTTATCATTCCAGATTCTAAAGGCTTCTTCGTCTTCTTCGTAAATGCTAACCCAGAGGCGATCAACCGGGAGCCGGAAACCGTTAAGCACCAGGTCCCAGGCCCAGGCGATTGCTTCCTCTTTAAAATAATCGCCAAATGAAAAATTTCCAAGCATCTCAAAAAATGTTGCATGCCTTCCCGTATGGCCAACTCTTTCTATATCCGGGGTGCGAACACATTTCTGACAGGTGACAACCCTGGAATTTGGTGGTTTTTTTTCACCGGTAAAGTAAGGTTTCAGGGGAGCCATACCTGCGCCAATCAGCAGCAGGGTCGGATCGTTCTGGGGTATCAGTGAAAAACTGGGCATGATTAAATGCTCTTTTGAGCTGAAATAATCTAAGAATAATTCTCTAATTTTGCTCGATTGCATCCTTCATCCTCCATTTTAAGTTATGGCAATTATATCTGTTTTTACAAAGGCATGTCAACGAAGGGAAAAGGTGAAGCAAGAGCATCAAAACCCTTTATATCCAGTCAATCTTCCCGTTTCCCCTGCAGGCGGTTTCAAAATCTTCGCTGAAGCTCTTTTTAAGGCGCAAAGGCATGGTTGCAGTTACTGTTACAGATTCCAGGTAGTTAACCTCATCTATCCTGCCCCCGACAGATTCGATCAGCCTGTTTACTGTGCCGTAATCCCTGTAGGACAACTCAAGTTTGCAGCTGCACAGTGGTTCACGCTGGATCAGTTCTGCCTGCTCAGTGCTGATGCGGGCACAATCGCGGTATGCTCTGGTTAAACCTCCTATGCCCAGCTTGGTACCTCCGAAATAACGGGTGGCAATTACTACAGCGTCTGATATATCTTTACCCTGTAAGAGCTGAAGCATGGGTAAGCCGGCTGTACCGGCCGGTTCACGGGCATCGGAACATCTTTCAACCAGGCTGCTGCCATTTCCAATACGATAGGCATAAGCATGATGCGTAGCGTCAGGAAACTCTCTACTTACTGCATTGATATAAAGCTCCGCCTTCTGTTCAGACGAAGCAGGATACAGCGTTGCAATAAACCTGGAACCCTGGACGGTGAAGCGGGTTCTCTTTTTTTGGGCTGGTGTGTAATAAAATTCTTTTTCAGGCATAGTTCACTTTTCGTTTCTCTTCCTTAGCTGTTCTAAACTTTTTTTAATTTTAATTTCTGTTCCTTCTTCGGTCGGCTCGTAAAATTTTATATTCTTTAATGTCGGGGGCAGGTATTCCTGTTCTACATAGTGCCCTGGATAGTTGTGAGGGTACTTGTAGTCTTTACCGTGACCCAACCGTTCCGCTCCCCTGTAGGCTGTACTTTTCAGGTGGTCGGGCACAGGATGGTTCTCTTTCTCCTCTACCAGTTTAACCGCCTTGTTAATGGCCAGGTAAGAAGCGTTGCTCTTGGGTGAAGCAGCAAGGTAGGTTACCGCCTGGGCCAGGGGTATTCTACCCTCGGGCAGGCCAATCATCTGCACCGCCTGGGCGGCAGCCACTGCCAGCGACAGGGCATGGGGATTGGCATTACCTACATCTTCCGCAGCGCTAATCATTAAACGGCGGGCTATAAACATTGGATCTTCTCCGCCATTTAACATCCTGGCCATCCAATACAGGGCGGCATCGGGATTCGAGCCTCGAATAGATTTGATCAGGGCAGATGCCATATCGTAATGGTTGTCGCCGTCGCGATCATATTTCAGCAGCCGTTTTTGTATAGCTTCTGCTGCCGTATCGCGATCAACAGATGGGTAACCATCTTTTACAGGAGCTATTAATACTGCTGTTTCCAGTGCATTAAGAGCAGCCCGAACATCTCCATTGGCTTTATCAGCCAGGTACGCAATAGCTTCTTCCGTTACGAAAGGTTCAAGGCGCCCGAGCCCAATATCCCCATCTTTCAGGGCAATCTGTAATATTTCGATAACTGCGCTTTGTTCAAGTGCTTCAAAATTGAAGAGCGCTGTTCTCGATAATAGTGGTGGGTTAAGGTAAAAAAAAGGGTTCTCGGTTGTTGCGCCGATAAAAATCAGCGTTCCCTCTTCAACAGCGGATAGCAGAACGTCTTGCTGGGCCTTGTTAAAACGATGAATTTCATCGATAAAAAGGATTGTGCGGCGGTTATGCAGGGACCAGTTTTCCCGCGCCTGTTCAATAACCTGGCGAACATCTTTTACCCCTGAAGCAACTGCATTTAGCTGGTTGAAATCGGCGCTTGTTCTGGAAGCTATGATCATGGCCAGACTGGTTTTACCTGTGCCCGGAGGACCGTAAAAAAGCAGTGAAGAAAGGCGATCGTTTTCAATCATGGTGCGCAGGGGCTTTCCGGCAGCAACTATTTTTTCCTGCCCGAGAAAATGATCAAGGTCTTTGGGGCGCATCCTTTCAGCCAGCGGCCCCTCTTCCCTGATTTTTTTCTTCAAGCCCATGGTGATCATATCCACATTAAACACCTCCGTTGCTGACAGTTAAAAAACACTCCCATCCGGCACCGGACGGTGCTTTAAGGAGTGCTTTTTTATTTCGCCGGGTCTGCCATTTCTGGCTTATAATGATTACTCGCTTTCGTCTTCAATTACCCTGTCAACAGAAGCACGGGAAAATTTTAGATTCAGGTTATCGGCAACCCTGAGAGACATTACCGTATCGTCAATCTCTTTTATTATTCCGTAAATGCCTCCGATGGTTACAATGCGATCGCCTTTTTTCAGGTTTTTAAGCATCTCCTGGCGCTTTTTCTGTTGTTTTTGCTGGGGTCTGATCAGCAAAAAATAAAATATAACAAAAAGCAGGATCAGGGGGATAAACGGACCCAATGATTCAAAGTTCATAGTGCACCTCCATACAGTTTTCTTAGTTTTAGACCTTTTTCACGGTAATATTGTTCAAAACGATCTTCCGCCAGAGCGGTCCTGATTTCCTGCATCAGGTTTTCAAGATAATAGAGATTATGGTACGTTGTCAGTCTGAGGCCCAGAATCTCCCCGGCGTTTATCAGGTGCCTGATATATGCCCTGCTGTAATTTTTGCAGACAGGGCACGCGCAGGCTTCGTCGAGCGGAGAAAGATCGTTACCGTAAACACTGTTTCTAACCTGCAGGTATCCTTCAGATGTCAT
>CAZBKZ010000041.1:0-20835 GCA_964492615.1 uncultured Syntrophomonadaceae bacterium | reverse complement strand
GTCGCCCCCTTCGCGGGGGCGTGGATTGAAACCCGGGTGATGCAAGTTATAACAATCTCTGTATATGTCGCCCCCTTCGCGGGGGCGTGGATTGAAACTGTTTTAAATAATATTTAGTTTATTTATAATGGAGTAGTATAAACTGAAGAAAGTTGACACGCAAGTTCTAAATGCTTTTGAGTATGCCTGCTTTATAATAACCAACTAAGTATAGCGAGGGGTTAAACAATGAACTGGATATCCTACAATGAACTGGCCTGGACCGATGATGTATTGGCTCCGGTTGAAAGTAACGCAGAAGAAGCAAAAATGTATATAGAGGCAATCAGGGAGCGTTCCGGCGACAAGGCTGTTAGCATGCTGCACCTGGGGTGTGGTGCAGGAATGCTTGATTATCATTTCAAACAGCATTATTCTGTAACAGGGGTTGATTTAAGCAGGGGGATGCTTGACCTGGCGATGAACAGGAACCCGGAGGTTAAATATTTGTCCGGTGATATGAGGACGGTTGAGCTAAACAGAAAATATGATGTTGTGGCCATTCCGGATTCGGTCAATTACATGGCCAGCCTGGAAGATTTGCATCTGGCTATTAGTAATGCCACCAGTCATCTAAAAAAAGGTGGCATCCTGCTGATAGTCACCTCTGTTAAAGAAGATTTCAGGGAGAATAACTTCGTATATTATGGTGAAAAAGATGACGTTCATGTTACAGTTTTTGAAAACAACCACATTGTATCTGAGAGCACCTATGAAGCTGCTATAGTATACCTGATCCGTGAAAAAGGTGATTTAAAAATTTATCATGAGGTTCATACCCTGGGGCTGTTTACGCGCGACCAATGGCTGAGTATTTTTGAAAAGAATCATTTACAGACAGAAGAGATGAAAGCAGATCACCTCTACGATCAGTACCTGATGGAAGATGGCGAATATAAGCTTAAAGTGCTAATCGGCACGCTTAAAGGATAGACCGGCGCAGTGACCCTGCTACAGTTTGCAGGCATGTAACGCAGGAAGCGGTAAGTTTACCCGGTTTTGTTTAACCTTTTTCACTGGTGGTATACCGGTGTATCCAAAGGCAATTAGAGCAACTGTGTATAAAGTAACACGTCAGCAATTGCCACCGGAAGTTCAAACTCAATTCGGTGAAGCAGTTTTTACTTTGCTGTCCAACGCTATTAACAGCTCTCCCACTGCCAGCTCCCCCTGCAGGGGATGGCGCATCGGCATGTTTTGATCCACTTCGTATATATTATTGCGTCCTTTCTTGAAGCGAACAATATATCCTTCAGCTTCGAGTTCCTGAATAATTTTTTGAACTGCTCTTTCTGTAATACCCACGGCTATTGAAATCTCGCGAGTGGTACTCCTGGGGTTCCTGGCGATATAAATAAATACATGCGCATAATTGGTAAGAAATGTCCAGCGTGGTTTATGCATGGAATCCTCCCTTATCTGTTTGCATTGTGAAATTGTTTAAGTTATACTTATATGCGAAATATTATTCGTGTATATATGTTCGTATTATAATTCAACTCAGATAATTCGTCAAATTTCTGAAACTGGGGGTTGCATTGATGACTTTTACCACCTGTTTATGCTGTATGGACGGAAGGACCCAATTTCCGGTTATAGAATGGATTAAGAATCAGAACGGCTGTGATTTTGTGGATATGATTACCGAGCCTGGTATATCCGAGTCAATTGCCGGTAAAGATAATATGCTGGAGCAAATCGCCTGGAAAATTAACATTTCTCTGGAGAAGCATCTATCGGAAGAGATATTTATAGCCGGCCATCACGATTGTGCTGCCTGCTGCCGAAGCGAGTCAGGTCAAAAAGAGGATATTATGAAGGCTGTAAAGAAAATTAAAGATCTCTTCCCCAAATTTCCGGTTACAGGTTTATGGGTGAATGAAAACTGGGAAGTAGAAGTTGTATGTGTTTTAGAAGGGATCATTTAAAGCACAGTCAGGAGATGGAGGACTAACTTAATGAAGGAAAAAACAATTAAAAAAATACTGGTTGCCAACCGGGCAGTACCGGCAGTGCGCATTATGCACACCTGCCGGGATCGAAAAATTAAAACTGTTGCTGTTTACAGCACCCCGGATCGCCTGGCACAGCATGTTTCAATGGCTGATTCAGCGGTGCATATTGGCGATGCCCCTCCCCGAGATTCCTATTTGAACATCGATAAGATTATCAGGGCGGCTAAGGATTCAGGAGCTGATGCAGTGCATCCCGGATGGGGTTTTTTATCAGAAAACGATGAGTTTGCAACCCGGGTTATAGAAGCAGGATTAACCTGGATTGGCCCCTCGCCCGGGGTAATCAGGGCAATGGGTGATAAAATTGAAGCAAAAAGGATTGCTGCCGAAGCTGATGTCCCTCTGATTCCCGGTATCAACAATGTTGTAGAACCAGACAAAATAATTAGCTGGATGAAAGAAGAAAATGTTACCTACCCGCTGATGATTAAATCCTCGGCCAGCGGTGGGGGAAAAGGTATGCTTAAGGTTGAGCGCGATGATCAATTGCAGGCGGCACTCGACCAGGTTCGTTCTGAGGGGCTGAAGTATTTTGGCAGCGATTCGGTTTTAATCGAAAAGTATATTGAACGGGGCCGTCATATTGAAGTGCAGATAGTGGCGGACAGTTTTGGTAACGTGGTGCACCTGTTTGAAAGAGAATGTACTATTCAGAGGCGCAACCAGAAAATAATTGAGGAAGCCCCGGCACCAACCCTTAATGATCAACAAAGGCAGGAATTTTATGAAACTGCAGTGCGCCTGATGAAAAAAATCAATTATACCAGTGCCGGCACGGTGGAGTTTCTGTATGATTCAAAAGAGCGCCGGTTTTACTTTTTGGAAGTTAATACCCGGCTGCAGGTGGAGCACGGTATTACCGAATTGCTGACCGGGCTTGACATCGTGGGAATTATGATAGATGTGGCCATGGATAAACCGCTGCCCTTTACCCAGTCGGAGGTTCGTTCCAACCGCTGGGCGCTGGAAGCGAGGCTCAATGCTGAAGACCCGGTTACTTTTAATCCATCTTACGGCACCTTGACCCGGCTTTTTTCACCCCAGGGGCCGGCGGTAAGAATATCGCCCGGTTATTACGGCGGGGCTGAGATACCGCCCTTTTATGATTCATTGATCATGCTGATTAAGGCTACCGGCAAAGACCGGGAAGACGCGATTCGGGTTATGGACCGTTCGATCAGCCGAAATTTAAGAATAGAAGGGGTTAAAACTCTGGCTCCTCTGCTGCTCAGCATCATTCGCCATCCCAAATTTATTGGTGGCCGCTATTCTACCCGTTTTATTGATGAGCACATGGATGAACTGGTTTCCATGTTTAAAGAAAAGGACAGCGAAGATGAAATACTGAAGATAGCCCGCTATGTTGCTAAAAGATCGGCCCTGGGCTCTCCAAAGTGGATTTAAGAGGTGATACGATGAAAACCAATAATATTTTCAAACCCGGTTTGACGGCACGGGAACTGGTAGATCAGGCCCGATCAATTAAAGAAGTGTGCCTCACTACAACATCAATCAGGGATGCCGGCCAGTCAGATTTTAAGAATCGCCTGCGTATAAAAGATTTACAGACGCTGGCTCCCTATTATAATAAAATGGGTCTTTTCAGTGCCGAGTGCCACGGAGGTGCCCGCTGGCACGTGGGAATTATGAACCGGAAAGAGTCACCTTTTGAAGAGATTGCCATCCTGCGCAGCCTGATGCCTAATGTAATGCTGCAGACTTTGATCAGGGAGACCAATCTGTGGGGCTACCGTCCTTATGCCCCTAATGTAATCAGGCATGCTGTAACGGAAGTGGATATTGATATATGGCGCTGTTTTTCTTTTTTAAACGATATCCGCAATATGAAGGCGGTAGCCGAGGAAGTAATGAAGAAGGGCAAACTTTTTCAACCGGCGATTAGTTTTACCCAGGCTGACTGGGCAACCAATGCATATTACCTGGGTGTTGTTGAAGAGATTGTTGATCTATGCTCCGGTATTGATGAAATCATCCTCTGCATCAAGGATATGGCCGGGGTGGGCAGCCCGAAAAGGATTTCCGGCCTGGTTGATGCAATCAAGCAGAAGTATCCCGAATTGGTTATCCAGTACCACAGGCATGCTACCGATGGCCTGGCTGCGCCTGCCCTGCTGGCTGCCGCAGAAGCCGGTGTGAAAATAATTGATGTCCAGGAAGATACGTTGGCCCGTTTTTACGGACAGGCGCCAATACTCAGCGTACAGGCTTACTTTGAGGAAGCTGGCATACCTGTTCGCCTGAACCGGGAAGAAGCTGAAAATGCTGTGCACCAAGTGCGCAGCTGGATCAGGCAGTACGAATGGGCTGAATCACCTTTCAAAGGCTTTGATCATACCGTGACCAAGCACAGGATGCCGGGCGGTGCTTTCCCAAGTTCTTTCGAGCAGGCTGAAAAAGGCAACTTTTTACACCTGATGCCCCAGATCCTCATGATGATGACCCTGTACAATAAAATTATTAAATACTTTGATGTTACTCCCGGCTCGCAGATAACCTGGACAACCTGCAGCGGTATTGTTAATCGTTATATGAAAGAGCGGGGAGAAATCGGGGTCAAGCATATTTTATCGTTGCTTAAAAAATTTATTGAAGAGAAAAATCAGCAGGTTGAAAAAATGGACCCTGATGAAAAAGAGGAGCTGTACAAGCTTTTTTCGGATACATCAAGCGACTTTAAAAATTTGTTGCTCGGCAAATACGGCAGGCTGCCGGTTGGCTGGCCTGCTGACTGGGTTTATATCAGCGCTTTTGGTAAAGAATGGCATAAGTTCATAGAAGAGCGTAGCGAACTATCTCCGCTTGAAGTTTTGAAAGATGAAGATCTGGAGAAACAAAAAGCCGAACTTACGGCAGAACTGGGTCGGAAACCTGATGAAGAAGAATTTATTCTCTACCTGATGCATCCAAAGGATGCTCTGGAGTACATTAAGTTCCGGGAAACCTACAGCGAGGCCCCCCTGGTTCTGCCCACCGATGTCTGGCGCAGGGGGCTGCTAAAGCCGGGCGATAAAGTGGAATTTGAGTTTTGGGGCAAGCCCTGCTGTATAGAGCTGGTCTCGGTCGGTGGTGAGAGCGAGGGTATAGTTCATGTTCTGATGAAAGTTAACAGCAAGAACCAGGTATACAATATCAGGACTGAAAGAGCACAGGAATCCAGGTTGAGGATGGCGGCGCACCCGGGAGAGGTTGGCTCGCCGATCAACGGCAATCTGTGGCGCATAGGGAACCCGACCCGCGGCGCTCTCAAGGCAGGAGATATTGTGCGCAAAGGGGAAGAAATAGCTAACATAGAAGCAATGAAGATGGAAAATGTTGTTAGCGCTCCATTTGACGGCCAGGTAGACGAAATCTGTGTTAAACTGCACAGTACCGTCCAGGAAGGGCAGCTGCTGTTTGTGATAAGACCTAAAACAGAAAAAGCCGATGATGATTGTTAAATATTAATATAACGATTTCAGCAAAAGGGTTGCTCCACGGGAGCAGCCCTTTAATGTTTGAAGATCAAAATGTGGTATATTATATTTTAGATTAATAAAAAGCGGTGATAACTGATGGAGCCGGCTAATTTTATAAGCATATATCTGCCTCTATTAACAGTATTTATGGTGATTATTCAGCAGAGAAAACGTAGAAGGAAGATCAGGGTAATTCATTATTTATTAAAAAAAGGGGTGCTTGCCGTGTCGATCGATGCATTTAAAAGTAATATCGGAAGAGATTGCCAGATTACCACCATGCTGGAAAGAAAAGTGACCGGAAGAATCAATCGGGTTGATGGCAACTGGGTTGAAATCGCCACCAAAAAGGATACAGAATACATTAATACTGATTTCATCGAAAGGTTCCGTCTGCTTTAAGAGCAATTTATACTTAACAAATAAAACGGAGGTGTGAGGGTTGAAGAACAATGTACTGGTGTTAACTGGCAGTCCGAGAAAGAACGGTAATAGTGAAAGGATGGCTGACGCGTTTATCCGGGGTGCTAAGGCTGCCGGAAATGAAGCGGTTAAATTTAATACCGCAAATAAGCAGATTGGCGGCTGCAAAGCCTGCAAAAAGTGCTGGCCGAAAGATGAACCATGCATTTTCAGGGATGATTTTGATCAGCTTACCCCCCTGCTGGAAAAAGCAGATGTTTTAGTCCTGGCCACCCCATTGTACTGGTTTACTTTTTCTGCCCAAATACTCGCTCCGCTTAACCGGATCTATTCTTATCTCAGTGAAAATTGTAAGCGCCCACTTAAGATTAAAAGCAGCTACCTGTTTGTTTGCGGTGCGGATGAGGAAATGGAAGTGTTCGACGGAACAATTGCCACCTACAGGTCAATCACCGGATATATGAAGTGGGAAGATAAAGGAATCCTGGCCGTTCCCGGCGTTCAGGATGCTGGAGCAATTGAAAATACTGATGCCCTGCAGAGGGCGGAGGCAATGGGTAAAACGTTGTAGCTCATTAATGTCATTCAGGATAAGCTCCCCGGTTAAAATAAACAGTTAATACAAAAGGTCAGGGTTTGTTTTTTCGAGACACAGGACTTTCAACGTTTTAAACTTCAGCAGATTCTTCGCCTTAGAATTAAAGGCTTGCTCATTTTGATGTGACGAGGTGGCGCCGGTATTCATAAACGACTAGAGAGGCTGATAAGATCAAAGTCAGAGCTTCAGCCACTGGCAGGGCAAGCCACAAGCCATTAACTCCGATAACACCAGGCAGCAGAAGAAGACTTAAGCTGATCAGCTCATCTAACAAATATTATTTAGTTGCTATGACTATTTTCAATAAAATAACTGCGAAGAAGATATTATCATCTAACCATTAATAATAACATCACAAGGCATATTATTTGTAATGCTGTATGTGCATGATCCGGGTAATTTACTATGAAATAACTTTAATGCTTTTAAAATAGCTTAGATTGTTATGCGGCTAACCGATTAAAATATTTTCTTCCGGGTAATGCAGAATATTGTCTTCCTTTTGGCGGGCCAGGGCAAACATCAGGGTTAGGGGTCCAACTCTTCCTCCAAACATAGTTAAAATTAAAGTTATTTTACTAATGCTGCTCAGTTCAGGTGTAATGCCACGGCTGAGCCCCACTGTACCAAAAGCCGAAAATGCTTCAAAAACAAGAAAGTTAAACGGGAAATCTTCAACAAGAGCCATAATAAATGTGGCTGCAAAAATTAGGAATAGCGCAGCGCTTATAATTGATATTGCTTTCATGATTTGATTAACTGGAAAACAGCGGGAAAACAAAACCGGTTCACTACGTCCGCGAATCATGCTTAAAACAGTGAAGAACACTATTCCAAATGTTGTTGTTTTAATACCGCCACCTGTTGAAGTAGGGGAAGCGCCGATAAACATGAAAACCAGCAGAATTAGCAGAGTTGGGTAACTAACTGCGCTGATATCGATTACGGTAAAACCGGCAGTTCTTGGAGTAGCTGCGGTAAAAAATGATGTAAATATTTTTGCTCCTAAGGGTAACTCTCCCAGGGTAGAAGTATTGCTATATTCAAGCATGAAAACAAAAATGGTTCCACTGGCAAGCAGGACAGTTGTAATTAATAAAACCATACGGCTGTGCAGGGATAGCCGTTCCCGAAAACGAAGAAAACGGGCTAATTCAAGGATCACGGTAAAACCAAGCCCGCCAACAATAAAGAGCAGCATGATTGTGCTATTGATTAAATAATCGGTAGGAAAAAGAGTCAGGCTATGGAAATTGCCAAAGAGATCAAACCCTGCATTACCAAAAGCAGAAACTGAATGGAAGAGAGAGAAAAAAAGCCCCTTGGCCAGACCGATAAGCGGTACAAAACGAAAAGCCATTATAATAGTACCCAGAATTATAAAGAAAACAGCCATGCGTACTACCGATAAAACCAGTCTGAGCAATCCGGCTACTGAGTCCTGATTTAAAGCTTCTTTTACCAGTAAGCGATCTCTCAAATTAATTTTACGGCCTAAGAATATAAAAATCAGGGTAGTCATTGTCATGAAGCCCAGAGAACCGCAGAAAATCAGGACCATGATCACGGCTTGCCCCAGGGGGGTATAAAATGTGCCTGTGTCAACAACAACCAGGCCGGTAACGCATACGGCTGAAGCTGCTGTAAACAGGGCATTTATATAATTTATTTCAGTACCTTCAATCATGGGTGGAAGAGATAGCAGAAGCGAACCACCTAAAATTAGTCCCATAAAACCAAAGGACATGAATCGGGCTGGATTTAAATTCTTAGTTCTGACCGGCAAGTAGAACACTCCATATTAAAAAGAACTCTTGGGTAAATAAAAAAGTATCTGGGTTCTGATACTTACTTTCTCTTAAATTATTAAAACATTACATTGCAGTTTAAGCAATGTTTATTATCTGCAGAATTTTGTAAGCAAGTCCTAGCAAGTTGTTGTTAACTCCAGGCAGAGATTATTTAAAGGAAAGATGCGTGTTATGACCGAATCATAAATTAGCAAGGCAATGAAATATATTTTAATTGTTTAGGAAATGAGAGAGAAAGATGCAAACCAGTCACACTATTAAAGAATGGGATTCGCGAAAAATCAGCTTCCTTGATGATGAGTCTATTAACCTGGTGGTAACATCGCCTCCTTACCCAATGATTGAGATGTGGGATAAAGGTTTCAACGATTTGAACAGTAAGGTTGGGGAATCCCTGAAGGGAGAAGATTTCAGGGCTGCTTTTGAATTGATGCATTGCGAGCTGGATAAGGTTTGGAGTGAGCTATACCGGGTTTTATGCCGGGGGGGTATTGCCTGTATCAATATCGGTGATGCTGTGCGTACTGTCGGGCAAAAATTTGTGCTTTTTACCAACCACCATCGTATAATTGATGCTTTTCTAAAAGTTGGCTTCGACGCTTTACCACTTATTTTGTGGAGAAAACAGACCAATGCTCCAAACAAATTTATGGGATCCGGCATGCTGCCCGCAGGAGCATATGTAACACTTGAGCATGAGTATATTCTTATCTTCCGAAAAAGCGGAAAAAGAATTTTTAAAAATGAAAATGAAAAGAAAAATCGGCGCAGAAGCGCAATATTTTGGGAAGAAAGAAATAAATGGTATTCGGACCTATGGGATTTCAAGGGAGTTCGCCAGGATTTTAAAAAAAGCATGGGTGACCATAACAAGCGCAGCAGAAGTGCAGCATTCCCCTTTGAACTGCCCTACCGCCTGATTAATATGCATAGTGTTTACGGCGATACGGTACTCGACCCATTTGCCGGGAGCGGCACTACACTACTGGCGGCAATGGCATGCGCCAGGAACAGCCTGGGGTTGGATAATGACAGCGAATTTGCTGTCAGGCTGGATAAAAAAATTAATGGTCCCGGGCTGGTAACTGAATTAAACAGGCGCCTGGAGAAGCGGCAGGAAGAACATGAACGTTTTATTGTTGAGTACAACAAGAATAAAGGGCGTTCCCCCGGTTATATTAACCATTCGCATCAATTTCCTGTTGTTACAAAGCAGGAAATAGACCTTAAGCTATTGAAAGTGGATAAGGTGCTTCAAAAGAAGACGGGGAATTACATAGCTATTCATAAATAAAAAGCAGGAGATATTCAAGTATTAATGGGTTTTCTTGCATCTGAAACGGTTTTTATATAAAACATTACTTTTATATAGCGCAATGATTCAATGATTATCCAATCAACTGAAAAGCCGGGAGGTTATAACTTGGTTTGTCCCCACTGCAATTTTGAAGGTGAAATGGAATATACAGTTAAGAAGAAAGGTAATAAATTTGCTTTCTTCAGTTTTATTGCGTTTGCAGTAGCTTCAGTAATAGTTTATGTAACGACAAGAGAAACCACAGCATTAATTATGGGCGGGATATCTATATATGTAATTACAATTTTAATGCAGAATGAAAAAGTATATACCTGCAACAGGTGTAAAGCAGAGATCAGGGAAAGAGAACTGCGCTGAAGCAAAGGATAAATATAAAATAGCCCGGTAGTTAACATAGAGCAGCTAAAACTACCGGGCTATTCTGTTATGTTAGGCCTTGTTATCGCAACCTAATACATTAACGATCTTATTTTTTACAACTTCCCTGATAGCGCTGCGTGCCGGGCCCAGGTATTTGCGCGGGTCAAACTCTCCCGGGTTTTCAGCCAGGTGCCGGCGAATTGTCGCAGTCATAGCCAGTCGTAAATCAGAGTCTATATTAATTTTGCATACTGCCATGCCTGCTGCTTTTCTGAGCATTTCTTCGGGAACACCTTTTGCGCCGGGCATGTCGCCTCCATACTTATTAATTATATCCACGTATTCAGGAAGAACTGAGGAAGCGCCGTGAAGTACAATTGGAAAACCGGGCAGCCTCTTTTGGACTTCTTCCAGGATGTCAAACCTGAGCCGCGGCTCACCCTTAAATTTAAAGGCTCCGTGGCTTGTCCCTATGGCAATAGCAAGTGAATCAACGCCGGTTCTTGATACAAATTCCTCCACTTCGGCAGGATCAGTAAAAGCAGCATCTTTTTCAGACACATTCACTGCGTCTTCGATACCGGCCAGGCGTCCGAGCTCGCCTTCAACAACAACCCCGTTTGCATGGGCATAATCTACTACTTTTTTAGTCAAAGCGATATTATCATCAAGGGAAAGATGGGATCCATCGATCATAACCGAAGAAAAGCCCCCGTCTATACAGGATTTACATAATTCGAAAGAGTCGCCATGGTCAAGGTGAACACAGATCGGCAGGCCGGTTTCAATTACAGCCGCTTCTATTAATTTCATCAGGTAGGTGTGATTGGCGTATTTTCTCGCACCCGCAGAAACCTGGAGTATCAACGGGCTGCTTACTTCTTTGGCTGCTTCGGTGATACCCTGAATTATCTCCATATTGTTCACATTAAACGCACCGATGGCGTATCCACCGGCATATGCTTTCTCAAACATCTCGGTTGATGTAACAATTGGCACAATAATCAGCTCCTTTTGTATATTTCACTTATTATCATAAGCCCAGCCGGACAATATTTCAATTAAATTACAAAGATAATTCAAATATAAATAAAGGATTTATATACTTTCCAGTTGCCGGCCTCAAAAAAGATGAACGATGACAATTATAACATATTGCAATATCTCTCATATTGAACGTTGCATAATGCAATACGAGCGTCATCTAAATTAATTCTTCTTCAAGTGGATTTGTTGGAGTAGTTAAAAAAATATATTTTGCCATAAATAGAAAGTTGGGCAGTGCAATTTATATATGATATAAAAGTGTTTTTACAAGGATAATTTCTGTTATTTTCGAGACTTGAATGGCAGATACTGGTTTCGAGCTAAGCATGGTATATATATGACTTGTCTAATCTGCAATGAATGTATTAGAATTGTACATGCATTGCTGTTAAAAACTAAACTAAATACCAATGATGGAGGCAGTAAACATGTATAAAGTAGACGATTCGCATTGTATCGGTTGTGGAGTTTGTGTTGATGTGTGCCCTGAAGGAGCTATTCATTTGACAGACGAAGACGTGGCTCTTATTGATCAGGAAATGTGTGTGGGCTGTGGCGCCTGCGCTGAAATATGCCCGCAGGAAACTATCGAAAAACTTGATGAAGAATAAAAACTTTTCTGCTTCATCCTGACGTGTTGGCATGAATCTTGCTCTCTACTATAGATAGTATTAAATAAAGCATTGCAGATGCTATATTATTTACAGTCAACCTCGTATACGGGTTACATGCGCTAACCAGTAATTATATACCCGCCTGCGTGTTTGACTATTATTTTCTTAGCGGGGCAAAAAATGATTCGGCTTAAGTTGTATTTTGTATTGCTTCAAGAGTATTTAAGATAACAAGGAGGTTGTTGTTATGGAAAATCTTGGCACTAAAGAAATGAGAGAAATGGCATGGGACATTATTTATAACCGACGTAGTGTGCGTAAATTTACCGATGAACCCGTGTCAGATGAAGATTTAAAGTTAATCCTCGAAGCAGGCAGGTGGGCGCCCTCGGGTGAGGATGCGCAGCCCTGGCGGTTTGTAGTTGTTCGCGATGAGGAAAGAAGGAAGGCGCTTGGTAAAATATCAGCTCAGGGCAGTGGGAGAAGGTTTTCCGGAGAGTTTATTACCAAGAATTTGCACAAACGCTTTTCAAGTCTTGAAGATGAAGAGAAGAAGAAGGCGATCTTTAAAAAGCTGACCAGCGGCGATGTTTCGGCATTTACTGGAACTGCTCCGGTAGTAATTGCAGTTATTGGGAAAAAAGATGTTTGGGATCTTCCCTTCGATACTTCAGCAGCAATAGAAAATATACTTTTAATGACCACTGCCCTTGGGCTCGGTGCCTGCTGGGTAATTGCTCCCTGTATAGATATCAGGGATGAACTCAAGGTAAAAGAACTTTTAGAAGTTCCAGAAGATTACAAGGTGATCTCTCTTATTCCTCTTGGGCACATGGACCGCCTGCCGCGCCCGAGACCGCGTATTGAATTGAGTGATCTGGCTTTCAGCGAAAAATATGGCAGTCCGCTTTACGATAAGTAAAAGACCTTAGGAGGGATATCATGAGTAACGATAAGTATTATTCTGAAATAGTCAAGGACCTGGAGCTTTCTTTCTGGGATGAGAGAGGACGTGGTGCCCGATATCGCACTACTCTTGTCGGAGTAAACTATTTTAAAGAAAAGTATGGTGCAGATCTTGCTGATAAGAGTTGGAGTAAGACTGTCCAGAATGTAATAGATGCGCTGGTAAAAGACAACATAGTCAAGAATGCTACATATGATGGCAAGGGTAATGTTCTGGTAGTGGAATTTGAGGGTTGTGTGCACCTTGATGTTGAAAAAGAACTGGCCAAAAAGAACATTGATCCCTTTAGCTGCCCCTGTGCCAATGTCGTAATGTATTACATCGATTCCCTGATTGGCGCGAACAGTGAACTGGTTTCCATTGAGTTAAAGGGCGCTAAATGTGTAGTTACTATAGGCATTGTTGGTTCGACTCTGGAGGAAATCTAGGATGGCTGCCGCCTCTAAAATTGTTAAGATGGAAGAAGCCGTAGCGGCGATTCCTGATGGGGCTCATCTGGCTTTCAGCGGCTTTGCGATAACCCGCAGCCCTGTTGCTTTTGCTCATGAATTAATCAGGCAGGGTAAAAAAGACTTGACCCTTTCACAATGTATCGCTGCTTTTGAAACGGATCTTCTCGTCGGAGCCGGATTGGTAAACAGGCTCAATTACGGAGGCGGTTCCTTAGACAGGCCCGGTCCCTTGTATAACGTGAACCGGGCCATTGAGCGAAAATTATTCGAAGTTAATGAGTATAGTAATCTGGCCCTGTCAATGCGTTTCCTGGCAGGTTCAATTGGTATCCCATATATTCCGTCCCAAACCTTGCTCGGCTCTGATATTTTGGCAAACCTGCTGGCTGCAAAAGAGGATGAAGTTACTACCGGTGAATGTCCTTTCACAGGTGACAAGATAATAATGCTACGGGCTTTGAATCCGGATTATGCCGTGGTTCATGTTCCCAGGGCGGATAAGAGTGGGAACGCGATTATCTATGGCCCCAGGTGGGATCAGGAAGCAGCGCTGGCTTCTGATCATATTATTATAATTGCTGATGAGATAATAGCTGATGAGTTAACTCCACACCTGGCCCAGGAAGTGATCATCCCCGCTCCCCGTGTTGATATGGTTGTCAACCAGCCCTATGGCGCCCACCCTACCTCTGTTTATGGCAAGTATGATTTTGATCGGGCACATATTGAAGAGTACGTGGCATATGCCAAAACAGAAGACGGCATGCGTGATTATCTTGATAAATTCGTCTACAGTGTTAAGAGCTTTAACGAATATTTAGAACTGATTGGTGGGATAAACAGGATTAATGAATTAGCTGCCGATTCATTGAAGAAGTATTAAACGGAGGTATTACCTTTTGAAAAACGATTACTATACAATGCGTGAGTTAATGGCTGTGGCAGGCGCGAGGGAGCTTAAAGACAACCAGAATGTCCTGGTCGGCCTTGGCCTGCCGCAGATTGCTTCCATATTGGCCCAGATGACTCATGCTCCCAACCTGACTATGATCCTCGAGATAGGTGTTATTGATCCACAGCCAAAAGAACCTTCGGTTGGAATAGCAGATCCCCGTATCTGGTTTAAGTCAAATTATTATACAAATACAATGGGGGTTATGGGCAGCTTTTTGCACAGGGGCCTAGTTGACGTTGGTTTTATAGGTGGCCTGGAAATTGATATGTATGGTAATCTCAACTCAACAATGGTCAATCAGCCAGATGGAGGTTTTCGTCATTTTACCGGCAGCGGCGGCGCGAACGATATTGCCTCACTGGCTAAAAATATTTTTGTGATTATGCCTCACGAAAGGCGTAAATTTAAGGATAAAGTATCATATAATACTTCTTCCGGTTTTCTTAACGGTAGCAGCACACGTGCTGAAGCCGGTTTAAAAGGCGGCGGTCCCTCAAAAATAATTACAGATAAAGCAATCCTCGGTTTTGATGAAGATAGCAAGCGAATGAAGCTATTATCTGTCCATCCCGGGGTAAGAATTGAGGATGTAGTTGAAAATACGGGGTTTGAGCTGCTCATGGACCGGGTGGAGGAAACTGAGCCGCCCAATGGCAGTGAGATTGAACTGCTCAGGGAAATTATTGATCCCGGCCGCATATATATTAAGTAAACAGTGGGCTGAATGAAATTGAACTGACCTAAAAAATTTTAATAATAGAATGTCGATACTTTTATTTAGATAGTTAAATGAATGAAAGATGGTGTAAACGTTATGAGTGAAGCATACCTTCTCAGCGAAGAAGAGCTGAGGCAGTTTTGTAAAGTGAAACTTGAAAAAAGCAGTATGAGTGAAGAGGATATTGCTACAATGGTGGATATTACGGTAAAAGCCGATTTAAGGGGAGTATCCTCACATGGTGTATCCAGGCTCGATCACTATATTCAAAGAATGGAAAAAGGGTTAATCAACCCACAGCCTGCCCTTAATTTTGAGCAACGAGCGGGTAGTGTTGTTTTCGTAGATGCCGATAACGGACTGGGTCAGGTTGTTGCTCACAAGGCAATGTCTGTTGCTGTTGAACAGGCTGCAGAGAAAGGCCTTTGCTGTGTGGGCATTAAAAATACAAACCATATTGGCCTGGCCGGCTATTACCCGGAGATGGCTGCTAAAAATAAGATGATGGGCTTCATTACTGCCAATACCAACCCGGCTATGGCGCCGTTTGGCGGAGTGCAGGCTTTGTTTGGAACCAATCCATTTGCAGTTGCAGTCCCAACAAAAAGCAGGCCAATTTTGCTTGATATGGCAACAACCAATGTTGCCCGGGGCAAAATAAGGATATATGAAAAGCAGAATCAGGAAATTCCCCTTGGCTGGGCTAAGGATGCTGACGGAAAAGATACAACTGATCCGGCCATGGCTCTTCTGGGCACTCTTTCTCCTGTTGGGGGGCCGAAGGGATACGGTATGGCTCTACTGATTGATATTATTGCCGGAATTATGACCGGTAGTAAAAGCTGTGACGGTGTCTGCTCCCTGGATGATATGAGCCAGACCATCTGTTCAGGTAATTTTCTGCTGGCCTTTAATATTGAATGTATGATCAATTACAATGATTATCTCGACAGGGTTGAGGAACTAAAAGAAAAAATAAAAACAAGCGAGAAGGCTGATGGTGTAAAAGAATTATACCTGGCCGGAGAAATTGAATATAACACCGAGGAGAGAAACAGGCAGAACGGGCTTGCAGTTTCTAAAGATCTGTGGGAAAAAGTTAAAAAAGAGATAGCTTGAGTTTGATAAATATCAAGGTGGATAAAATATGTGATAGGAGTTGATCCGGTTGAACCAGTTAATAAGAGTTAATCTTAACGATGGCTCGATTATTAAAGAGAAAATGGAAAATGAATACTTGCGCAAGGGAGGGCGTGCCCTCACATCTGCCATAATAAATGGCGAAGTTGAACCGCAATGTGATCCTCTGGGTGAGGATAACAAACTTATTTTTGCTGCCGGCCTGCTTACAGGAACAGGGGTCAGCAGTTCCGCCCGGCTTTCTGCCGGAGCAAAAAGCCCCTTAACTGGAGGTATAAAAGAAAGCAACAGCGGTGGTATATTTAGCCAGATAATGGTGCGCTCCGGCATCCGTGCCTTGGTTTTTGAAGGATTGCCCGCTGAAGAAACTTTAAAGGTTCTGGTAATCGATGGCAATGAGCTTGCCCTGGAAGATGCCTCCTATCTTGAGAATAAGAGCGTGTTTGAAACTTTCCAGAGTCTAAAAGAAAAGTACGGAGAAAAAGCCGGTATTGTTTGTATCGGTCAGGCAGGTGAAAGAAAGCTGCCAGCCGCCGCTATATTATCCGTTGATCCGTTTGGCCATGCCAGGGCAATGGCCAGGGGTGGCCTGGGCGCTGTAATGGGTGCCAAGAGAATTAAGGCAATTGTTGCCAGAGATAACAGGGATGTACAGGTTGAACCTGCCAATGCGGCAAAGTTAAAAGAACTCAGGAAGAAATTTAACCAGATGGTTCTTGAAGATCCACGTTTGGAAAGCCGCAAGCAATATGGAACTGCCGCAATTATGAAAGCAATGAACTCACTGGGAGCAATGCCGACCAGGAGTTTCAGGCAGGGTAGTTTTGAGCACATAGATAATATCAGTGGTGAAAAGCTACATGATACCATTGTAGAGAGGAAAGGGAAAGGTAAGGTTTCGGCTCCCTGCATGGTAGGCTGCCTGATCAGCTGCGGGAACGTATATCCTGATACCAGGGGCGAAGCAATCGTATCTACCCTGCAATATGAAACTATTGTTTTGCTCGGTTCAAACCTCGGTATGGATAATCTTGATGATATAGCTTTACTTAACAAGCTATGCAATGATTACGGTCTTGATACTATAGAGACCGGCTGTGTTTTAGGCATTCTCATGGATGTAGGCATGATTGAGTACGGTGATGTTGAGAAGTGTGTAGAAATCCTGAAAGAAGTGGCTTCAGGTACTCCCCTGGGCAGAATTGTAGGCAGCGGGGCTGCTGTAACGGCCAGAGTCTTTGGTACAATAAGGGTACCCGTTGGACGCAACCAAGGACTGCCGGCTTATGATCCCAGGGCTTTAAAAGGCAACGGAGTTACTTACATAACTTCGCCTATGGGTGGCGACCATACTGCAGGCAACGCTTTTGGCGCCCGCGACAAAGTTGACCCCCTGGGTAAGGAAAATCAGGTAGAACTTTCTAAAGGATTACAGGTAGATTGTGCCATTGTCGATCTGCTCGGAATATGTTTGTTTGCCAGGACTCCGGTAGCTGCAGACATGGGTTTGGTAGCAGATTTAATTAATAACCTTCTCGGGCTTGAACTGAATAAAGAAAGTATCTATGACCTGGCCCGTGAAACTCTGCGCCTGGAAGAAGAGTTCAACCGGAAAGCAGGCCTGACCGAAAGACGCTTACCGGAATTCTTCTATAAAGAAAAGCTGCCTCCGCACAATACAGTTTTTGATGTGCCGCAGGAAGAAATTGACAATTTGCAATTAGGTTAAGCAGAGACAAATCCCCGGAGGGTCCTGATGATAATCAGTGTTACTATTAACAGGGGTGTTCAGGTTCAAGAAAAGGCGATCAATAAAGAGCGAAAGCTTGAGGAATTTGAATTCTCCGGCAGCCTGATAAGTGAGTTAATAGATATTCTTGATCTGAATTCGGAAAACTTGGGCTTGATAATAGTAAATGGCCGGTCAGTTATCGATCCGGCTGCAACAATAATAAAACAAGATGATTATATTGAGTTTTACCCTCTTCTGATGGGAGGGTAAAACTCAATTATTTATTTCACTTTAGGTTGGTTAGCTTAAGGGTTGATTTAGTTAATAAGGTTATTTCTTTCAAGAATTTCAGTATCTATATTTTTTAATCGTCTCCAAAGCGTGGTACTGCTAATCCCGAGGATTTTGGAAGCCTTCTGTCGATTTCCGTTTACACTTCTCAATACTTTCAGGATAGCTTCACTTTCTATATTTGACAACAGCCCTTCACTGCTACTCCGGTTTGTATCTGTTTCTACCTCTATGTTGTCCAGGGATAGGGCATTGCTTGCTTTAAGCAGGTTCTTGTTTTTTAAATCAGATTTTGCTGGCAGGGGAGTAAATATATTGTCGAAATTACTATTGGTCAGTTCTCCTTCCAGGGCCTGCTGGACATCTGATATATCAATAGAGGACTCATCTTCAGTGATAACAATCAGCCTCTGGATTATGTTTTCCAGCTGGCGGACATTGCCCGGCCATTCGTATTGCTGCAGCAGCCTGATTGCATTAGGAGTTATAGAGCAATTTTTGTTCAAAGTCCCCGGATAAATGCTTAAAAAGTTTTCAATCAGTAGGGGGATGTCATCCTGTCTTTCTCTTAAAGGGGGAATGTGCAGGTTTAAAACATTTAGCCTGTAATATAAATCTTCGCGGAAATCACCCTGGCTGACCAGTTCTTTTAACTTGCGGTTCGATGCAGATATAATGCGTACGTTTACCGGTATAATTTTACTATCCCCAATGCGGCGTATTTCTTTTTCCTGTAATACCCGGAGAAAGAGGATTTGCAAGCGTCCGGATATTTCACTAACTTCATCAAGAAAGATAGTGCCTCCGTGCGCCTGTTCAAAAAGACCTGCATGCCCTCCCTTTGATGCTCCGGTAAAGGCTCCTTCAGAATAGCCGAAGAGTTCGGCTTCCAGCAGGCTCTCGGGCAGAGATGCGCAGTTTACAGTGACGAAAGGGCCCTTATTTCTTTTGCTGGTACTGTGCATACTGTGGGCAAACATTTCTTTGCCGCTGCCGGTTTCAGCAGTAATTAATATGGTGTAATCAGTATTGGCAAATTTTTTAGCCCTCTGAATTGCAGTTATCATACCGGGACTTTCGCCGATAATGTCATCAAATTTATATTTCGGTATTAATCCCTGGCGGGATAATTTGCGGCGAACCTGCTGTTCTAACTGCTGAAGGTAAGTTACATCCTGAAATGTGGAAACAGCTCCGACTACCTGGTTGTCAACAAAAATAGGAGTACTGTTAGTCACCACGGTTATGCCGCCAATTTCTTCCAGGATGCCCAGTTCCGGTTTCCCCTTTTCAACAACTTCATGGATGCGGGGGTTTAAAATGGTGCTTTCAGCTTTTTTGCCGATTAACTTTTTTTCATCGGTTTTGATAATTGTTTGAGCGGCCTTGTTTAAAACAGTTATAACTCCGTTTTTATCTATAGAAACAACTCCGTCCGATATATGATCGAGGATGGCTTTAAACATGTTGGCGCGCTCTTTTTCCATCTGGGTTGCATTAATTATTTTTTGTGCTTCTTCGATTGCCTGGAGGATATTTTCTTCAGTAGATTTCAGGGCAACAGAAGCGCAGCCTAATTTGGTTGCTGATTTGGCAACAGTGTTGCCGCCGATAAAAACCAGGTTGTGATCCTTGTGGTCATTATAGATGCGGTGCATAACATCATATATTTCGTCGTCAGAGTTAATTTTTCGGGCGATAATGGTGATACCTGTTAGTTCTTTTATTTGTTCTTCTATTTTCTTTATGGATTGGAATACATTTTTATAACCGATCATTGCCACAGTGTCGCCAAGCTGTTTTGCTTCCGAAAGGCAGTAGAGAAGGTTCTGGTAGCTGATACCGATATCGACTATTGGAACTCCCAGCTTGGCATTTTCAATCAGGGTGGAGGTGCCGCCCCGAGATATGATTACGTCTACGCCACGTTTTATTTCTTCCCTGGCGATATTTACTCCCTGAATGGCGGGGCCCACAACAGTGTTTATGTTAACTTTTGGTTTGTGAATTTTTATAACATCGTTACAAAGATCGGCAAGTTCACTATCCGGGGCAATTATAGTTATTCTGGACAACGTAATACTCCCCCTTTATATGAGAAATTAAAAAACCTGAATGCATTAGGCTGAATATTTGTGGTATGTATTAACGGAAATTGTTTAAAGCAATCAAAAGAACCGATGACACAGTTCTTTCTTTTAACAATCATAACATAAACATATCGCTAAAGCATACAGGAATGGCGAGGTTAACTTTCATCTGGCAACAAGTGCTTATTTATTTTTTCACGATTTACTGATATGATAATAAATACCTGCATAAAGGATCATACTACTATTATCTCAATAAATTACCGGGGCAAATTTATTTCTGGCTGTGCAGTTGGCACGACATTTGCTACATATTATATTAGATATTAACCAGTTTTCAATAAATTATTTCAATAAAGGAGGTGTAAATTTGAAGTATACAGTTAATGAAAAGGATGTTGAAGGAGTAAGGCGGGATCCGCCCAGGGTATCAAAGATCTTGATTTCCGGCCACACAGTGGGAGCAACCAAGATATCAATGGGTGTTAATGTTACCGAGCCCGGCAGCAGAATCCCGGTTCATAGCCATGGGGAATCAGAAGAGGCGATGTTTATAGCCAGCGGTAAAGGTAAGCTGGTTGTTAACGGAGGCGAAGAAGAATATCCCCTGGAAGCCGGGACAGCAATTTTTGCGCCTTTGGGAGTATCGCACGAGATAGTAAACACCGGGGATGAGCCGATTAAAGTAATCTGGGCTTATGCGCCTCCACTTCCTGAACACCTCAAGAAGTAAAAATAAAAATCAAAAATTGAAAGGATGTTGAATTACAAATGATTTTCCAGAAAACA
>CAZBKZ010000040.1:0-22665 GCA_964492615.1 uncultured Syntrophomonadaceae bacterium | reverse complement strand
CACTTTAAACAGAATGCCTGTTTATTAATTATTATTCATAATTGCCGATACAAATATGTAGGAGGTGCTAGTATGCTCAGAAGTGTAAAATATAAACTTGCCTTAATAGGCATATTTCCAATAGTAATCTTTTTAAGCTTACTCTTCTTTCTTTTCGTTCCTTTGACCGGTAACCTTGCCGATAATCTTGTTGAAAACAACCTGCTGATGAAGCTCAATGGTGATATAAGGTCTGCTCACCTCTATATGACTGAGCACTTTGGTGAGTTGGAATACAAAGAAGGAAGAATATATAGTATTATCAATCACACTATATCGGAATATGTGGCACAACCTGCAGAATCTGAAAATGGACTGGAAAACAGGATCGATGAGGTCGTTGAAAGGAAATACCTGCTTGAGTCAGAAAGGCCTCTGGCCGATTTACCCAACCTGCACGATTTCGTAGATCAGCTGGGGCAGGACCTGGGCATAGTCGCAACTATATTCGTCGTGGAAAGTAATGACTTCATACGCCTGACAACAAATATCAGGGGCGATGATGGTAACCGGGCTGTTGGGACATACCTTGGAACAGACAGCGCCGCATTTGAAACTGTCCAAAGGGGAGAGCTGTACATCGGGGAGGCAGACATCCTGGGTGAACCTTACTACACTGCTTATGATCCAATCATACAGGGAGCTGATGTAATAGGAATACTCTTTATCGGTATTCCCCTGGATCAGGCCAATGCTATAATCGGCGAAGGAATGTCGGGACTGACCAAACAGTTGATAATCTGGACCGCTGTTATACTAATATTAACAGCGCTGATTATTCTCTTCATTTCACGGCCGATTATCCGTAATGTTGGAGACTCGACCTCCTTTATTGTTGATCGGCTTGCAACAGGCGATTTCAGCGTTGATGTTCCCGATTATACCCAAAATATAAAAGACGAGTTTGGTGAACTGGCCCGCGGCCTGTCCAGTATGACTAAAAACCTGCGCAGCCTGATAAAACAGTCAGCAGATCTATCATCAGGAGTGAATAGCGGAAGTGAATCTGTCTCCTCTGCCACCGAAGAAATGAGCGCTTCATTGGAAGAGCTCTCCGCCTCAACAAACGAATTTGCCAGCAATGCACAAAATTTAAGTGAAAACTCACAGGCAATGGCGGAATCAAGCACAAAAATTCTTAAGCGGGCCGATGATGGAAATAAAGCAATAGAAGAAGCTGTAAACCAAATGCAAGTTATTAATAAACGCGTCAGTGAGCTTCAGGTAGTTATCCAGGAAGTAGACCAGCGCTCCAGCGACATTGGAAAAATATTAAGCGTAATCACCGACATCGCCGATCAAACAAATCTTCTGGCCCTCAATGCAGCAATTGAGGCTGCCCGTGCAGGCGAGCAGGGACGTGGTTTTGCCGTTGTTGCCGAGGAAGTGAGGAAGCTTGCAGAACAATCGGCCGGCGCTGCCAGTGAAATCGGCGAATTAATTACGGCGACACAGGATGAAAGTAAAAAAGCGCTTGAAAGTATGGCCCTGGGTGTAAAAGATGTTGAGTCGGGAACTGAAGTTGTATCACGTTCCGGAATAACATTTGCAGAAATATTGAACGAGGTAGAAGCAATATCAAAACAGGTTGAAAGCACAGCATCTGCTGCCCAGGAACTCAGTGCAGGATCGGAAGAGATGGCCGCATCAATTGAAGAACAGTCGGCAACCATGGAAGAGATGGCGGCAACTGCCGAAGAATTGAGGGGAGCTTCTGAAAGCCTTTACCAGGAACTGCAGAAGTTTAAGCATGAATAAATAAATACGCAGCCATTCAGGATAGATAATCAGCCGGACAAGAACCTGTAATCTTTAAAACAGTAGACTTTTGGGTTCTTTCCGGATTTTTATATTCTTTAACCCTTTTTGAGTTTAGCCTTATCAATCAGCTTCTCCCCGGTAAGCCTTGCCCGCTTTAGAGTAGCTTTGTTTCTTCCACTAATCAGGCATGTTAACCATTTCTCGTTAGAAAACATAAGTTAAGGCTATCTTAATGTGGCTTCTCCGGGCTAATTTGTTTATAATTAACTGAGTTGGGAGGGTAATGATCATGGCAAACGAAAATCATACTCCAATGAATAAAACAATCCCCTGGCTCGGCGGCAAATACGCAGGAGAACTTTTCAACGGCATTCCTCATGGAACGGGAAGAATAATCCTTAGTAATGGAACCTGCTACAAAGGAGAATGGATTAATGGAAAACCGCACGGAAAGGGTACTATACTCTATCCAGGCGGGGCTATCTACAGTGGGGAGATATCAGAAGGCAAAAAAGATGGTTATGGCAAACAGGTTGAGCCGGATCAGTCAACCAGAGAAGGGTTGTGGAAAAATAATCGCTTTATTGACAACCTTCCCCAAAAAGAGGACGAAACTCTATCTCTGAAAAAAACCAGACCGGATGAAGTAATCAGTCTAAGGTCTCTTACTTTTTATTATAAAAACGGTAAGGGCATTAAGGATGTCTCTTTTTCAGTTAACCGCGGAGAAATATTTGGTTTCCTTGGACCAAACGGCGCCGGTAAAACAACCACTATTCGCAACCTGCTCGGCTTTACCAGACCTTATGCAGGCGAATGCACCGTGTTTGGCCTCGACTGCTGGTATAATGCTGCCGATGTTCAGGAGAAACTTGGCTACCTCCCCGGAGAAATGGCTTTCATTGATGAAATGAGCGGCAATCAGTTTTTAGACTTAATCGGAAACCTGCGCAGGGGCAAGGGCAATTCACGCCGCAAAGCCCTGGTAGAAAAACTTGAACTGGATCCCTCCGGAAAAATTCGTAAAATGTCGAAGGGTATGAAACAAAAACTGGGTATTGTCACGGCTTTCATGCATGATCCGGCAGTATATATACTTGACGAACCAACCAGCGGTCTGGATCCCCTGATGCAAAATGTCTTCGTTGAAATGATTTTAAAAGAAAAAAAACGAGGAAAAACCATCCTGATGTCATCTCATAACTTCGAAGAAATATATAGGACCTGTGATCGAGCCGGTATCATTCGTGATGGCCATCTTGTTGCGGTAGAAAATGTACACAACTTGAAACATTCACAGCGTAAGGCTTTCCTGGTTACCCTGAAAGATATTGATGATTTAAAGAAAATGAGCAGAGCAAACCTTGAGATCGGCCGAATCGACAATAATACTGTTGAAGTTTTCGTGTCAGGAAACTATGACCAGTTCATTGCAGCCCTGGCTGATTGCGAAGTACTGGGACTGGACGTGGCTGTGCAAACTCTTGAGCAGGTTTTTATGAAGTATTACGGGAGGGAGAAATTAAGATGATCAGCTTCCCTTTATTTAAAGCGGGTTTTAAATTGAACTGGTTGCTTTTCCTGATCTTTCTGGCTGTTTTAATTATGTACATGACCGTCATGGTTTCAATGTATGATCCGGAAAATGTTGAAGCTATGAATGTTTACCTTGAAACCCTGCCGGAAGTGATGATCGATGCCATGGGCTTCAGCACAGCGGCTACAGACCTGACAAGTTTTATCGGTCTTTATTATTATGGCTTTATCGTATTACTCTTCCCCATGATTTTCTCTATTATTCTGGCGAACCGCCTTGTAGCAGCTCTTGTCGATCGCGGTTCAATGGCCTACCTGCTGTCAACTCCCAACACCCGGATTAAAATTGTTACTACACAGGCCCTCTTCATGATAGCCTGCATAATTATTATGCTCTTAATAAACACCGTTATCGGGATCTTATTCAGTGAATCCATGTTTCCAAGTGAACTGGATGTTATAACTTTTATGAAACTCAATCTGGCCACAATCATGTTAACCCTTGCTGTCAGTTCGATCTGTTTTTTCTTCTCCTGTTTGTTCAATGAAACCAGGTACTCTCTTGCCTTCGGAGCGGGGATACCTCTCTTATTCTTTGTCATTAACATGCTGCGGAGTATCGGTGAAAATTCAGATTGGTTAAAATACATTACAATCTACACTCTTTTTGATGCAGGTCTTATTATAAATGGAGAACAGTCGGTGATCCTAATCTCCATGGCATTTGGTGCTGTTACCCTGGTTCTCTACAGCAGCGGAATCATTCTTTTTAGCCGGAGAAATTTATTCGTATAATTTTTTTGGCATAATCTTTTAGCTGGAAGTGAAAAAATGAGTCACCCCAGAAACAGGCCACCCGGCCCCCGCGGTTTTTTGACAGAAGAAGAAAAACTAAATACTCCCAGGCTAAACCGTGATCTGCTTGTCCGGATATTTTCCTACCTTAAACCTTACTGGCTACAGTTTATTCTGGTCTTCTTGGCTATATTACTTTCAGCTACCATTGGCCTCTTTCCTTCAATAATATCCGGGCGAATAGTCGATGAAGCATTACTGGGCCGCAACCTGCAGCTGTTAATGATATTGCTGGCCGCTGCCCTGGGAACCCTGTCTGCATCACAGCTGATCAGCATCCTGGAAAGCTATATAAGTGCCTGGATATCTCAGAAAATAATTTTTGATATTAAAAACCAGATGTATAAACATCTTCTTTATATGCCGCACTCTTTTTTTTCAACAGAAAAGCAGGGTGATATTATTACCAGAATGAACAATGATATAAACGGCATTAGTTCGATAATTTCAGGAACCTTAACCAGTATCCTCAGTAATAGTGTCATAGTACTCACTACTATGATCGCTCTCTTTTCAATGAGCTGGCAGCTCGCGCTTGTCGCTTTTATTGTTATCCCCCTGATGATCCTGCCTACCAGGGAAGTGGGACGAACAAGATACAGGCTGCTGACAAAAGGCCAGGCTGTTAGTGATCAAATGAACCAGGCCATAAACGAAACTTTAAGCATCAGTGGATCGCTACTGGTAAAATTATTTACCCGTGAAAAAGATGAGTACAATCGTTTCGTTTCAATAAATGAAGAAATGACAGGGATCGCCATGCAAGAACAGCGGTCCGGAAAATGGTTTTTCCTGATAATGGGTATGTTTTCTCATATTGGCCCCCTGTTGATTTATTTTGCCGGAGGGTACCTGATCATAGCACAGGTCGACACATCCCTTACAGTAGGTGTAATTACAGCTGTTGTAGCCCTGGTAAACCGCCTGTACCGACCGGTACAAACCCTACTTAACCTGAAAGTCGATTTCACACGTTCACTGGCTTTATTTCAAAGGATATTTGATTATTTTGACCGTAAAAACCCTATCATAAACAAACCTGATGCCATCAAACCGGATTTAAACAGGGCCGAGATTATTTTCAACCAGGTTTCATTTTCTTATGCCCCGGGAATACAGGTTCTCAAGAATGTTTCTTTTACAGTACCAAACGGCTGTATGTACGCTATCGTCGGTCCTTCAGGGGCCGGAAAATCATCTATCGTGAACCTGATTCCGCGCCTTTATGATGTGGAGAGTGGCGCTATTCTTATAGCCGGGACAGATGTGCGAGATTTTAACCTGACATATCTGAGACAATGCATAGGTGTGGTCACCCAGGACACCTACCTTTTTAGCAGCACAATCAGGGAAAATCTGCTTTATGCTAACAGTGAGGCCAGGGAAGAAGAACTGAAAAAAGCCTGCCAGGCTGCCAACCTGCACGAATTCATAATCAGCCAACCCGGGGGTTACGATACGCTGGTCGGTAACCGCGGGGTAAAACTATCAGGAGGCGAAAAGCAGCGCCTTTCCATAGCACGGGTTATTTTAAAGAATCCACAGATTATCATCCTCGATGAAGCAACATCTTCTCTGGATTCCATATCAGAAAAAGCAATCCAGGATGCCCTGGAAAATCTGTTGAAAGGGAAAACAAGCATTGTTATTGCACACAGGCTTTCCACAATTCTTGCCGCAGATAGTATCCTTGTTGTACAAGAGGGCAAGGTGACTGAAAAGGGCAGGCATAGTGAACTGCTGAAACTAAACGGCACCTATAAAAAATTATACGAAACCCAGTTCAGTAAAGTCTTAAGGAGTTAATTGCCACACGAGCATTCACCTGAAAAACAACAATGCAGTAAACACTAAAAACCGTACTGCGGGAGAAGATATTTCTTTCTTTCTTCTCTAAAATCATTCAAAGCCGGCGTGTAGTTTGCCTCAATTTGTTGAGGCGTAAGACCATCATCCAGGTATTCGCCCATTTTTGCACTACCCATGATCAGTTCAAACATTACTATCCTGTCAGTGCTCCTGGGTACGTTGAAGTCGGCCAGGTCAAACGCCAGGGTCAGGGCGTATATACCGGTCCTGGCCGGATTTACCTGATGATAATCGGTTATTCTGATCCGCACACCGCCGGCTTCGCCCCGCTGCTCGGGGATAAACTCTACCCCGGGCAGCGCAACACTGTTTAAAGTTGCAGCATACTCGTCGGAATCAAGCCCCCTGCCGCCAATCCATTTAAACTGTTCGGCTTGGAAAATACCCGTATTCTCGCCCATACCAGCAATCATGTAACCGAACACCGAGTCGATATCAGGTATGTTGGGAGAAGTCTGCACCCAGCTAAGCCCCGTATCCTGGAAAACCATATCCCTGTTATAACCTTCCATCGAAACCACAGTCAGGTCAGCACCAATATTGCGATTAAAGTAGCGGGCAACTTCTCCAACGGTCATCCCATGAGCCATTGGTAAGATGTCAATGCCAACAAAGGAGATATAAGGTTCCTCCAGCATCGGACCATCGACAATTCTACCACCTAAAGGGTTGGGACGATCGAGGACGATTACGGGCAAATCATAATCCCGGGCAGCTACCATGCAGTAATTAAGAGTTGAAATGTAGGTATATGACCTGGCACCTATATCCTGAACATCAAAAAGCAGCAAATCAAGCCCGGAAAGCATATCCTCGCGGGGCATTCTGGTTGACCCGTAGAGACTGTAGACAGGAATCTCAAGGTCAGGATGAGTATAGCATTCAACATATTCTCCTGCGGCAGCTTTGCCGTCTATCCCGTGTTCAGGCCCATATAAAGCAACCAGATCAATATCGGGATCAGCGGCAATTTTATCTATTGTGCTGATCCCTCTGCTGTCAACTCCACTCTGGTTGGTAATTAAACCTACTTTTTTACCATCTACCAGGTAACGCCTGCTTTCCATCAAAACCTCATTGCCAAGCTTGAACTTTTCATTAAAAGTGCCAATCAAATCGAGAGAATATTGCATAATCAGGCTCGCGTCTCTCACATTTACTGTCCCATCATTGTTTACATCTGCATACGTAATCAGGTTTTGATCAAGAGGTTGCAAATCAAGAATATGCCTCATTACCTTTGTAACATCCCGGACATCAAATCTTCCATCACCATTCACATCGCCTCGAACCAGTTCCTGTGCCTGAGAACAAGCCGGGGTGAGTAATAATATCATTATTGAAACCAAGAGAACCAAAGTATACTTTATAAATAGTTCTTTCCTATAACAATAACCGAAAATCATTTGATATCCTCCCTGCCGTTTAAAATCAGGATAACAGAATATACTCAATAACAATATAGGGTTTTATTCGCTGCTTCAACAGTTTTTCCTTTTTGCCTCATCTTCAGCAGCCATCCTAAATAACTTATGCTTGTTAATTTGCTACCAGAATCATAATCAGATAGACAAATCGCCGGTGCCGATGTGCCAACGCCTTGTTTATTTGATGCTATTTGTTATATAATTCATTTCAGTTGTATCAAATATCACAACAGAGGAGCTTAAAAATGAATTACTCTAACCTTTACGAAGTAAGACCAATCGAAAACCTGAAAGATATGCTTGAAGGTAGTGTAAAAATATACGGGGACAAGCCGGCATTTTTTAGCAAAATGAACGGAAGTAGTGATTACCAACCGATCAGCTATAATCAGTTTAAAGAAGATGTCGATGCCCTGGGCACAGCGCTACTCGACCTTGATTTGGTTAACAAAAAAGTAGCTGTAATATCAGAAAACCGCTATGAATGGGCGGTTACCTACCTGGCTGTTATTAACGGTGTTGGAACAATAGTTCCCCTGGACAAGGAACTGCCCGAAAACGAAGTGGAAAGCCTGATTAACCGCTCCGGAGCCAGCGCCGTTGTTTACGGCAACACCAACGAAAAACAGATCGATAATATTCGTGCAAATATTCCCTCTGTAGATCATTTCATTCACATGGACAAGAGCAGCGAAAATGGCAATGTTCTCTCCTTTAGCAAACTGCTTGAAAAAGGACGAAAGCTTATTGAAACTGGCAACAGCACTTATCTTAACAGTAACATTGACATTGAGGAAATAAAAATACTTCTCTTTACATCAGGTACAACTGCAGTATCCAAGGCTGTTATGCTTTCCCACAGGAATATCTGCACTAATCTGTCAGCCATGTCATCCATGCTTAATATTCGATCTGACGACACCTTTTTATCCGTACTACCAATTCATCATACCTATGAATGTACCTGCGGGTTTCTCTGCCCTATTTACCGGGGAGCGGCAGTTGCTTACTGCGAAGGGCTGCGCCATATACCCAAGAACCTGAAAGAATCAAAGGCAACAATTATGCTTGGTGTGCCCCTGATTTTTGAGTCAATTCACAGGATCATCTGGAAACAGGCTGCAAAAAACCCGGAACTCCTGAAAAAATTAAAGATGGGTATTAAAATAAGTAACTTCCTGAAAAAAATAAAAATAGATGTTACCAAAAAGCTATTTAAACCAATTCATGAAAACTTCGGAGGGAATATCCGTCTCTTCATCAGCGGCGCTGCGGCAATCGATCCCGAAGTTGCAGTCGGTTTTGAGCAGCTGGGCATCCCGGTTCGCCAGGGATACGGCCTGACTGAGTGTTCTCCAATAGTTGCCCTGAACAGGGATATTGAATACAGGCATGACTCTGCCGGTATCCCCCTGCCAAACCTGGAAGTGAAGATAGACTCTCCAAATGAAGAAGGTATCGGCGAAATTATCGTTAAAGGTCCCAGCATCATGCACGGCTACTATGAAAATGCTGAAGCAACTGCCGATGCTCTGAAAGATGGCTGGTTCTACACAGGAGACCTGGGCAAAATGGATAGTAACGGTTTCCTTTATATAACCGGCCGTAAAAAGAATGTAATTGTGACAAAAAATGGTAAAAACATATACCCCGAAGAGATCGAAGTATTACTTGGCAGAAGTCCTTACATTCTTGAATCAATGGTATATGCCCAGGACAAAGAAAGCGGTGATGATATTACTGTAGCCGCACAGATTGTTGTTGATCAGGAGGCACTTCAGGAAGATTTCTCCAATGAAGATCTGAACAAGGATAAGGTTTATGAAATAATCGAAAAAGAAGTTAAAGAAATAAACAAACAACTTGTATCTTACAAGGGAATCAGAAAAGTAATCCTTCGCGAAGAAGAGTTTGCCAAAACAACCACGCGGAAAATCAAGCGTTATGTAGAAGAAGAACAGGCCGACAGGTAAATTATTAATTGAAGAGTCTGCGTCCGGAAATCATCCGGGCGCAGACTCTTTCTTCATATTAATCTTAATTAATAACACTCAACCAGGTTTTTACCCTTCTGCTTGGCAGAATATAAACTGCTGTCCGCTTTGCGGACAAGGGACATTACATCGTCACCTTTTTCATATACAGCAACCCCGAAACTGCAGCTCAGAGATCTAATATATTGGAAACTGTTTGAAGACACGAGATCCCGGATACGCTCTGCCAGGTCAAGCGCCATATCCTTTTCGGCATAAGGCAGCAGGATAATAAACTCATCGCCTCCCCAGCGGGCGAAGACATCTGAAGATCTGAGCATTCCACCGATAATAGCCGTCAGCTCTTTTATAACATTATCGCCGATCAAATGGCCGTACTCATCATTAATTTCTTTCAGGTTATCGAGGTCGAACATGATCAGGGCAAGACTATGATCGTAACGACAGGCCAGCTCAACCCATCTTTTAAGTTCTTTGTCAAGCTTTCCCCTGTTGTATATTCCTGTTAATGCATCTTTCTCAGACAAACGTTCCAGATTAATCCTGTCTATATACTGTTTTCGTTTATAGGTATGGATCCGGTATGCAGATATACTACTGACTATGATCACAATCAGAAAATAAACTATAACACCAGAAAATGAAGAGGGCAAAACATTTTCAGGCCTGATTATTGTGACAACTATAAAACCACAACATAACAGCAAGGAGATCAAAACGGTGCCGATCCAGTCGTTGACTACATTAAAAAATGCCAGAATGAGAGCAACCACTCCCAGGGATTGCATGAAAAAATTGGGAGTCTCATATAAATAATAGATTAAAAGATAACATCCCGATGCTATAAATGCATAAAGTAATACCCACCTGGTCAGGTTTATATAAAACCGTTGGTACTTTAATAAATAAAAAAGCACGATAATAAGCATCAGAAAGAAGAGCCTCACAAAAAAAATGTTTCTGATTACTTCCTGACTCTGATTTAATAAATAATCGGGTATAAGAAAGATAAAAAATAAAAAACCGAGGGCAAGAACAGCCGGACGGGCGTACTTCAAGACACTTCTGACTTCATCTTCCAAGTAGGCTTTTTCCAAATGTTTGTCTTGAAAAGTAGCGTTACGCCTGTTGATTTTCATAATTTATTATTTCTATTACTTTAGAATATATCCTCTATTACAATCATGTTTTAAAACTGCAGAATGGCAGGAGTTTTAAAAACAGAGTTTAATTATATAGCTATGAAAAAAATATCTGATTCATTTATATCTCAAATTATGCGAGGTTGCCATGATTGAACTTACTTATGGAAACCGCACCGAAAACCTTCTGGAAAAACTTTCCAGAGACCTGAACCAAAAAAACAATCCACTTGATCTGCTTCAACCGGTTGAACTTATTACCCCTAACCGTAACATGGAAACATGGCTCCGACTTGGCCTGGCTCAGAAACATGGTGTTGCTGCCAACCTACGCTTTCGTCGTCTGGAAAGGTTTTTCGGCGACCTGGTCCGGCAAACCTGCCCAACACTTTACAGCCTGACCGACCTTGACATCATTGAAGGAGCAGTTATTGCCGCGCTTGAAAAAGATATACTTCTTGCCAAACCGGAACTGCAACCTGTTCACAGCTATCTTTATGAAAACTGTAATGAATCAGCAGTAATAACTGACCATCAGGGGAGAGTAAAAAAAGACCGACTGGCCAGGCAAAGCGTTGAGCTAAAACGTGTTCAACTAGCTTCACGCCTGGCTTATCTATTTCAGGAATATACTTATTCACGCCCCGAAATGACTACCGCCTGGCGTGGTGATTCACGTTTCGGAGCACAATCAGAAAAACTGATGGGGAAGATAGAAAACGAGCCAAATTTTAGTTATAGCGCAGCCTGGCAGAAAGCGCTCTGGCAGGTGGTTTTTGGCTCTGATGGTATACTGGCTCGGCACCCTCCGACAGAAGGAGGCCGCTGGGCCACCCTGGACGAACTGCTTCTTGATGATCAGCTTTTTGAAAGGTTTGCTTCTGCCGGCTTGCCAACTATTCATATATTTGGGGTTTCCTACGTTGCCCGCATATTTCAGATGCTGTTCGCACGCCTGGGTGAAGCAGGTAATTTAAAACTGTATATTCTGAATCCCTGCGCTGAATTCTGGGAAGACATGGAAACCCATAGAGAACTTTTTAAACGATTAAACCGAAAGAAGTTATCCTCTTTATCCTCCCGGCAGGACAAAAAAACCTACTTTAACAGAGATGCCTGCGAGGATCCCTACGAACTGCTGACAGATGAAAATCCCGCACTCCGCTACTGGGGCAGACCTGGCCGCGAGCATGTTCATCTGCTCGGCGATTTAACCGACTGCGACTTTGAAAGTGCCTTTACTGATCCCCTCAGCTACGGCAGCGGCATACTGCACCTGCTGCAGCAGGATATACTAATGCGCGCCCCGGAACGCAACTTGTCGGAAAACCTTGATTCCGAGCTGCCAGAAACAACACAATTCCTACCTCCGGATCAAAGCGTTAGACTAGTTGCAGCCCCCTCTGTCAAGCGTGAAGTGGAATGGGTCACTGAAGAAATCTGGAGAGCAATTAATGCCCGGGCAGATAAACATCCCGGCGAGCCCCTCCGTTTTTCTGATATAGCAGTAATTGTTAACAGCGCTGAAAAAGATATATACCTTCCACAGATCGAATCAGCCTTTGCGGCATGCCACAATCTTCCCTGCTCAATTACCGACCTGTCGGGAACAACAGGCAGTAGCCTGGTTGAAGCTTTCAACCTGCTGCTGCATCTCCCTTTCGGGCATTTTTCACGGGCAGAGGTATTGGCCTTGCTTACCCATCCCTCAGTCATAGGGAATTTTAATGAACTGGCTCCTGAAGATCTTATAGACCTGGCTGACCGCCTCGGCATTGTTTTTGGAGCTGACTATCGCGATCACCTCGGCACCTACATAGATGAAGATGTATATACCTGGGACCAGGGAGTGCGCAGACTGGCCCTCGGTACTTTCATGACCGGAGCAAGCAATAGCGATTATAAAATCTTTGAAACAAAAAACGGCCGCTGGCTGATTGAGGAAGTTAACGGCTCATCTAAAAAAAATGCCGCAGTTTTCAACATGCTGGTTCGTTCACTGATTGACGATGCACAGTATATTGCTGAAGCTGAACTAACTTTAAGCAACTGGTCTGCTTATTTTATTAAGCTGGTTGGAAAATACCTGGATACAGACAACAGCAATGCAGCAGAAGACAGTTTACGCCTGATTCGCTCCCTGGCAACCCTTGAAAAAATGGATTTTAGTCGTTCCGTAAAAGGAAGAACTGCTGTTGAACTGGCCCAGCGCGCCATCAATTCACTTGGCGGTGGCAGGGGCCAGTACCTGGCAGAAGGTGTAGTAGTATCATCCTTCGTGCCGATGCGGGCTATCCCTTTTAAAATTATTTTTTTGCTCGGGCTTGGCGAAGGTCTTTTTCCTGCCCCGGGGCGAAGGGATGCCCTGGACCTACGTTCTGCCCGGCGTTATGCAGGAGATGTCGACCCGGCAGAACGTGATCGTTACATGTTTTTAGAAACACTGCTTAGCGCCCGCGAACAGATTTATATCTCTTATGTCAACCGTGATGAGCAAACAGGAGATCCTCTCCAACCATCTGCCGTAGTCCAGGAATTGCTTCATATAATAAAAAACAGTTACCTTGGTGAGGAAGGAATAAAAGCAATCCGCATTGAACCACCCCTCCGCCGCCATGCAGAAGTAATTGCCGGAGAAAACATATTTTCCGATCAAGCCAGGACAGAAGCACAGGTCAAACGGATTGCCGACAGTTGGCAGAATACTACCGGGAACAAGCCGGATAAAATATCTGCAAATGAGATTAACCGTGATCGGGGCAGGGAAATTAAAAGTTATGTTTCACAAGAAGACTGGAAACAACTTGCATCCATCCTTCATTTACCTTACATCACGGATTCAGATACTCCCCTGCCGGGAGAATCCTATCACTGCAACAGTATAGCGGTTGCTCCACGGGAAACACACACACTATCGCTCTATTACCTGAGACGCTTTCTCGAATGTCCAATGCAGGGTTGGGCCACGGCATTGCTCGGCCTTGCTGAAGAGGAAGAAGACCGGGCTGCTGTTGAAGAAGAAGATTTTAAAGTCAGCCCGCTTACAGAAACTGAAATGCTCAGTTACATATACCGCAAGGCTTCAACAAGTGACACCTCTACTGCAGGAATATACAACAGAGAAGCCCTTTTCCGGCAGCTACAAGGCAAGCTGCCGGTTGGAACCCTGGGACAGATTATTGAAAAAAAACACCTATCCATTCTTAGCGGATGGGATCAGGCCCTGCGGGCAGCTATTAGCCAGCCGCAAGACAATCGTGGGGGGATAGAAAAAAGCTTTTTGCAGCTGCAGAAAATCCGTTTTGGCAGTTCGCCTGAAGCAGACCGGGATGAAATAACCCTTGAATCGCCTGTAATAGAGCTAAGACCGACCAGTCCACATAATAACGACATCCCAATTAAGGTCAAGTTAACCGGATTAAGCCAGTTAGTGTCTCAGGACAGGACATCCTCCATAACTCTGCGGCCTCGCAAACTGCCGGCAGGTAAAAATGTAGCGGCAGTCGGTCGCGCCTTTCGTTACCTGCTGCGTGGACTGCTTGATCAGGCAATTCTTGCCGCGATTGATCCATCAGGAAACCCTGAAAGGCAAGCAATTGTTGTTTATGCTGAAAATGCCGAACAAGCCGGTTATAGAAAGCTGAATCTCCGCCGCCCCGGGCAGGATGAGGCCCTGGCCTGGCTTTCGGCCGTAATAAATGATCTTTTCTGTAACTGCCACGCCTACCTGTTCCCCTGCGAAGCAGTCTTCTACGAATACTACCGCAATCAGTCGAAAGTACCGGATGGCATACATCTTCAGCAAACGATCAATCATCTGGCCCGGAATGAGTGGGACAATTTTTCCAGCCTCTGGGGGCCTGTTCCGCAACCCCGTTCTTATAATTCTCCTACGCCCGAACAGGCAACGGCCATGGTAACCCGACGTTTTGGGCTGCTTCTTGATCAAATTATCGGCATGGAGGGTTTCTAATGCCCACGTTATATTATAAAAAACCCGCTATTCTTAAAAATATCCACTCTTTTAAGGGGCATGCCGTTATTGAAGCATCGGCAGGCACTGGTAAAACCTATACCCTTGAGCACCTGGTCCTGGAGCTGCTGATCAATCCGCCTGACGAAAGGAAAGTTGATATAGAGGAAATCCTTGTCGTTACCTTTACCGAAGCCGCCACCCGGGAACTGAGGGAAAGAATCAGAGCGCTGATTCGCCGGGTACTGGCAGAGGGAACAGGGCTACCAGAGGGTGATAATCCTGACCATTACTGGACGATCAACACAGATCGAGCAGCTCAGCTTCGTGAAGCCCTGTTTCGTTTTGACGGAGCTGCCATTTCAACTATACACGGCTTCTGCCAGCGGATACTGGCAGAGCAGGCATTTCTCGGCGGCAGACTGTTTGAAGAAAAACATGCCGATGGATCCGAGTTGTTCGGAACTGTTTTTCGTGAAGAAATTAGAATTGCCCTGGCTGAACCAGGTCCGACCGGAGAGATGGTGCGCAGCTGGCTTACAGAAGACATGACTGTTGACGATCTCGAAAAACTACTTTACACCTGCCACCGCGAAGGGAGCCCGGAACGTTGCCCGGTTACACCTGTATGGAACCCTGACAGGTTAATCAAAGCTATTAATCGTTTATTACCAACTAAAGAGCTGCTCGAAGCCGGAGGCAAACTCCTGACCGGCCAGGCTTTTAAATCTATGCAGGGAATCATCAGTGACCTCGACTCAGCTCTGCTGCAAATGAAAAATGATCCCGGCAACCATCATGCTATCGAAATGTTTACAGAATGGGCAAGAAAACCGAGGAGCATTTTAAAAGTAAAGGATTCTCAGCTAAACCACCTGCGTAACCTGGCAGCCATGCCTAAAGCAGATCAATGTATAAAAGAAAGCATTAACTGCCTGGATCAAATCGTATCTGCAGCAGCGGGGCCCGAAAGTTTTTTTGTTTACTGCTTTCTTCCCAGGGTGCAAAAAAGCCTTAATACCCGCAAAAACAACCTGGGGCTGCTTGATTTTGACGATATGCTACTCGGTGTTCTTGATGCCCTGCGCGGACCGGGTTCGGCAGCGCTGTTGACAGCGTTGCGCAGCCGCTGGCGTTATGCCCTGGTTGATGAGTTTCAGGATACAGACCCTGTCCAGTGGGAAATATTCAAAAGAATATTTATTGAAGGAGATGGCAACCAGCATCTTTACGTAATCGGCGATCCGAAACAGGCAATTTATGGTTTTCGCGGTGCGGATATTTATACTTACGATCTGGCCAAGCAGGAAATGCTCGAAAAGCATGGAGCTTCACGGTTGCCCCTGACCCAAAATTTTCGTTCTACTGAAACGATCATTGATGCAGTTAATCAAATTCTTACTGAAAGTGATGACCATGGTAATTCTTTTTTCGACGGTTTGAACCGTTACGATGACCTGGTGCAGTGTGGTAACCCGAACCAAAAAGCTGTTAGCGCGGAAGGGAAACCGGTCACACCCGTCTACGTGCTTCACCTTTTCGCTGAAAATGAAAAGTTGAACAGCGACAATATAAAAGAAGGGCTTTATTCGTATATTGCCAGGGAAATTAACAGCCTTTTGGAAGGCCCAAACGTTCTTTATAAAAGCAGCTCAGGGTCTGAACCGGTTCCAATCAAACCAGGTGACATCTTTGTTTTAACCCGCACCATCGCGGAGGGGCTTAAAGTTGGCGATATCCTTCGCTGTTACGGTATCCCCCACGCTTATTACAAACAGGAAGGTCTTTACCAGACTGACGAAGCGGAAAACATCTATACCCTGCTCCGTGCAATTAGCAAACCCTATGATTCGGGGTTGCGTATGTCAGCCTGGCTGACCCCCTTTTTTGATATGCCGCTTGATCAACTGCAGAAGTGGCAAAACACCGGAGACAACAATCCTCATGCGGCCCTGCTATTTGAATGGCGCAGACTGGCAGAAAAACAGGATTGGAACAGGTTATTCGATCAAATTATTACTGAATCGGGATTAAGCTGCCGCTTGATTTTCAGGGATGATGAAAGAGCGCTAACCAACTATTTACATCTTATTGAACTGCTCCTCGCCGAGATTCATGCCAGACCGCTTTCAGCAGACGAACTGGCCCGCGACCTGAAAGCACGGATAGAGGGTCGTAAAAAACCGGAAGGTCGGGAAGGCGAAGTGCAGCGTCTTGAAAGTGACAAAGAGGCAGTGCAAATTCTTACCATGCATAAAGCCAAGGGATTGGAAGCCGAAGTTGTTTTCATTGCCGGTGGTTTCAGCAAACCTGCAGGCGGACCTGCCATAAAAACAAATATTTACCATTTAAACAAACACAGGCACCTTCACATCGGACCGCCTGCCGGTACAATAGCCGCTGCAGTGCAGAGGGAAAATGAGGAAGAAAATCAACGCCTGTTCTACGTGGCTATAACCAGGGCTAAATCAAGGCTTTACCTGCCTTTTTTTGGAAGCGATGAAGCAAACAATGATACTGGCCGCCAATTCGGTTACAGTCAAAACCATTCTCCCTACTTGTCCCTGCAAAAACAGCTGCAGTTGTTGTATGATCATGGCAGTTTAAGTAATAGCCAGCTTTTCCGGTTAATGGAAATAAGCTGTACCCCCCATCCGGTCAGCAGTAATATTAAAAAAACTGAAGTGATGAACTGGCCTCCTCCTGGTTTACTGGAAATGCCTCATTCCCGGTCTGAAGACGCGGCTCGCCTTAAGAATAACAATAAAGGGGTTATTCTGACCAGCTACTCCCGTATCAAACAGGGTGAGAGCTGGAATCCACCACCACCTGGTGATGATATACTGGAAGAGCTGCGTGGTGATGAAGCGGGGCGTATACCGGCAACCGGACTGCAGGCATCTGATTTAGAGCAACTGCCAGGGGGTAGAGAAACCGGAATATATCTTCATGCCCTGCTGGAGGAAACCCCCCCCTCCGAAGTGCGCGGCTACAACTTTACAGAGTGGAGCAACAGTACACAAGTTCAAAAACGCGCTTCAGAACTGGCCCGCCAGTACGCATACCGGAAAACATATATAACCGGCGCATTAAAGCTAGTTTACAACGCTTTATCTTCACCTTTATATGTTTTTTCTAAAAAAGGAAACGAACAGCTGAAAATGCCCGGCGGAATAGCATCAGCTGAACTGTTCAAACAGGAAATGTCTTTTATTTACCCCATCCCGGAAAAATATCACCCCCTGCTCTGCAATAAAAATGATATTCACATACCGCCCGGTGAAGATCGCTTCCGGGTTGGCCGGGGTTACTTGCAGGGTTTGATTGACCTGGTTTTTAAGTACAATGATCTTTATTACCTGCTGGACTGGAAAAGTGACCGCCTGCCTCTCTTTAACCGGCAGACGATTGCCGACCATGTAGAGAGCAATTACAAGCTGCAGGCCATGATATACAGCCTCGCAGTGATCAGGTTGATGAATGTAAACAGGGAAGCTGATTACGAAAATCGTTTCGGAGGTGTACTCTATCTTTTTTTGCGTGGTTTAAAAGAGGAAGGCCAGCAGGATAGCAGCGGCGCGGTGTGGTTTTCAAGACCTCCTTACAGCAAACTGATCTATTGGGAAAAAGAATTGCTGCAGCGCAATGAATGGGGCACTTAAACTATATGTATAAAACAGTGGAAGGAGTTTTTTATGTCCGAGCCAATCAGGGAAGAAAACATTTTTACAGGTAACCCCATGGACATGCCTGAAAACCTGGTTACCCGGTTGAATGAAACAGGCCTGGGGATTGAAGACCTCTGCCTGGCCAGGGAAATCAGCCGCCTTGCCTGTGCTGAACCGGATCAAAACATAAATGATGCACTGGTACTAATTATACTGGCTGCGCAACTTTCTGCTGCTGAAGGAAATACCCGTCTGGCAATTGACCGGGGAAAGCTACCCGGGGATCTCTGCAATATTTTAAACTGCGATCCTTCTTTACTGGAAACTGTAGCAAAACTACTACACTGGTTTTGTGAAGTAGAAGAGGGACTAATCAGGCCGGAAATAATCGATCTTGTCGGTCAGCCCGGTGATTATAAACCGTTGATTGTTGAACAGGGACGGCTTTATTTTCAAAAGCTGTACGTCCTGGAAAACCGAGTCGCTTCAATGCTACAACAAAAACTATATGGTAAAATACACATGAAATGCAATCCCATTATTAAAACTGCCTTGCAGGAAGTATTAAATCAACAGCCTCTCGGGCCAGATGGTCGTAAAACCTGTCTTGATTCTGAACAGGAGCGGGCCCTGGAAACTGCACTCGAAGGAAAACTCACCATAATCAGTGGCCGGCCGGGTAGCGGGAAAACTTCTATAGTCACCAGCTTGTTGCGGGTGATGTATAGAACGGGCATGAATGCAAACTCAATTGCTTTAGCCGCCCCGACCGGCAAAGCTGCCGATCGGATGAGACAGTCCATTGCCCGGCAACTATCTGCCCTGGATAATTCTAATCAGGCTGACATGGATCTTGCTTTATCGCCACCTCCTGCTTCAACCGTACACCGTCTGCTTGGCTATTCACCGGCCCTGGACCGTTTTCGATACAATGAAAATAACCCGCTTCTAGAAGATTTGGTTATAGTGGATGAAAGTTCCATGCTGGATCTATACTTGGCTGATAGTCTGCTACGTGCCCTGAAAGATGATACGATGCTTGTTCTGCTAGGCGATGCGGATCAATTGCCTTCAATTGAAACGGGATCAGTGCTGCGTGACCTCTGTCGTTCAGAACATGCCGCAGTAAAGAGCAGGGTGGTGGTGCTGGAGAAAAGTTACCGGGTCCGGGAAGACGAACCTTCCGGGCAGGCAATACTTTCCCTGGCAGAAGCTGTTAACCGTGGGCAAACCCTAACCGCAGAAATTTCTGGCAGCCTTTTGACAGAACGCAGTAAGGCTGAGGAGCTATCTTTTTCAGGCTCTGAACTTCTTGTGCCGGGCAGGACAGGAGCAAGGACTGTTTTTTTCAAACAGTGGCTTGATAAAATGCAGCAAAACCTGCCCGGGTTAATTAAGCTGACCGGCAAGGTTTACCGTTATGATCCGGAAGGCTTCGACGATTCAGCCAAAAGCGACCTGGGTGTTCTCTTTGAGCATTATGATAGATTTCGAATGTTGTGTGTAACCAGGCTCCCTGCAGGAGGCACAGGGTCAGAACCGGTAAATGAATGGTTCCATCAGCACTGGCAGGAAATTTTAAAGAAAAATAATCATTCAGTATACAGGGGGCTTTTTTACAACGGTGAACCGGTAATGATTAACCGCAATGATTACCGCCTTCAACTTTACAATGGCGACTCAGGGCTTATTCTAAAAGTAGCAATTGCCGGAGAAGAGCATGATGGCAGTTCGACTCTGATGGCTATTTTCCCGCACAATGATAATTATATTGCCTACCCCCTTGCCCTGCTGCGCAACCGTCTTGAATTAGCCTGGGCAACCACCGTTCACAAAGCCCAGGGCTCGGAGTATGGTCATATTGCCCTGCTTTTGCCCGATCAGCCGGTTCGACCACTGACCAGGGAATTAATTTATACAGCAATAACCAGGGCTAAAACATCTGTTATCATATGCGGTTCAAAAGAGGTATTACAGGAAGGGATTAATCGGGTTTACGATCGGGATTCAGGTTTGACTGACCGTCTGGCCTGAGCAACGTTTCTACTTAAAGGAGTGTCTAAAATGAAAAAAGTTAACGCTTATAACCTCCCCGAAGAATATCTCCGGGAAAAACTTTCCAAGATGAAAGCTGGGCAAATTATCGATAGAATCTGGCAGAAAGATTACACTGTCTGGAGTAAAGAGCCGGAAGAAATTGTCAACCGTCTCGGCTGGTTGACTGCCCATGAAATCGAAAGTGATAAACTGCAGGCTATCCTACAATACGTAAAAGAGATACATTCTGATCGGTTTTCCAACATTCTGCTTCTGGGCATGGGTGGTTCAAGCATGGCTCCGGAGGTTTTTCAAAAAATTTTTTCCGCCAGATCCGGCTATCCGGTGCTCTCTGTTTTAGATACCACCAACCCCGACACAATTTTGAGAATTGAAGAAACCGTGCCCCTGTCGAATACTCATTTTATTGTTTCAACCAAATCGGGAAAAACTGTAGAAACCCTCTCCCTGATGAAACACTATTATAACAAAGTAGTCGATGAAGTTGGTCGGCAGCAGGCAGGCCGGCAGTTTACCGCCATTACCGACCCGGGAAGCTACCTGGAAAAACAGGCGACTGAACTTGACTTTAAATATACATTTTTAAATGATCCTGATATCGGTGGACGCTATTCGGCCCTCTCGTATTTTGGTCTCGTCCCGGCTGCCGTAATCGGCCTTGATCTTAATAAACTGCTTAAAAGCGCCTCTACAATGTTTGGAAACGCTTTAAGCAAAATAATTTCACCGGAGGACAATAGCCCAGCCTGGCTGGGTGCGGTAGCTGGAACATGTGCCGAACAGGGCAAGGATAAGCTTACCTTCATCTTCCCTCCTGAGATAAAAGCTTTTGGTGCCTGGCTGGAACAGCTGATTGCCGAGAGCACGGGCAAAAATGGCAGGGGCATAGTTCCAGTGAATGGTGAACCGGTCAGCCCGCCGGAATACTACGCGAAAGACCGCCTTTTTATAAATTTCAGGCTATGCGAAAACAATAGCAGGCGGGACAATAATGTAGAGGCTCTAATTGAAGCAGGTCACCCTGTTGTCCAGCTTAGACTGGATAACCTTTACGACCTGGGCGGAGAGCTTTATCGCTGGATGTTTGCTACTGCAGTCGCGGGTTGGGCAATCGGCATCAACCCTTATGACCAACCAAACGTGGAGGCCGCCAAAGTTCAAGCCCGCCGATTTATTGACGCTTATGGGAAAACAGGCAGTCTGTCGGAGATTAATGCCAATCTTGACAAAGGGGAAGTTGCAGTTTTCAACAATTTTGAAGCACAGAGTCTGGAGGAGGCCTGGCAATTATTTCTCAATTCGCTTGACACCGGAGGACTTCCACGCAGCTATATCGCCATTCAGGCTTACCTGCCTCCCACACCCGAAACAGATTGTTCCCTGGAGAAGTTGCGCAATAAGTTGCAGCAGCAGTACCGGGTAGCAGTAACTGTCGGTTACGGGCCGCGTTTTCTGCACTCTACCGGCCAACTACACAAGGGAGATGCAGGTAAAGGTCTCTTCATTCAGTTAACCGCAAACCCACAGTCTGACATCACCATCCCTGATGAAGCAGGCGACAACAACAGTTCAATAAGTTTTGCTGTTCTGATCAAGGCCCAGGCCCTTGGTGACAGGCAGGCTCTTATCGATTCCGGACGGAAGATTATCCGCTATCACCTGAAAAAAGATATTGGCAGGGGAATCGACAGATTAATTGAAGCGCTCTGATATTTGTCTCTCTCTTGCAGAGACAAATAAACAATTGCCTGAAGATACTACTTATTAATGCTTAGAGTGCCTAAATGCCTGAGTATGCTCTCAAACTGCGGCTTGTTAACCTGGTAGTCGGCACCAACTGATGTTCCCTTGTGCTTAATGTCTTCAGTAATCAGGGAGCTATAGAGCATAACCATTATGTGGGAAGTTAATTTGTTGTCCTTTACTTTTTTACACAGAGTAAGGCCATCCATTTTTGGCATTTCAATATCAGTGATCAGGACATCAATTTCACCTGGGTTTTCGATGAGGAAATCTAGGGTTTCCTGACCATCGGGAAAGCTTATAATATTTTCATATCCGCCTTTGCTCAGGAAGCTTTTAACCATTTCCAGGATAAAGTTTGAATCATCAGCGATAGCGATCCGGGCATTGGCCAACTTTACAATTTCTTCATAATTAATATCAGCTTCAGTGGGCATAACAAAAGCAACAATATTTTCAAAGTCTAAAATCATAACCAGCCTGTCATTGTATTTTACCACTCCGATTACCGGCACATCCGTGTTTAACCCTTTAATCGTATCGACCTCTGCCCAGGACATGCGATCAATTTTTGATACATCTGAAACCCTGAAGGCAAGT
>CAZBKZ010000039.1:0-23455 GCA_964492615.1 uncultured Syntrophomonadaceae bacterium | reverse complement strand
CAGCAGGTTGAAGCGTTTGACAATCTAAGTTATAATTATTACTGCTATTAAACTAATGCCGGCATAGCTCAATTGGTAGAGCAGCTGAATCGTAATCAGCAGGTTGGGGGTTCAAGTCCTCTTGCCGGCTCCATTTTATTAAAATTCGGGCCCGGATTAATTTCCGGGCCCGAATGCAATATTGATTACTGGAACAAGGTCTAAATACGCAATTAAAAAACTCCCAGCATTCTTCCTGCTATTGGTATCCAGACAGAGGCTATAAGTACCCAAATGACAGTAGTTATTGCACCGCTGACAAACATATCCCCCATTGTGTAATACCCCTGGGTATATGTTATTAACGGAACAGCATCGAGAGGTACTATCAGGCATGCTCCTGAATAAAAGGCTAAAGGTACAATCAAAAGGGCAGGATGGATACCCATCATTATTGCCAAACCGGTGAGTGGCGCAGCGAAAACAGTAACCATAGCCGGGGCAATAGGTAATGGCAAGTGAAGGATGGCTAAAGCTATTCCAAGAACAAATAGCAACCAGAATAGATTAAGCTGGGTCAGGCTGCCCATTAAAGCCTCCAGCATCCATTCACCAACGCCGGTAGTGACTACAGCAGTGCCAATTGATATAACTCCTCCAATCATTACAACCGCATCCCAGCTGGCACCAGTTTGATATTCTTTCCAGCTCAGTACTTCAATACCGGGCAGGAAGAAAGCGATTAACCCAAGCAGGGCAATAAGAGTTAAGTCGAATGCTGCAATCCATGTGCTGGCAATCCATAGAATAATTATAACTGTTACTATAACTAATACTTTTATTTCTTTGGTACTCAGTTTATCGTTAGCATTAGTATCCATAAAATCGCTAATGATACGCTGATCGATATTTTCTGGTTTAAACATTTTAATTAAAACAAACCAACTGATTGGAAGGATAAGTATTGCGATTGGGCTGCCATAAAGCATCCACTCTAAAAAAGTAACCCTGATTTCTGTATAGCTTTCCAGTAAGCTGAGAGCTAGAATATTGATGGAACTGCCGGCAGGAGTCATAATTCCGCCGATCATTCCGGCGAATGGAATGGCAATCATCAATACTTTACCGAAATTAAGGTCTTTTTTTTCGCTGCTCATACGAGTCAATATTCCAAGGCCAAGGCCCATCATTAGCGAGGCAACGGGAACGTTCGACATAAATGAAGATAAGAAACATGTTGTAATCATGAATACTAGTAGAATCTTATTTGAGTCATTTCCTGAAAAAGAAAATAGTTTTCGTAACATGCGATGAGCCAAAGGAGTAGAAGTAATTGCCAGTGACAGACCATAAGAAGCGAGAACAAAGAAAACAACCGGGCTGGCAAAATTTCTAATTGCTTCGCCAAGACTGGTAATCCCGTAAACGGGCTGCAGAACAATAAGTAAAATTGCTGTGGCAGAGATTGGTATTACATTAAAAACCCATAAAATTAATCCGGATAATAATAAACCCAGGGTGTTCTTGCCTGCCATAGTAAGATCGTATGCAGGCGGTATGATTGCTGTAATAATCAGAACTGCGGCTGCCAATATTAAGCCTAAATACTTTTTCGACATAATTCACCTCTGCGATTATTTGGTGGTTATATAATAATTAGTAATGCCTGTTTTATTATCCCTCCCATTTACATTGTTGTTTAAACTGTCTTTTGTGTTATCGGTGGCTGTGCATATTATATGCTTTATTGCTTATTGCAAATAATATGCCAAAATATCTTTAAAACCATTCCCAAAATGCTTTTAGTCGTTAGCAAAAAGCAAAATTCTAATTCCAGAATATGCTGGTAATGTTCTAAATTGAAAGAATGTACTGTATCTGATACATGTGACGCAGTCATTTTAAATAAATGTACTGATTGTGTAACAAAATTTTAAATTCAAATTACGCATATGCTTTGTTAGAATAGTGTATTTCAAAGAACTGTTTGGTATTGTAAGATATGGCACATTAATTGCAAATTAGTGGCATAGTAATTGCAAAATATTTGATAAATACTTTTAAAATGTTTTAGCCAAGCCTTTTTTAGCAATAATAAATAGACCTATGACTTAAATCTATATTAGGTTAGGAAAGAGGATTGATAGGTAAAGGAGGCGATCGGCAAGACAAAATTGTTTACATATTTTTTGTAAGAACATAATTAAATGAGGAGGATTTAAATGTCAACGAAAGTAAAAAAATTTTTTTTAATCATGTTGGTCCTGTTGGTTTCTGTAACAATGGCGGTAGGCTGTGGCGGAGACGGCGGGGCGGTAGTAGATGATCCCGAGAATGGTGAAGGTGAAGCTCCGGCACCAGAAGCAGCATCAATGGAGCTGCATCTTAACCACTTTATGTCAGCTATGCACCCCCTTCACACCAATGTTCTTGAACCATTTGCTGCAGATGTTCTTGAAGCAACTGAAGGCAGGATTAATATTATTATTCACCCCGGGAATGCATTGGCAGCTCCCGGAGATACTTATGATGCAGTAGTCAGCGGTGTTGTTGATATGGGATTTGTGCTGCCTGCTTATACAGCAGGACGTTTCCCGATGGCCCAGATTCTTGAATATCCATTTCTTTTTAGTTCCGCATTGCAGGCAAACCTTACTGCGGCAGAAATGACACCTATGTTAAGAGAGCATGAATTTACAGACACAATGTAGCTTTGGTTTGGTGGTTCAGACCTTGGCCATTTGCTGATGAAGGGAAACGCAGATGAGCTTAGTGAGCTAAGGGGATTGCAGTTAAGGTCACCCGGTCCGATTTATAACGATGTTATTGAAGAAATTGGGGCGGTAGCTGTTACGTTACCGGTTAGCGATTTGTATGACTCAATGGATCGTGGTATTGTTACAGGTTCATTCATGGCCCCTTCGGCTTTAATTTCTTTCCGCTTGATTGAAGTAACAGATACTGTAATTGAACTTGACCTATACACAACTCCATTTATTTTCTTCATGAATATTGATCGTTGGAATGGCATTGCACCTCAGGATCAGGAAGCAATTATGGCATTACTTGATGCTTTTCCTGAAAAAATTGGAAAACAATATGATGAAGAAATTAAGCATGCAATGGCTCTGGCAGAAGAAGAAGGTTTGAATATTGTCAGGTTTTCAGATGAAGATCTGGCAGCTTTCCATGAAGCAGTAGATCCTCTTGTTCAGGGATGGATTGCAGAACTGGAAGCGGCAGGCAAGCCAGGTCAGGAACTATATGAACTTGTATTGCAGTATGCCGATCAGTACGAGTAACCAGTAAAATAAATGCTCCGGCCTTTTGCTTAATATTTGTAAAAGGCCGGAGCTATTTAAGAGGTGTCCTAGATGAATATAGTTAAACGTGTTGCAGGTAATATAAGCGAAATTGGGGCATGGGTTGCGGTACTTGCTATCTTTATCATGTTATTTTTAACAGTTGGAGATGTAGTGGGAAGATACTTTTTCAACCGACCAATTTCCGGTACTTTTGAGATAACACGATTACTTTTTGCAATTTCTGTTTTTTTTGCTTTTGCAGTTTCCCAGTTTAAGAAGGAAAATTTATTTATCACTCTTCTCTATTCCAAATTCAACTTAAAAATTCAGGGTATCCTAGACCTTTTTAGCGCTGTTATTGGAATTGGGATGTTTTCTCTTGCTTTTTGGCATACATTAAAGTATGCCTTGAGGATTCAGTCTGTAGGACAGTTTACAAGTGTTTTGCGTTGGCCGATTCATCCTTGGATTTATTTGGCTGCTGCTGGAATGCTGTTTCTGGTAATCGCATTATTGTGGGACCTGGTATTATCAATTAAAAAATTAAGGGGAGAAGAAGTGGATGAATCCTGAGCTGATAGGTTTATTAGGGGTAATATTGTTGTTTGTACTGATTTTGCTCAGGGTGCCAATCGGTTTCGCTATGCTTCTGGTTGGTGTAGTGGGCTATGGTGCAATTATAAGCCCTTCTGCAGCCTTGGCAAAACTCGGTACTGATCTTTTTAACAACGCACATAGTTATAGTTTGAGTGTTATTCCCATGTTTACGTTGATGGGTATGTTTATTGGCTCAGCTGGAATGGGAAGAGATATATTTCTGGCTTTCGACAGCTGGCTGGGTCATATAAAAGGTGGGCTGGCAATAGCCGCTGTAGTCACATGTGCTGTTTTTGCAGCGGTATCTGGTTCAGTTATTGCAACCACTGCAACAATCGCTGCAATTGCTGTTCCGGAAATGCGACGCTTAAATTACAAGGATAGTCTGGCTGCAGGGAGTGTGGCTTCTGGAAGTACACTTGGTATTTTAATTCCACCAAGTTCTGTACTAATCATTTATGGTGTGTTGACAGAGGAATCAATTGGTCAGCTTTTAATTGCCGGAGTTATTCCCGGTATTATAACTGCAGCTTTACTTGCATTTACTGCATACCTTATGGTTTCGTTTAAACCTGAACTGGCTCCCGGTAAAGAAAAAGCACCCATGCAAGCAAGAATAAATTCATTAAAACCAATCTGGCCAGTACCATTGATTTTCCTGTTTACAATGGGTGGTATTTATCTGGGTGTTTTTACTCCGACTGAAGGTGGCGCGATGGGAGCATTCCTTGCGCTTGTTTTTGCTTTATTAACAAGAAGGATGCAAATTAAGAATTTCTTTAGTGCCTTTTACGACACTATAAAAGTAACTGGTATGCTTATGGTTATTGTAATTGGAGGAGTAGTATTTGGTAATTTTATTTCAGTATCAAAAATTCCTATTGTTTTAACCAGTTATATGATTGATATGCCTCCTTTATTTTTGCTTATTACAATCTTTGCTGCTTATTTCATTTCCGGCTTTTTTATGGATGCGATGGCTACACTGGTTATTTATACCAGCCTTTTCTACCCGCTTATTATAAATGCCGGATATGACGGAATTTGGTATGGGATAGTCAGCATTCTCATGATTTTGATTGGTTTCCTCACCCCACCTGTTGGTGTGGTTAGTGTTGTTACTTCCGGAATAACAAAGATCAAACTTGAAACGGTATTCAGTGGTGTAATTCCGTTTTGGATAGCGTTAATAGTTTCTTCTGCACTGATAATGGCTTTTCCGCAGATTGCTACTTTTTTGCCAAGCTTTATGGCAAGATAAAGTATTCTGGGGCGAAATTCGGGAGGTTTGGTTGTGTCCAAAGTTATTTAAGCAGACGAAGCAGTGTGAACTTATGCTCAATCAATAATTGGAATTAGCGCCATGAGATTGGCCGGATGTCTAGAAGAAGTTGCCTGATTTCGAGCATTTCTGTAATACTGACTCCATTATAGGGCATCATGCTTAGTCTGTATTATTACTTTAGTTGGCTTATTGACCTGGCCTGCCTGGGTTGGCACAGATCGATAATGAAGGGAATATTTAATCCAGAGTGGGGGAAATTGCATATATTTAATGTTTAACTGTTTTGGCATCTATGTTTATAACAATATTTAAAGGAGGATATTTTTGTGGACAGGTCAATAAAAGTAGGAATTGTTGGAGCTGGGAATATGGGTAGCGGTATAGCCCAGAAAATGGCTCAGGAAGGATTGTCGGTTGTTCTTCTTGATATCAAAGATGAGTTTGTGCAACGAGGCTTGTCTGGAATAAGAAATACTCTGGAAGAGGGCGTTAAAAGAAAGATCTTCTCTCCCGATCAGGTTGATCTTATTATGGGTAATATTGTGGGTACAACAGATTTTGAACAGTTAGCTGATGCTGACCTGGTTCTTGAAGCAGTCTTTGAAGATGAAAAAGTTAAGGGTGATCTTTTTTCAAAGCTTGATAAAATTTGCTCTGAAAAAACAATTTTGGCAACAAACACATCTAGTTTTTATGTAAAGAATCTGGCCAAGTATACTGACCGACCTGACAAAGTAATAGGGATGCATTATTTCTATCACCCCGCTAAAAATCGGCTGTTGGAGATAATTCCGCATGAAGGTACCAGCGAGGAAACAATTGAAAGAGCAATGCTGATCAGCAAATTACATGGTAAAACCACTATTCTGGTTAAAGATTCTCCCGGTTTTGCAGTTAACCGCTTCTTTATTCCCTGGTATGTTGAAGCAATTCGTATTTACGAAGAAGGTGTTGCTAATATACCTACAATCGAAGTTGCTTCTAAAAAAGCTTTCGGTATCGGAATGGGAACTTTTGAGTTGATCAATGTTACCGGAGTGCCTATTGCCCTCCACTCAGCCAATACGTTGAGTAAAGAGATAGGTCCTTTTTATGCAGCTCCCGATATTCTAAAAAAACAAGTTGAATCTGGTGAAGATTGGGACTTAAGTGGCGAAGTGGACGATTCAAAAATTGATATTGTTGCTGATCGTATGTACGCAACTGTAATGGGTGTTGCCGCAACAATGGTTGAAGAAGGTGTAGCCAGTATTGAAGATACAGATCGTGGCGCCAAGATTGGTTTGCGCTGGCGCTATGGTCCTTTCGAACTGATTAACCGGGTTGGAGTTGAAAAGGCCTATCAGTTAGTTAAAGATATGAGTGAAAGGCATTCCGATTTTAAAATGCCTGCTCTACTGGAAAAACAGAAGCAGCTTGGAAAGCCTTTTGAATTTAATTTTGTCGATTTGGAAGTTAAAGATGATATTGCTTATATAACAATTAATAGACCTGAGGCAATGAATGCGTTAAATCCGCTGGTGGCAGAGCAGCTAACAGCAAGGTTTGATGATGCCGAAAAAGATCCTTCAGTAAAGGGTATTGTTTTTAGTGGCGCTGGGAAAGCATTTGTCGCTGGAGCTGATATTAAGTTCTTTGTTGATAACATAAAAAACAATACAGTTGATAAAACATACGAGTTTACTCGTGAAGGTCATGATCTTCTTTTAAAGATAGAGAATTCGGAGAAGCTAACCATAGCTTTGCTTGATGGGCTTTCCCTGGGTGGTGGAAGTGAGCTGGCTTTTGCCTGCCAGGCTATAGTTGCAACCCGGAACGGAACATTTGGTTTTCCTGAAACCAATATTGGAATCTTCCCTGGACTTGGCGGAATGATCAGGATTGAAAGGCACCTGGGCAGGGAATTAGCAAAATACTTTGTATTTACAGGAAAAGGAATCAAAGCAGAAGAAGCCTATCAGATGGGGGTCGTTACAAAACTGGTTGAGCCGGCCCAAACTGAAGCAGCAATAAAAGAGTTGGTTGCAAAAGGTAAGTTTGATAAATATTCTCCGCGGGAGCTTCCGAAAAATCTGGAAGTGATGAAAGCTGCTTTTAGCGATGATAACGTCAAACGCCTGCTTGCTGGTCAGGAGCCGGAAGGAGTTGACTCTGAAGTTGCTGCTAAATTAGTTAAAATAATTAAGAGGAAAGCTCCGGTCGCTTTGAATATGGCTAACGAACTGATTGATGCACAATCGAAGGTCTCAATTAAAGAGGCTGTTGAGCTGGAACTGCAAAAGTTACATGAAATTTTTGCTACAGAAGATGCGTTGGCTGGTCTTTCGACTCCTCCTGGGACCCCGGTTGAGTTTAAAGGCAAATAAGAAAGGAGCATAATTATGTTCAGTAAAGCATATATCCCTTATAAAGGTTATTATAGTACGCCGTTTAGTAAATGGCAGGGGAGTTTGCAAAATGAAAATGCTATTGATTTCGGCGCGGCAACCAGTAAACGTTGGTTTGCCGAGCGGGGAATTGATCCGGCAAAAACACTAGATTACCTTTATCTTGGTATAACTATTGGGCAGCAAAGGGTATTTTTTGGATCGACATGGGCTGCTGTTCAGATGGGGGCCCCTGATATTCCCGGTATTACGCTGATGCAGGCATGTGCAACTTCAACTACAGCGCTGTTTAATGCCGGAATGGCAGTTGAAATGGGCAATATCGGCACTGCGTATTGCTTAATGGTAGACCGTACTTCCAATGGTCCTCACACAATCTGGCCTAACCCGATGGGACCGGGAGGGGAAGTAATAGCTGAAAACTGGAATATGGATAACATGAGATGTGATCCTGCCACCGGTTTGGGTATGATCAACACTGCAGAAAACGTAGCCAGGGAAGAAGGGTTTACCCGTGAGCAGGCGGATGAACTTACCCTGCGTCGTTATGAGCAATATGATGATGCAATGGCTAACGATCGTGAATTTCAAAAGCGTTATATGTTTCCTGTAGAGGTAAAAGTATCACGCAAGGAAACAAAACTGATTGAAACAGATGAAGGAGTCTCGAAGACTTCTATGGAAGCCCTCAAAAAGTTGAGGCCGGTACTGGAAGGAGGCATTCATACTTTTGGTGCTCAGACTCACCCGGCTGATGGCAATGTTGGTATCCTGGTTACCGATAAAGATAAAGCAACAGAATTAAGTAGCGATAGTTCTGTAACAATCCAGTTGATATCGTATGGATTTGCCAGAGCTAAAAAAGCATTTATGCCTGCTGCTCCAGTTCCTGCAGCTAAAATGGCCCTGGAGCGAGCTGGGTTAAAAGCTCAGGATGTTGTCGCAATCAAGAATCACAACCCATTCATTGCCAATGATCTTTACCTGGCTAAAGAGCTGGGGATCGATGCTAATAACTTCAATAATTATGGAAGTTCAATGGTGTTTGGCCATCCCCAGGCTCCTACAGCTGGAAGATTGCTGATTGAGGCTATCGAAGAGACTGTTATAAAAGGCGGTGGCTATGCGATGGTGGCCGGTTGTGCTGCCGGAGATACAGCTGCAGCAATGATTGTAAAGGTTAGCTAACAAACGGTTTAAGCAAATTCAGGGGTTAAGGACGGACCTTTTATGGTCCGTCCTTAACCCCTGTGTGTTTCACTAGAAAAATGTGTATAAATAGATTGTAAAAATATTATATCTTTTTTATTTATCCTTCAACTTTTTTAAAGCTTCGGCCATCGCAGTATTAATCGGTTCATCTTTAACCTGGTTTTGTTTCTTTAAATATTTTGAAACATCTTTTTTTGAAACCTTCTGTCCCTGTTGTTTTTTTCTTGCTTCAAAAGCAGATAATTTTTCCCTGAAGCCGCACGGGCATACGAATAACTGGCCTTCTCCGGAACCCCTGAGTTCAAGTTTCTTCCGGCACTGGGGACAGCGGGCGTTAGTAGTTCTGGCCACCAGATCGCGATGACCACATTCGCGGTCCTGGCAGACCAGCATTTTCCCTTTCTTGCTTTTTACTTCGAGCATGTACTGGCCACACTGCGGGCACCTGTTACCGGTGAGGTTGTCATGTTTGAATATCTTATCGCTGTTTTTTATTTGGTTAACCAGGATGCCGGCATACTCCTTCATTTCGGCAACATAGCTATCCCTGGAAAGCTCTCCCCTGGCAATTGCTTCTAACTTCAGTTCCCACTCTGCCGTCAGATCCGGGGTTTTAAGGTCTTCAGGCACCAGTTCTAGCAACTGTTTGCCCTTGGCGGTAATATAGATATCCTTGCCTCGCAGCTCAATCAGAAAGCTGTTAAACAATTTTTCTATAATATCTGCCCTGGTTGCTACAGTACCTAACCCTCCGGATTTGCCAATAGTTTTGATCATTCTTTTATCTTTGGCGGCCATGTATTTTGCCGGGTTTTCCATTGCTTTTAATAAGCTGCCTTCGTTGAAATGGGCCGGAGGTTTTGTTTCACCACCTGTCTTATTGAGGGCTGAAATACTCAACCTGTCCCCTTTGCTTAATTCAGGTAGCAACTGATCAGATGGTGTTTCATTCACCCCGTTATTTTCTTCTTCGTCTCCACTGTCGTTTAAATATAATTCTTTCCAGCCATTTTTAAGCACTGTTTTACCCCTGGCTGTAAAAATTTCATCACCAAGCTTAGCTTTTACTGTTATTTGTTCATATTCATAAGGCGGGTAAAATACAGCCATGAACCTTTTTACTACCAGGTCGTAAATTTTCTTTTCGCGTATACTTAACGAGTTAAGTGAGGGTGTTTCCTCGGTAGGGATAATAGCGTGGTGGTCTGATACCTTTTTATCGTCAATAAAGTTATGTTTTGCGCTGATCTTATTTTTCAATATTGCACTAGCCGCTTCACGGTAAGGGCCAACAGCACAGGCCCGGATTCTGTCTTTCAGGCTCTCTGCCATATCGCTGGATAAATAGCGTGAATCTGTGCGGGGATAAGTAAGCAGTTTGTGGTTTTCGTAAAGTCCCTGCATTATAGATAAAGTATCTCTGGCTGAAAAGTCAAATAGTTGGTTTGCCTCTCGCTGCAGCTCGGTTAAATCGTATAACATAGGAGCGCTCTTTTTCTTGTATGATTTATTTACTTCCACTACAAGGGCATCTTCACCTGATAAAGCGGAAAAAATCCGGTCCCTTTTTTCATGACTAAAAGTTCTTGTTTGTCCTGATTTTTGATCCTGCCAGGTAAGATTAAAATTTTCTGCCCTGGCAGTTATACCAAAGTAAGGCCTTGGAGTAAATGTGCTTATTTCATTTTCTCTATCTGCAATGATTGCCAGCGTAGGGGTTTGGACCCTGCCGCAGGAGAGTTGTGCATTAAACTTGCAGGTCAGGGCTCTTGTGGCATTTATGCCAACGACCCAATCAGCCTCGGAGCGGGCTTCTGCTGAAGCATATAAGTTATCATAATCTCTGCCGTTTTTTAAAGCAGCAAAACCCTGTTTAATTGCTTTATCAGTGACTGAAGAGATCCAGAGCCGTTTCAGCGGTTTTTTCACCCCGGCTTTATTAATAATCCACCGGGCAACCAGTTCACCTTCGCGTCCTGCGTCAGTTGCAATAATGATTTCACTAACCATTTTGCTGTGCATAGATTTTTTAACCAGGTTATACTGCCTGTTTGTTTCCCTGATTACGGTCAGTTTAAAAGGGTTAGGAATAATTGGAAGATCATCAATGCGCCAGCTTTTATATCTTTCACCGTAATCCTCGGGATCGGCCAGGGTGACAAGATGCCCCAGGGCCCAGGTAACAATATATTTATTGTTCTCGTAAGCCCCATTATTTTTATTCCGGCAGCCTAATACACGCGCCAGGTCTTTACCGACAGAAGGTTTTTCTGCCAGGATAAGTGATTTGCCCATAATAAAAAGCACCTCCATTTGTTTCTGGTTTTTCATTATAACATTTATCTTAAACTGAAGTGAGTATGCTTAAGGGTGCTTTATAAGGGCCAGGGATGATAGATGGCTTTAACCATCAATATGTTTTCAGTCTTGGTCAACCTCTTTTACAGTGTTGTTAACCAGTTAGCCTGTGCAGTAACCATTCAAAACTGAAACACCCTTCTTTTTTATGTCAGGCTACAAGAACCAGGTAGAACAATATTATAAAAACCAATGCGACTAACAGGGAAAAAGCGTGGACATAATATAACCATAAAGTTGCCATCGATACAACTCCTGCAGATAATAAGCATAGGCAATAAGCGCCCATAAAAAAAGAGCACAGCTTGGTTGCTGTGCTCAATTAAAATATATAAAAAGAGGGGGTCAACTCACTTATATTATAAATTCCAAAGATTACAGCAGTATTACAAACAGGTTCTTTTTTGGTTACATTACTCATTTTCCTTTTTAATTTCCATTTTTACATCTGAAGGCAGAGCCAGGCTGCAGGAAACCTCAATGGCTTTCATGATAGCTGTAGGTACCGGGCAGGCAGCATGTTTTATATACAGCTTCGATTTTTTAAAAAGTTCGGATTCACCGTACGGCGCAAAAACCTCATTCATGCCTTCAGTTTCGGTGTATTCTTCAGCCAATGATTGCACATGAGGGCAGTTGCTTTGAATCTCCAGTTCCACTTTCCGGTTACTATTCTGCTTTGCCACAATTTCTGAAACAAAACCGCATATCCCTGCTTCAACCTTAACCTTGGCCATAAAGTAATCAATCCTTTTCATTTTTTTAAATGTTACTGGTGTTTTTAACCAGGCATGCTGCATTTACATTAATTTGGTTCCCTGCTTTCACGTTGCTGTCAGCTGGCATATATACCTTTACTAAGAATTATACATCTAAATAATTTCTATAGCTTAAAATTTTTTTACGCTTTTTCAAATGCATTAATAGTTTGCAGTCTGGTTAATTTATCGTTTTTATAAAAAATTTAATATATTTTATAGTTATGCAGGTAATTTAAAATTATTAGAGAATAATACTATATTTTCTTTTACCTGTTTTGCAAACGTTTCCATTAACTAATATTTCCTTTTCCTGATGTCATAACAAAGGTGAGGGTATTAAAAAGTGAGCGAAAAGTTATCATTGAAACTAAAGGTACTGTATGGTGCCGGGTCATTTCCGGCAAACCTGGTGTTTGTTGCAGCAGGAGCCTGGCTGCTCTATTTCTATGTGGGAGTTGAAGGCGAAGGTAACCAGTTAATAACACCCCTGGCTTTTAGTATTTCACTGGGTCTGATGCGCCTGATTGATGGTATTACTGATACTTTAGTTGGAAACTGGAGTGATAATTTAGATACACGCTGGGGGCGAAGAACACCATTAATTGTAATAGGCACCCCATTTTTAGCCATTTTTTTCGTTTTGCTCTGGACCCCACCGGTAGACGGTCTCAGTTTGATTAACGCGGTCTACTTTTTTATTGTTTATAACCTGGTATTTTTTACTTCTACTTTAATTATGGTTCCTTATCAGGCTCTTTTACCTGAATTAGCAGTAACAAATGCAGAGAGAATTAAACTCTCTGCCAGTATGGCATACTTTGGTATTATCGGGGCTATATTCGCCAGCTTTTTTTCCGGGTTGATAGTAAGCAGATGGGGTTTCCTGACGATGGGGTTTATCATTGGTGTAATGTTGTTTACTTATTATTTACCCATATTAAGCTTCAGTGAAAAAGAGATAACCAGGAAAAAAAATAAACAGGAGAAGTTAAGCTTTTCTAAGGCTTTGTCTGCCACATTTAGGAATAAACCTTTTCTTCATTTTATGGGTGGTTTTGTATTTTTCAGGATGGGTTTTGAGTTAATATTGGCAATTATGCCCTATGTAGTGGTTTTGATGATGAGAGAAAGTGAAGGAATGAGTGGTTTAATAATTGGAATATGTCTCATAGCGATGGCTGGTTCCATACCGTTTGTTTCACGCTTAATTGGTGGGTGGGGAAAGAAAAAAGTAATGTTGTTTGCTCTTGGTTCACTTGGAGTTGTTTTCCCTTTAATGTTTTTTGTTGGATCGCTTCCCGGTATTAGTGGACTCTACCAGGGAATTATTTATGTTTTTATAGTTGGAATATTTCTCTCGGCTCTTTTTGTATTACCGAATGCCATACTGGCTGATATTGTAGATTATGATGAACATAGCACCGGTAGACGTCGGGAAGCTATGTATTACGGAGTTCAAGGTGTACTTCATAAAATATCAACAGCGCTTTCTGCATTAATTATCAGTGGTTTGTTTATATTGTTTGGTTACTCTCAGGCTAATCCTTTGGGAGTAAGGTTGGCTGGTCCGGTAGCAGGAATTTTCATGCTGGCAGGTTTGCTTTGTTTTCTTGGCTACCCTCTTATGGAAAATAAAACCATTGAGGATGGTGTTCAAAAAGATGGGTAGAGTATCAAATAATTGGAATACATACAGCGGCCTCTGTTTTAACCGTTTAATCAAATTACCGGAAAAATATGAGCTGAGGCTGGCAATATACATGCCGGATCAAAAGTTATACACATCCCAATTTCTATTTTCTACCGATAGTGAAAGTGATACTGGCAAAATAAAATATATTAAGACGCATGCTCCCTACGGCGAATTCATCAGGCAGGTAGTTGTTTTCAATGGCTATGAATTTGAATGTTCTGCTACCGCCTTTGGCCAAGGAGAGCTGAGTTATAGATGTCAACCTTTGACTTGTGGTGATAAGCCAATCAAGCTTGTGCTTCAGTTAGAAAAATTATGGAGCCAGGATGAGGTAACGCTTTCGGATGATCGAATCCTGGCTGAACTTCAAGATGGGTCTGTCCTTACTATAGGGTCTGGATATGAATCACACTATGAGGAAAAAGGAGTCTATGCTGATGAAACAGGGTTAATTAAAGCTTTGCAGAGAGAGGAGCCGTTAAATGGTATTACCGGCCAGGGCCGGGTAGCAGTTCTGCTTTTTGACGGGAGCAAACCATTGACATTTTGTGCAACTCAGAATGGTGATGTTGATTTGAACCAGGTAACTGATAACCTAGACAATGCTGAACGGACATATATATCAACCTCCCCCGCTTCAAATGGTATTTATTCCGGCAGTATTGAGGCGCTTAATACTGCGGTTAATGCCCAAATAGTCTGGGATGAGATACATGGTGAGTTCTATACACCCGTGACACGACGTTGGATAGATTTCTATCTGCGTCAGATGGGGCTGGATCCAGAGGTAAGGGGGCCGGTTCTTGGTTTGTGGGATTGTTTGTTCTCTTCTGTTTTACACTCCTGTGACAATCAGGCGGCAGCAGAAGGCAATTTAAAACTGCTTTTTATGGATGACGTATTTACCGAAGATGGATATCCTCCTAATTATGTGGCGTACCCGATTAAATCTGGTGATCGTTCACAGCCTCCTCTTGGTTCCTTTGTTGCCTGGAAATTATTTTTGAAAAATGGAAACAGGGCACTTTTATCACAGCTGTATCCCTATCTTGTCAGATGGCACCAGTGGTGGCCTCAGGCGCGGGATGGTAATCAGGATGGCCTTCTTGAGTGGGGTTCAAACAGTGAAGTAGCATCGCCTGGCAATGATGCAGGCACTCTTTTCGGAGCAAAATGTGAATCAGGTATGGATAATTCCCCTCTGTTTGATGAAGCGGTTTTCCACAAAAAGAGTGGTGTAATGAATCTGAACAGTGTTTTTTTGACCAGCATATATGCCTCTGATTCTCTTTACCTAGCAAAAATTGCTTTTGAGTTAGGTTTTTCAGAAAAAGGCCGGACTTTGAACAGCGAATACGATGCAGTTCGGCAAAGAATTAACCAGTTGCTCTGGTCAGAGAAAGAGGGGATATACCTGGATCGCTACTGGGATGGTACTTTTTCCAGTCATATTTCACCTGCTTCTTTCTTTCCAATGATGGGCGGGCTTGCTTCCCGGGAACAGGCTGAACAAATGGTTAAGCAATATTTACTTAATGAGGAGCATTTTTGGGGTGATTATATATTCCCGGCGATTAGCAAAAAGGATCCGGCTTTTAGTGAGCAGATTTATTGGCGCGGCAGGATCTGGCCCCCTTTAAATTATTTAGTTTATCTGGGATTAAAAGAATATGGCTTTGATGACGTAGCCTCGCAAGTCGCTGAGAAATGTTACCGGCTATTTATGCACGAATGGAAACTCTATGGTCATTGCCACGAAAACTATAATGCCTTGAGTGGAATGGGCTGTGATGTAAGGGCAAAAGCTGAATCATCTGACGATGGCTACATGGGTAATACGGGATCTGATTCGTATTATACATGGGGTGCGCTTCTCCTTCTTCCGGCAGTTGAGGAGCTGATTGATGTTGATTTGGATGGCGGGCTTCGTTTTAGCTCGATAAATATGCCCGGGGAAGCTGTTCTTAAGCGGGTTCGCCTAGCTGAATGCGAGTATAGTGTAAAGGCCTCTGCCGGGCATCTGAAAATTTATAAAGATAATGAGCTGCTCATTGATGCTGTGCCAGGCATTAATGCTAAGAGATTTATTGTAGAGGCCAACAAGGTGAGTTGCCTGATTAAAGGCCAGGGTAAAACCCTGTTGAAACTCTGTACATTTACCTCTCAGGCAGTGATCCGGGTCAATGGTGAGGGGCTGGCTTCCAGCCTTATAAAATGCAGTTCTACGGGGAGGATGTCGATTGAGTTAGAGCTGGATCATGAATATCGCCGGTTTGATTTTACCAATATAAAGGGGTGATGAAAAGTGAACAATGATAAAAAATTACCTGTTGTTGTGGGATTGATTACTTTAATTGATCCCCGTGAAGAGTTCTATACCAACTTCCAGGAAACCAAGGGAATGGATCTGCGGGAACAGTACAGCTTTAATCACAGCAGCGCATTAGAAATGCTGAAGGAAGTAACAATAATAGATCTAGGAGTGGTTGAGCGGCGGGAAGAAGTTTATGGCGCTGCAGCTCGTATGAAAGAAGCTGGAGTGGAGATGGTTTTGCTTAATCTACCCGGATGGACTCCTCCCGGTTGGGGAGGGATTATCTACTCCATGACCGGGCTGCCTCTACTGGTATTTGCACCGTTTGCCTTATCTGGTCCACTGGCGATGCGCGGCGAACTGACTGCTTTGGGAGCAGAGTGTGAGGTATCCTTTGGGGAAGAAGGGCCAGTAAAATTATTTATCGAGAGGATCAGGGCTCGAAAACTCTTTGCTTCATTGCGTTCTGTAAGGGCAGGCCGAATTGGTAGTTTTAGCATGGGTATGCATTATGCTGAACCTGGTTCCGCGGATATTCTCAGGAACTTTGGAATTGAAATAATACCTGTGGATGGTTCCCTGGTTTTGCATGAAGCATCCAGGCTTGACAGGGAGCGTGTTGACAAATTTTTGCAGGAGCTGCAGAAAGCTACAATAGAATATCCAGAAAACGTGAGCCCTGTCCTGGAAAAGCAGGTTCGCTATTATCTGGCGCTGAAGGATCTGGCAGAAAAAGAGAGCATTGATTTCCTGTCAGTTCAGTGCCAACCTGAGTTTTCGGATATTCATGGTGCTCTCTGTATGGCAGTTTCCTTCCTGCCCGCGCCGGCAGATGTGGAAGGAGAAAAGAAGATTATTCCCGTATCTTGTGAAGGAGATTTTTACGCTGCTTTGTCCGGGTTCCTGCTTCATCGTCTTTCTGGTATTTCTCCTTTCTTCGGTGATATTATAATGCCATTTTTTAATGACAATGTCCTGGCTGTGCAAAACTGTGGAGGAGCATCTACATGGTACGCTGCACGCAGTACGAATCAGCTTAAAAATTTGAAGCGTATTCGTATTGTTAATAATATCCAGGGCAAGTGTGGTTCTTACGGAATCGATTACCTGAGCCCGGCGCTGGCCGAAGCAACGGTTTTAGCAATGGGGCCCAAAAAGTTTGGTTACTGGATGGCTGCCGAAACAGTGGAACTGGTAGAAAGGGAAGAATTAAAACCACTGCTCATGGATTGGCCAACAATGTTTATCAAAGCTGATAACGTCAGGGATCTACTGAACCGAATCTATACACAACATATTGCTCTTGTGCCGGGGAACTATAGTCAGGTGCTGGAGATGTGTATTGAACAGCTCAAAGGGGTTGGGTTAAATGGATAAATATGTTCTCGGAATCGGAATTGCCACTGTGGATTTAATTGGCCAGGTTCCCTCTTTCCCCGAACCAGATGGGTTTACTTTTATGCAAGAATTCGATCGTCAGATTGGTGGTCCGGTGGCCAATGCTCTTACTGCTCTCACCCGCCTTGGAGAGAGAACAATGTGGGCCGGTAAAGTAGGTTCGGATGAGTTTGGGCGCTGGATCATCGATGATCTTGATGCTGAGGGTGTGCTGCAAAATGTAATGGTGGATCAATCCGGCAGCACTCCCCTGAGCTTTATCCTTGTTGATATTGGTACGGGCTGTCGCAGTATCATCTTCCATCCAGGCTGTGCGTTAATGCTTGAGCAAGAGCTTACTCAGGCATGTTTGTCTGGAGCAAAGCTTATTCATTTGGATGGCGGTTTTATCGACGCTGCTTTTCAGGCTGCCAGTTATGGAAAAGAAAACGGGGTCAGGGTAGCTCTTGATGCCGGAGTTTATTTCCCAGGTCTAGATGAGATACTGGATCGAATAGATATATTTATGCCAACCTTGGGAATCGCGCGCATGTTGACTGGTGAAGACAACGTGGAAGACTGTCTTAAAAAGTTGCAGGAAGCCGGCCCGCGTTCGGTTATTGTTACAGATGGTAAAGCCGGCAGTTGGGCTCGTGAAAATTCGCTGAGTGCTCATGCTCCTGCAGTAAGTGTTGATGTGGTGGATACAACCGGCTGCGGAGATGCATTTCATGGTGCTTATTTGTTTGGTGAATTACGGGGCTGGCAGTTATCACAAAAGCTACTTTTTGCCAATGCCTATGCTGCTCTGAAAGCGACCCGCCTTGGAGGAAGAAAAGGGCTGCCAACAACGGTAGAGATAAAAGAGTTTATACAGGACAGAGCTCTTCCAATCCCTAAATTGTAACAACACAATAACAGAAGGAGATTGAATATGACGGGTATTAAAATCAGGTTGAGCCGCTTTTCCGGGTTAGGTACGAAGTTATTTGATTTAACTTCGGGTTTTAAGCTTGACTTCAAACCTGCTGCGCTGCTTCTTTATCCTCATCAAGTAACAACTGCTGTTGCAGATATTGCGGCAGGAAGAAATCGTACTTTGCTGCTCTTTCGTTTAACCGAATGGAGTGAACATCAGGTAAGGCCTCTGTTAGCGCCTGCTGCCGTAGCTCCTTTAGGTGGAGATGGCAGTGTAGTTGACCTTGCGGCAGGCTATGAAGATGAAGTTGAGATAGAGTCTTTAAGAATTCTTTCCGATGTTACCACGCAGGCGCATAATCAAGGTTTGCCGGTAATCGCCTGGATCAGGCTGAATGAATCTCTTTACCTGGATAAACCTGCAGCTCCTTACCTTGAAATTCCCCTTGCGGCGGCAGAAGAGATGGGAGTGGATGCGGTAATCCTACCGCGCTCAGCCGTGGAAAAGGGAACTATGCAATACCGTTCTGCCGTAGCTCGGTTCATAGCTGAAGATCATGGTATGATTGTGAGGGATGACCGATGAACGGGAGTCAAATCAGGTTAAGTCATTTAATGGAAGCCAAAGATAGTAAAAGCTATATAGTAGCCGCTGATCATGCTTTTTTAATGGGCCCTTCAACAGGCACTTTTAATCTGGCAGAGACGTTGGATCAAGTTTTACTCGGTTCGCCAGATGCTATATTGCTCAGTAAAGGCCGGGCAAAACTTATTGCTCATATTTTCCACAATCCGGGCAGCCCTGCATTAATCATTCGAGCCGACTGGTTTAGTGGCCCCCGGCTTTTTTCGCCTCACCTGCCCCTGAGCCGAATGGACAAATTCCTGGCGTGCAGTGCGGAAGAAGCGCTTTCCCTGGGAGCTGAGGCTATGATGGTTTATTGCCTTGCTTCATTTTCGTCCGAGTTTGACTCGCTTTGCTATGCTCAGGCAGCCGCGGCGATCCGAAATTGCGAATCTTACGGACTTCCGCTAATTGCAGAACCGCTACCCGGTAATCCTTTCATGGAGGATGAAGACAAGAACCAGGTAATAATAGAATCTGCCCGAATTTTAGAAAACCTCGGAGCGGCAGCCCTGAAAGTACCTTATGTTAATGAAGATGGACTGCGCCGCCTGGTGAAAGCAGTAAAAATTCCGATCTGGGTGCTTGGTGGAGACCTTGATAGTGAAGAAGCAGTTTATCAAAAAGCAGCCTTGCAAATGGCTGCCGGAGCCAGTGGTATAGTATATGGCCGAAATGTTATACAGGCAGCTAAACCGGCTGAGGTTAGCCGAAATTTATATAATATTGTCCATGAAAAAAGCTGATAAAGTAAGTATTATTTTGCTGCACTTTAAATAAAGTTAAACCAGGAGGGAGTGTGTTCAATAACAAGATATCAAGATGATGAGGGTAAAGGGGTGCTGGTATGATTGATTCTATTGAAAATGGAAAGATAAAAGCTGCAGTTAAATTAGCAGGTGCAGAATTAGTTAGTTTAAAGAGGTGTGATGAACAGTTAGATTATCTTTGGCAGGATAATACAGATAATTATTCCGGTCATTCACCCCTGCTGTTTCCTGTAGTAGGAAGTCTTCCGGAAGACCGTTATACCTATCAAGGCAAATCTTACGAAATGGGTTTACACGGTTTTGGCAGCCAGTTGAAATTTGTTATGGTTGAAAAAAAAGTGGACATGCTTTCTTATCAAGCCCAGTATAATCATAATACATTGCAGCAATATCCTTTTAAGTTTGAACTGGGAATTCGCTATACCCTTGAAGATGAAGCACTAAGCATAATATTTGAGGTTTCAAATCTTGATACGGGTAGTATGCTTTTTTCCATTGGCGCTCATCCATTTTTTCAGTGTCCCTTATATCGCGATGAAAACATTAGTGATTATCTGTTGGTTTTTGAAAAAAACGAAACCGTTAAAAGAAGAATAAAAGAAGGTGCTTTGTTGACAGGAAAGTCTGAAGAATTTTTAAATAAATCAAGAAAGATAAGGTTGTCCCATAGCCTTTTCGATAGAGGGGCTATAGTATTGGAAGGGACAAAATCGAACTGGGTTGAAATGTGCAGTCACAATCACAATAAAGCGGTTAGGGTAGAGTATGAGGGATTCCCATACCTGGGGATCTGGTCTTTCGGGGAATCTCATTTTGTCTGTATAGAACCTTGGTACGGGATTGATTCAACCTTTACCGATTCGCACGAATTAACAGAAAAAGAAGGCTTGCTTAAACTTAACCCAGGGGAAACCTTTACCTGTGGATACAGGATAATGGTTAAATAAAACTATAATTATTCATGAGTAATTCAGTTTAAAGACACGGTCTCCTTAAGGAGAAAACATTAATAAGATGGTTGGTTTTGTTAAAAAAACATATTTTTATCAATTAATACGGTTTGAAATGGTAGAAATAAATTATTATATTGACTGCTTTGCAAACGTTTTATATACTGAAAGTATAAAACTCAAATGCGCTTAAGAGAAGGTAAGAATGTATGAGTGTGACAATAAAAGATATAGCAAAAATCGCAAATGTTTCTTATTCAACTGTATCAAGAGCATTAAATGATATACCAGGGGTAAAGCTTGAAACGAGAGACAGAATAGTAAGGATTGCAAAAGAACAAGGATATTCTCCCAATGCGATTGCCAGAGGTTTGGTGAGTAAAAGTACTAACATGATTGGCCTGGTTATTCCTGATATTACCAACCCTTATTTCCCAGAGGTCGCGCGCGGGATAGAAGATTTTGCCAGTCTCAATAAAAGGAATGTCTTCCTGTGTAATTCAAACTGGGAAAGCGAGAAAGAACTGGTTTACATCAGAGCTTTACAGGAAAAAAGAGTAGAGGGACTGATAATGGCCCCTGTTGAAGAGGGTACACATGAAAGAATTAAGAAAGAGAAGTTAGACATTCCCGTTGTTTATATCAGCAGTATGTCCGGGGACCCCAATGAAATGTTTGTAATTGTTGATAATATAAAAGCATCATATATAGCTACAGAGCATCTTATAAAATTAGGTCATTCCAATATTGCGTTCATTGGTGGCAGTGAGAATTCGATCAGCAACCGCGATAGGATCAAGGGTTACATGGATGCTCTCAAGTGTTACAGTATAAAAATGGATATAAGCATGGTTAAAAGCAGCAGTTTCAAGCGAGAGAGTGGTTATACAGCGGCTATGGAGTTAGTAAAAACTAAAAGAGTGCCGACGGGTCTAATCGCTGCAAACGATATTATTGCGCTTGGCATTATTGAAGCCTTGGAAAGTAACGGTTACGGTGTTCCTCAAGATGTATCAGTAATTGGGTTTGATGATATTGCATTTGCATCTTTACCTAAGATAAATTTGACAACAATAGCTCAACCTAAATATGAAATGGGTTTTTCTGCAGCCAACATTCTTTTTAATAGGGTAACCGGCAGTGAACAAAACAGCGATCACAAATACCAGCATGTTTTAGAACCACAACTAATTATAAGGGGAACAACGAGGGCAGTTTAATTTTTATGGAAAATTTGCAAACGTTTGCAGTTACTTAATCTGACAGGAGTTGATTACATGCAAGATACTATGGATGGCGTAACATTGTTCGCAGACTGGGATCCAAGGCCCGGTTATAAAATTGGGCCTAAGGATATTATTAAGATGCAATCTTACCAGGGAAGCAAAGTATGGCGCAATCCGCGTATGAAGGTGATTGAATATCCAGTGCCTAACCCCGGACCTGGTGAAGTGCTGATTGAAGTGAAAACATGTGGAATCTGTGGCTCAGATGTTCATTTGGCTCAGCAGGACGAAGAAGGTTATATGCTTTATCCCGGCCTTTCCGGGTTCCCGGTAATATTAGGTCATGAGCTTTCAGGTGTAGTTATAGCGGCGGGTGATAATGCTTTTGATAAATGGACTAATAAGCCTTATAAAGGCGGAGAAATTGTTTGTGCTGAGGAAATGATTTGGTGTGGGCAATGCAAGCCATGTGCCGATGGCTATCCGAATCATTGTGAAAGGTTAGATGAGATTGGCTTTAATATTAACGGTGCATTTGCCAGGTATATAGTATTGCCGTCAAAGGTAATATGGAATTTAAAACCACTGGAAAATGTGTATCAGGGAGATGACATCTTCTACGCAGGAAGCTTAGTTGAACCGACCAGTGTTGCATACAATGCAGTTATTGAACGAGGTGGAGGTATTTGCCCGGGAGATAACGTGGTTATAATGGGTGGCGGTCCGGTAGGGTTAGCCGCATGCGCAATATTAAAGAGGCAGGGTGCAGCAAAAATTATAATAGTTGAACCTGAGGAAGAAAGGGCATTGATAGGAAAAAAGCTTGGTGCAGACAGTATAGTAAACCCCTTGAAAGAGGATTCTATTCAAAGGGTTTTAGAGTTGACCAATGGGATGGGAGCTTCCTTATATCTTGAAGCAACCGGATTGCCAACAACCGTATATCCATTAATTGAGAAGATGATTTGGGAAGGTAGAGTGTTGAACAGTAAAGTAGTAGTAGTCGCAAGGGCTGATGCAAGTATGCCTGTAAATGGTGAAGTGTTGCAGGTCAGGAGAGCAAGTATTATTGGTGCACAGGGCCATTCCGGGCATGGAAATTTTACCAGAGTGATTGAATCAATGGGTGATGGCATGGATATGCTGCCAATGATTACAAAGAAAATTAATATTGATGAGGTTATAGAAAATATAGTTCAGCTCGGAACGAATCGTAAAGAATGCAAAATTACATGCAGGATTTGATACAGAAAAGAATACTTAATTTTTGTTGAAAGTAACAAGGAGGATTATAAATGGCTGATAAAGATAAACAATGGCTCTATACGGATAATCCGGCTATTAAATTTGAAGATAATTCTGTTGGACGATTAAAAAAGGAAATATGGGACAAAACTGAAGAAGAGATAGATCAGATACTCAAAGAATATGAAATACCTTCTGCTCCTGAACTGGGAAAAGCCGGAACGTATATTCAGAATACCCCCAGGGTAAAAGCTTTAGAGAAGAGAAGAAAAAATGACATAGTATTCTTGCCGATTGGATGTACCGAAAACCATGGTTTACATGCTAATAGCGGACTTGATACTTTTATGGCAACTCAAATTCTTGAAGGGGTAAGAAGATATACCAAAAAGCAGGGTAGAGAAGTTAATCTTGCTTTTACTCCTTTGAATTATGGCGGACATCCATATCATC